>NZ_JBITII010000002.1:0-973486 GCF_044458845.1 Streptomyces sp. NPDC050416
ATCATGGCCCCAACGTCGTGCTTTACCGGGCAGGTCCACAGACTGCCCGACGCGCCGAAAGCTTACGGGGCCATGATCACTCGCGCCAAAGCAGCGCCACCCCAAAGCCGCTCCGCCGACCGCGCTTTCGGCGCCCCGTCGACCTGACAAGCTCAGTAATCTGTCGCAGCCGCGGACAGATAAAGCTGTTCCACGTCGCTCGCTCCCTTAATAGCTTCTCGCACCGAAGAACTCTTTAGGTCGAGCACTCGAAGCCTCTTGTCCTTCGTCTCTGCCACAGCCTCGATGCGGTGGAATTCAGTGCCGTACTCCTCAGTGAAGTCCACCAGACCCACCAACTTAGGGAGAGCGTCCCGGAGATGGAAGCCGTGCGGATCGACAATGGAGACCTTCACATCAGAGAGATCACCATGGAAGAAGATGAAGTCAGGACACATGCGCCGCCAATCACCCTTGCCGTCCTTATAAGCGATTGCGAGCGAATCCTCAGAGGCGCGTCCCGGGTTCCTATACCAAGCCAGGAAGCCTGGCTGCCCCATCTCCGACTCTAGAACCTTCGTTTCCCACTGGTTGAGCGATGAAATGGGGAAGTCACCGTTCTCGTCAGCCATGAGGTGTCCAGGCTTAGTCACGACCTTGCTACCGTCCGAATACTCTGTTTCCTCGGACCGAACTTTGGGTCGTGCAACTCCGGTGCGCTGCGGCTCTACAGACATCGCGATGATGTCGTCATAGACGGCCTTGCGTTCGTCCGTCAGTCCCTTGATGGCTACCCGGAACTGAGAAAGCCATTTGGTCGCCAGGGCGTCGGCCTCCCGATCGACAGCCGCCTGAACACCGTTGACTTGCGCCAAGGCAGCGACTTTTACGTGAGCATCAAAAAGACCATCATCGTCATCATCCTCCACTGCGATATGGTCGGCATACTTGCGTGCCAGATCCGGGGAAAGGAGACGTTGCGCAACTTTGAAGTCTGAATCCACCGAGCGCTCATCCGCGATCTCAGTGAATTCTTCCGCTACAACAACATTTTTGTTGTGAACGGAGGCAATGAGCGTCTCTCCCTTGACATCCAATATGCCAGTCGTTGCGACTTGCACCTGCTCTTTGTATCGAGCCATCAAGCCATCGAGAACTGCGAATAGTTCCGCGTAAGCAACCTTCCGCGCGTCAGGCAAGAGGTGGTCGCGTGAGAGAGCCTGGGCAAGTGCCGTTAGTCGCTTGGTAGGCTTTGCTGCTTTACGTGGAAGGGTCTGGGACGGCATAGCATCAAATGCATCCCAAACTTCCGCGGGGACCGCCTGATTAACGACCATGTCGACCGGCTTATAGAGGACGCGGCGTCCCTCGCCTCCGCCGGAACCTCCAGATCCGTCTTCACTGTCGTCGCCAGAGCTCTTTCCGAGGAGGATCTCGGCGACCCCAGTGGCGGTCGCGCGATTGAAGAACGGGAGGACACACTCGACGGAATTGAGGCGATCATTTCCGGTAATGCGGCGCGCTAGTGGAGTCCGAACCATGCGGCCAAGGAGCTGTGTGATATGCGTCTTGTCAGTAGCCGGGCGAAAAGATACGAGTACCTCAGCCCGAGGGCAATCCCAGCCCGTGGAGATAGCATCTTTTGCAAGAATGACTCTGATATGCGACCTATCTTGGACCTTTTCCGGCGCCACGTATGGAATCACGTAGTCGCCCAACTGGATGTTTGCGTGTTCTCCGAATACATGCGCGATGCTGCCGGCCGGCAGTTCTGGCCACTCTTCGCGGATTGTATCGATGGCCGATACGAGCAAGCTGTCTGACGGAGTGTTGGGGACCTGTACCACCAGGAGCGGTACCACTGGGTCCGATGTCGTGCCTTGCTCTTCGGCGTATTGCTTCCACTGCGCGGCTGACTCGCGTACTTTTCGCGTGCCTCGCTTTAGAAGGACAGTGTCGAACACGCCTGATTCGGAGGGGAAGTCGAGACGAATGTCGTCCTTCAGGAGGCCAGACTCCTGGATCAGGGCGGGGTCAACCTCATAGTCCGGGTAGGTGAAGCGGCCTTGCGCCTGCGACATCGCTTCCGAGAACCGTTCAATTGTCGCAGAAATGCCCCACACCACGGGGACCGGAGGCACCCCACTACCTCCGTTGACCAGGCGCTTGACGATAGTGGTCCTATCCTCACGGTCGCTTTTAGTGAGCTTCCGCATCCCTTTATGTGCCTCGTCAAGAATCAGATAAAGGGTCAGGCGGTCATCCTCGATGGTGTTCTTGATTGTCTCCCAGATAGTAAAGGCGCGTAGGTCCGGCGACACTGAGCGCTCTACTAGAGGTGTCTGTTCGTCCTCTGCCGCTCCCCGGACAAGCAGCGACTTCTTCGAGAGCTTCTGCGAATTGAGGAAGTATACCTTTCCTGATTCGAACTTCTCTCGATTGAAGGTGTTCTCGATCACGTGCAATTGGGAGTGAGCGATGCGGTCACCTGCCGCCTCAACTAGCCGCAAACGTGTCTGCTCGTTGAGAGACGGATCGTCTGTGAACCACAAAACTACCGCGCCTTGGTCGGCTTCAAAATCCCAATCATCGTTGCCGAGGAAAAGCGATTCGATCACTGCGGCGGCCATAACCGTTTTACCGGCACCGGTAGTGGCTGCGAGAGAGAAGGAGACGTTACGACCCTTCCGATGGAAGTCCTCACGGGCGTCACTGAAGTAGGTCAGCATTTGACCCACGGCGTCGTTCTGGTACTCCTTCAGCGTGAATCGCATCGTGCAGTCACTCCCTGCCCGTGTTGATTGTGAAATTCGTCAGATAAGACTCGTACAAGCGCACTGGTTCTACGTGGCCTGGAAGCTCTGAGCAGACCATTTGGAAGCTACGGTCGTCGTCAGTCACGATGAACGCCATTCGTACGCTATCGACCTCTGCAAGGGCGGTCAGAAAGTCGTGCGAGTAATCCATGTCAAAAAGCACGCCGTATGAGTCAGCGATATCAAAGTCATCGCGCGCCTTCTCTATACGACGTCCTCGTGCTCCGGCCTTAAGCCAGAGCAGGGGAGCCACAGCCTCGAAAGAACGGTGATGTGCAATTGCTCGCGGAGCTTCATAAGTCATCGTAAAAAATTCGATGTTCTCATCGAAGCCATCCGACATAGGAAATGGGTCGGCGAACCTGTACTTTCCTTTAACGGGCTCGCCCTCGGGTGTCAAACCTGTGACTGCCGCTTGCAGTCGCGGCTTAGTAATGAAGTCGCAGATGCCGAGTCGCTCCCATTCGGCATCACCAGGCCGCAATCCTTGTGTCCGCAGCCGAGCCTGCTCGTTCGCCGACACCTCGTTATTTGTGACGACGATGCTGGAGCGGGCTCCGTCGTCTTGGCGATTCAGACGCATAACGGCATGAGCAGTAGTGCCAGAGCCGCCGAAGAAATCGACGACAAGAGCATCCTTTTTGGGGCCAACAACGAAGCGCAGGATGTCCTCGACCGCGAACAGAGACTTAGGGTACGGGAAGTGGCGCTTTGGAATAAGCGCTGAGAGAATACTTGTACCACCGATCTCAGCATTGTGTGACGCCATATTCCACACCCGCTTCGGCGGAGTGACAATTGAGCTGTCAGGCGTGACGTGTCCTTCTACGGCGCCATCCGCAGCTCGCCCAGTGACGGTGATTTCTCCCTTGCGGATGCGCTCAATAGTGCCACTGGGCAGGTAATAAACCGTACCCTTTGCGGTGGCTGGCTTCCAGTTTTTAACCCGTGCGTAGCCGTTAGCCCAATTTTTCCTCAGAACCTCAGGGGTTAGTCCCCACAGCATTTCTGTCCCGTCAGGCTTTAGTGGCCAAAGCGCGACTGTACCCGCAGGGGCCGGAACGGCAGATCGATCGACGTCGTCATCGATCGGATCACCAATAGAGTGCAACGTCCCATCCTCACGGGACACGAAGATGGGATAGAACTGATTCGGTCGCGAACCGCGGACGCTGGACGGCTCTCTACGTCGCAAGCCAAGCCATTCGATTGGCTTGGGAGCAGCTTCTACCTCTTCGGCGGCTTCGTCTTCCTGTGTTTCCTTGTATGACGGGAGCATGTTACTTTCCCACGGGTGAATTTTCGCCCCCCCGAAGGTCAAGAAAAAGATATGCTCCTCGACTCGTGAGAATTTCCCGCGCCGCACTGCCCCCTTTGCGCTAATGACGGACGTGACCATCTGAATAGCGGCCTCAGGGAAGGTTTGCTCAAGCAGCAGGCCGAGACGAAGGACCTCTTTCTCATCGATTGTGACGATAAGGGCAGAGGACTCGGGGTTAAGAAGGCGCTTCGCAAGCTTCAGACGCCGTTCCATGAAGGCCAGCCACTTAGAGTGGGCGTAATCGTCTTCAGGGTCGACGTAATCGTTGTTGTACTTCCAATCATTGTCGCGAGTGTTGTATGGGGGGTCGATGAAGATGGCGTCGACTTTCCCCTCATGGGTGAAGAGCAAGGTCTGCAGTGCGTGGTAGTTCTCCGCATTGATAACAGAATGGAACGGCTTTTCGCCCCCTCGCTCGACTTTGCCAGTAGAAATGAGGCCCGGGAAAATGGCGTCACGGAACTCCGCTACGACGACGAGATCATCTACGGAGCGGGTTGCGGTCTCAACCTCCGCATCGGAAGTGTCTTGACGAGTGAGGGTGGCAACGCGGCCACTCTCAGTACGCGTGAGACCAACGACTCTCCAGATGCGCTGATCGACTGACTTGGGACGGGCCCCGCGCTCGGCGAGGAAGCGCACCTTGTCACCCTTGCGAACCGGCCGCCCTGGCAGATCGACCGTCTCAGGCACGTGGCGTTCAAAGTTGAGTCCGAAGCGGCGACGCCGGCTTAGCGCTTCCACCTCCCTAGCCAGGTCGGCAGCCAGCTGCGGATCCTTCTGTCCGACCTGCCGCAGGAGGTTGCTCAACGTCGACACTCGGTCCTGTCCTTCCGCCGTCCACTATGTGCTTCCCTGGCTTCACCAGCGCATGGAAGGCTATCGGGTGCACCAGCATGCAGTGGGCCAGTTGGAGCAGACGCAGGTCCCCAGCCCTGGCGTCAGCACTCTCGCTCTGCGTGGACTATGCGTGGACGAGGCCGAGGTTCTGGTCCGTCGGCTCCGTCGTGACCTGCACCATCGTGGTCCTCGCTAACGGCCTCCGGAGCCGTGTGCGCAGGTTCGAATCCTGCCGGGGGCACTCCGGAAAAGGCTCCTGACCTGCAGAAATACAGGTCGGGAGTTTTTTGCGTTCACGCAAAACGCACACGGTCTTTTGACCGTTGCTCTTTTCGAGCAACGCAGCGCTCCCTGCGCCGGATCCTGCCCCTCCCTTGAACATCTTTCTGCAGGTCAAGGCAGGTTCGCCCAGCACCCGTTGGCCCTGCTCGCCACCAAAACAGGCGTCGTGCCGCAGGCGGCGGACTACAACCTCACCGCCTCACGAGAACCCTTTCTGACCTGACTGGCATCGGCGACGGTTTCCGCGCTCATGTGGCGCCGGTCCATCGCGTCTTCCAGATGGTGGGCCAGATCGTGCACTGGTGAGTCTCGTTGCCCGCGGATGGGTCAGGATCAGTGCCGAGCAGTGCCTGGCACATGGGGCCGGACCAGCGTCAGGTGCCCCCATCCTGTTTCGTTTGCCCCTTCTGCGTGGCGGCATGGCTCACTCCGGTGCACACTGCCGCGCTGGCTCGACGTTCTACGTGGCGAACTTCGCCTCCTACAACAAGACCTACGGCACCCTCGCCGGCGTGATCATCTTCCTGGTGTGGCTGTGGATCACGAACCTGGCGATCCTGCTCGGCCTGGAGTTCGACGCGGAGATGGCCCGCCAGCGCGCCGTCGCCGGCGGTCTGCCCGAGGAAGAAGAGCCCTATGTCCCGCCCCGCGACACCCGGGCGTGGAGCGAGGAAGACCGGCGCCGTCTCGAATGAAGTAATCGCCGAGGTCATGGAGTTAGGTGCTGCTCTGGCAGGGAAGTCGCAGGTCATGAGAGTGCTGGCGGATCTTCGTGAGGGTGATCACCGGATGACGCGGTGGGTGGCGTCGTGGCGGTCGGCCTGCGTACGGCGGGTCCTGCCGGCGGTGGAGGAGAGTGCCGAGCACACCAAGCTGTGGTGGGGCGCGGCCGTGGCCCTGTCCGCCGCCGGGTGGCGGGGACGCAGGGCCGCGGCCGTCGGCCTGGCGAGCATGGCCGTGGCGGAACTGGCCTCGAACTGTGTCCTCAAGCGCGTGTGGCATCGGTGTCGGCCGCCGAAGGAATGGATCTCGCACGAGGAGGTCCATGACCGCCCCGATTCCTCGTCCTTCCCCTCCGGGCACACCGCCGCAGGGATGGCGTTCAGCGCCGCGGTGGCACTGGTGTGGCCATGGGCGGGCGCGGTGTGTGCGGTGCCGGCCGTCATGGTGGCCGCCGAGCGCGTACATACGGGCGCCCACTACCCCTCCGACGTCGCCGTCGGTGCCACGATCGGCCTGGCCGCAGCCGCCTTGGTAAGTCGTGCTCCCCGCCTGGCCGTGCGCTTGCTGCGATGACAGCCACAAGCCACCGAAACCGCAGGTCCGCCGGATGGTGCACCCGCATCCGGGCACCCGGGACCCGGTGAGGCGGGCGTGGGCCGTTCAACGGCACAAGTTGGCGCCTGCATCCCGGCGACAACTATTGCCGGCATCTGAGAAAGGCGGCGATCCGTCATGAGTACGCAGCATTCCCAACGTGACCCGAGCGGTTCGCAGGAGCCGGTGGGTGATCTGGTCCAGCGGGCCTCCCAGCAGCTGACGGAGTTGGTTCGCGGGGAGATGCGGCTGGCTCAGGCGGAGATGAGGGAGAAGGGCAAGCGGTACGGCAAGGGCGGGGGCCTGTTCGGCGGGGCCGGTCTGGTCGGCTTCCTGACAGCGCAGGCCCTGGTCGCCACCGTCACCGCAGCCTTGGCTGTTCCCCTCCCGGTGTGGGCCGCGGCCCTGATCGTCACCGCCGTTCTCGGCGTGATCACCGCGGTGCTGGCCGTGAAGGGCAGGAAGGAGGTCAGCCAGGCCGCACCGCCGGCACCCGAGCAGACCATCGACAGCGTCAAGGCCGATGTGGCCGAGATCAAGGAGAGTGCACAGCGATGACCCAGCCGCCCCACGACGAGTCCACCGCCTCCAGCAGCGAAGAGCTGCGGGAGCAGGTTGAGCAGACCCGCCAGGAGCTCGGGGAGACGGTCGAGGACCTGGCCGCCAAGACGGACGTCAAGTCCCGCGCACAGGAGAAGGCGACCGCTGTCCAGGAACAGGTGGGCGTGCTGACGGAGCAGGCGGGCGCCAAGGCCGCAGAACTGACCGGGCAGGTCAAGGTGAAGGCGGCCGAGGCCGCGCACCTGGTGCAGGACAAGCTGCCCGAGCCGGTCAAGGACAAGGCCACCGCAGCTGCCGAGCAGGTGAAGGCCAAGGCCGGACAGGCGGGTCAGGTGTGGCAGGACAAGGCACCCGAACCGGTCCGCGTCAAAGCCCAGCAGAGTGCCCAGGCCGCCCGCGACAACCGCACTGCGCTGATCGTGGCCGGCGGCGTGGCGGTGGCCGCTTGGCTGCTGCTGCGCCGCCGGGGTGGGAGGTAGCCCTGAAGGCATCGATAGTCGTCTACAAGCCGGTCGGCATGGCGCTCGGCGCGCTCAGCGGCCGGGGGTCGCCGGTGGCCTGTTCAAGCAGGTGCGAGCGCGGCACCGAGCAGCAGCGCCGAGCCCGCCACCAGCCCCCAGAATCCAGCCTGTACGACGTCAGCCACGCCGACCCGTCTACCCGCTATGGATGTGGATCAACGACGCGATCACCCAGAGCACGAGGGCCAGGAAACTGCCGGGCGTGACCCACCTGAAGCCACGGCCCTTCACGTTCGGTGTCGCCCAGAAGAGAATCGCGATCATGATCGTCACCAGCACGACCAGTACCGGCCACTTCGCGACCGACCACACTGTCAGCGCCGTGTCCCCGACGCCTAGAGCAGTACCTGCCTGCTGGGCCAGGCCGCCGGTGAACGCCACGATCAGCGCGCTGACGACCGCCAGGATGAGCAGCGCCACCGTCACGCCCAGTCGAACCGGCAGTACCTTCCACACCGGGCGTCCCTCCGGCGTGTCGTACACGGCGTTGGCGGTACGGATGAAGGCCGCGACGTAGCCGGATGCCGACCACACCGCCAGCGCCAGGCCCACGATCGCCATGACCGAGCCGATACCCCCGTTGCCCTGCAGCTGCGTGACGGCATCGCGGATGACGTCACGGGCCGATCCAGGGGTGAGTTTCTGGAGGTTGTCCAGCACCTGCTGCGTCGCCGACTGTCCGGCGATCCCTAGCAGGGAGACGAGCACCAGCAGCGCGGGGAAGAGGGAGAGCACCCCGTAGTAGGTCAGCGCCGCAGCCCGGTCGGCCAGTTCATCGTCCTTGAACTCTTTGACGGTGCCCTTCAGCACCGCCCGCCAGGAGCGCCCAGGCAGCTGAGTGGGCTCATCCGGGGCTCGCCGCTCCACCTGTTCATCCGGTCCGACCCCCCTCTCGCGCCGGGCTTCGGTGTCCCGGCCGTTCCCGTCGTCCGGGCTCGGCCTCCGCATTGTGATCATCCGTGCCATGACAGGCGGGTATCCGCGCGCCCACCCGGCATGTTCCACGCTCTACATCCGTCCGAATTGATCCATTTAGCAAGTGTCATGATGTTTGCGAGAGTTAGCCGGACGCCAGCAGAAGGAGTATCGCGGCGATCGCCCGCGAGCAGATTCCGACCGTGCTGGACCATCCGGTCTACGACGCCGACGGCAACAAGACCGGCGAGGCCAAGCACGTCTTCCTCGATGGCGCCACCGGCCAGCCGGAATGGGGCAGCGTCAAGACCGGCCCGTTCGGAACCAACGAGTCGTTCGTACCCATCCACGACGCTCGCATCGTCACGGACCACTTGGAGGTCCACTACGCCAAGGAAGGCCAAGGACGCCCCGAACGTCGATGTCGACGCCGGCGGCCACCTGTCCCAGGACGAAGAGCACCGACTGTACGAGCACTACCGCATCGACTGGGACGTCGCCTGGCAGCAGGCCAACCAGCCCGGGACCGGCGGCTGGGCCCACACCGACGCCGAAACCGCCACCGGCACGGAAGCCACCGGCGATGACGCGATGACCCGCTCCGAAGAGCAGACGCACGTCGGCACCGAACACCAGGAGGTCAGCCGGGCCCGGCTGCGCAAGTACGTCGTCACCGAAGAGGTCCAGCAGACCGTCCCCGTACGCCACGAAGAGGTTGGTGTCGAGTGCGAACCGGTCACCGAAGCCAACCGCGGTGCGGCCATGGCAGGCCCGGACATCAGTGAAGCGGAGCACGAAGTGACGCTGTACGAGGAGCGGCCTGTCGTGGAGACCAGGGCCGAGCCGGTCGAGAGGGTCCGCCTCACCACCGACGAGCGGACCGAGGAAGAGACCGTCACGGCGAGGTCCGCAAGGAGCAGATCGAGGCCGACGCGCCCGAGGACAAGCGTCAGTCGTAACGCCATTCCACAAGGCGCAGGAGCCGGGCCCAGCAGTCGGCGGTCTCCCACCCTGCGACTCCCAGCCAGACGCTGCCTTACGGTGACGGGTGCTGGGCCGCGACGGCAGCATCGAGAGCCTTGCGCACGTCCTCGGGCAGTGTCCCGCCTGCGGGCCAGCCGACGAGCCCCTCGGCCACCATCCGCAGTTTCGTGTTGGTGTTCATCGACACCTCACACAGCAGGTCCCACGCCTCATCGGGAGTCATGCCTCCCAAGGCGACCAGCACGCCCATGGCCTGGTCGATGCGGGCGTGGGCAAGCATGCCCTCTTTGAGTTGACGGTTTTCCTCCCTCAGGGCCAGCAGTTCCTCCGCGGCGTCCGCTGCGGAGGTGTGACCCGCTGGAAGGGACCCGGTCCGTAGGTGCCGATCAGCAGAAGTCATGTCCCACGCCTGCCCGGGCGACAGCGCGCCATCCAACACCGTCGGTGAACGGCCGGAAAACCGCGACAGAGCCCGAGCGTGTCCGCGTTCATGTCCACTGGACCATGCCCTACGCATCTGGTGCCCCCGACCTGCCGCCTCAGGGTGGGCAACGGGCGGTGAGGAGTTCGGGCGGCACGGCGGCACCGCCTTCTTAAGAGCAGCCCACCAGCAGACCGCGGGACGGGGCTGGCCACATCGCTCACGCTTCAGGGCGGCGGCGATCGTCCTCGTCCCACTTCCGGGTGTCGCGCGGCTCCAGGTACGGCTCCTCCTCGGCCGGGTGACCGCTCGCGACAGCACGCTGACGGTTCATCTCCGCGTCGAACCCCAGGCCCAGCACAATTGCCAGGTTCGTGGCCCGAGGCGAAGTTCGCCACGTACAGCGCGAATGCGACCGAGGCGATCATCCAGATGACCAGCGCCAGGAAACTGCCGGGCGTGACCCATTTGAGGCCGCGGCCCTTCACGTTGGGTGTCGCCCAGTACAGGATCGCGATCGTGATCGTGACCAGGATGACTAGCGCCGGCCACTTCGCGATCGACCACGCACCGGCCTCTCGAAGGCATAGCGGATTGCACCCCATTTGACTGTTCTGTGTGGATATGTGGGGTACCCGCTCATGGACGCGGATCCGGAGGCGCCGACTCCGTCGGCCGCCTCGGAGCACCGAGGGAGGAGTGGCTCATGAGTGAAGATGCCGGTCGCGTTCAGCAGACGGGGCAGAAGGCGAAGGAACAGACGTCGGCCGTGGCCGCGCAGACCGGGCAGGCGGCCGGCGAGGTCGCCGGGACGGCTGCCGAGCAGGCAAAGGCCGTCGCGGGCGAAGCACGCGCGCAGGCAGGCGGTGCGATACGCGACCTCAGGGAGCGGGTTGCGGGGGAGAGCCAGGGACAGGTGGAACGGCTGGCCGGGACGGTGCGGCAGTGGGCGGATGATCTCGCGGGCATGGCGGAGAACGCCTCGGGTGATTCGCCCGCCAGGAGTCTGGCGGTCCAGGCAGCCGATCAGGGCCACCGCGCGGCGGACTACCTGGACAAGCACGGCGTGGAGGGCCTGGTAGGCGACCTGCAGAACTTCGCGCGCCGCCGGCCGGGGGCGTTCTTGGGCGGGGCGGTGCTGGCCGGTCTGGTGGTGGGCCGCCTGGCCAAGGCCGGCACCAAGGCCGCGCAGGCCCCGTCGGCTTCGTCTCAGGACGTTCGGCGGCAGGGGCTGGAGCGCGAGGAGAGCAGCACGCTGCCTGCGGGCACGCCGGTGCCGCCGCCGGAGCTGTCCGGTTATCCGGCGCATCCGGGGGTGTGAGATGTCGTCGATCTATCCGCAGTCGCCGGGAGCCGGTGGACAGCCAGAGGCGGGTCCGGACCGCTCGGCGGGCGAGTTGCTGTCGGCGGTGACGTCGGATCTGCAGACGCTGTTCCGTCAGGAGGTGGAGCTGGCGAAGACGGAGATCCGAGAGGAGGCCACCAAGGCGGGCAAGGCCGCCGGGATGTACGGGGGTGCCGGGTTCGGCGGATACATGGTGGCGCTCTTCTTGTCGCTCGCGGCCGTTTTCGGTCTGGCCAACGTGATGGACGCCGGCTGGGCGGCACTGATCGTCGCCGCCGTATGGGCGGTGATCGCGGCTGTGCTGTACGTCATGGGCCGCTCCCGGATGCGGGAGGTGTCCCCCAAGCCGGAACAGACGGCGCAAACCCTAAAGGAGGACGCACAATGGGCACGGCACCCGACCAAATAAGGTCCGAGATCGACACCACCCGGGAACGCCTGTCGGAGAACGTCAACCGGCTGGCCGACCGAGCCCGACCCAGGCAGATGGTGCGCCGCCGCACCCGGCGGGTGCGAGGCGCGGTGTCCGGGCTTCGGGACCGCGTCATGGGCACCGTCGCCGAATCGGCGGGGACGGCGCGGGACCGTACGGTGCAGGCCACGGAGTCGGTGAAGGAAGGCACCGGCGGGGCCGCGGACACGGTGCGCCAGACGGCCGGGCAGGCCGCCGGTCAGGTCGGTGAGGTGGCCGGACAGGCCCGTGAGGCGGTGAGCCGGGCGCCGGAGAAGGCGGTGCGACAGACGCAGGGCAACCCGCTGGCGGCCGGGCTGATCGCCTTCGGCGCCGGACTGCTGGCCGCCTCTCTCCTGCCGACGTCCCAGGCCGAGGAACAGGCAGCCTCCCGGATCACCGAGCAGGCCGGCGAAACGCTCGAGCCGGTCAAGGAGGCAGCCGTCGAGTCCGCGCAGCAGCTGAAGCAGGACGCCACCGAGGCCGCCCAGCAGGCAGCCCAGGAAGTGAAGGACACCGCCGCGGAGGCCGCGAAGACCACCAAGGAGGAGGCCCGCGACCAGGCAGGCCAAGTCTCCGGGCAGGCCCGCGACTCCGGGCAGCAGGTGGCCGACGAAGCCCGCGGGCAGAGCTCCGGCCCTGTCTGACCCGTGCACCTCGCCGGCCCGGCAAAGACTGTCGCGCACAGTCGGTCGGCGCCTTCTGCCCGGCTCTGTGCGGCACCACGGGGACTGCCGCGCAGGCTGGGTCCTCCTCCCTCCTTCCCGCCCTGCTGCTGGCCCTTGCCGGGAGCGCAACCGTCACAGGCGAAGTGCGCAAGGAGCGCATCGAGGCCGACGAGACCGGAGAGCGCGGCAAGCGCCGCCGCCCTTGATCTCCTCGCACCCCGGGCGCCCGGACCGGGAGTGACGGCCCGCCCGGGCGCCCGGACCAGGTTGTGGCCCGGCTGGGAGGGCACCGCCTGGGAACCCGGGGGGTAAGGCAGTTGTCCGGCCAACAGCGCCCACCAATCTGCCCAAGAAGTCCTGGCAGGGCGCGAGCGCCAGGCCCGCGTCTTCCGTCCGTAAGGAGCTGTGTCATGAAACTGCGACACAGGCGTGACGACACTCGCCACGACCGGGGTCACGAAACCCGCGAGCAGCGGCAGGCCACGGCGTACGGCCGCGACGACAAGCCGGAGAGATTTGGTCCGGATACGGAGGTGGAACAGCAGGCGCCGGACACTCCGACGGACCTGCCCAAACGCTCCTGGGGAACGGTGCTGAAAGGCACCCTGAAGGAGTTCAAGAAGGATGAGCTGGCCGACCGGGCCGCGGCGCTGACCTACTACGGGATCCTGGCGCTGTTCCCGGCCCTGCTGGCGCTGATCTCGCTGATCGGGATCGTCGGGCAGTCGGCGACGCAGCAGGTGCTGGACAACATCCAGAAACTCGCCCCGGGCGCGGCGCGCGATGTCCTCAGCAACGCGGTAAAGCAGATGCAGGGCAACAGCGGGCTCGGCTCGATCATGGCGATCGTCGGTCTGGCCCTCGCCGTCTGGTCGGCGTCCGGCTATGTCGCCGCGTTCATCCGCAGCGCGAACGCGGTCTACGACGTCCCCGAGGGCCGCCCGGTGTGGAAGGTGCTGCCGGTCCGGGTCGGTGTGACCGTCGTGCTGATGATCATGGCAGTGATCAGTGCGTTGATCGTCGTCCTCACCGGCGGCCTGGCCCGGCAGGTCGGCACCGCGCTGGGCATCGGGGACACGTTCCTGACCGTGTGGTCGATCGCCAAGTGGCCCGTGCTCGTCATCCTGGTCACGATCATGATCGCGATCCTGTACTGGGCGACACCCAACGTGAAGGGCCGCGGCCTCAAATGGGTCACGCCGGGCAGTTTCCTGGCGCTGGTGATCTGGATGATCGCCTCGGCCGCATTCGCGCTGTACGTGGCGAACTTCGCCTCCTACAACAAGACCTACGGCGCCCTCGCCGGCGTCATCATCTTCCTGGTGTGGCTGTGGATCACGAACCTGGCGATCCTGCTCGGCCTGGAGTTCGACGCGGAGATGGCCCGCCAGCGCGCCGTCGCAGGGGGTCATCCGGCCGGCGAGGAGCCGTACCTCGAGCCGCGCGACACCCGCAAGTGGGACGAGGAGGACCGCCGACGTTTTGAATGATGCGACCGCCCCGGGACCGGCCCTGGTGGGCTAGGAGAGTGACGAGGACCGGAGAGGCCGGATGGTCGGTGTGCTCCAGCGCCTGGCACGGCCCGTCTGGCGGGGAGCCGGGCGGCTGACCACACCGTTGCTGCCGACTTCCTGGCGGTCGTCGATCCCCTGTGGTCGGCCCGGCGGCTGGCGAGCCGGGAAGGTCCGGCGGAGACGGCGGACGCGACGACGCTCGTGGTGCCGGCGGGGCGCGGCCGGGCAGTACGTGCCAGTGGAGGTGGCCGTAGGCGGCGTAATGCACTGGCGGACGTACTCGAATCCGACCTCGCCGGACGACTCTGGGCGTTTCTCGATCACCGTCCGGGCGATCCCGGACGGGCGGGTGCCGCCGTACCTGGCCCACCGGGTCCGGCCCGGGCAGACCCTGCGTCTCGGCCCTTGTCCAGGGGACTTCGTCCTGCCTGATCCGCCGCGCCTGCTTCTCTCCGGGCGCCGAGGCACAGGTGGCGGACGCCAGGCAGCAGGCCAGCAGTCGCAGCGGGGCAGGTCACGACGTGCACGTGCACGTCGAAGCCGCCGAGACCAAGCGCGGTTTGACCCTCGACGACATCTTCTTCGTCCACGAGCCAGAGCGCACCGCCGACGGCGCAGGGCGACGACGCAAGCTTGCGTAGGGGAGCACCCGGGAACCCGGGCGAGCGCGTGCCCAACACGTTCGGGCCGCCACCCACAGCCGGGCCAGCCGGGCTACCGGTCACCGATGCCGGTGCCGACGCTCCTGGAGCTTCTTCATCTGCTCCTCGATGAGCTTGCTGCGCCCCTGGGTCTTGTGTCGCGACTTGCTCTTCTGACCACCCTGGCCCTTCTGCCGCAGCTTGTCAGCCATGTCCTTGGCTCGCTGCCTCATCCCTTCCGCGCCCATGACCGCACCTCCCGGATAGCCCTTGTTCCTTGTGACCAGGCTGGCATCCGGTCCGGATCCTCGCATCTGGCAGCGCCGCCGCACCGCGGCGACCTGCGGGGAACCACCCGGTCACTTTGTCAGTGAGGCTGCCTTCCGGATGTAGGTTGCGACGGTGTCCGGCTTTCTCGTCAGCTCCGATCGAGGACCGGAGAGGCGATGCGTACGCTCGCCGCAACCCCCAAAGAACGTCGGGAACGTTAACGCCAACGAGGTGTCGACCACGCCTGCGCTTACCGCGCTCTACGCCCAGTAAGCGAAAAGGAGTGCGCTTGTCACGCTCCATCCGGCCCGTCACCCGCCGGATCGAGGGCCTGTGCCAGCCGCACCAGCCGCGCCTCCCAGCAGATGGCAACAATCGCCTCGGCCAGCTGGTCACGCAGCACCCGGCAGCCACCGGATCCCGCCACCGGAGTCCAGGACCGTCTCTGCGGATCGCTCATACTCACCTCAACCCGGCGCCCGCGCCACACTGAACACCTTCCCGTGCGCCAGAGCGGCGACGACCGCCACCGCCGAACAGACGACCACCCCTGCTGTACCGCGTCCTCGCCGAAGACGCTGACGGCGCGAGTGAGGCCGGAAGTACGAAAGTCGTGATGATCCCCGGCCTGCGGGCAGCGGACCGGGCGGCCCCACCGCCGCGGTCGAAGCATGCCCGTTCCCTCATCTGGTCTACGGCGGGTCCACGTCCCTGTTCGTTGTGCGTGGTGTGACGGCGGGTGGTGAGGAGCGCGGCGACGAGCGCGGTGGGGCCGAACCGGCCCACGAAGTGGGCCGGCCGTACCGGGCCGACCAGCTTCGCCGCGCGCTGAGGTCCCGGGCAGAAGACGCCATCGCCCAGCGGCTGGGGGTGCCGCCGCCCCTGTTCCTGACCTCGTCCGACGCCTCAGTTACGGCCAGACCTGGCAGAGCCGTGCCCGGGGCCTGGTCGTAGTCTGCTTCCCATGGCCGACAATCAGACTCTTACGCCCCGTGAAGCCTTCGAATTGCTGCGGGACGGCAACCAGCGGTTCGTCGCCGGTGCGCCGCAACACCCGAACCAGGACGCCGCCCGCCGTGCCGAGGTCGTCCCGGCCCAGAGCCCCTTCGGCGTGCTCTTCGGCTGTTCCGACTCCCGCCTGGCCGCCGAGATCATCTTCGACCGCGGGCTGGGCGACCTGTTCGTGGTCCGCACCGCCGGACACGTCGCCGGACCGGAGGTGCTGGGCAGCATCGAGTACGGGGTGAGCGTGCTCGGCGCCCCGCTGGTCGTGGTGCTCGGCCACGACGCGTGCGGCGCGGTCGCGGCCACCCGCTCCGCCGTCGAGGACGGCACGCCGGCGGGCGGTTACGTGCGGGACGTGATCGAGCGGGTGACCCCCAGCGTGCTCGCCGCCCGCGCCGCCGGGCGCACCGAGGACGCCGATTTCATCGCCGAGCACATCCGGCACACCGTCGGCCTGCTGCTGGACCGCTCCCGCGTCCTGGCGCAGGCGGTCGAGGCCGGACAGGCCGCCGTGGTGGGGCTGTCGTACCGGCTGGCCGACGGAACGGCCCGCCTGGTCACCGCCCGCGGCCTTGAGGTACCTGCAGACTTGGTGTCGTGACGCGGGGCGTTCAGCATTCCGAAGGTCCGGCACGGCCGTGCGCAAGCGGCTTCGGCGCGCATCGTGGGAGCCGTGGCAGGATCATCGGACGGCGCCGGTGCTGGTCATTTCAAGAGGGCCGGGGCCCTGCGGCGCGGCGGAGCCGGTTTGCGATCGCCAGTCCCAGCCCCTCCTCCACCGGCAACGACGCGACGATGAGGTCGCACCCTTGCTGGTCGAGTTCGCGCAAGAACCCATACAGCCCGTGCGCGTAGGCGGCCATCGAACCGGGGACCGCCACCACGGTGTGCGCCTTCACCGGGGCATCGGCGAGGGAGGGGGGAAGAAAAACGCCGACCTGGTGTCCCAGCTCCTGAGCGAGCTCCGCTTCGGCGACGACCTTCTCGGGCTCGACGAGGACGACCCGCGCCCGCGGCGCGTAGTGGGACGGATGCTGGCCCGGCACCCGGACGGGGCTCGTCGAAGGGACGGCAAGCGGGCGCCCCAGCACCGCTTCGAGGTCCTCGCGGGTCACCCCTCCGGGTCGAAGGACGCTCAAGGCATCGCCCGTGGCGTCGACGATGGTCGACTCGACGCCGACCTCGCAGGGGCCGCCGTCCAGCACGAAGTCGACGGCATCACCAAGCTCCGCACGGACGTGGTCCGCCGTGGTGGGGCTGACCGAGCCGAAACGGTTGGCGGACGGGGCCGCCACGCCACCGCCGAAGGCCGACAGCAGCGTGAGTGCCACCGGGTGGTCGGGCATACGCACGGCCACCGTCTCCAGCCCACCCGTCGCCTCCAGGGGCACCCGGCGACCGCGCCGCAGGACCAGCGTCAGCGGCCCCGGCCAGAAGCGTTCGGCCAACAGGCGCGCAGTCGCAGGCACGTCCTCGACCCAGTCACCCAGCTGCTCCGCGCCGCCGATGTGGACGATCAGCGGGTGGGAGGGCGGACGCCCCTTGACCTTGAAGATGCGCGCGACTGCGGCGGGATCCTCGGCGTTGGCGCCCAGGCCGTAAACGGTTTCGGTCGGTAGAGCCACCAGGCCCCCGGCGCGCAGTACACCGGCCGCCTTCTCGATGTCACTGGTTCTTGCCATCACCCTCGCAATCCTCCCACTACTGCGCTCCCCCACGTTCCGTGCTCCCGTCGGCATACAACGACGAACCAAGGGGGTCCCCGCCACCACACCCGTCCGGCCCGCCGCACCACCGGCAGCGCCGCTTTCACCCGTGCCCGTGCCGCTCCGCCTGTCCTGGCACGATGCTCCTCATGCAGCCGCTGCCAGCCCCCTGCCCTTCCGACCTCATCCCCGACGCCACGGGCATGGACGCCTTCAAGCCGCGTACAGGCAGGCCAAGCAGCAGCGCGCTGTCTTCGGTGCCGTGGAGCGACACGGCGAGTGATGGACGGGGAGGGCCGACGTCATGACCCGTCGACGACCCGGGTGTACGACGCCATCCGCACCGCAGTCATCCGGCTGATCAGCTCCCGCGAGATCCGACCGGACTCCTCCGCAGGGCCGGCTCCCCTCATGCTCGCGCGTGCAAAATAGGTGATGAGGGTTTCCGGCATTTTTCATCGCGCATAAGGCGGGAGACGGGGCGGGGATGGCTGCTGACGCCATGGATCACCAGGACCGCCGGTGGACGTTCCTGACCAACCACGCGAGGGTGCTGCTGGCCATCGCACGGGACTCGGGTGCACGGCTGCGAACCATTGCCGCCGCCTGCCTCATCACCGAACGAGCGGTCCAGGCCATCATCACCGACCTCGAACAGGCCGGCTATCTGCACCGGCAACGGGCCGGACGGCGCAACCAGTACACCCTCAACCTCGACCAGCCGTTGCGGCACCCGGCGGAAGCCGGCCTCTGCGTCCGCGACCTCGTTGCACTCGCTGCAGACAGTGCGGCTCAGCCGCCGAAGACGGCTTCTGCATCGGTGACGGTGTCATAGACCCGCAGGAGCTGATCCACCCCGGTCATGTCAAGGATCCGCCGCAACGGCTCGGGCACACACGCCAGCACCAGCACCGCCCCGCTCGCATCCGCCTGCCGCCAGACTCCGAGCAGCACGTTCAGCCCGGCTGAGTCACAGAACGAGACATCGGACAGGTCCAGCACGATGAAGCGGTCGCCCCGCGAAAGCAGTTCCTTGAACTGCGGGCGCAACACCGGGTCGGTCACGTAATCCATCTCGCCGCTGACCCTCGCTACCAGGCAGCGGCCGGAGGCGATCGTCTCGACCGAGGGGTCAGCCACAACACTCTCCCAACCGTCTCGTCAGGAGACAACGCGGCGGAATCTCGACAGGAGCCTACCGGCCCCTGCCCCGCCCTGGGCGCCCGACTCAGATTCCCCCCATGGGGGACACGCTCGCGTTGACGATCAGCCTGCGGCGACATCAATTCCCACCGATATGGATCAGGCCGAAGCGCGACAGGTGGCGGCATCGGCCGCGTTCCCGCACCGTAGGTGTGCTGCTCGCGGACGCTGCCGCAGATACCGAAGGCGTGCACCGGACCAGGGCCTTGCAGGCCTCCGGCTGCCTGGGCTCGTGCGCGCCAGCCGGTGCTCGCCCGGAGCCTCGATGACGACGGCGGTGCTCACTGGTCCCCCTGGTACCGGGACGGCAGGCACTCACTGGGCGCCCTTGGGCTTGCGCCGCTCCCAGCCCTCAGGAGTTCGGCGACGTGGTTTTCGTAGAGCGCGTACATCACCGAACGGCCCTGGCGCCGGCCAACCACCAAACCGAGGTTGCGGAGCAGGCGCAGCTGGTGGAAGCAGGCGAACTGTTCCACTCCGACCTCGGTGGCGAGTTCGGTTGCGGCGCAGGAACCTTCCGGACGCGGCAGAAGATCAGCAACCGGGAAGGGGTGGCCAGGGCCTGAATGGTGGTGGCCACCGGCGCGGCACGGTCCGCGTCCAGGCGCGCGTGCGGGACGCGGGTGCTCGGCGGGAGCTGCTCCATGGCCCCGTGGCGGCCATCACGGCGTCCTCAGACACGCGGGTTCCACCGTCATCGTCGCCTCAACGGCCTGCGGCTGCTGCGCGATCCAGGACAGCGAGGGCCTGGCCAAGGCCGCCCTGCGCGACCGCACCGTCACCGGCTGGCTCGCCCTTGCCCGCGCCGACGACCTCCGCCTGATCACCTCGGCGGCCACATTGGAGGTCGTCCACCCTCGGATCAACCGCCCGGCCCTGGAGTGGACCCTGTCCCACCTGGTCATCGAACCGGTCACCGAGCCGATCGCCCGCCACATCGCCGCGCTCCTCGCCGACGCCGGTCTGCACGGCCACAAGTACGCCATTGACGCCATGCAAGGACCTGACCGCGCTGTGCGGCGGACGGGCCACCGTACTCAAGGTCTGATCCGGCGCTCTGAGATCGCCCCACCGTTCTCCGCTCCGACACTACTCGTCCAGGTTTGAGCTGTGGCCGGCGTGGACGCCAAGCTCAGGGGTTGGTGTCGTCGTGGCCGAGGTTGCCGCCCAGCTCACGAGAGGCTTCGACCTGGGCGAGGAGTTCCCGGGCCTTGGCCGAGACGCCCTCGATGGCGGCGGCGCCGGCGACGAAGCGCAGCGGCGGCTGGTCCTGGGCGGCGAAGGTCAGCAGGGCGTGGGCGAGCTTGGCGGGGTCGCCGGGCTGCTGACCGTTGATGCTCTTCCAGGCTTCGACCGTGGCGGTGGTGCGCTCGGCGTAGTCGTCGATGGTGGGCTCGGGCCAGGTGGTGGAGGCGTCCACGAGCAGCTCGGTGCGGAAGTAGCCGGGCTCCACGATCGTGGTACGGATGCCGTACGGCTTGATGTCGTGGTGCAGGGCTTCCATCCAGCCCTCGACGGCGAACTTGGAGGCGGCGTAGGCGGAGGTGAACTCCGTGCCGATCTGCCCGATGCCGCACGAGGACTCGTCAAAGGCATCACGGTTCTGGATGCGTCGGCCATCTCTGGCGGCGCCCGTCCCGTTCGTTACGGTGTAGCAGTCCTGGGCCAGTGAGACACACACGAAGGGTTGCTCGGCACCTTGACCTGTGATATTGGATCATGGCCGCGAGCCGCGAGCCGCGAGCCGCGAGCCGCGAGCCGCGAGCCGCGAGCCGCGAGCCGCGAGCCGCGAGCCGCGAGCCGCGAGCCGCGAGCCGCTGACCGACTGGAGGCGCGGGTTTGTTAGAGGCGGCCGCCTTGTTCGGTGATCAGCCTCTTCGCGTGCCCGTGGGGCACGACGCCCACCGGTGGGGCACCTTCCGCGGAGAACGGACGCTGGTCGTCGCCACGCGTACGGTCACGTCGGCCGTACGCATCCTGGAAACGCTGCCCGCGCTGCTTCGCGGCGACGATCGCGTGACCGTCGTCTTCGCTCACGACCCGACCTCTGCGTTCGGCTCCGGCGTTCTCGACCTTCTGCACGGCGCCGGCTGCCGGGTCATGCCCTGGGAACAACTGGTGCGCATCGCCCCCGACCTCATCCTCTCCGCCAGCGAGAACATCGACGTACCGGAGGGACACTGCCCGGTCCTGGTGTTGCCGCACGGGGTGGGCTTCCAGAAGCTGGTGCCGGACTCGCGCGGTCCGCACGAGCGGCTCTCCGGTGTCGTGCCGGATTCCCTGCTGGAGTCGGGCCGTGCCTGGTTGGCCGTATCGCATCCGGCCCAGGAGGAGCAGCTGCTCGCCACGCACCCGAAAGCAGCCGGCCGTACCCTGCTGGTGGGCGATCCCTGCTTCGACGAACTCCTGGCCAGCCGGGAGAGCAGGGATGCGTACCGCGATGCCCTGGGGGTCACGGCGGGCCGGCGCCTGATCGTGGTCAGTTCGACCTGGGGGCCCACGTCGCTCCTGGGACGTCACCCGCACCTGCCCGCGAGTCTCCTCGGCGAACTTCCCGGTGATGAGTATCTGGTTGCTGCGATAGTCCATCCCAACGTGTGGGCCGCGCACGGCGCGTGGCAGATCCGGGTCCTCCAAGCGGCTGCCCTGGACGCGGGACTGCGTCTCGTGCCCGCTGTTCACGCGTGGCGGGCCGCGCTCGTCGCTGCGGACGCCGTGGTCGGCGACCACGGCTCGGTGACGCTGTACGGTGCCTCGGCGGGTACGCCCGTCCTGCTGGGGGCGTTCGGCGCCGACGCAGTGCCCGGGACCGCGATCCACGCTCTGGCAGCCGTCGCGCCCCGGCTCGACCCCGACGGAGACATTCGCCGCCAGGTCGAGCACGTGATTCACGAGCACACGACCGAGCGGTACGCGGCCGTCGCGCAGTCCGCCTTCGCCGAACCCGGACAGGCTCTCCCCCGGCTCCGTGCCGCCCTCTACCGGCTGCTGCGGCTAACGGAGCCGTCCTCCCCGCCACCGTCTGCGCTGGTGCTGCCCCGGCCCGACCCGCCGGCCTCACCGGTCACCTCCTGGCAGGTGATCACAGAGGTCGAGGGGATCGAACAGGACCACGTGCCCTCGGCTGTCGTCGTACGCCGTTTCCCGGCCGCCGCGCACTCAGGCGGTGGCACGGGCGCCAGCGCGCCCCTGTTCTTCACCCATCTCGCGTGCTCCGACGGTGAACGCGACCGGCGGCTGGTCGAGAGTGCCTCAGTGATCCTGGCCCACCGTCCAGCCCCTACCACGGCAGCTGCGTCGCGGTGGATCCAGGGCACCCTCGAGCGGCTGCCCGGAAGCCTCCTCGCCGCATCGGCCGTCCGCCATGGGGGCTTCCTGATCGGGCTCAGGGACGGCCGGATCGTGGAGGCGGCCGTCACCGGCCCCGAGCTGGACGCGGGTCTTCCGGCGGCCGTTGTCTACGCGTGCCTGCGCGCGGGTCGCCCGCTGGACGACGCCTTCGTCACCCTGCGGATCGGAGACCTGCGGACCGAGGACGTCGTCCTGCAGTTGCGCCCACCTCCAGCACCGAGCGGCTCGCGGTGACCGGCTGTCACCGGCCGAGGTTCTCCAGCCGCCGGCGCAGGTCCTCGGCCACAGGATTGCTGTTGGCCTCGTGGAGCGTGACAGCCCGGGTGAGCCAGCCGCGCACGCTGTCCTGGTGGCTTCCGGCCCGCTCGGCGATGTCGACGAGGGTGACGAGGGCCTCGGCCTCGTAGTGCGTCGCTTTCTCCTCTTCCAGGACACGTACCGCCTCGCGCAACGCGCGCACCGCCTCCTCAGTGGCGCCCAGGTGGTCATGGACGACACCGATAGCGGCCATGGCCCGCGCAGCCATACGCAGGTCGGGTTCCTCGCGTGCGAGCAGGTCGTGGTGCGCCATGCGCAGGGTTTCCAGCGCTTCGGCGTACTCGCCGCGGGCGTCCAGCGCGCAGCCGAGGAAGTAGGCGGCGATGGCTGCCCCACGGCTCTGTCCCGCCTCCTTGTTCAGTTCGTACGACCGCCGGTAGGCGGGAACGGCCTGGGCAGGGTCGACCTGGTCCAGGTACCGTCCGAGGAACTCCTGCACGGAGGCACGCAGAGTGAGGTGGTCGGTCACCTCGGCCCGTGCGACCGCAGTCCGCAGCTCCCTCCCGGCACGGTCGGTCTCGCCGAGGTCCATCAGCGGGCGGGACAGCAGGCTGCGCAGCCGCGCCTCGGCTTGTGCGGCCTCGGCGATATCGTTCGCGGTTTCAGCCGTCTCGGCGAGGGCGGCGGCCGACGCGACGCCGAGTTCGAGCGACTCCTTCCACGCCTCCAGGTGACGGTGGCGCAGGAACAAGGCCGTGAACGCCTCGGCCAGTGGCCAGACAAGGCTGTGCAGCCCGTGCCGGCTCGCGGCCCGCAGGACGGCCAGGACGGCGTGGCGCTCGGCATCCAGCCACTCAAGGGGGGAGGGTCCCGTGCCGACCGCGAAGGGATCTTCCGCGGTGCGCAGCAGCGGTGACAGGTCGGCGATCCGCAGCCGCTCCTGCCTCAGCGCCCGGTCGGCGAACGCGGTGAGAACGAGGTAGTGGGTGGCCACCCTCCTCGTCATCGCCTTCTCCTCAGCCTGCGGCTCCTCCTCCGCGGCGCGTTCCCGGGCATGCAGGCGCACGAGGTCGTGCATGCGGAAACGGCCGTCGCGGCCGGCCTCCACGAAGCTCGCGGTCACGAGCGTGCGCAGCAGGCGCTTGGCACTCGGGGTGTCGAGGTCCGCCGCGACCGCCGCGACTCCGGCGTCGAAGGCCCCAGTCGGCAGCCATCCAAGGAGGCGGTAAAGCCGAGCGGCGTCCGGCGGCAGCAGCCGGTACGAGGAGCCGAGCAGGGCGGACACGGAGTACTCCTCCCCGGGGAGAGTCCCCTGGAATCCTGGCAGGGCCAGCGCGGCAAGCCGGCCGGCTTCGTCCTCCAGTTCCTCCGACAGCGACGTCATGGTCAAACAGTCGTCCGTGATCAGGCGGGCCGCCGCTATCTGCAGCGCCACCGGCAGGCCCCCGCACAGCTCGACCAGGCGCTCGGCAGCAGCCCGCTCGGCTGCCACGACGTCCTCGCCGCAGCGGTCGGCCAGGAGGGCCAGGCCACCCTCCGGATCCAGGGGTTCCAGTGAGATCAACTGTGCTCCGTCGAGGACCAGTTCACCCAGCTTCCCGTGGCTGGTCACGAGAACGGCGCTCCCCGGGCCCTTGGGGATCAACGGCCGTACCTGTGCGGGCTGGCTCACATCGTCCAGGACGAGCAGCAGGCGCTGACCGGCGGAGCGCGAACGGAACAGGTTGGTCCGCTCCGCGAGCGACGCAGGCATGCCGGCGTCGCTCACCTTCAGGGATCTGAGGACCATGGCCAGGGCTTCGGACACGTCGGCGCCGACGGTCCCACCGGTGGCCTCCTGGTCACGAAGAGCCGCGAAGTCCACATACAACTGCCCGTCCGGGAAGAGCTGCCGGGACATGCTCGCCCATTTCCGCGCCATGGCGCTCTTACCGACCCCCGGCAGCCCGCCGACGACCGTGACGTCGACGCCGCTCTGCCGCCGGGCAGCCGCACCGCACATCGCGTCCAGCAGGGAGAGTTCGCGCCTGCGGTTGCTGAACGGTACGGTCAGCACCGGAACCTGGTCCGGCCGGGCGGTCTCACCGGCCGTTGGCATCGCCGCCGGAACGTTGAAGGTGATACCGCCATGGATCTGCGCACCCTGGAAGGCGGGGCCGTGGTTCACACCACCGCTGATGACGGTGTGCGAGACGTTGCCCGCCCATTCGGCCAGCAGGCCGCGCAACTCGGCTGCGGCGGCGGGCTCTTCCCGAAGAACGTCGAGCAGCCGCTGCCGCCAGTCCGCCTCGATCTCCTCCTCCGCGTCCCTATCCCCTGCCGCCCGAGCACGGGCCAGCTCCTCGCTGGCTGCCTGGAGTTCTTCCTCCGCCTCGCCCGCCGAGCGGCGCTGGGCGAGAAACCTCGTCAGCCTCTCCTTGGCGCTCGACCAGGAGTCGGAGATCATCAACCCGACCAGAGTCGTCGCCCCCGACGCCGCGAGCGCCGCCAACTCGGCTTCCACCAAGCCCCCTTCGCATCATTCCTGCCCTGCGGATCAGGAAAGGCCACGGTAGAACGATCTCGCCGAGTTGGACAGCTCGCCCCACCGAGCAGCCATGAGCATCACGTCGCAGGCCTCCGGAGCCGTGTGCGCAGGTTCGAATCCTGCCGGGGCACTTCGGTGCAAGACCCTGAACTGCGGGAATGCGGTTCAGGGTCTTTCTTGTGTATGCCAGACGCGCATGGGGCGCACACCGTACGGGTTCGAGGGACAACCCGCCGTCGAACCCTGCGAGTTGATCTCTGAGCTGCCCAGCACACGCACCTT
This sequence comes from Streptomyces sp. NPDC050416, assembly GCF_044458845.1. Classification (NCBI taxonomy): domain Bacteria; kingdom Bacillati; phylum Actinomycetota; class Actinomycetes; order Kitasatosporales; family Streptomycetaceae; genus Streptomyces; species Streptomyces sp. NPDC050416. The sequence continues at coordinate 25,179 of NZ_JBITII010000002.1, forward strand.
CTGAGGCCCCTCCCCGCCGACGTCGCCTTCCAGGGTCCGCAGTGGTCAACGCCTCGCGGGCGCACGGATAGAAAGCGCTTGCCGTGTCGAGGTGGGCCCTAATACCGTGCGGCCCGGCCGTCACTGTCCGCGATGACACCTGGGGGAATCCGTGCGGCGATCCAGTCTGGTTACCGGCAGGAGTCCGGGTATGGGAGCTGCACCGGGGCAATGGGAGAGGACTTTCCCCCTGTCACCTGCAACCGCACCGGCCGTCCACCCGCCGTGCCGTGATCGCATCGCCGGGCAGCGGCAGCGGAAGCGGCTGCGCCGTGAGGCCGGGATCCACGGCACGGCGCACAGAGTCGGAGTGAAGCCCGCCTCGGACAGCCAGGGCATGTCACCGGCCAGTCAGTACGATCCCCGGGATCTGCCCGGGCAGGTGCGCCACGTACGCGCGGAGGCGGGGGAGATCGCCCGTGGCTGAACGGCAGAGCTCCGGCGCGGGCAGCCGCAGTCGCGTCCTGTCACGGCCGGGGATGCTTCCGCTGATGGTGAGCATCTTCATCGTCGACCTCGGCATCGTCATGACCTCCGTGGCACTGCCGTTGCTGCTCATCGAGCGGTACGGCGCGTCGCTGGCGGCCGGACTCACCTTCGCCATCCGGCTGCTGCCGAGCATCGTCGCGGGTCCTGTGGTCGGCGGAGTGCTCGCCACCCGGGACCCCCGACGCGTCGCCGTGGTGAGCACCCTGTGTTCCGGCCTGTTCGCCGCGTCGATACCAGCGGCTCAGTCCCTGTGGCAGGTGCAGTTCCTGTCGCTGGGCATCGGTATCGCCGCCATGTTCGCCAAGCCCGCCCGACTCGTCCTGCGTCCGACGGTGATCGCCGAAGGGGATGAGAGGCGCGGCAACGGGTATCTCGTCGCCGCGCAACGCGTCCCCACACTGCTCGGCCCGCCCACGGTCGGCCTGATCCTCATCGTAGGCAACCTGTCGGCCGTGTTCCTGATCGAAGCGGCGACCGCCGCCGTCGCCACGGTGCTCATCGTGAGCGTCCCGCCCCTGCCCTCCGCGAACGCCGTCGGCGACGACGCGGAGGCCGGCAAGGGCTTCCGCAAGGTCACCCGCGAATACGCGAGCAACACCCGCGCCCTGTTCCAGGTCACCACGAAGGACCTCTTCATGCGGGGGGCCACTCTCACCTCGTTCACCTACGTCCTGGCGGTGGCCCTGGGGCGGATGATGCTCGTGGTCATGGGCACGGAGAACTTCCACGATGTGTCGGGCTTCTACGGCTGGATGCTCGCCGCCATGGGCATCGGCGGCCTGTGCGGAAGCCTGCTCGCCGGACACCTCGGACGCGCCCACACCGGCACCCTGTACATCGCCGTCATGGTCGTGGAAGCGTTCGTATGGCTCACGCCGCCCTGGCTGGACAGCCTGGCCCTGGCTCTGGCACTCATGGCCGTCACGGGCGTCATGGAATCAGCCGGGTACGTCCTGTACTACGCCGAGACCCAAGTCCGCGTGCCCGCGAAGACGATGGGCTACTACTACGCCGCCCTCATCCCCGTCGTCGACGCCTGCACGTTCGTGGGGACGGCGGTGGGTGCCTCGCTGGCCGGCTGGTCGAAGCACACGACCGGTGTGGTCGTGGCCGTTGTCATGGCCGTCCCCATCCTCGCCACGGCCCGCTGGTACTACGTCCCGCCCGCCGCGGGCGACAGCGCGCGCACTCCTGCCGGGAGCACAGAGGCGTGACGTGGCAGGAAGGAGACGGTATGCGGAGCGATGTCTCGCACCGCCGCCGGGCCGGCTCGTCCCAGCACGGCATTCCTGCCGAGCCGCTCAAGGGCGCCGACTGGCCCGGCTCTTCGTGGAGTGGCGGCGTGCCGCCGTCACCAGGAGGGCCGCACCCGCACAGCCGACCAGGAGAGTTCCCCCTTCAGGGACGTGCGCTGCGCGTAGGAGGCCGGCGACGCCGAAGCACGTGTTCCAGCCTGCCTCTGTGATGGCGGAGCCGAAGCCCTGGATGGACAGGATGGCGCCGAACAGCCAGAGCAGGCCCTGGCCTGACGTGGTCTCCGACGTGTCGAGCTGCTGCCGCTTGGGCATGGCGGGTCCCTTCGGGCGTTTTTCAATGCGGTCGCATCACATCGTGCAGGGTCGGCGGTTATGATGCAAGTGCATCGGAAAAGGGAGGAGCGGCGCGTGCCCAAGCAGGTGGACTACGAGGAGCGGCGGCTGCGGATCGCGGAAGCGGTGTGCGCTCTGATCGCGCGTTCCGGGATGGAGGCCGTCAGCCTCCGGGACGTCGCCGCCGAGGCGGACGTGTCCATGGGGGCCGTGCAGCGGTGCTTCCGCACCAAGGAGGACATGCTGCTCTTCGCGCTGGAGCACATCTCACAACGCGTCAGCGAACGCGCCGAGCAGCGCATCGCCGCGACCTCCACTCCACAGGCCGCGGCCACCCTGCTCTCGCACACCCTGGCCGAACTCGCCCTGCTGGACGAGGAGTCGAGGGCTCAGGCGCATGTGTGGCTGGCCTTCGTCGGCCACGCTCCCACCAGTGAGAGGCTCGCCGCCGTCCTGCATGAGACGTACGGCAAGCTCCATGACCTCGTCGCGTGGCTCATCCGCTACGGCCAGGACACCGAGGAGATCCCGCCGCATCTCGACGCCGTCCAGGAGGCGCATACGCTCCTCGCCGTGACCGACGGTCTCACCGTCCACGTCGTCGCGGGGCATCAGTCCCCGGAGGCGGCGTCGGCCGTCCTCCAGCGCCACGTCGACTCGCTGTCGGGGCGAGCAGGCGCCCGGTAGCTTTCAGCACTTTCGCCCCATATGCACCAGTGTTCTACGGTGGATACAGGTGGACAAGAACGACGCTGCTCATCCCGCACGGATCATCGAGGGGACGGCCATGACGGAGACCACACAGCGCAGAGACACCGCTACCGGCACGGGAAAGCAGGACGGCACCGCTCCCCCCGAGGCCCGGGGAAGCACCGCGATCGCTGACACGGTCGTGGCGAAGATCGCGGGCATGGCGGCCCGGGAGATCCCCGAGGTGCACAACCTCGGCGGAGGGATGACCAGGGCCTTCGGGGCCGTGCGCCAGCGCGTGCCGGGCGGGGGCACTGGGATCACCCAGGGGGTGAAGGTGGAGGTCGGTGAGCGCCAGGCCGCCGTCGATCTCGACGTGGTCGTCGAGTACGGCGCCGCCATCGCCGACACCGCCGCGGACGTCCGGACCAACGTCATCAACGCGGTGGAGCGGATGACCGGGCTGGAGGTCGTCGAGGTCAACATCGCCGTCGACGACGTCCATCTGCCGGATGAGGAGGAGAACGAGGGTGAGGGCGAGTCCAGGCAGGAGGGGCGGCGCGTGGCCTGAGGATCCGGGTTCGCGGGGGGAGGGTCACGGGACTCCCGCCAGTCGTAGCAAGACGGTCGTGCCCGCCGCCGCCAGTACGACCGCGAGGAACGGGGCCCTGCGCCAGGCGAGCACCCCGCCGGTCAGGACCCCGAGCGGTCGGGCGGGGCCGGTGAAGGCGTGGTCGTCGGTAAGGGCGGAGGTGGCGGCCAGGGCGGCGAGCAGGAGGACCGCCGAGACCTCCAGCAGTTTCTCGGCGCGCTCCGGGAGCCTGAATCTCGCGCGCAGGGCCGGTCCGGAGAGGCGGAGCAGGAAGGTGCCGGCCGCCAGGGCGAGCATCGCCGCCAGCGTCGGCGTGAGGGAGAGGGCGGTGTCGCTCACCGCGTGGCCTCCTTCCCCGTCCGGACGCTGAACAGGGGCAGGGCGGCCAGCGCCAGCAGGACCGGCAGGCCTGCCGGGAGGAACGGGGTGACGGCAAGGGCCAGGGCCGCGCCGGCCAGTGCCGTGCGCCGCAGGGGCCCGTCCTTCAGCGCCGGCAGGATCAGCGCCAGGATCACCGCGGGGAACATGGCGTCCAGGCCGAGTACGCCGGTGTCCCGCACGGCGCTGCCGAGCAGTGCGCCCAGCGCGGCGCCGACGGGCCAGCAGATCAGGATGCCCAGGCCGCAGAGCCAGTACGCGGCCCGTTTGCGCTCCGGCTCGTCCTGGGCGAGGGCGAAGACGACCGTCTCGTCGTTCATGAGATGCGTGCCGAGCACTCCGCGCCAGCCCCGCCCGAGGACGTCGTGTACCGCCAGACCGAACGGCAGATGGCGTGCGTTGACGAGCAGCCCGGCCAGCAGCGCGGCGATCGGGCTGCCGCCGGCGGCGATGATCCCGACGAACAGGAACTCGGACGAGGCGGCGAGGACGAGCACCCCCATCAGGACCGGGAACCACCAGGCGAACCCGGACGTGACCGCGACGGCGCCGTAGGACAGGCCGATCACCCCTACCGCCAGGCAGACCAGCGCGATGTCGCGGAGCAGCGGGCCATCCAGTGTTCGGCCCCACGGGGTCCGGACTTTCAGTGGCCGGTCTTTCGGTGTCCGGCCTTTCGGTGTTCGACCACCCCGTGTTCTCCAGAACGAACGCATGATTTTTATAGTGAACAAGGCTTACGATGTTCGTCAAGACGAACGAATGACCTCTGGAGCGAACACGCCATGTCCGACGCCGACCCCGCCCCCAAGCCGCCGATCGAAGTGATCGCCGCGTCACTGCGGGCGGAACGCCTCCGGGTGGGGCTGTCCCTCACCGAGGTCGCCCGCCGGGCCGGGCTCGCCAAGTCCACGCTCTCCCAGCTGGAGTCGGGCACCGGGAATCCCAGCCTGGAGACGCTGTGGGCACTGTGCGTGGCGCTGGAGATCCCCTTCTCGCGGCTGGTGGCCGTGTCGCGGCCGCAGGTGCAGGTGATCCGGGCGGGAGAAGGGCCGGCCGTCGGGTCCGAGCAGAGCGACTACCGGGCCACGCTCCTTGCCGCCTCTCCGCCCGGGGCCCGGCGGGACGTCTACAGCGTCGCCGCCGAGCCGGGGCCGCAGCGCTCCTCGGCGCCGCACCCTCCCGGAGTCGTCGAGCACGTCGTGATCAGTTCGGGCCGGGCCCTGGTGGGCATGGCCGACGAGCCGGTGGAACTCCATCCGGGCGACTACATCTGCTATCCGGCCGACGTCCCGCATGTCTTCCAGGCGCTGGAGCCCGGGACTCGTGCGGTGCTCGTCTCCGAGCATCACTGAGGAGTTCCTGGAGGGTTTCCCGGCCGCGGCGAACCTGACCACGGGCCGGCTCACCGAGCCGGAGGAGGTCGCCGGGGTCGTCCGCATGCTCGTGAGCGGCCGCGCCCGCGCCCTGAACGGAGCGGACCTGGTCGTCGACGGCGGCCGGCTCACGACCGTCTGACCCCGCAGGGCCGGGTTGGAGAGGGCCCTGCGGGTCAGGCCGGGCGTTTGCGGGGGGTCGACTTCTTCGCAGGCGTCTTCTTCGCGGTGCTCTTCGACGCCGTCTTCTTCGCGCCCTGGCCGGACTTGGCGGTCGACTTCTTCGCGGACGCCGTGGTCTTCTTGGCCGCCGTCTTCTTCGCGGTGGACGCCGACTTCTTGCCGCCGGTCTGCTTGGGCGCCGCGCGGGCCGTCTTGCGCTGCGGGAGCGACTTGACCTCGGCGTGCTCGCCGGCCTCCTCGCCCCGGGACTCACGTGCCGCGCGGACGCTGTTCTCCAGGGCCGCCATGAGGTCGAGGACCTTGCCGCCCGTGGCCGGCTCGGGGGCCTGCGGCAGGGCCTCGCCGGCGGCCTTCGCGGCGATGACCTCCTCCACGGCCTCGCGGTACTCGTCGTGCAGGTCCTCCAGGTCGACCTCGCCCAGGGTGTCCATCAGGGCGTCGGCCAGGTCCAGTTCCTGGTCCCGGACCGTGACGTTCGTGTCGGGGGCCACGCCCTCGGGGGCGCGGACCTCGTCCGGCCACAGCAGCCCGTGCATGGCGATGGCGTCGCCGACCACCCTCAGCATGCCCAGGCGTTCCCGGCCCCGCAGGGCGAACTTCGCGATCGCCACCTTGTTGCTGCGCTTGAGCGCCTCCCGGAGCAAGGTGTACGGCTTGGCCGCCGGGGCGCCGCTCGCCTGGAGGTAGTACGCGGCGTCCATCTGGAGCGGATCGATCCGGTCGGCCGGGACGAAGGCGACGATCTCGATCGTCTTGGCCGTCGGGATCGGCAGGCTGGACAGGTCCTCGTCGGTGATCGGGATGATCGAGCCGTCCGCGTCCTCGTACCCCTTGCCGATCTCCCCCTGGGTGACCTCGCGGTCCTCCAGCTCACAGAACTTGCGATAGCGGATGCGGCCGCCGTCCTCGGTGTGGATCTGGCGGAAGGAGATCGAGTGGCTCTCGGTGGCGTTCACCAGCTTGATCGGAATGCTGACCAGGCCGAAGGAGATGGCGCCGTTCCAAATGGATCTCACGTGCAGCACCCTTCCGGTCACTCTCGGGAGCGTTTGTCACGATTCGCGTGGGATTCTTATCGTATGGCGCCTATCACCGTGGTGGAGGGGCGACGGCTCCCGCTCAGCAATCTGGAGAAGGTGCTGTATCCCGCCACCGGCTTCACCAAGGGCGAGGTCCTGCACTACTACGCGACCGTCGCCGAGGTCCTGCTGCCCCATCTGCGCGACCGGGCGGTGTCCTTCCTGCGGTATCCGGACGGGCCGGACGGGCAGGTGTTCTTCACCAAGAACGTCCCGCCGGGTACGCCCGACTGGGTCACCACCGCCGAGGTGCCACGGGTGGAGGGACCCTCGCGGATGGTGCTGGTGCAGGACCTGCCGAGCCTGATGTGGGCGGCCAACCTCGTCACGGAGTTCCACACCCACCAGTGGCTCGTTGACTCGCCGGACGAGGCCGACCGCATCGTCTTCGACCTGGATCCGGGAGCCCCCGCGAGCATCGTGCAGTGCTGTGAGGTCGCGCTGTGGCTGCGGGAACGGCTCGCGGCGGACGGCATCGAACCGTACGCCAAGACCTCCGGGTCGAAGGGGCTGCATCTGCTCGCCGCCGTGCGCGGGGCGTCCTCCGAGCGGGTGTCCGAGTACGCCAAGTCGCTGGCCGTCGAGGCGGAGAAGGCCATGCCCCGGCTCGCCCTGCACCGGATGACCAGGAACCTGCGTCCCGGGAAGGTCTTCGTCGACTGGAGCCAGAACGCCGCGCGCAAGACCACGGCGACCCCCTACACCCTCCGGGCCCGCCCCGAGCCGACCGTCTCGGCGCCCGTGACCTGGGAGGAGGTCGAGGAGTGCGGCTCGCCCGGCCGGCTGAACTTCCACGCCACCGACATCGCGGCCCGGGTGCAGGACTACGGCGACCTGCTCGCCCCGCTTCTCGACCCGGGCGGCGCGGGCCGGCTGCCCTAGCTACGGCCTGACGTCAGGCCCTGGGCTACGGCATGACGGCACGCCCTCACACCCGCGTCCAGGTGTTCCGGTCCCGTGCCATCGCGTGCAGGGCCTCCACGTCCGCGGGCTTCAGGACGCCGCCCTGCCGGGCCAGGGTCTGCACTTCCAGGTCCGTGAGGACGCGGACCTCGCGCGGTGGGGCCGGGACGGACACGGCCGTCGGGCCGACCAGGGCGAGGACGGGGCGGACCTCCGCCGTCAGGGCGTAGGAGGCGCGGTCGGCGTCGGCGCGGACGCCGCGGAGCAGGGCGGTCGGTTCACGGCGGCCCAGGGTGACCATGGGGTCGGAGACCGTCACCCGCTGCTTGCGCGCGTAAAGGGCGTGCAGGGCGTACAGCCCGCCCGGGCCGATCAGCAGGTGGTGGATGCGGCTGCCGCCGGGGAGCGGGACGGAGTGCACGGCGTGCCAGCCGGCGCCGTCCAGGCGGTCCAGGGCATCCCCGACCGTCTGCTCCGCCTCCAGGGCCCTGCGGCGCGGATCGGGGCGCAGCCGGCGGGCCGGGCCGGGGTCGCGGTCGAGGGCGACGAGGAGGGCCTCGCCGGGGCGGTTGGGGGCCAGGTCGTCGTCGGGGTGGAGGGTCAGCCGGGCGAGCTCGGCGGGGGTCGGCACGGGGGGCGGCCCCACCGTCACCGGGCCGGTGAGGAAGGGCCCGAGGGCGCGGAGTACGTCCTCCTCACGGTCCTCGCCCAGCAGGTTGACCCGGCCCGCCTCACGGTCGTACCAGGCGATGTTCCTGCCGTCCGGGAGGCAGACGTACAGCCGTTCCTGACCGTGCCGCCAGATCGGTATGACGCGCAGTCCGTTCATGCACCATCACCCCAGACCATGGGAACAGGCGGGGTGCTGCGGGGGCAAGAACCCGGCTACCTTTGAGAGGAGTTGGACCCGCCGGGCAGGCCCTCGGGCGGTGACGCTGGGGAGGCGCCGTTGCGTACCCGCAGGAAACCCCATGTACCGGCTCCCGAGAGCCCCTGGAACGAGGTCGTCCCCGGGCTGTGGATGGGCGGCCACGAGTACACCGGTGGACTGGGCCATCCGGAGTTCGCCGTCGTACGGGACGAGTTCGACCTGGTGCAGACGCTGCTGCGGCTGCCGGGGCACGGGCCCGATCCGGACGTCCCGCACCACGTCTGGCCCATCCCCGACGGGCCGCTCGACGGGACGCAGCTCGCCGGTGTGATCCGGCTGGCCGAGGCCGCGTGCGAGGCGCTGGACGGGGGCCGAAAGGTCCTCGTCCGCTGTTACCACGGGTACAACCGCTCCGGCCTCGTCGTCGCGCACGCGCTGATGCGGCGGGGGAGCTCCGCCGACGCCGCGATCCGGCTGATCCGGGACCGCCGTTCGCCCTGGGCGCTGCACAACGAACTGTTCGTCGAGTACCTGCGGGCCGGGCTGGCGACGGCCCGGCTGCTGGAGGAGCTCACCGAGTAGGACGGCACACGGACTCCCTCGCGCGCAAATAGGACTTCCCTACGAATAAGGTGTACGGGGCCGACGGTCGGTCCGAGCCGTGTGATCACCCTCGAACCGCAGGAGTGCAGTGCCCGTCAGCCGCGTCCGCAGCCTTCCCGGCCGCCCCGATGACCTTCCCGGGCCCCCGGCCGGCCCTTCCGGCTGCGCGGACGAGCCTTCCCGCGGCCCGGACGAGCCTTCCGGCCGCTCGGACGGCCCTGCGAGCCGCGCCGGCGGCTGCCGCCGGAAGCGCGGAAAGGTCGCCCGGTGTGTCGCCGGTGTCGGTCTCCTGCTCCTGGGGGCCGTGGGCTGCGGGGACGCCGGAGGGCTGGAGGGCGCCGGGGCGACACCGACGGCCGTCGGGCCGGCTCGGCTCTGGCCCGAGCTGACGCCGGCGTCCAGTCCGGCCTTCGAGATCGGCGAGGTGAACACCGAGGTGGTCAAGGGTGTCAAGGTGCCCGGCGACGACATCCGCCGGGTGGACCCCGTCGGGGTCGTCCGGGCCGAGATCGCCGCGAGCCCGGGCGACTACGCCGGCGACAAGGCTCCCTACCGCGACACGAACCGCCGGATGGCCGACTGCGGCAAGGGCCCGGAGCACGGACGGTGCCCGGTCCTCAAGCCGTACTACCGCGACCTGACCGGCGACGGGCGCGACGACCTGACGCTGGGCTTCCGGCTGCTGCCCGGCAAGACCACCGCGGTGCGCGTCTACACCGTCGAGAAGCACCGGCTCGTGCAGGTGATGGCCTGGGAGGACGCGCTGAGCGGCGTGGAACTGGCCGGGCGTTCCCTCGTCATCCGCTCGCCGTCCGAGGTCGCAGGTTACGAGTACCGCCTCCAGTGGACCTGGGACCGGGACCAGCGGGCCATGCTCCTCACCCAGGACGAGATGCTGCGCACCGGCCCGCGGAAGCACTCCCTGCACCCCTCCGGCGCGCCCTCCGGTTCCCCGTCCGTCTCCTCCCCCGGCGTCTCCCCCTCGGCGAGCACCGGATGAGACGCATGCTCCCCCAGTGGTCCGGGACGCTCGCCGCGAAGGCCGCCGCCTTCATCACCGTCATGTGCTGCGCGCTGGCCGCCCTGCTCGGTGTCCTGGTGCATGTACAGGTGACGAACCAGACCGTCGGCCAGGCCCGCGACCAGGCGTTGCAGCGGCTGACGCAGGCGACGGAGCGGTACGAGGCCGGGGACTCGCTCAAGCATGGCGCCGGCGTGGATCCCCCGGGCCTGCCCCCGGCGCTGCGCGACCTCGCGGTCACCGGGGACCGCGGCACGATGGTCGCCGACTTCGCGGGGCGCCCCACGATGTGGGCGGCCGGGCCCGCCGACGGCCACCGGGCCCTGGCCGTCGCGGTCGACTACTCGCAGCAGGCCCGCACCATCGAGGGCCTGGACCGGGCGATCCTCTGGTCGTCGGGGCTGGCCATCGGGGCGACGCTGCTGGTCGGCGCGTTCGCGGTGACGCGGGTGACGCGGCGGCTGCACACCACGGCGCTGGTGGCCCGGCGGATCAGCGCGGGCGACCTGGACGCGCGCGTGAACGACCCCCGTACGGACCCGCGGACGAAGGCCCCGGCGCGCCCGCAGGACGAGGTGGCGGCGGTCGCCGCCGCGCTGGACTCCATGGCGTCGTCCTTGCAGGGCAAGCTGCTCGCCGAGCAGCGGTTCACCGCGGACGTGGCGCACGAGCTGCGCACCCCGCTGACCGGGCTGCACGCGGCGGCCGAACTGCTGCCGCCCGGCCGTCCGACCGAGCTGGTGCGGGACCGGGTGGCGGCGCTGCGCACCCTCACCGAGGACCTGCTGGAGATCTCCCGGCTGGACACCGGCCGGGAACGGCTGGAGCTGGATACGGAGCTGTTGGGGCCGCTGGCCGAGCGGGTGGTGCGGGGCGCGGGGGGCGACACGGAGGTCAGGGTCGTACGGGATGTGGTCGTGGAGACGGACCGGCGGCGGCTGGAGCGGGTGCTGGGGAATCTCGTGGCGAACGCGCACAAGCACGGGCGGGGGCCGGTCGTGCTGACCGTGGACGGTCCGGTGGTCACCGTCCGGGACCACGGGGACGGCTTTCCGGAGTACTTGGTGGCGCACGGGCCGCAGCGGTTCCGGACGGAGGGCGGTGCCAAGGGGCACGGTCTGGGGCTGACCATCGCGCTGGGGCAGGCCGAGGTGCTCGGGGCGCGGCTGGAGTTCGGCAACGCCCCGGACGGCGGGGCGGTGGCGACCCTGAGACTGACCGCGGAGTGAGAGCCCGGGACCTCGGGTGATCGTCGTCCTGCGGGCCGCATGTGGCTGGTCGCGCAGTTCCGCGCGCCCCTTCGCGGCGTCCCCCTATGGCCCAGCGTGAAGGGCGGGGGCCGCAGGGCGCTCCTAATGTGGCGATTAGTCAGCTTCGGCACCCGCCCCCACATGGAGGTAACCCCCATGTCCCTGCGCTCCCGCCTCTCCATAGCCACCGCCGCCGGGCTCCTCGCCGCCGCGGCCGCCGTCACGCCCGCTGCCGCCGCCGCGCACGACGACTGGGACCCGAGCGGCGGCAACGGCGGCCACCACGACCCGAGCGGCGGCAACGGGGACGGGCACGGCCACCAGGACCCGCGCCTCTTCGAGGGCGTCGTCACGGCGGACACGCTGGCACTGCGCAGCGCCCCGAACCGCGGCTCGCAGATCATCCGGTTCGCCCACCGGGGCGACATCGTCAAGATCTTCTGCAAGACCGGCGGCGAGACCGTGCAGGGCAACCCCCTCTGGTACCTCCTCACGGACGGCACGTGGGCCTGGGGCGCGGCCCGCTACATCGACAACATCGGCCCCGCGCCACGCTGGTGCTGACACTCAGTCACCCAAAGGCACATAAGACGCACTGTTTGGATAGGTTCCGGACATGAGCAAGGCCGGAATCACCGTGGCGACGGCGGACGCGCCCACGCCCGCCGTCCGCCGCCTCCCCCGGCGCCGTGGCATCGAACTCGCCCTCATCGTCCTGGCCGTACTGCTGTCCGTGTACGGCTACTGCGCCGTGGGCCTCGCCCGGCACGACGCCCTCCCGCCCGGTGCCGCCGGCTACGGCGCCGGGCTCGGCGTGCTCGCAGTGCTGGCCCATCTGGCCGTGCGCCTTCGGGCCCCGCACGCCGACCCGCTCCTGCTGCCCATCGGCGTGCTGCTCAACGGTCTCGGCCTGGTGCTCATCTACCGGCTCGACCTGGAGACCCCGGGCGACCGGGCGGCACCGGCCCAGCTGATCTGGTCGACGCTCGGCGTGACGCTGTTCATCCTGGTCGTCCTGCTGCTGCGCGACCACCGGGTGCTCCAGCGGTACACGTACGTCTGTGTCGTCGCCGCGCTCGTGCTGCTCACGCTGCCGATCCTGTTCCCGGCGGTGAACGGCGCCCGCATCTGGATCCGGATCGCCGGGTTCTCCATCCAGCCGGGCGAGTTCGCGAAGGTGCTGCTGGCGGTGTTCTTCGCCGCGTACCTGGCCGCGAACCGCAGCGCCCTGGCCTACACCGGCCGCCGGCTCTGGAGGCTCCAGCTGCCCACCGGCCGGGTCCTCGGCCCGATCGTCGCCGTCTGGCTGGTGAGCGTCGGCGTCCTGGTCCTGGAGCGGGACCTCGGGACCTCGCTGCTCTTCTTCGGCCTGTTCGTCGTCCTGCTCTACGTCGCCACCGGCCGCACCGGCTGGATCGCCCTCGGTCTGCTGCTGGCCGCGCTGGGGGCGGTCGCCGTCGGCCGGCTGGAGCCGTACGTGCACAGCAGGATCGAGACGTGGCTGCACCCGTTCGCCTCGATCGAGGCGGGTGAGGGCCCGGGCCAGCTCGCCCAGTCCCTGTTCGCCTTCGCGGAGGGCGGCATGCTCGGCACCGGCCTCGGGCTCGGTCACTCGATCCTCATCGGCTTCGCCGTGAAGTCGGACTTCATCCTGGCCACGGCGGGCGAGGAACTCGGCCTGGCGGGCCTGTCCGCGATCTTCCTCCTCTACGGACTGCTGGTGGAGCGCGGTTACCGGGCCGGCCTCGCCCTGCGCGAGCCCTTCGGGCGGCTGCTCGCCGTCGGCCTCGCCTCGCTGGTGGCGCTCCAGGTGTTCGTGATCGCGGGCGGGGTGACCGGCCTGATCCCGCTGACCGGCATGGCGATGCCGTTCCTGGCGCAGGGCGGCTCATCGGTCGTGACCAACTGGGCGATCGTGGCGCTGCTGGTGCGCGTCAGCGACTCGGCACGCCGCCAGTACGACGGGCCGGGCCCCCGGTGACGCGGCACATCCGGCACGCCGGCGTCTTCTGCGCCCTGCTGCTGGTGGCGCTGCTGCTGAACGCCGCCCGCGTCCAGGTCGTCCAGGCCCCGGCGTACGACACGAACCCCGCCAACCGCCGTGCGGAGATCTTCCGTTACGGGCAGCCGCGCGGCGACATCCTGGTCGGCGGCCGGCCCGTCACCGGCTCGAAGGACACCCGCGAGCACCTGCGCTACGAACGGACCTACACCGACGGCCCGTTGTACGCGCCGGTCACGGGCTTCGCCTCCCAGCTGTACGGGACGACGCTCCTGGAGAAGGCCGAGGACGGCATCCTGTCCGGCACGGACCCGATGCTCGCGCCGTTCCCCCTGTGGAACGACTTCACCCGCGCGCACAGCCGCGGCGGCCACGTCGTGACGACCCTCGACCCGGCCGCACAGCGGGCGGCGTACCAGGGACTCGCCGGGCGCAAGGGCGCGGTGGCGGCGCTGGATCCGTCGACCGGCCGGATCCTGGCCCTGGTGTCCGCCCCATCCTACGACCCCCAGCCGCTGTCCGGCAACGGAGCGGCGGCGGCCAGGGCGTGGAAGCGGCTGAACGCCGACCGGGACCGCCCGATGCTCAACCGGGCGGTACGGCAGACGTATCCGCCGGGCTCGACGTTCAAGGTCGTCACCACGGCCGCCGCGCTGGACTCCGGCGTGGTCAGGGACCTCGACGCGCCGACGGACTCTCCCGACCCGTACACCCTGCCCGGGACCCGGACTCGCCTGACGAACGCGTCCCGGGGCTGCCGGGACGCCTCCGTGCGGGAGGCCTTCACCCTCTCCTGCAACACGGTGTTCGCCAAGCTCGGCGTGGAGGTGGGCGTGACGGACATGACGGCGACGGCCCACGCCTTCGGCTTCAACGACCCGGCGCTGCGGGTTCCCTTCCCGGTGGCCCGGTCCACCTTCGACACCTCGCTCGACAAGGCCCAGCTCGCCCTGTCGTCGATCGGCCAGTACAACACCCGTGCCACACCGCTCCAGATGGCGATGGTCGCGGCGGCCGTCGCCAACGGCGGCCAGCTACGGGAGCCGTACCTGGTGGAGCGCACGACACGACCGGGCGGCAGCACCCTCGCGACAGCGGGCTCGCGGACGGTCCGCCAGGCGATGTACCCCTCGACCGCGGTCCGGCTGCGCGCGCTGATGCGGGAGGTGGTCGAGGACGGCACCGGCCACCGGGCCGCGATCCGCGGCGCCAAGGTGGGCGGCAAGACCGGCACCGCCCAGCACGGCCTGGGCAACTCCGGTACGCCGTACGCCTGGTTCGTCTCCTGGGCGCAGGGCGACCGCGACCTGGCGCCGCGGGTGGCGGTCGCGGTGGTCGTGGAGGACGCGGAGGCGGATCGCGGGGACATCAGCGGCGGCGGCGACGCGGCGCCGATCGCCGGGGCCGTGATGAAGGCGGTGCTCGAGGCCCGCTAGTCGACAAATGGCGCCCAGGGGATTGACTGCCTTGCTGACAAGCAGTCTTATAAGGGGGACAGTGACGTGTGCACAACGAGGTGGGCAGCCATGACGACCCTGACGGAAGCCGACGCGCTCGACGGCCTGCGCGATGCCCTGGGCCTGCTCAAGGACCGGGAGCAGGTGGCCCAGCGGCTGCTCGACTCCTCCGCCAAGCACTCCTTCGACCCGGACAAGGAGCTGGACTGGGACGCGCCCTTCGAGGAGGGCAAGTGGTTCTGGCCGCCGGAGCTGGTGTCGCTCTACGACACCCCGCTCTGGAAGCGGATGAGCGAGGAGCAACGCATCCTGCTCTCCCAGCACGAGGCGGCGGCCCTGGCCTCCCTCGGCATCTGGTTCGAGATCATCCTCATGCAGCTCCTGGTCCGCCACATCTACGACAAGGCCGCGACCAGCGCACACGTGCGCTACGCCCTCACCGAGATCGAGGACGAGTGCCGCCACTCCAAGATGTTCGCCCGCCTGATATCCCACGGCGGCACACCCTGGTACCCGGTCAGCCGCGCCCACCAGCACCTGGGCCGCCTGTTCAAGACCATCTCGACCACCCCGGGTTCCTTCACGGCGACGCTCCTCGGCGAGGAGGTCCTCGACTGGATGCAGCGCCTGACCTTCCCCGACGAGCGGGTCCAGCCCCTCATCCGCGGCGTCACCCGCATCCACGTGGTGGAGGAGGCCCGCCACGTCCGCTACGCCCGCGAGGAACTCCGCCGCCAGATGGTGACGGCCCCCAAGTGGTCCCAGGAGTTCACCCGCATCACCTCCGGTGAGTTCGCCCGGGTGTTCTCGGTGGCGTTCGTGAACCCCGAGGTCTACACGAACGTCGGCCTGGACCAGCGGGAGGCCCTCGCCCAGGTACGAGCGAGCGGACACCGCCGCGAGGTCATGCAGACCGGCTCCAAGCGGCTGACGGACTTCCTCGACGACATCGGGGTGCTGCGAGGTGTCGGACGACGGCTGTGGAAGTCCTCAGGGCTGCTGGCCTAGGGCGAACCCCGGCCACGTCATGTCCATGCGGGGTGACTACTGTCCTCCTTGAACTCGTCACCCTCCGTGGCCTCAAGGAGATCACCACCCCATGTCCCCCCACGCCCGCCTCATACGGCTCGCCGCCCTCGGAGCCGCGACCGCTCTCTCCCTGACCGCGTGCGGCGGCCAGACCGCCTCGGACTCCGGAGCCGACGACGCGCCGCAGGGCGTGGTCACCCGGGCCGCCGCCAAGAAGATCGCCGACCACTACCAGGAGGTCAACAACAAGGCCAACGCCGCACGGGACGAGAAACTCCTCGGCACGGTCGAGGCGGGTCAGGTCTACGCCATGGACAAGGCCACCTACACCCTCTTCGAGACCTGGCCGAAGAAGGAACAGCAGGCCTACACCAAGCCCTTCTCCTACCAGGACCGCGAGTACGTCATCCCGGAGAAGGGCACGGCCACCTGGTTCGCCGTCCGGGCCAAGTCCAGCGAGAACAGCAAGAACAGCGTGCTGATGGTCTTCGACAAGGTCGGCGGCACCTACAAGATGGTGCTGTCCCTGTGGGCCGACGGCGAAGAGCCCCCCAAGCTCGCCGTCGACCGTCATGGTCTCGCCGAGGCCGTCGACCCCGGCACCAAGGTCGGCAAGCTGGCACCCTCCGACGTCGGCGCCGCCTACGCGGACTTGCTCGAGACCGGCGGCAAGAAGAAGGGCAAGGCCCTGACCACCACCAAGCCGGTCGAGAACGCCAAGCAGACCTACCAGCGCAGCAGCACCGAGGGCGCGGCCGACGGCAAGGCCACCGAGAAGTTCTTCACCAAGCCCCCGGCCGACCCGAGCGTGTACGCCCTGCGGACCGCCGACGGCGGCGTCCTCGCCCTGTTCCCGGCCGCCCACAAGCAGGAGTCCCTGCTGAAGGAGAACTACCGCTCCATCGCGGACCTCGTCCCCAACGACGAACAGTCCGCTCTCGGCGCCACGAGGGGCGCCCTCATCACCGACACGTTCGAGGGCCAGGGCCTGGCCGAACTGACGGCGAAGACCGCCCGGATCACGGCCGTGGACTTCCAGCACGTGGACGCCCGTTAGCAGCCTGCCCCACTCGGCCGCACCCGCCGACGGCGAGCAGGGGACGTGTCGGGGGTGTCCGCCCGCAGCGGTTGGCGCGTCAGCGGACAGTCAGTCGGCGTCCGACCCCATCGCGCCGTTCCGAGGACGGACCCCCCCGGCGCGGCCCCGACCACAAGCCGGCCGCGGGTGCAACGCGCACCCCCACCGAACCAGCCACAGGCCGCCGCAGGCACCCCGCACGCCCACCCCCGGTTACGCTGCGGGTCATGACACCAGCCGCCCCCACCCCCGCCTACCGGCGCCTCAGCGTCGAGGAACGTCGTAGTCAGCTGCTCACCGCCGCGCTGTCGCTCTTCGCGCACCGCGCCCCGGAGGACGTCTCCCTGGACGACGTGGCGGAGGCGGCCGGGGTGTCGCGGCCCCTGGTCTACCGGTACTTCCCGGGCGGCAAGCAGCAGCTGTACGAGGCCGCCCTCCGCTCCGCCGCCGACGAGCTCCGGCACTGCTTCGACGAACCCCTCGAGGGCCCCCTGCTCCCCCGCCTGTCCCGCGCCCTCGACCGCTACATGGCCTTCGTCGACGAGCACGACGCCGGCTTCAGCGCCCTCCTCCAGGGCGGCAGCGTCGTCGAGACCTCACGGACGACGGCCATCGTCGACGGCGTACGCCGCGCCGCCGCCGAGCACATCTTCCGGCACCTGGAGGTCACCGAGCCCGGCCCCCGCCTGCGGATGACCGTCCGGATGTGGATCACCGCCGTCGAGGCGTCGTCCCTCATCTGGCTCGACGAGGAAAAGCAGCCCCCCGCCGAGGAGCTGCGCGACTGGCTCGTCGAGCAGTTCGTGGCCATGCTGACGGTGACCGCCCGCCGCGACCCGCAGACCGCCGCCCTGGTCGTGGCCCTCGCCGAGGATGTCTGACACTGGTCCCGTGAAGAGCGAAGACACCCCCTTCGAGGGCGGCCCCATGGACGGCAGGGTCCTGCCCGTCCTGCTCGGCATCACCGGCCACCCGCCCAAGACGTACCGCATCCCCGTCCCGGACCCCGCCGGCGGCCCGCCCACCGTCCTGGTCTACCGCCGCGTGCCCCGGGGCCAGGGCAGGGTGGGACTGACCAACCGCTGGAAGTACGAGTACGCCCCGGAGGGCGCACCGGCCCGCCGGCTCAACTGGCCCTGGTCGAAGCCAGACGCCACGCCGCCCGGCAAGAGGGACGACGCCGACGGGTGACCCCGTTGCGCCGAACCGCGCACACCCACCGCGCGCACCTCGCGCACACGCCTGATCCTCACGGTGTCCGGCGGCGAACAGGCCGCCCCGCAACGGAGGTGATGGCATGTCAGGAAGCCTTCTGCGCCTGGTCTGCACGGCGGCGGTGGCAGCAGCGACCGTCCTCGCTCCCGCCCCTGCCTCGGCGGCCCCGGAACCGGAATCCGACCTCGGGCAGGACCCCGCCTCCGTCTCCGACCTCCTGACGGACCTTCAGCAGCTGTACCGCAAGGCGGAACAGGCCACCGAGGCCTACAACGCCACCGAGGAGAAACTGAAGAAGCAGCGCGCCGAGACCGACCGCCTGGACCGCGCCCTCGCCCGCACCCGGCTCTCCCTGCACGACAGCCGGGGCGCGGCCGGCCGTCTGGCCCGGCAGCAGTACCAGAGCAGCACCGACATCTCCCCGTACGTGCGCCTGCTCCTGGCCCGCGACCCGCAGCACGCGATCGACCAGGGCCATGTGATCGGCAGGCTGGCGCGAGAACGGGCCGGCATCGTCGGCCGGCTGACCGGCGACGAACGCAAGGCCCGGGACCTGGCCCGCAAGGCCCGCAAGGCCCTCGACGATCAGCTCGCCCTCACCGAGCGGCGGAAGAAGGAACGGGACGAGGTCCGCGAGCGCCTCCACGACGTCGAGGAACTGCTCGCCTCCCTCAGCCGCGACCAGCTCACCGCCCTCGCCGATTTCGAGAAGGAGGGCGTCGCCAAGGCGCAGCAGAAGTTCATCGCGTCCGGCGCGCTCAGCAGCGTCACCAACGGCGACGACGGCAAGAACAAAAACAAGAGCAAGAGCAGCAACAACAGCGTCCGCAAACCGTCCGCCGAGGGCGACCGCGCCGTGCGCTACGCCGTGCGGCAGCTCGGCAAGCCCTACGAGTGGGGCGCGGAGGGCCCGGAGTCGTACGACTGCTCGGGCCTGACCTCGCAGGCCTGGGCTCAGGCCGGGGCGCCCATCCCCCGGACCAGCCAGGAGCAGTGGAAGCGGCTGAAGCGGATCCCGCTCCCTCAGCTGCGGCCGGGGGACCTGGTCGTGTACTTCCCGGAGGCCACGCACGTGGCGCTGTACCTCGGCGACGGCATGGTCGTGCAGGCACCCCGGCCGGGCGCGAAGGTGAAGGTGTCACCGATCGCGGCCAACCCGGTCCTGGGCGCCGTACGCCCGGACCCGCACGGGAAGCCCCTGCGGCGCTACGAGCCACCGGAGCTCCCCGAGGGCGCCACGGACGGGTCGGACGAGGGATACGAGGGCTACGACAGGGAGGGGACCTACGCGGCGCCCGCGCCGGACACCTCGACGAGGTAGGCCTGCGTCTTCTCCGGGTCGTAGAAGAAGTTCTCGAAGTCGGCCGGGTCGTTGAAGCCGTTGGCGAACCGGTCGGCGACCGGCTGGAGCTCACCGGCGGCGCCGATCAGGTTCAGGATGTGCTCCGGCGGCGGCGCGAGCATCGCGTTGGTCCACTTGGTGACGTGCTGCGCGGTGGCCCAGTAGCGGTCGAAGGTGGCCCGCATCCACTCCTCGTCGAACGGCTTGTCGCCGCGCTCGACGATCGAGGAGAGGTAGGCGGCCGCGCACTTGGACGCGGAGTTGGAGCCCTGACCGGTGATCGGGTCGTTGGCCACGACGACGTCCGCGACACCCAGTACGAGCCCGCCGCCGGGGAGGCGGCCGACGGGGTTGCGGACGGTGGGGGCGTAGCGGCCGGCCAGCGTGCCGCCGGCGTCGGTCAGTTCGACCTTGGTGGCCCGCGCGTACTCCCAGGGGACGTACCGCTCCATGAGTTCCAGGGTCAGGGAGAGGTGCTCCGCCGGGTCCTTGACGCCGTTGAAAACGTCGAGCGGGCCGCCGGGTATCCCTTCCCAGAACAGGATGTCGGCGCGGCCGGAGGTGGTCAGGCAGGGCATGACGAACAGTTCGCCGACGCCCGGCACGAGGTTGCAGCGGACCCCTTCGGTGTCGGGGTGCTCGGGGCGCGGGCCCAGGCCGTGGACGTACGACACGGCCAGCGCGCGCTGCGGCTCGCTGTAGGGGGAACGCTCCGGGTCCCGGGCGAACATCTGCACCAGTTCGCCCTTGCCGGCCGCGACGAGCACCAGGTCGTACGTGCGGGCGAAGTAGTCGAGGTCGCCGACGGCCGCGCCGTGGATGACGAGCTGCCCGCCGCGCTGGGCGAACGTCTCCATCCAGCCGGCCATCTTCACGCGCTGGTCGACCGACTGGGCGTACCCGTCGAGCCGGCCCAGCCAGTCGATCGCACGGGCCGCGGGGCCCTCGGCCCAGGAGCCGGGGGCGGCGACCGAGACGCCGAGTCCTTCGATCTTCGGGGCCTGGGACTCCCAGAAATTCAGCTGGAGATCGCGCTCGTGCTGCAGGGCCGTGTGGAACATGCACTGCGTCGACATGACCCGGCCGGTGCGGATCTCGTCCGCCGTCCGGTTGGACATCAGGGTGACCTCGTACCCCTGCGACTGGAGGCCGAGAGCGATCTGGAGCCCGGACTGGCCGGCTCCGACGACGAGTATCTTCCGCATGCGGGGTTGTCCTCTACTCGGGGGTTTCGTCGAGCGCGTGGCCCACCAGGGCCAGGAGGGTCTCGATCACGGAGATCCGGCGACGCGCGTCCATGATCATGACAGGTATGTGTTGCGGGATGGTCAAGGCCTCCCGCACGTCCTCCGGCTCGAACAGCTCGCTGCCGTCGAAGTGGTTGACCGCGACCACGTACGGCAGTCCGGAGCTCTCGAAGTAGTCCAGGACCGGGAAGCAGTCCTTCAGACGGCGGGTGTCGGCCATGACGACGGCGCCGATCGCGCCGCGCACGATGTCGTCCCACATGAACCAGAACCGCTGCTGGCCCGGCGTGCCGAACAGGTAGAGCACCAGGTCGTCGTCGAGCGTGATGCGCCCGAAGTCCATGGCGACGGTGGTGGTGGTCTTGCCCGGCGTGGCGGTGAGGTCGTCGGTGGCCTCGCTCGCCTCGGTCATCAGCGCCTCGGTCTGCAGGGGCGTGATCTCCGAGACGGCGGTGACCAGCGTGGTCTTGCCCACGCCGAAGCCGCCCGCCACCACGATCTTCGTGGCGATGGGGGCGCGGGTGCGGTCCGTCTCCCAGGCGTGCATGCTCTCGCCGGGCTGGGCGAACGGGGATGTACCAGCGACGCCGTGAGCGGCGTCAGAGACGACGGAGTCCACTCAGCACCCTTTCCAGCAGAGCTCGGTCCGGGCGGCCCGTGCCATGGCCGGTGCCCGTCCCGTACACACGGATCTTTCCCTGGTCCGCGAGGTCGCTGAGGAGCACGCGGACCACGCCGAGCGGCATCTTCAGCAGCGCGGCGATCTCGGCCACCGTACGCATCCGGCGGCACAGTTCGACGATGGCCCGCAGCTCCGGCATGACGCGGGTGGAGAGGTTGCCGTTCGTCAGTTCCCTGCGCTCCTCCGGGGCGTCCAGCGCGGCGGTGCTCGCCACGAAGGTCTCCACGAGGAGGACGTGGCCGAAGCGGGTGCGGCCGCCGGTGAGCGAGTAGGGGCGGACCCGGGCGGGTTTGCGGTCACCGCCGCGGACCGGGAGCTGCTGCCTGGGCGTAATGCTCATCGTGCACTCCCCGTCGTCTGGGAATCCTCCAGGGATTTCCGCAGTTCGCTGCGGAGTTCGGGCGTCAGGACGTGACCGGCGCGGCCCACGAACAGGGCCATGTGGTACGCGACCACGCTCATGTCGCAGTCCGCGGAGCCGTGGACGCCGAGCAGCGAGCCGTCGCTGATGGACATCACGAACAGGCTGCCCTCGTCCATCGCGACCATCGTGTGCCTGACCCCGCCGGAGTCCATCAGCTTCGCGGCGCCGACGGTGAGGCTGCCGATGCCGGAGACGATGGTGGCCAGGTCGGCGGCGGAGCCGCGCGGGCCGGTCTTCTTGGCCCCGCGGCCCTGGAGAGCCTGGCGGGCCTGCTGGTTCCGGTGGTCGTCGGAGGACAGCAGGAGCAGTCCGTCGGACGAGACGACCGCGACCGAGAGGATGCCGGGTACCTCCTCGACCAGGTTGGTCAGCAGCCAGTGCAGGTTGCGGGCCTCACTGCTCAGTCCGATCAGTCCGAAGGTACTGGGAGCGGTCAACTGCTTGCCTCCTCGACTGTGCCCCCCGTGGCTTCTTCGGATTCAGCTGGTTCTGCTGCGCCGGTGTCCGGCCGCTTGTGCGAGGCCGTCTTCTCGGCGATCTCCGCCTCCACCTCGCGGTAGCCGGCCTGGGCGCCCTGCCGGAAGCCGCCGAGGCGGCGGCGGAGGGCTTCGGCGTCCACGGAGCCGCTGCGCTGGCGTGGGGCGGTGGTCGGAGTGGTGATCTTGGGTGTGCGCTTGGGGAGGCCCTTGTCGGTGACGCGTTCGTGCTCGACGTCGGCCTCCGCCTCGGCTTCGCCTTCGGCGTCGTCGTTCCCACCCGCACCCCCCGTGCGGGTTGTTTCGTCGTCGCCTGCGGGTGGCCCCTGTGGGGCGGACCCACCGTCGGCGGCCGCGGGCTCGTGCTCCGCCGGGGCCGGCTCGACCTGCGGGATCGGGGCCAGCAGCTCCATCGTGGTCTCGGCAAGGGTTTCCGCCGGTGCCGTCACCTCTGCCGCGGGTGCGGCCGGCTGCGCAGCTTCCGCCGGTTCCGGATGCCCGGCAGCCTCCGCGTGCTCCGCGGACTCCTCCGCCGCCTCCTCGCGCCGTACCGCCTTCTCCGCCAGCGCCACCAGCGGGTCCCCGTTGCCCGCGCGGCCGTGCAGGACGTTGGAGTTGGCCTCGGCGTCGGCGCCGGGGAACGCGACCGTGTGGCCGGTGCCGGAGAGCGGGCCGGAGGCCGGGACGGCCGCCGCCGGTGCCGCCGCCAGCAGGGTGCGGGGCAGGACGACGACCGCCGCGACACCGCCCTGCTTCTGCTCGCGCAACTGCACGCGCACACCGTGCCGGTGGGCGAGACGGGCCACGACGTACAGGCCGAGACCGAGACCGTCCTCACCCTCCTGGTCGTACGGCGCCTCCGGGTCGAAGTCGGCGAGGCGGGCGTTGAGGCGCTCCAGCCGGTCCTCGGCCATGCCGATGCCCTCGTCCTGGACGGAGATCATGACCTCGCCGTTCTCCAGCAGCCAGCCGGAGATCTCGACGGGCAGGTCGGGCGGCGAGAACGAGGTGGCGTTCTCCAGGAGTTCGGCCAGCAGGTGGGACAGATCGTCCGCGGCGAACCCGGCGATGTGCGCGTGCGGCGGCAGCGCGGCGATCCGGACCCGCTCGTACCGCTCGATCTCGCTGACCGCCGCGCGGACGACGTCCACGAGCGGCACGGGCCCGGCGGCGTGCTGGACGTGCTCGGTGCCGGCGAGGACGAGGAGGTTCTCGCTGTGCCGGCGCATGACCGTGGCGAAGTGGTCGAGCTTGAACAGCGTGGCGAGGCGGTCCGGGTCCTGCTCTCGCTCCTCCAGGTTCTCGATGACGGCCAGTTGCCGCTCGACCAGGCCGAGCGTGCGCAGCGCGAGGTTGACGAACGTGCCGCCGATGGCCGTGCGCAGCCGCTCCAGCTGGGCGGCGGACTCGGCGAGTTCGCCGCGCAGTTCCTCGCGCGCGTCGGCCATCTTCTGGCGCTGGCCGACGAGGTGCTTGCGGTCGGACTCCAGAGTGGAGATCCGCTCGGTGAGGGCGACGGTGTGCGCGTGCAGGGCGTTGACGGAGCGGACGACCTGGGCGAACTCGTCGTTGCGGCCGGTGAACTTGACGGGTTCCTCGGCCGCCGGGACCTCCGCCTCGGCCAGCCGCTTCGAGCCCAGGCGCAGGACCGCGAGGGGGCGGGTGAGGCTGCGGGCCATGCCCGTGGCGACGCCGACGGCGAGCAGCATCAGGGCGCCGAGGACGGCGATGCGGATCTCCAGCGCGGTGACGTCGTCGTCGCGCAGCGCCTCCAGGTCCTTGGTGCGGCGGTCGTAGAGGGCGGACTCCACGCCGCGCATCAGGTCGACCCGGGCGGAGAGGGCCGTGTCCAGCTTCCGGGCGTTGGTGGAGCGTTCGCCGCTGGAGAGGGTCGGCTGGTCGGTGAGCGTGGCGAGGTACTTCTCGGCGGAGTTGACCTCGGTGCCGGTGACCGTGTTGTCGAAGGAGGTGCGGGCCGCCTTGGGCGCGGTGTCGCGGAAGTCGGCCAGGGCCGCGTCGGAGCGCAGCCGGGCCTGCTGGGCGGCGGCGCTCAGGGCGTCGCGCTGCCGGGTGTCGGCGTCCGAGGAGGTCTCGGTCGGCAGGCCGGTGACCGGGTCGATGACCGTCTCGGTGCCGCGCGGCACGCTGAGGGCGGCGAGCAGCAGCCCCCGGGCCGCGGCGGCCTGCTGCACGGCGGAGTCCAGCTCGGCCAGGGCCTGTCCGCCGGAGCCCGCACGCGGCGGCGTCTGCTGCGCCAGCTGCTCGGCGAGCCGGTGGAGTTCGGTGATGGCGGCGGAGTACGCCTGGTGTGCTTCGAGGGCGCTGCTCTTGCCGGTGAGCGCCGCCCGGCGTACGGCCGCGATGTCGTCGAGGTCGGAGCGGAGCGAGGCGGGTGTGTCGGTGTCGGCGCTCAGCTCCTCGACCTGCCGGTCCACGCGGGCGCTGCGCTGCTCGGAGGGCGCCTTGGACTTGGGGCGGCCGGCCGCGATGTAGGAGGTGACGTCGTCGCGCTCGTCGGCGAGGGAGTGCGCGAGGGCGAGGGCGTCCTGCGTCTGCTCGGCGAGCGTCACGAGCTCCTGCGAGTCGTGGAGTTGCCCGGAGGCGGCGAGGACGGACGGGGTGCCCGCACCGGCGATGGCCGCGGCGACCACGGCCACGGCGACGATGAGCCGGTTGCGTACGTGGGTGGGGCGGCCCTTGCCGGTGGGGGGCGTCGGGTCAGCGCCCTGAACGGGGGCCGTCTGCTTGCCTGTGCGACGAGGCCGCGACATCTGCACCGGTGCTCGCATTCCTGACTCGTGAACTCATGGGCCCGGATGACGCTCCGTCAACTGGTGCGTACTCCAGGTACACTTCCCGACCCTCCCAGCGCCGGTGGGCAGCGCACGTGCATCACCTGACCCGCCACCCGAAGGAGTGAACCCCGGAGGGGAGTTGGGGGGCAAGTTCCGCTGGCCCTTGCAGCGGCCCTGCGCGGCAGGCCGGTTGGACGCCGTGCGCGGGCGGTGGCAGTATTCGCCACCACGCCTTCCCGGAACAAATCATTCCAGCCCAAACGGGGCGCCTGACCTGCATGACCGCACCGGTACGGCAATCATTGCCAGCGTTTTGCGGACCTTGTGAAGGGCTCGTGCAGACTGGCTGGATGCGTACTGAACTCGCCTCGGAACCGGGAGACGCGGACCGCCCCAACGAGGACTTCGCCAGTGTCGGACTACCGGCCTCCGGACAGGGCGGTTCGGTCGTCGTCCTGGACGGTGTCACACCACCGAAGGGCGGGACGGGTTGTCTGCATTCCGTCCCCTGGTTCACCGCGCGCCTCGGCGGAGCCCTGACCGAACTGACCGTTTCACTCCCGGATGTTCCTCTGGTCGACGTCTTGTCCCGCGCCATCGCGCGTACCGCCGAGGCACACGCCTCAACCTGTGACCTTTCTCACCCCCGCACCCCTCAGGCCACGGTGGCCGTGGCCCGCTGGTCTCCGGAGGCGGTGGAGTACCTGGTCCTGTCGGACTCGGCGCTCCTGGTGGAGTCCCCGGACGGTGTGGTGACGCCCTTGCTGGACGACCGGCTGGCCCTGCTCCCCCGCTCGGCCCTGGCCACGGACGCGCTGGTGGACTCCACCTTCCGCAACCGGGAGGGCGGCTTCTTCACCGCGGCGGCCGATCCCTCGGTGGCCCGGCGCGCGGTGACCGGCACCCTGCCCCGGCGCGAGGTGCGTGCCCTGGCCGCGCTGACGGACGGCGCCGCCCGCTGGGTGGAGCGGTTCGAGGAGGGCGACTGGACGGAGTGCTTCCGCCTCCTGCGCAAGGAGGGACCGCAGGCGCTGGTGGACCGGGTGCGGATGCTGGAGCGGGCGGATTCGGCCAGGTCGCTCCTGGGCCGGGGCAAGGCGCACGACGACGCGACGGTCGTGTACGCCGAGTTCTAGACACCCTGGAGCGGGTGCGTGCTACTTCTCCCCTACTTCTCCATGCCCCGGTTGAGCTGGTGCAGCAGCCGGGCCAGTTCCGTGACCTCGTGGGTGTCCCAGTCGGCCAGGCGGCCGGCGTAACGGGCGCGGCGGGCCTCGCGCACCCGGCGGACCCGGTCCTGGCCCTCCTGCGTGAGGGCGACCAGCCAGGCGCGTCCGTCGGCGGGGTCCGGCTCGCGGGCGATCAGGCCCAGGTCCTCCAGGGCGCGCAGCTGGCGGGACATCGTGGCCTTGCCGACGCCGATGTAGGCGGCGAGCTCGGTGGCCCGCTGCTTGCCGCACTCGTCCAGCCGCACGAGCAGGCCGTACGCGGACGACTCCAGGTCGGGGTGGACCTCGCGGGCCATCTCGCCCTGGCTGGCCCGGGCCCGCCGCAGCAGCACGGTCAGCTCCCGCTCCAGCGCCAGAAAGGCAGTCTGATCCACACCGGTTCCGGCCAGGGAGGGGTCCCGGTGTCCGTCGTCGTTGCCGTCCTCGTGCACGTGAGCCCCGCCTCGGTCGTCGCCCGCTACCTGCATTTTCCGCCCTCCGCGGCCGTCGCCGCAGTTCGGCAAGTATTCCGCAGGTCACGGGGTGTGCGTCCACAGGGCCGCCCCAGGGTGAAGGCCCGGGCCTCCCTCACGGGACCCGGGCCTTCCCTCATCCGATGACCTCCGTCACGCGGCCACCGGAACCTCCGGCGCCGCATCCGCCGTGGCGGGCGCGAGCGCCAGCTCCAAGACCTGGCGGACGTCGGTGACGGTGTGGACGTCGAGCTTGTCCAGCACCTCCGCCGGGACGTCGTCCAGGTCGGGTTCGTTGCGCTTGGGGATGATCACGGTGGTGACCCCGGCGCGGTGGGCGGCCAGCAGCTTCTGCTTCACGCCGCCGATCGGCAGGACCCGGCCGGTCAGCGAGACCTCGCCGGTCATCGCCACGTCCGTGCGGACCAGTCGGCCGGACAGGAGCGAGGCGAGGGCCGTGGTCATCGTGACGCCGGCGCTGGGGCCGTCCTTGGGGACCGCGCCCGCCGGGAAGTGGATGTGCACGCCCCGGTCCTTCAGATCGCCCACCGGCAGTTCCAGCTCGGCACCGCGGGAGCGCAGGAAGCTCAGCGCGATCTGCGCGGACTCCTTCATCACGTCCCCCAGCTGACCGGTGAGGGTCAGCCCGGCCGCGCCCGTCTCCGGGTCGGCCAGCGACGCCTCGACGTACAGCACGTCACCGCCTGCGCCCGTCACCGCCAGGCCCGTCGCCACGCCCGGCACGGACGTCCGGCGCTCGGCCGGGTCCTGGGCGGACTCGGGCACATGGTGCGGCCGCCCGATCAGCGAGCGCAGGTCCTCGTCCCGGACGGTGAACGGCAGCTCCCGCTCACCCAGTTCGTGCTGGGCCGCGACCTTGCGCAGCAGCCGTGCGATCGACCGCTCCAGGTTGCGCACGCCCGCCTCGCGCGTGTACTCGCCGGCGAGCTTGCGCAGCGCGCCCTCGTCGATGGCCACCTCGTCCTTGTCGAGCCCGGCCCGCTCCAGCTGGCGCGGGAGCAGGTGGTCGCGGGCGATGACGACCTTCTCGTCCTCGGTGTAGCCGTCCAGGCGGACGATCTCCATCCGGTCGGCCAGCGCCTCCGGGATCGCCTCCAGGACGTTGGCGGTCGCGAGGAAGACCACGTCCGACAGGTCCAGCTCGACCTCCAGGTAGTGGTCCCGGAAGGTGTGGTTCTGTGCCGGGTCGAGCACTTCGAGCAGGGCCGCGGCCGGGTCGCCCCGGAAGTCCGAGCCCACCTTGTCGATCTCGTCGAGCAGCACGACCGGGTTCATCGACCCGGCCTCCTTGATGGCGCGGACGATCCGGCCGGGCAGGGCACCGACGTACGTACGGCGGTGACCGCGGATCTCGGCCTCGTCGCGCACACCGCCGAGGGCGACGCGGACGAACTTGCGCCCCATCGCGTGGGCGACGGACTCGCCCAGGCTGGTCTTGCCGACGCCGGGCGGCCCCACGAGCGCGAGTACGGCACCGCCGCGCCGCCCGCCGACCACGCCCAGTCCCCGCTCGGTACGCCGCTTGCGCACCGCCAGGTACTCGGTGATCCGCTCCTTCACGTCCTGCAGACCGGAGTGCTCGGCGTCGAGGACGGTCTGGGCGCCCTGGATGTCGTAGGCGTCCTCGGTGCGCTCGTTCCACGGCATCTCCAGGACCGTGTCGAGCCAGGTGCGGATCCAGGAGCCCTCGGGCGACTGGTCGGAGGACCGCTCCAGCTTGTCGACCTCCTTGAGCGCGGCCTCCCGGACCTTCTCGGGCAGGTCGGCGGCCTCCACCCGGGAGCGGTAGTCGTCGGACTCCTCGCCCTCCTGCTCGCCGTTCAGCTCGCGCAGCTCCTTGCGGACCGCTTCGAGCTGGCGCCGCAGCAGGAACTCGCGCTGCTGCTTGTCGACGCCCTCCTGGACGTCCTTGGCGATGGACTCGGCCACGTCCTGCTCGGCGAGGTGGTCGCGCAGCTGCTGGGTGGCGAGCTTCAGCCGGGCCACCGGGTCGGCGGTCTCCAGCAGCTCGACCTTCTGGTCGGTGGTCAGGAACGGCGAGTAGCCGGAGTTGTCGGCGAGCGCCGAGACGTCGTCGATGGCCTGCACCCGGTCGACGACCTGCCAGGCGCCGCGCTTGCGCAGCCAGGCGGTGGCGAGGGCCTTGTACTCCTTGACCAGTTCGGTGACCTGCCCGGGCAGCGGCTCCGGGACGGATTCGTCGACGCTGGTGCCCTCGACCCAGAGGGCCGCGCCGGGACCCGTGGTCCCCGCACCGATCTTCACCCGGCCCCGGCCGCGGATCAGCGCGCCCGGATCGCCGTCGGCCAGCCGGCCCACCTGCTCGACGGTGCCGAGGACACCGGTGCCGGCGTAGGTGCCGTCGATGCGCGGCACCAGGAGTACCCGGGGCTTTCCGGGTGTTGTCCGAGCGGCGGCCTGGGCGGCCTCCACCGCGGCACGGACCTCGGAGTCGCTCAGGTCCAGCGGGACCACCATCCCGGGCAGGACGACCTCGTCGTCGAGCGGCAGCACGGGCAGGGTGAGCGGTGTGGACGTCGAAGCCATGATCTCCCCTTCGGCAGTCAAGTTGAGCTATGCCGACTCAATGCTCGGGAGCCGCCGGATGTTCCCCACCCGCCGTTCGCTGTGAGCGATCGACCGTGACGCCAGGGGCGATCGGGGCCGTAGAGTCGGCGACGTAACAGACCAATACGGCGATCGCCTATTACCTAGGGGTGGCGTGGACAGGACCGTGCAGGCGTGGGTGGACGGGTGGATCGTGTCGCGCGGGGCCGCCCCGCCCGTGACCGAGCCGTGGGGCTGCACGATCGACGTGGGGACGAACGGACACGTCACCCGGCATGTGTTCGGCGCGACCGGCGACGACCTCGACGAGACGGCTGTCCGCAAGGTGGCCGGCGCGGTGACCGGAGCCGGGGTCTGGCTGAAGGCCTTCCGGGACCCGTCCGTGGTCGCCGGCTGGCTGGACGACAGCTGGTGGATCGACCCCGAGCCCGGCTACCTGATGACCGTCCCGCTGACCTCGGCGGACGTTCCGGACGTGCCCGACGGCTACCGGCTGCGCAGCTGGTCGCGCGGCGGAGTGACGCGCGTGATGGTGGCCGCGCCGGACGGTTCACTGGCGGCGCGCGGGCAGATCGCCCCGACCGGCGTCACAGCCGTCGCCGACCAGATCGAGACGGCGCCGGAGCATCGCCGCAAGGGACTCGGCAGCCTCGTCATGCGGACGTTGCAGAGCGCGGCCGTTCGGCAGGGGGCGCACACCGGTGTGCTCGCCGGTACGCCCGCGGGGCGAGGGCTGTACGAGGCGCTGGGATGGGAGGTGGCGGCCGTGCTCACCAGCGCGAAGCACTGCCCGCGGACCTGAACGGCTTTGCCTTCTCGGAGTGGGCACGCCTCCCCCGCCACCGCCGGAGCACCGGCCAGGTCGCGATGCCGATGGCCAGGGCGATCAGATGCCCCCAGTTCGTCAACGGGTCGGTGAGGGCGAGCAGGTCCTGGAGCAGCATCCCGCCGAAGCCGGCCAGCAGAGGCACGCGCAGCCAGAGCGGCAGCAGTCCGGCCAGGGCGCCGGTGCCGGCGGCGACGCCGAAGCTGACGCCGTAGTCGAGGCGGTGCAGCGAGCTCTCGGGGAGCTGCCCGGCCAGCACGGCGAGCCCGACCGGGACCTCGGTCGCCAGGGTCGCGAGGACGTGCCCGAGCAGGAAGACAGCGGCCGTGCGCAGGCCGCCGATCCGCCGTTCCAGCGCGGTCAGCACGAGCACGAACCCGATCGCGAACGGCGAGGCCACCCCGCCCGCGAGCCACAGCGCGCTGCCGACCAGCACCAGTTCCGGCGTCCGCACCAGGTGCGCCACATCCGTACTGGAGCCCTGGAGCAGGGCGTGCACCAGGGCGGGGTCCGCGTACGCGGAGAACAGCGAGGTCAGGCAGAGGACGACCCCGTACCCGAACGTGAACGGCGTGCCCGTGGGAGTGGGGAGCAGCCGCCACAGCCGCGGTATCCGGAGCCGGGGCCGGGGTGGTTTCTCCACCGCGGTGGGCTCCCGCACGTCCGGGCCCGCGCTTCCGCACGGCACCCGGCCGCCGGCCCGCTGCCGCGGCACCCCGTCCAGCAGGGCCGGCACGTCGGGAACGGGCGCGTCCGAAGGCGTCGGCGTGGCCGTCTCGTCGGCCGGCGTGGTGCGGTCCACGGCGGGCACTCCTTCCGTCATGTCCCACACTTCGCGCACCTTCGCTCCCTGTCTGTGACGGGCGCCACGCGAGACCCGATTCACAGCAACCTGACAGCAGCGCACGGCGTCCCCTGCCGGCCCGTCCGTAATGCTTGGCGCCGGACGCCCCTCACCTGCCAGGATGCTGGGATGCCCACCTCGAACGACACCCCCCTCGTGCTGGACCGTCGCGAGGGTCCGCACGGCGAGGTCGTGCTGCGACGGCACGGCGGCCGGCTGGAGATCATCGCGAACGGCTGCTTCCTGATGGACACCTCCGACGGCCGCTCGGAACGGCGGCTGGTCGACGCGGCCCTGGACGCCCTGACCGGCCGGGACCGCCCGGAGGTGCTGATCGGCGGCCTCGGCGTCGGCTTCTCCCTCGCCCACGCGGCGGCGAACCCGCGCTGGGGAGGGATCACGGTCGTGGAACGCGAGCGCGCGATTGTCGAATGGCATCGCGACGGCCCGCTCTCCCCCTTCTCCGCCGAGGCCCTCGCCGACCCCCGCACGGAAATCGTCGAAGCGGATCTCGTGGCCTACGTCAATGAGACATCCGACACGTACGACGCCCTGTGCCTCGACATCGACAACGGACCCGGCTGGACCGTCACGGAGGGCAACGAAATTCTCTACGGAGAGGCCGGACTGGCAAGCTGTGTACGGGTGTTGAGGCCCGGCGGGGTGCTCGCGGTCTGGTCCGCCCAGCCCTCCCCGGAATTCGAAGAAACCCTGCGGAATGTCGGGTTCCAACAGGTGCGTACCGAAGAGATCCCGGTTGCCCGGGGCGTTCCGGACGTCGTACACCTCGGCATCAGCCCTGGATAGCAAAGGTGTGCTGACTCCCCGTACGCTGCTCCTCTGACGCCGATCATTCAAGCGTCAATCGCAACCATGCGCAGACCGAGGAATCACCCCACTGATTCCGGAAAGCACACCCCAGGGGCGGGCGATGGAGCAGACACACACCTCCCACAACGGTTCGGCGACGGCTACACCGGGCGCACAGCGCCGGGTTCTCGTCGTCGAGGACGACGCCACGATCGTGGACGCCATCGCGACCCGCCTGCGAGCCGAGGGATTCCTCGTGCAAACAGCGGGTGACGGTCCGGCCGCCGTCGACACGGCCGAGGCCTGGCAGCCCGACCTGCTGATCCTCGACATCATGCTGCCCGGTTTCGACGGTCTGGAGGTCTGCCGCCGTGTGCAGGCCGCCCGGCCGGTGCCGGTGATGATGCTCACCGCGCGCGACGACGAGACCGACATGCTGGTCGGGCTCGGCGTCGGCGCCGACGACTACATGACGAAGCCGTTCTCGATGCGGGAGCTGGCGGCGCGCGTGCACGTGCTGCTGCGCCGCGTGGAGCGGGCCGCCCTGGCCGCCGCGACGCCGCGCAGCGGCATCCTGCGCCTCGGCGAGCTGGAGATCGACCACGCGCAGCGCCGGGTCCGGGTGCGCAGTGAGGATGTTCACCTCACGCCCACCGAGTTCGATCTCCTGGTGTGCCTGGCGAACACCCCGCGCGCGGTGCTCTCCCGCGAGCAGCTGCTCGCCGAGGTCTGGGACTGGGCGGACGCCTCCGGCACCCGCACGGTCGACAGCCACATCAAGGCGCTGCGCCGGAAGATCGGCGCCGAGCGGATCCGTACAGTGCACGGCGTCGGCTACGCCCTGGAGACCCCGACGCCATGAGCGGCGGGCCGGCCGCACGGAGAAACCCCCGGGAGCCGGAACCCTGGGGCGGGGTGAGCCCGTTCTCGATCAAGACCAAGCTGGGCGCGCTGGTCGTCATCTCGGTGCTGATCACCACGGGCCTGTCGGTGATCGCGGTGCACACGAAGACGGAGCTGCGCTTCATCACGGTCTTCTCGATGATCGCCACACTGCTCATTACGCAGTTCGTGGCCCATTCGCTCACCGCACCGCTGGACGAGATGACGGCCGTGGCCCGTTCCATCTCGCAGGGCGACTACACCCGCCGGACGCGGGAGAACCGCCGTGACGAGCTGGGCGATCTGGCCGTGACGATCAACGCCATGGCCGACGAGCTGGAGGCACAGGACAGCCAGCGCAAGGAACTGGTGGCGAACGTCTCGCACGAGTTGCGCACGCCCATCGCGGGCCTGCGCGCGGTGCTGGAGAACATCGTCGACGGCGTCACGCAGGCCGACCCGGAGACGATGCGCACGGCGCTGAAGCAGACCGAGCGGCTCGGCCGGCTGGTGGAGACGCTGCTGGACCTGTCCCGGCTGGACAACGGCGTCGTACCGCTGAAACAGCGGCGGTTCGAGGTGTGGCCGTACCTGTCCGGCGTGCTGAAGGAGGCCAACATGGTCGCCTCCGTGCGCGCGGGCATCGCCACCGGCTCGGGCAGTCACACCCGCACGGACGTCCATCTGCACCTCGACGTGCACCCACCGGAGTTGACCGCGCACGCCGACCCGGAGCGCATCCACCAGGTCGTGGCCAACCTCATCGACAACGCGGTCAAGCACAGCCCGCCGCACGGCCGTGTGACGGTCAAGGCGCGGCGCGGCGCGCTGCCGGAGTCGCTGGAGCTGGAGGTTCTGGACGAGGGCCCCGGCATTCCGAAGTCCGAGTGGCACCGCGTCTTCGAGCGGTTCAACCGCGGCAACGTCAAGCGGCCGCAGGGGCCGGGGAGCGACGGCGGTACGGGTCTCGGCCTGGCCATCGCGCGCTGGGCGGTGGATCTGCACGGCGGGCGGATCGGAGTGGCCGAATCCGAGCGGGGTTGCCGGATTCTTGTCACTCTTCCGGGACTTCCATCTGTGCCAAGTTGACGTAAAGTTCGAAGCGGAGCCACAAGATCCACGGGCGTCCGCACTGACGGACACGTGTGATCAGGCACAGGCCCGCGCCGTCGGCGCGTGAGGCCCTGCCCCGCCCTTCCCTCTTTAAGCGGAACCACGCTTGTTTCCCGCCATTTCAAGCCCCGAAACACACTTCAAGATGTGACTTGCACGACGTTGAACGGGCCCGACCTGACCTACCCGGCCCCGGGGGCGTAGCCTTGATTCCCGCTGTCCATCATCTTGTGAAGCGGAAGAGGGCGGTTGCCGCCGTGTCGCCACAGTCCCCCAGTAACTCGAGCATCTCGACCGACACCGACCAAGCGGGGAAGAACCCTGCCGCGTCGTTCGGTGCCAACGAGTGGCTCGTCGACGAGATCTATCAGCAGTACCTCCAGGACCCGAATTCCGTAGACCGAGCCTGGTGGGACTTCTTCGCCGACTACAAGCCGGGCGCCGCTGCCGTCTCGGCTCCGGCGGGTACCGCGGCCGCGGGGGCCGCGGGGACCACCACCGCTCAGCCAGCAGCCCAGGCCTCCCCGGCCCAGGCTGCGGCCCCCGCCCCGGCGGCCCCGAAGCCCGCGGCAGCCGCGCCGGCTCCCGCCCAGGCCAAGCCCGCCGCGCAGGCACCGGCTCAGGCTCCCGCGCAGGCACCGGCTCAGGCGAAGGCCGCCCCGGCCGCCAAGCCCGCCGCCGCGAAGCCGAAGGCCGAGCCCGCCGGTGAGGCCCCCTCGGGTCCCGAGCAGGTCGTGCTGCGCGGCCCCGCCGCCGCGGTCGCGAAGAACATGGACGCCTCCCTGGAGCTGCCCACGGCCACGTCCGTGCGCGCGGTCCCGGTGAAGCTGCTCTTCGACAACCGCATCGTCATCAACAACCACCTCAAGCGGGCGCGCGGCGGGAAGATCTCCTTCACGCACCTCATCGGCTACGCCATGGTCCAGGCGATCAAGGCCATGCCGGCGATGAACTACTCGTTCGCGAAGGTGGACGGCAAGCCGACCCTGGTCAAGCCGGAGCACGTCAACCTCGGTCTCGCCATCGACCTGGTCAAGCCGAACGGCGACCGCCAGCTGGTCGTCGCGGCGATCAAGAAGGCCGAGACGCTGAACTTCTTCGAGTTCTGGCAGGCCTACGAGGACATCGTCCGCCGCGCCCGCGACGGCAAGCTGACGATGGACGACTTCTCCGGGGTCACGGTCTCCCTGACCAACCCCGGCGGTCTCGGCACCGTGCACTCCGTGCCGCGTCTGATGCCCGGCCAGTCGGTGATCATGGGCGTCGGCTCCATGGACTACCCGGCGGAGTTCCAGGGCACCTCCCAGGACACCCTGAACAAGCTCGGCATCTCGAAGGTCATGACGCTCACGTCGACCTACGACCACCGGGTGATCCAGGGCGCCGCCTCCGGCGAGTTCCTGCGCCAGGTCGCGAACCTGCTGCTCGGCGAGAACGGCTTCTACGACGACATCTTCGAGGCGCTGCGCATCCCCTACGAGCCGGTCCGCTGGCTCAAGGACATCGACGCCAGCCACGACGACGACGTCACGAAGGCCGCCCGCGTCTTCGAGCTGATCCACTCCTACCGGGTCCGCGGCCATGTCATGGCCGACACCGACCCGCTGGAGTACCAGCAGCGCAAGCACCCCGACCTGGACATCACCGAGCACGGCCTCACCCTGTGGGACCTGGAGCGCGAGTTCGCCGTCGGCGGTTTCGCCGGCAAGTCGATGATGAAGCTGCGCGACATCCTCGGCGTGCTGCGCGACTCGTACTGCCGCACCACCGGCATCGAGTTCATGCACATCCAGGACCCCAAGCAGCGCAAGTGGATCCAGGACCGGGTGGAGCGCCCGCACTCCAAGCCGGAGCGCGAGGAGCAGCTGCGCATCCTGCGCCGTCTGAACGCGGCCGAGGCCTTCGAGACCTTCCTGCAGACCAAGTACGTCGGCCAGAAGCGCTTCAGCCTGGAGGGCGGCGAGTCCGTCATCCCGCTGCTGGACGCGGTCCTGGACTCGGCCGCCGAGTCCCGCCTGGACGAGGTCGTCATCGGCATGGCCCACCGCGGCCGGCTGAACGTCCTCGCCAACATCGTCGGCAAGTCGTACGCGCAGATCTTCCGCGAGTTCGAGGGCAACCTCGACCCGAAGTCGATGCACGGCTCCGGCGACGTGAAGTACCACCTGGGCGCCGAGGGCACCTTCACGGGCCTCGACGGCGAGCAGATCAAGGTCTCCCTGGTCGCGAACCCGTCGCACCTCGAAGCCGTCGACCCCGTCCTGGAGGGCGTCTCCCGCGCCAAGCAGGACATCATCGGCAAGGGCGGCACGGACTTCACGGTCCTGCCGGTGGCGATCCACGGCGACGCGGCCTTCGCGGGCCAGGGCGTGGTGGCCGAGACCCTGAACATGTCGCAGCTGCGCGGCTACCGCACCGGCGGCACGGTCCACATCGTCATCAACAACCAGGTCGGCTTCACCGCGGCCCCCGAGTCCTCGCGCTCGTCGATGTACGCGACGGACGTGGCGAGGATGATCGAGGCCCCGATCTTCCACGTGAACGGCGACGACCCGGAGGCCGTGGTCCGCGTCGCCCGTCTGGCCTTCGAGTTCCGCCAGGCGTTCAACAAGGACGTGGTGATCGACCTCATCTGCTACCGCCGTCGCGGTCACAACGAGTCGGACAATCCGGCCTTCACCCAGCCGCTGATGTACGACCTGATCGACAAGAAGCGCTCGGTGCGCAAGCTCTACACCGAGTCCCTCATCGGTCGCGGCGACATCACCCTGGAAGAGGCCGAGCAGGCGCTGCAGGACTACCAGGGCCAGCTGGAGAAGGTCTTCACGGAGGTCCGCGAGGCCACCTCGCAGCCGACGATCGTGGAGACCTCCGACCCGCAGGCCGAGTTCCCGGTCGCCGTGAACACCGCGGTGACCACGGAGGTCGTCAAGCGGATCGCCGAGTCCCAGGTCAACATCCCCGACCACATCACCGTCCACCCGCGTCTGCTGCCGCAGCTGCAGCGCCGGGCGGCGATGGTCGAGGACGGCACGATCGACTGGGGCATGGGCGAGACCCTCGCGGTCGGCTCCCTCCTCCTGGAGGGCGTCCCGGTCCGCCTGGCCGGCCAGGACTCGCAGCGCGGTACCTTCGGCCAGCGCCACGCGGTCATCATCGACCGCAGCACGGGCGACGAGTACACGCCGCTGCAGTACCTCTCCGAGGACCAGGCGCGTCTGAACGTCTACAACTCCCTCCTCTCCGAGTACGCGGCGATGGGCTTCGAGTACGGCTACTCGCTGGCCCGCCCCGAGGCGCTCGTGATGTGGGAGGCGCAGTTCGGCGACTTCGTCAACGGCGCGCAGACGGTCGTGGACGAGTTCATCTCCTCGGCCGAGCAGAAGTGGGCCCAGACCTCGGGCGTCGTCCTGCTCCTCCCGCACGGCTACGAGGGCCAGGGCCCGGACCACTCCTCGGCCCGCCCGGAGCGCTTCCTCCAGATGTGCGCCCAGAACAACATGACGGTCGCCATGCCGACGTCGCCGTCGAACTACTTCCACCTCCTGCGGTGGCAGGTGCACAACCCGCACCACAAGCCGCTGGTGGTCTTCACGCCGAAGTCGATGCTGCGCCTGAAGGCGGCGGCCTCGAAGGCGGAGGAGTTCACGACCGGCCAGTTCCAGCCGGTCATCGGCGACCCGACGGTGGACGCGGCCGCGGTCAAGAAGGTCGTCTTCTGCGCCGGCAAGGTCTACTACGACCTGGAGGCCGAGCGTCAGAAGCGCGGCGTCACGGACACGGCGATCATCCGCATCGAGCGCCTGTACCCGCTGCCGGGTGCCGAGCTCCAGGCGCAGATCAAGAAGTACCCGAACGCCGAGAAGTACCTGTGGGCCCAGGAGGAGCCGGCGAACCAGGGTGCCTGGCCGTTCATCGCGCTCAACCTGATCGACCACCTGGACCTGGCGGTCGGCGCGGACGTCCCGCACGGCGAGCGCCTGCGCCGCATCTCGCGCCCGCACAGCTCGTCCCCGGCGGTCGGTTCCGCGAAGCGGCACCAGGCCGAGCAGGAGCAGCTGGTGCGTGAGGTGTTCGACGCGTGAGCCGCTGAACACCGTTCGCTCCCGGGGCCCCGGCCCGAGCCTCATGGCTCGGGCCGGGGCCCCGGTCGTTCTCGCCCTGCCGCGCGAGACCTTATGCACACCGGAGTCAGGGATCTCGGGCCCTGCAGGGCGGGATAGCCTGGGACTGTTCGTCACCGCCCATTTTTCTTTGCGGAGCACCCGTGTACTTCACCGACCGCGGCATCGAGGAGCTGGAAAAGCGGCGCGGCGAGGAGGAGGTCACCTTCGAGTGGCTCGCCGAGCAGCTGCGGACGTTCGTCGATCTCAACCCCGACTTCGAGGTGCCGGTGGAGCGGCTGGCCACGTGGCTGGCGCGGTTGGACGACGAGGACGAGGAGTAGGACGTTCCCGGGACGGTCAGTCGCGGGGGTGGGTGAGGTCGTAGGCCAGGCTCAGCAAGCCGTGGGCGAGGAACAGGGCCCCCGCCGCGATCAGGCCGCCGTCGCGCCGCCGTACGCCCCGGGCCGTGAGCGGTACGCCCACCGCCACCTGGGCGAGGGCCAGAGCGCGGGCCCTGGGGCCGCCGGTCCAGGGCATCCAGGGACCCAGGCGGCTGTGGTCGACGGTGTCGCGTTCCGCGACCGCATCGCGCCACCCGGGCCATTCGACCGGGAGGCTGTCGGGCTGGAGCGCGGCGGCTTCCCGGAGGCG
This sequence comes from Streptomyces sp. NPDC050416, assembly GCF_044458845.1. Lineage (NCBI taxonomy): Bacteria > Bacillati > Actinomycetota > Actinomycetes > Kitasatosporales > Streptomycetaceae > Streptomyces > Streptomyces sp. NPDC050416. Next base: position 63,491 of record NZ_JBITII010000002.1, read on the forward strand.
GTCGGCGGGCTCGCCGGGGGCGAGTTCCGGAGGCAGGGAGACGCCCACGCGCGGGAGGACCGCCAGCAGGCCGCGCAGGCGGGTGCGGGCGTCGGCAGCGGGATCGGATTTCGTAAGCTGGTCGAGGGCCTGAAGGTCCAGGACGGGATCGAGGCCCACACGCGCGGCGAAGGTGCGCATCGCCTCCTCCTCCCCCACCGGGACCCCGCTCGCGAGCCAGACGAATCCGACCGGGCGGCGGAAGCCGGACGCGAGTGTGAAGCCCGCGTGGTCGGCGTCCCACCACAGGGCGAGAACGGGCCAGGGTGCGCCGACGGCGAGGGCCGTGGCCCAGCCGGTGACCACTCGGTCGACGGGCTCGCCGGCGTCCCGCCAGGGCCCGCCCTCGGGCACGAGCACACTCCATTCGTCGCCCGCCCGGGTGAGCTGCATACGCTCCCGCAGCAGGTGGGCGACGGGGGCGACCGCCCCGGGCACCGCCCGGCACAACAGCAGCGCCCCGGGGGCGGGACCGGTGCGGTGGGCTTCCGTCGGCATGGTCACACGGTAGGGCGAATCACCCCTCTTTAAGCACTTTTGTACGCCTCGATGTGCGCCTCGCCCCCCGGAACGAGTGCCTTGACTTTCCCCAGCCACGATATATCGTGAATGACAGGAGACGCGATATGGCGCGTCCTGTCGGGAGGTCTGTCCATGTCCGAGTGGTCTGTCGCGGAGCCGACCAAACTCACCTTCGACGAGCCCGTGAGCGAGCTCCACGTCCGTCTCGTCGACGGAACGGTGAACGTGGTGGGCACGGACGAAGGTTCCGCCCGCCTCGAGGTCTCCGAGATCCAGGGACCACCCCTGGTGGTCACCCAGCAGGGCGGCACACTCACGGTGGCCTACGAGGACCTGCCCTGGAAGGGCTTCCTCAAGTGGCTGGACCGCAAGGGCTGGCGCCGCAGCGCGGTCGTCTCCCTGGCCGTCCCGGCCTCCACCCGGGTCGAGCTGGGGGTGGTCGGCGCGGCAGCGGTGCTCTCCGGGATCGAGGGCCGGGCGGTGGTGAAGGGCGTCACGGGGGACACGACCCTGGTGGCCCTCTCCGGCCCGGTCCGCGCCGACACGGTCTCCGGGAATCTGGAGGCCCAGGACGTGACGGGCGACCTCCGGTTCAACTCCGTCTCGGGCGACCTCACGGTGGTCGAGGGCTCCGGTTCCTCCGTGCGGGCCGACTCGGTCAGCGGCTCCATGATCGTCGACCTCGACCCGGACGGTCCCACGGACGTGCGGCTGACCAGCGTCTCCGGCGAGATCGCGATCCGGCTGCCGGACCCGGCGGACGCGGAGGTCGAGGCGAACACGGCGAGCGGCGCGATCTCCAACGCGTTCGACAATCTGCGGGTGCACGGCCAGTGGGGCGCCCACAAGATCACGGGCCGCCTGGGCGCGGGCAGCGGCAAGCTGCGTGCCACCACGGTCTCCGGCTCGATCGCCCTGCTGCGCCGCCCCTCCAGGGAGGACGAGCCCGAGGAACCGTGGGACACCCGGCCCGGCACCGGCAGCTCGCCGGCCGCCCCGCAGGACGAACCGCAGGCCGGCTCAGGAGACAATTCCGTCTCCGACCGGGGCGCCGCCGACGCCGGAGCCCCGGCCGACGGCACGACCGACAAGAAGGTGCTCTGACATGCCCCCCGTCTTCGCCCACGGCCGCCTCCGCCTCTACCTGCTCAAGCTGCTGGACGAGGCCCCCCGCCACGGCTACGAGGTGATCCGCCTCCTCGAGGAGCGCTTCCAGGGGCTGTACGCACCGTCGGCGGGCACGGTCTACCCGCGCCTGGCCAAGCTGGAGGCCGAGGGCCTGGTCACCCACACCACCGAGGGCGGCCGCAAGGTGTACTCGATCACGGACGCGGGCCGCGCCGAGCTGGCCGACCGCAGTGGCGAACTGGCCGATCTGGAGCTGGAGATCCGGGAGTCGGTCGCGGAACTGGCGGCGGAGATCCGCGCCGACGTGCGCGGGGCCGCCGGCGACCTGCGCCGTGAGATGCGCGCCGCCGCGACCGAGGCCCGCCGGGAGAACGGCAGCAAGGGGGCCCGTGACGCGGAGGACGCCCCCTTCGGGGACTTCGGGCAGTACGGCGACAAGGACGCCTGGCGCGTGGCCAAGGAGGAGATGCGGCGGGCCAGGCAGGAGTGGAAGGAACAGGCCCGCCGCGCCAAGGACGAGAGCCGCCGCGCCCGCGAGGACGCCCAGCGCGCCCGCCGCCAGGCGAAGGAGGCCCAGGAACAGGCCCGCGCCCAGGCCCAGGAGCAGGTGCAGCGCATCGCCCGCCGGGTCCAGGAGCAGGTCCAGGACCACTTCGCCCGCGGCGACTGGCCCACGGGGCTGCGCGAGGGCCTGAGCGAACTGGCCAAGGAGGTCGGCGAGTTCGGCAAGGGCTACGGCAAGGACTTCGGCTTCGACTGGACCGGCACCGGCAAGCCGGCCGCAGAGCCGACGCCGTCACAGCCAGCCGAGGACTTCCCGGCCGCCTACGAGCCTGCCTGGGCCCACGAGGACGCCACGGACTCCACCGGCGACCCGGCCCGCGACCTGGACCGCCTGCTCGACCGCTTCCGGGACGACATCCGCGACGCGGCCCGCGACCACGGCGTCACCCCCGGCCAACTGCGCGACGCCCGCCGCCACCTGTCGACGGCCGCGGCCCACATAGGAGCCCTGCTGCGCACGCCGAAGAAGTAAGCGGCCGACCTCCGCCCTTCACCCGGCCTTGGCCTCGCCGCCCCCGTACAGCACCCGCACCAGGGAGGCGTACGTCACCCCGTGGTCGGCGAGGACCTCGGCCGGGACGCCGGGGCGCAGGGTCAGGGCGAGCAGGATGTGCTCGTCCCCGATGTGCCGGTCCCGCTGGGCGAGGGCGACCCGCAAGGAGCGCTCCAGGACGTCCTTCGCTCCGCGCCCGAAGGAGGGCCGCCCCGACCACCACCCCTTGTCCTTCCGGTCACCGGCCATGGCGCCGGCCCCGTGCACCTCCTCCACCCGGGCGACGATCTCATCCACATCGATCCCGAGCCCGGCGAGCGCGTCGGTCTCGGCCTGCGACAGCCCGGCCCGCCGCCGCGCCGCCCTCAGCGCCTGCCGCACGGACTCCCTCCGCTCACCGAGCCCGAGAGCGGTGAGCGCGAAGGAGCCGCGACTGCCTTCCCGATCGAGCAGGGCGAGCAACAGATGCTCCGGCTCCACGACCTGCCCGCCCCCACCGCCCTCCACATACGCGAACGCGCCCTTGACCACACTCCGGGCGTCCTTCGTGAACCGCTCGAACATCAATGCCTCCCGTACTTCTTGTGCACGGCCTGCCTGCTCACACCGAGTTCGGTGGCGATCTCCTGCCACGACCAGCCCTGTTTGCGCGCGTTGCGCACCTGGACGGCTTCCAGTTGCTCCAGCAGCCTGCGCAGGGCGGCGACGGCCCGCAGGCCGACCCGTGGATCACGGTCGCCCGCACGCTCGGCCAGATCGGTTGCTTCGGTCACGACGTCAACCTAAGTTGACAACCCGCTCCCGTCAACCCCAGTTGACAAACCAAACGGCCGGCCCGAACCCGGACCGGCCGCCAGCACACCCACTCAGCAGGCACTACGGATTGACGAGCACGACCTTCCCGAACTGCTCACCGGACGCCAGCCGTTCGAAGCCCTCCCGCGCACGGTCCATGGGCAGCACCTCATCGATCACGGGCCGCACTCCCGTCGCGGCACAGAACGCGAGCAGATCCTCCAGCTCGTCCTTGGTGCCCATCGTGGACCCGACGACCTTGAGCTCCAGGAAGAAGATCCGCGTCAGTTCGGCGTGCGAGGGCCGGTCACCACTGGTGGCACCGGAAATCACCAGCGTGCCGCCGGGCTTCAGCGACTTCACGGAGTGCGACCAGGTGGCGGCCCCGACGGTCTCGATCACGGCGTCGACCCGCTGCGGCAACCGCGCCCCCGCCTCCAGGGCCTCCACGGCCCCCAGCTCCACGGCCCGCTTCCGCTTGGCCTCGTCCCGGCTCGTGGCGAAGACCCGCAGCCCGGCCGCCTTGCCCAGCACGATGGCGGCCGTGGCGACACCACCACCGGCGCCCTGCACGAGCACGGAGTCGCCGGGCCGGACACCCGCGTTGGTGAACAGCATCCGGTACGCGGTCAGCCAGGCCGTGGGCAGACAGGCGGCCTCCTCGAAGGAGAGCTCCCTGGGCTTGGGCAGGATGTTCCAGGTCGGCACGGCGACCTCCTCGGCGAAGGTCCCCTGGTAGCGCTCGGTGAGGATGGAACGGGGTTCCTTCGGGCCGACCCCGTGCCCGCTCTGTCCGATCACGGAGTGCAGGACGACCTCGTTGCCGTCCTCGTCGACGCCGGCGGCGTCACAGCCGAGGATCATCGGCAGCTTGTCCTCTGCGAGGCCGACGCCGCGCAGGGACCACAGGTCGTGATGGTTGAGGGAGGCGGCCTTGACCGTGACGGTGCTCCAGCCGGGGCGGACCTCGGGAGCCGGACGCTCTCCCAACTCCAGGCCGGTCAGTGGCTGGTCGCGGTCGATTCGGGCGGCGTAGACAGCGAACATGACCTTGACGATAGGTTCCGGACCGACCGCACGGAACCACCGGCCTCTGTGAGACACACCCTCTTGCCACACGCTCCACGCCAGTGCTGAGGCCGGGTGGGTGCGCAGCCCGGCGGAGCGGGGTGCCGCTGCGCCCACCCGTGCCGCCTGGGGGCACCTCCCAGGCCTTAAGGCACTGGGGGGGAGGCACGATTGCCCCAGTGCCTACGTGCGCCTGCACTCGCGCACGGCGAGAAGGCGGACGTGTCGGGGGGTGTCCGCCCGTAGCGGTTGGCGCGTCAACGGACAGTTAGTCGGTACGCAAGCCCATCGCGCCGTTCCGAGGGACTGACACCCCCCGGCGCGGCCCCGACCCACCGCACCCCGGTAGGCGCTATGCGCACCCCCACCGAAGCGGCCACAGGCCGCCGCAGGCACCCCGCACCACCCAAACAGCCGCACCCAAAGAAACGACCCCGCCCACACCCGGACGGGGCCACTCACATCACCGCGCAACGCGCTACCGCCGAGCCACACCCTCGGCCCTGGCAGCCGCAGCCACCGCAGCCGTCACCGCCGGCGCAACCCGCTCGTCGAACGGCGACGGGATGACGTAGTCGGCCGCGAGGTCGTCCCCGACCACACCCGCCAGCGCCTCCGCCGCAGCCAGCTTCATCCCCTCCGTGATCCGCGACGCCCGCACCTGCAAGGCACCCGCGAAGATCCCCGGAAACGCCAGCACGTTGTTGATCTGGTTCGGGAAGTCCGACCGCCCGGTGGCCACCACGGCCGCGTACTTGTGCGCGACCTCGGGGTGCACCTCGGGATTCGGATTCGCCATGGCGAAAACGAACGCCCCGTCGGCCATGGACGCGACTGCGTCCTCCGGCACCGTCCCACCGGACACCCCGATGAACACATCGGCCCCGGCCAGCGCCGCCTCCAGCGATCCGCTGATCCCCGCCTTGTTCGTGAACCCGGCCAGCTCCCGCTTCACCGGCGTCAGATCGTCCCGGTCCGCCGACACGACACCCTTGCGGTCGGCCACCGCGACATCCCCGACCCCGGCCTCGACCAGCATCTTCGCGATCGCGACACCCGCCGCACCGGCGCCGGAGATGACGGCCCGCAGATCCCCCAGCGCCCGCTTGCTCAGCCGCGCAGCGTTCCGCAGGGCCGCCAGCGTCACCACCGCCGTACCGTGCTGGTCGTCGTGGAAGACGGGAATGTCCAGCGCCTCCTGGAGCTTCCGCTCGATCTCGAAGCACCGCGGCGCCGAGATGTCCTCCAGGTTGACCCCGCCGAACGACGGCGCGAGCCGCACCACCGTCTCGACGATCTCGTCGACGTCCGTGCAGTTCAGCGCGATCGGAACCGCGTCCACGCCGCCGAACTGCTTGAACAGAATCGCCTTGCCCTCCATCACCGGGAGGGAGGCCTCGGGCCCGATGTCACCGAGCCCCAGCACGGCCGTACCGTCCGTCACGACGGCCACGACCGACGACTTCCACGTGTAGTCGTGCACCAGCTCCGGCTGCTCCGCGATCGCGCTGCACACCTTCGCGACCCCGGGCGTGTACGCCAGGGACAGGTCGTCCTTGTCACGGACCGGCACCGTGGCCTGCACGGCCATCTTGCCGCCGCGGTGGAGCGCGAACGCCGGATCGAAGGAGTCGAGGGGCTCCGCACCGCCCTCGTGACCCGTATGGTCCGTCGTGCTCTCGCTGCGAGGATTGACGATCTCCGCTGCCACTTCGTTTTACCCCTTAAATCTTCATTGGCTTGAGGGTGGCCACTCCTGGTGAGGCGTGGGCGGGACCGCGTACGGCCGTGGTCGTGCTCTGTACGTGTTACGTACGGGCGCATACGCGATGGGCGCGCCGCACACGCGCCCTGAGCCCCGGATGAGGGGTGTAAAGAACCTTCTTACCGGACGGACGGCGCCGACGACGAGTCCATAACGCGAAGGTCACACACGGGCGCCCTGACTCTTCGTCCAATATCGGGACAAGGCCTGGACAAACCCTCGGCAACCGCTCACTCGTCGGCGAATCCCTCGGGCCCCGTATCGGATTCCCGGGACAAACCGAAGATCTTCCTGCCGGAAGGAATGATTCCCGCAGAAGGTCCGGCCGTGATGTACCGGAGTGGTGCGGTTCGGGGGTCGCCCGTTATCCGATTTTGACATGGCTGGCCCCCAGAATGGCGCCGTCCGAATGGCAAGATGCCGTAATCACACGAGGTCGCGACACTCGAAGACGTGTGTTCTCGTCGACCCACGGGACTACCGGCACGGCCGGTAGTCCACGGCACTGCCGAACCTTCGGCAGTCCACGGCACTGCCGAACCCATCGGCAGCGCTCGCCCCATCGGCAACTCCACCCATCCGCCGGAGGAACCCACCATGACCGCAAGCTCCACCCGTCGTACGACCGCCGCGCACCCCCGGCTAGCAGCGGTCGGTGCGATCGCGGTCGCAGGCGCGCTGATGCTCACCGGATGCGGTGACCAGACCAAGGACACCGGGTCGGGCAACGAGACGAGCGCGGCCCCGCTCGCCGACAAGCTGCCGCAGGCGATCCGCGACAAGGGTGTCATCAAGGTCGGCTCTGACATCGCGTACGCCCCGGTCGAGTTCAAGGACAGCTCCGGCAAGGTCGTCGGCATCGACCCCGACCTCGCCGCCGCCATGGGCAAGCAGCTCGGCGTCGACTTCCAGTTCGAGAACGGCACCTTCGACACGCTGATCACGGGTCTGCGCTCCAAGCGGTACGACATCGCCATGTCCGCGATGACCGACACCAAGGACCGCCAGGAGGGCATCGACTCCGACACCGGCAAGAAGGTCGGTGAGGGCGTCGACTTCGTCGACTACTTCACCGCCGGTGTCTCGATCTACACCAAGAAGGGCGACGACCAGGGCATCAAGACCTGGTCCGACCTGTGCGGCAAGAAGATCGTGCTGCAGCGCGGCACGGTTTCCGAGGACCTCGCCAAGGCGGAGTCGAAGAAGTGCCCGGTCGGCAAGAAGATCGCCATCGAGCCCTTCGACAACGACCAGCAGGCCCAGACCCGCCTGCGCGCGGGTGGCGCCGACGCCGGCTCGTCCGACTTCCCGGTCGCCGCGTACGCGGTGAAGACCTCCGGTGGCGGCAAGGACTTCCAGCTGGTCGGCGAGCAGGTCGAGGCCGCTCCGTACGGCATCGCGGTCGCCAAGAACCAGACGCAGCTGCGGGACGCCCTCAAGGCCGCACTGGACGCGATCATCGACAACGGTGAGTACCAGAAGATCATGAAGAAGTGGGGCGTCACGGACGGCGCCATCAAGGAAGCCACCATCAACGGCGGCAAGTGACCGCGACGCAGCGGCACTGAAAGGCAACACCCGTGACTGTTGACATCGACAAGACGACGGGCGACACGCCCCCGGCCGGGCCGGAGGCCATCAAGGCCATCCCGGTCCGGCACTACGGGCGGTACATCTCCGCCGTCGTCGCCATCGCCCTGCTGGTCGGGGTCGTCTACGCGTTCTCCCAGGGCAAGATCAACTGGGGTGCGATCCCGGACTACTTCTTCGACGACCGGATCCTGGACGGCGTGGGCAAAACGCTCCTGCTGACCGTGCTGTCCATGGTCATCGGCATCGTCGGCGGCGTCGTGCTCGCCGTGATGCGCCTGTCGAAGAACCCGGTGACCTCGTCGATCGCGTGGTTCTACATCTGGTTCTTCCGCGGCACGCCGGTCCTGGTACAGCTGATCGTCTGGTTCAACCTGGGCCTGGTCTTCGAGTACATCAACCTCGGGCCGTTCTACAAGGACGAGTGGTCGGACTTCATGACCCCGTTCCTGACGGCGCTGCTGGGCCTCGGCCTCAACGAGGCCGCGTACATGGCGGAGATCTGCCGAGCCGGTCTGCTCTCCGTCGACGAGGGCCAGACCGAGGCGTCGCACGCGCTGGGCATGAGCCACGCCAAGACGCTGCGCCGGATCGTCATCCCGCAGGCGATGCGCGTGATCGTGCCGCCGACGGGCAACGAGGTCATCAACATGCTGAAGACGACCTCGCTGGTCTCGGTCGTCCAGTATCCGGAGCTGCTGCGCGCCGCTCAGGACATCGGCCAGACCTCCGGAGCCCCCGCCGAGATGCTGTTCCTGGCGGCGGCCTGGTACCTGCTGATGACGTCGGTCTTCAGCATCGGCCAGTACTACCTGGAGCGGTATTACGCGCGTGGTTCGAGCCGGTCGCTCCCGGCCACGCCGTTCCAGAAGGTCAAGGCCAACCTCCTGTCCCTGTCCAACCGCTCGAAGCCGACGGGAGGTACCGCATGAACGCCATGGTCAAGGCCGAAGGCGTCCACAAGAGCTTCGGCCCCCTCGAGGTCCTCAAGGGCATCGACCTGGAGGTGAAGTCCGGCGAGGTGTTCTGCCTCATCGGCCCCTCCGGCTCCGGCAAGTCGACCTTCCTCCGGTGCATCAACCACCTGGAGAAGATCAACGCCGGCCGCCTGTACGTGGACGGGGAGCTGGTGGGCTACCGCCAGAAGGGCGACAAGCTCTACGAGCTGAAGGACAGCGAGGTCGCCCGCAAGCGCCGGGACATCGGCATGGTCTTCCAGCGCTTCAACCTGTTCCCGCACATGACGGCCGTGGAGAACGTCATGGAGGCACCGGTCCAGGTCAAGGGCGTGAGCAGGAACCAGGCCCGGCAGCGGGCCCTGGAGCTGCTGGACCGGGTGGGCCTGGCCGACAAGGCGGGCAGCTACCCCTCTCAGCTATCCGGCGGCCAGCAGCAGCGCGTCGCCATCGCCCGGGCCCTCGCCATGGACCCGAAGCTGATGCTGTTCGACGAGCCGACATCGGCGCTCGACCCGGAGCTGGTCGGTGACGTCCTGGACGTCATGCGCGACCTCGCCGAGTCCGGCATGACGATGATCGTCGTCACCCACGAGATGGGCTTCGCCCGCGAGGTGGGCGACAGCCTGGTCTTCATGGACGGCGGTGTGGTGGTCGAATCCGGTCACCCGCGCGAGGTGCTGACGAACCCGCAGCACGAGCGGACGAAGTCGTTCCTGTCCAAGGTGCTCTGACATCACCCACCCCGAGGGGGCGGTACGGAACTCCGTACCGCCCCCTTCGGCGTGCCGCTTCGGGTCAAGGAGCGGGGTGTCCGACTCGTAATACCCTGGAACCACACTTATCTGTTACGAGTGCGCGCTCGGGACATCAAAGCCATCAAAGCTCCTCCGTAAGGACTACACGTGGAACTGGCCTATTACTCGGACTATGCCGTGCGCCTCGTCAACACGGAGGAACCGGCCCGGGGCAAGGACACCCTGACGTCGGTCGAGGCGGTCCGCGAGCTGTTCGTCGACAACCAGTCGGCGGCCCGCCGCACCACCGACGCGGACGTCACCCGCTTCCGCGCGGTCCGGGCCCGGCTGCGCGCGGTCTTCGAGGCGGCCGACACGGGCGACGAGACGCTCGCCGTGGACCTGCTGAACTCGCTGCTGCTGGAGTTCCCGGTGAGCCCGCAGATCTCCGGGCACGACGTCCGCGACGACGACGGCCGCCCCCTGTGGCACATGCACCTGGCGGACCATCCGTCGAACGCGACCGCGGGATACGCGGCGATCGCGGCGATGGGTCTGGCGTTCCACCTGACCGAGTACGGCGTGGACCGGCTCGGGCTGTGCGAGGCCGCGCCCTGCCGCAACGCCTACCTGGACACCTCCACCAACCGCTCCCGGCGCTACTGCTCCGACCGCTGCGCGACCCGCGCCAACGTGGCGGCCTACCGCGCCCGCAAACGCCTCGAAACGGCCCGGCCCGGCCTGCCCGAGAGCACGGGCCTGGCGGCGGACAGCGCCCAGCCCAGCAGCGCCCAGGGCGAACGCAGCCCCGGCTTGCGCGGCCGGTAGCGGAACCGGACCCGCCCCAGCACCAGGTCGTCGGGCACGACGCCGTAGTCCGTGCTGTCGCCGCCGGCGTACGCGTTGTCCCCGAGCACCCACCAGCCGTTCTCGCGCCGCTGGGCGACCCGCTTGACGACCAGCAGGTCCTGCTGGAAGGGATGCCGCAGCACGACGACGTCACCGGGCTTGACCCGGGTCCCGTAGTGCACCAGGAGCCGGTCCCCGTGGTACAGCGTGGGCACCATGGACGGGCCGGTCACCTCGGCCACCCCGAAGGGCGCGGCCGACCTCCCCCGCTCGGACTCCTGCGACAGCTCCGGCATCACCCGGCACCTCCCCGGTTCTTCGTCCACAGTCTCAGTCTCACCCTGGACTTTTGTCCTAAGCCCATGGGGGCACTCGCGAAAACCGCTCCCCCACGGAGTAATGTCCCCTGTGAGAAGACGATCACGAGGAAGGAATGCTCCATGCTTTCCCGCCTGTTTGCCCCCAAGGTCAAGGTCAGCGCACACTGCGACCTTCCCTGCGGTGTGTACGACCCTGCCCAGGCCCGCATCGAGGCGGAGTCGGTGAAGGCCATCCAGGAGAAGATGGCCGGCAACGACGACCCGCACTTCCAGGCGCGTGCCACCACCATCAAGGAGCAGCGCGCGGAACTCGCGAAGCACCACGTGTCCGTGCTGTGGAGCGACTACTTCAAGCCGCCGCACTTCGAGAAGTACCCCGAGCTGCACCAGCTGGTCAACGACACCCTCAAGGCCCTCTCCGCCGCCAAGGGTTCGACCGACCCGGCGACCGGCCAGAAGGCGCTGGACTACATCGCCCAGATCGACAAGATCTTCTGGGAGACCAAGAAGGCCTGAAGCCACGGGCAGACGAAGGGACCCGGCCGGGAGAACCGGCCGGGTCCCTTCGTCATGGGCCGTCGTGGCCGTCGTGGGCGGCGTCAGTGTCGGCGTCGGCGTGCACGTCGGTGTCGGTCAGTGGAACTGCGGGACGATCAGGAAGATCCCGTACGCCACCACGGCCGCGCAGGCGAGGAAGCACAGCGCCGCCTGGGTGAGGCCGAGGGCGAAGGTGCGGCCCTGCCGGTCGCGGGCGCCCTCCAGTTGGGCGAGGCCGAGGACGCCGAGGGCGAAGACGACGACCACGGCGACGGTGACGCCGATGCTGACCGCGGTGACCTGGCCGAGTGCGGTCCAGTCCAGATGCATGTCGACTCCCCTGCGTTCAGGCGGCCGTGCCGACCTTGGCGGGCGGCTCGGTGCGGACGGTGACCTCGTGTGCGTCGTTGACGTTGTGCGCGTGCACCGGGTTGCGGCGCGAGGCGGCGACGATGCCCGCGGCGAGGGCCGCGCCGACCAGGGCGACGACCGCCGTACCGAGGTCCCCGCCGCTCTGCACCACGCTCGCGGCCAGCCCGCCGACCAGTGCGGCGGCGGGCAGCGTGATCAGCCACGCGACGGCCATGCGGCCCGCGACGCCCCAGCGGACCTCCGCGAGCCTGCGGCCGAGTCCCGCGCCGAGGATGCTGCCCGAGGCGACCTGGGTGGTGGACAGGGCGAAACCGAGGTGCGCGGACGTCAGGATGACGGTGGTGGAGGCGGTCTCGGCGGCGAAGCCCTGCGGCGACTGGATCTCGGTGAGGCCCTTGCCCATGGTGCGGATGATGCGCCAGCCGCCGAGATACGTGCCGAGGCCGATGGCGAGGCCCGCGGAGGCGATCACCCACAGGGGCGGTCCGGCGTCGTGGCCGAGCGCGCCGGCCGAGATCAGGGTAAGGGTGATGACGCCCATGGTCTTCTGCGCGTCGTTCGTGCCGTGGGCGAGGGAGACCAGCGAGGCCGAGGCGATCTGGCCGATCCGGAAGCCCTTGGTGACGGAGCCCTTGCGGGCGCGGTCCGTGAGCCGGTAGGCGAGGCAGGTGGCCAGCAGTGCGGCGACACCGGCCACGACCGGCGAGGCCACCGCCGGCACCAGGACCTTCTCGACGACCTCGTCGAAGTCGACGCCGTGGCTGCCCGCCCCGACCCACACGGCTCCGATCAGCCCGCCGAACAGGGCGTGCGAGGAACTCGACGGCAGTCCCACCAGCCAGGTCAGCAGGTTCCACAGGATCGCCCCGACCAGTCCCGCGAAGATCATCCCCGGGGTGACGAGGGTGTCGTCCACGATGCCGTCCGAGATGGTCTTGGCGACCTCGGTGGACAGGAAGGCACCGATCACGTTGAGGACACCGCTGATCAGGACCGCCGTACGGGGAGCGAGTGCGCCGGTGGCGATGGACGTGGCCATCGCGTTCGCCGTGTCGTGAAATCCGTTGGTGAAGTCGAAGGCCAGTGCCGTCACGATGACGACCGCCACGAGGAACGTGATGTGGTCCATTCCTGAATGCAAACAACTGCGGGCCAATAGGCGGGGAACGGCGAGGCAAAGGCTGGTCAAGGTTCACGCGGGCGGCGGTGAACGCATGCCCTCTACGATCGCGCCCATGAGGATCAGCTGGACGTACGCCTTCATCGACCGCCCGCGGGAGGCCTTCGGCGCCGCCTGCGACTTCTGGACGGCGGTCACGGACACCCGGCTGTCCGAACTGCGCGGAGAGCACGACGAGTTCGTCACGCTGCTTCCCGACGGCGCCGACGCCTGCGTGAAGGTACAGGCGGTCGGGCCGCCTTCCGGCGGGGCGCACATCGACTTCTGTGTGGACGACGTACCGGAGTTCGCCGCCGCGGCGGTGCGGTTCGGCGCGAGCGTGGTGACCGGCCTCGGTTCGCTCGTCGTGCTGCGTTCGCCCGGTGGGCAGTTGTTCTGCGCGGATCCCTGGGGCGGCCAGTCCTCACGCCCGGGCGTGGTGCGGGGCAGTCGGCTCGACCAGGTGTGCGTGGACGTCGCGCCCTCGGCCTTCGAGGCCGAAGTCGCCTTCTGGAGCGCGCTGCTCGCGGACTGGGAGTCGCTGCCGGGCGCCCTGCCCGAGTTCCACGTGGTCAAGCCGCCGCCCGGTCTGCCGGTCCGTCTGCTCCTGCAACGCCTGGGCGAGGAACGCCCGGCCTCCGCCCACCTCGATCTCGCCTGCGCGGACGTCGCGGCGACCCGGGCGCGGCACGAGGAACTCGGAGCCGCCTTCGTGGCCGGCTTCTCCGGCTGGACCGTGATGCGCGACCCGGCGGGCGGCACGTACTGCCTGACGACCCGGGATCCGGTGACGGGTGGGGCGCGCGGCTAGCGCGCTTCGACGTAGGCGCACGCGATGGGCAGTCCGGCCCCGTCCGGCGTCGGGCAGGGCGGCAGGTCCGGCGTCTTGTCGGGCTTCGCGTTCTCCCAGACGTAGGGGCCCTGGGGCTCCGTCGAGTCCTGCAGCCACAGCGTCAGTCCGCCGGCGACGGCCACGGCGAGCACCCACACGATCACTGCCCAGCGCCATACCCGGCGGCGCCGCTCCCCCGTCATGCTCATGCCTTCACGTTAGTCCCTCAGCCGCGCGGCCCGCGCCACGAGGTAACGCTGCTCGGGCAGGCTGAGGGCCTGCGCGGCCGCCGACTCGTAGGCGGCCCGGGCAGCTTGGGGGTCGCCCGCGCGTTCCAGGAGGTGACCGCGTACGGCGTCCACGCGGTGGCCCTGCAACTCGCCTGCCAGGGCGTCCAGTTCACCCAGGCCGGCATGCGGGCCGTGGACCATGGCGACGGCCACCGCGCGGTTGGGGCGTTCGAGGGGCCGGGGACCAGGCGGACGAGGACGTCGTACAGACCCAGGATCTCGGCCCAGTCCGTCGCCTCGGGCGAGGGTGCCTCGTCGTGGACGGCGGCGATCGCGGCACGCAGCTGGTACGGCCCGGGCCGGCCCCGGGACAGCGCCCCGGTGACCAGCGCGACGCCCTCCTCGATCGCGGCCTTGTCCCAGCGGCCCCGGTCCTGCTCGTCGAGGGGGATCAACTCGCCGTGCGGTCCGCTGCGCTCGTCGCGGCGGGCGTCTGTGAGCAGCATCAGCGCGAGCAGGCCGGCCACCTCGCCGTCGTCGCGGAGCAGCCGGTGGACCGCGCGTGTCAGGCGTACGGCCTCGCCCGCGAGGTCACGGCGCTGGAGAGCGGCTCCGGAGGTGGCCGTACAGCCCTCGTTGAAGATCAGGTAGAGGGCCTGGAGGACGGACGGCAGCCGCTGTTCCCAGCGGTCCGGGCGACCGAAGCGCACGCCCCGCACCTTCCGCCTGGCCCGGCTGATGCTCCCCCAAGTTCTCGGCTTCGCTCGAACAGGGGGTACCCCCATCGCCATCGTCGCCTCCGGCACCAGATACGCGCGGGCGATCTCGGCCGTGGTCAGACCGCCGACGGCGCGCAGCGTGAGCGCGATCCGGGCGGGCGGCGTCAGGTCGGGATGGCAGCACAGGAAGAGCAGCGAGAGCGTGTCGTCCTCGCGGGGAGCCCGCTCCCCGGGCGGCGCGGCGGGGAAGGCGTCGCGGGGCGTGAGCGCCGCCGCCCGCTCCTCGCGCTGCCGCCGGGCCTCCTCGCTGCGAGGGCGTCGGTCAGCCGCCGCGAGGCGACTCTGATCAGCCAGCCGCGCGGATTGCCGGGTACGCCCGGGGAGGGCCACTGCCCGGCCGCCGCGAGCAGCGCCTCCTGTACGGCGTCCTCGGCGGCGTCGAAATGGCCGTACCGCCTGACGAGCGCGCCGAGGACCTGCGGCGCGTCACGGCGCAGCAGGTCCTCGATCTCGGGTGTGCTCCTCACCGGTCCCCACTCGGTCCCACCGGTCCACCGGTCCCACCGACGCGCCCGTCGGCCTGTCCCCGGCCCTCAGATGTCCCCGGAGCCGTCCATGATCGGACGGATCACGACCGGGTAGTCGGGGGCGCCGGCAGGCTGGGGGCACCGGGCGACGCGCTCGGCGATCTCGGTGACCCGCTCCAGGCTCTCGCACTCCAGGACCCAGTAGCCGGCCAGCAGCTCCTTGGTCTCGCTGTACGGGCCGTCGGTGATCACCGCCTTGCCGTCGTCACCGAGGGTGACGTGCCGGGTCTGGGCCGGCTCGGCCAGGCCCTGCCCGTCGACGAATTCGCCCGTCTCGGAGAGGTCGTCGTTGATGGCTCCCATGTAGGCGAACATGGCCTGGAGCTCCTCCTCGCTCCACGCGGGGGAGTGCGCCGACGCCCTGCCGCGCATGGCGTCGTAGTCGGTCTGCGTGCCCTGCACCATGACCAGGTACTTCATCAGTCCGCTCCTTCGGCTCTCACCGCCCTGGTGGGCGGCTCTCACACGGGACGTCGGAGCCGGGCCGGAATTGTCGACACGACCTCAGGGATTTTCCGCGACGGTTTCTCCAGGGGCGTCGTCGCGCGGGGTCGTCGCAGGTGAGGCGGTGTCCTCGGCGGGCCGGGGCGGGTCGGCGGTCCGGATCTCCTCGCCGGTCCGGATCTCCTCGGTCCGGACACCCTCGGCCTCTTCCGCTTCATAGGCCCCGCACTCGGGGTTGCGGCAGGGGCCCGCCACCCACACGGGGACCCACGCGCCCAGCGTCTTGTGGCGCCGGACGACCGTTTCCACCGGCTGTCCGCAGGTCGGACAGGTGTGTCCTTCGCTGCCCATGTCTTCAGGGTAGGCCGGTCGGCGGCTCAGCGCTTCCTGCTGTACGTGCGCACCAGCATCCCGTTGTCGAACGTGCGCACCGACTCGAGCGTGAAGTCCGAGATCGCCATTCCCGAGCCGAACATCGGCATGCCCGTGCCGTACACGAGCGGGTAGGTCTTGATGACGAGTTCGTCGATCTCGTCGAGCAGTTCGCCCGCGACCTTGGACCCGCCGCACAGGTAGATGCCCAACTCGCCGTCCTCGGCCTTCAGTTCGCGGACCTTTCCGACGAGGTCGTCCGCGATGATCTCGACGTTCGGGTCGGGCGACTCCTTCAGCGTCCTGGAGGCGACGTACTCGCGCAGGTGGGCATACGGACTGGTGATGCCCTCCTTCAGGGCGAGGTCGTAGCTGCCGCGGCCCTGGACGACGGTGTCGAACCGCTTGTTCGGCAGGTCGTCGAAGCCGAGGGCCCGGCGGCCCTGGGTGGCCGCGGTCTCCGGATACTCCGCCTTCAGGAAGGCGAGGAACTCCTCGTCGATGAAGCGGAACATCGACGTCGCGTCGCCGTACGGGTCTCCGATGAAGCCGTCGATCGAACAGGCGATGAAGTATGTGAGCTTTCGCAAGCCGGTCTCTTTTCGTAGGCTGTCACGGCAACGACTGCAGTTGTAGTACTTCTGGTGTAGTGGTTGCAAGGAGTTATCCGCGAATGGCGGAAAGTGGGAGAAGGGACTCCGCATGGTCAGCAATCCGGGGCGTCGGGCCGCGCTCGTCGACGCCGGTGTCGAGGTGCTCGCGCGTGAGGGAGCGCGCGGGCTGACGTTCCGCGCGGTGGACGCGGAGGCCGGTGTGCCCGTGGGCACGGCCTCCAACTACTTCACTGACCGCGCCGACCTGCTGCGTCAGATCGACACCCGGCTGCACGTACGGCTCGCGCCCGACCCCGACGTGGTCGCCGGGCTGATGACCCGCCCCAAGGACCGCTCACTGGTCACGGCCTTCATGTACGACCTCATGGCCCGCGCGAGCCGCGACCGCACGGGCTATCTGGCCCTCATGGAACTGCGCCTGGAGGCCACCCGGCGTCCCGAACTGCTCGCCTCCTACACCAAGTCGGTCCGTGGCGACCTGGAGGAGGCCATGGAGTTCCACCGGACGGCCGGCCTGCCCGGCGGGGACGAGTCCGTCGCCGTGCTGTACCTGGCCATGCTCGGCCTGCTCCTGGAGCATCTGACCCTGCCGGGCGTCCTGGAGAGCGTACTGCCCGGGGTGAGCGTGCCCGAGGGGCTGGTGGAGAAGATCGTGGCGACGGTACTGCCGGAGGGGTAGCAGGGCCGGGCATCGGCCCGGTGGGTCAGGACGCGCTCTCGGCGGTGCGGGGCTCGCGCCACATCGGCCACATGGCCGGGCCGCCCTCCGGGAGGTCGAGCAACGGGCCGGCGAGTTCGAAGCCGAGGCGTTCGTACAGCTTGCGACTGCGGGCGCTGCTCGCCTCCAGGTAGGCGGGCAGTCCCTCACGGTCGCACCGGTCGAGGACCGACTCGATGAGCGCCGTGCCGAGACCCTCGCCCTGGCGGCCGGGGGCCACGCCGATCATCCACAGGTACTCGTGGGCCCGCCCGGAGGGATGGATGGCGGCGGTCAGCCGGCCGGTCGCCTCGATGCGTTCGTTGTCCGGGTCGACGGCCTCGCGCACCTGGGCCGGACCGTCGTCCTCGGCGTCGCCGTCGTGGTCGTCGGCGGGCATGGACAGCCACAGCGCACAGGCCGAACCGTCCTCGGTGAGGTCGATGCGCCCGGACTCGAGCACGATGTCGGTGAAGACGGCCATGAGCCCGGGATGGTGGGCACGACGGTCCTCCTCCCCAGGGAAGACCCAGCCGCTCACGGGATCGTCCTGGAACGCCTCGTCCAGCAGCCGGACAACCAGCTCCCGGTCGCCCTCGCCCGCCGTCCGGATCGCCACACCCATGTCCCCGCCCCTTCACTCGTCCCGACGGGCGTTGATCGTAGGGCCGTTGGGAGCCGCCCCGGCGCATGGGGCCGGAGCTTGGCGGGATTTCATCGGACAGGCGCCCAAAGCACCAGTCGTCGCCGGCCTGGGAAGCGGGCCCCGCACACCGTGGGGAAGTGCGGGACCCGCCTGACCGGAGGCCCCGGGCCGTAAGGAGTCAGGAGCCGCACGGCCCCGGCGTCTCCGGAGTCCTGCCCTTCGGTCACCCGAAGGCCGGTCAGGTGCCGCCGACGGCCGGTTGTCACACCGCCGGCCATCGCGACGATCGATTGCCGCTCCGTCAGCCGTTGCCGACGGCTGATTGCCGCACCGTCAGCTGGTGCCGACGACTGTGCCGCACCGTCAGCTGGTGCCGACGGCTGATTGCCGCACCGCCGCCGTCAGCTGCTGCGCCGTGTCACGAACTCGGCGAGGGCCAGCAGACCGCCCGCCGCCTCCGGTTCCGGCACCGCGCGGGCCAGTTGCTGCATCGCCAGGGCCATCCGGTCGGCCGCCTGGTTCTGGGCCCAGTCACGGCCGCCCGCCCGCTCCACGGTCTGGGCGATGTGGTCGAGGTCCTCCTTCTCGCTGGGTCGTGCGTACAGTTCGGCCAGTTCCGCGGCCGCCGGTGTGCCGGAGGCGAAGGCCGCCACGACCGGCAGGGACTTCTTGCGGGCGGCCAGGTCCGCGCCGACGGGCTTGCCGGTGCGGCGCGGGTCGCCCCATATGCCGATGACGTCGTCGATGAGCTGGAAGGCGAGCCCGGCCTCCCGGCCGAACGCGTCCAGCGCCGCCACGTCCGCGTCCCCGGCGCCCGCGTACAGAGCGCCGAGCGCACAGGCGCTTCCCAGCAGTGCGCCCGTCTTGGCCTCCGCC
Organism: Streptomyces sp. NPDC050416; assembly: GCF_044458845.1. NCBI lineage: Bacteria > Bacillati > Actinomycetota > Actinomycetes > Kitasatosporales > Streptomycetaceae > Streptomyces > Streptomyces sp. NPDC050416. The sequence continues at coordinate 82,402 of NZ_JBITII010000002.1, forward strand.
ATGGCGAGGACCTCGTCGAGCGTGACCTCGGCGGGAGCGCGATGCTCCATGGCCGTGTCCGCGTGCTGTCCCGCGCACAGTTCGATCACACAGTGGGCCAGCCGGGCGGTGGCGGCCGGGGCCGCCGGATGCGGGTCCTCGGCGAGCAGCCGCATGGCCAGCGCCTGGAGGGCGTCCCCGGCGAGGATCGCGTCGGCGTCGCCGAACACCGTCCACGCGGTGGGCCGGTGGCGCCGGGTGGTGTCCCGGTCCATCACGTCGTCGTGCAGCAACGTGAAGTTGTGGACCAGTTCCACCGCCGCGGCCGCGCGGACCGCCGCCGCCCGTGCCTCGGGCCCGCCGAGGGCGGCCGCCGCGGCGAGGACGAGCGCGGGCCGGATCGCCTTGCCGGAGCCGCCCACGGCCGGCGAGCCGTCCGCCTGTTCCCAGCCGAAGTGGTAGAGCGCGATCCGGCGCATCGGCCCGGGCAGTGAGCCGAGAGCGTCCCGCAGTACCGGGTCGACCTCCGCCCGGGCCCGCTCCAGGAGCACGACCGCCTCGTGGCCCTCGTCCGGCCCCGGCCGGCCTTCCCGCTGTGTCCCGATGAGCCCCCGCCCTTCCGGCGCCCCGGCCGCACGCCCGGGCTCGGTACCGCGCTGTCCACCGGGGGCGGGCAGCGTCGTCTGCGTCCTGAACTCCGTAAGGGACTCACCCATGGGACCGCCTCGGAGACTGAGCGGACGGTGGCGCCTGCGCTGCCGCTGGGCGCGTACCCCGAGGGTGTACCCGCGCTGCCGGGCGCGGACACGGCCGGCGTACCGGAAGCGTCACCGCCAGCGGCCGATCTCGACGTTCTCCAGGACGCCGAGCGCGTCCGGTACCAGCACCGCGGCCGAGTAGTAGGCCGTGACCAGGTACTTGATGATGGCCTGTTCGTTGATGCCCATGAAGCGCACCGACAGGCTCGGCTCGATCTCGTCCGGGATGCCGGAGGCCCGCAAACCGATGACGCCCTGGTCGCTCTCGCCGGTACGCATGGCGATGATCGACGTCGTCCGCTCCGGGGTCACCGGGATCTTGTTGCACGGGAAGATCGGCACCCCGCGCCAGGTGGGGATGCGGTTCCCGGCCATGTCGATGGTCTCGGGGACGAGCCCTCGCTTGTTGAGCTCACGGCCGAACGCGGCGATCGCGCGCGGGTGTGCGAGGAGCAGTTTGGTGCCGCGGCGCCTGCTGAGCAGCTCGTCCAGGTCGTCCGGGCTGGGCACGCCGTCGTGCGGCTGGATCCGCTGGTCGTACTCGCAGTTGTGCAGGAGACCGAAGTCGCGGTTGTTGATGAGCTCGTGCTCCTGGCGCTCCTTGAGCGCCTCGACCGTCAGCCGGATCTGCTGCTCGGTCTGGTTCATGGGCTGGTTGTAGAGGTCGGCCACGCGCGTGTGGATGCGCAGGACGGTCTGGGCGACGCTCAGTTCGTACTCACGGGGCCTGGCCTCGTAGTCGACGAAGGTGTGCGGGATGTCCGGCTCGCCGGAGTGGCCGGCGGCGAGGTCGATCTCCTTCTCGCCGTACTTGTTGGAGCGCTGCGAGGGGATCGAGCGGCGCTGCTGGATGTGTTCGCGCAGCGTGTCCGAGCGCTCGGCGATCTGCGCGAACTCCGCGCGGGGCAGGACGAGGACGGTGCACGGGGTGAGCGCGCGGGCCGTGCACTCCCAGATCGCGTCCTCGTTCAGCAGCGCGTCGTCGCCGAAGTAGGCGCCGTCGGCGAGAATGCCGAGGGACTCGTCGTCCCCGTACGGGCCGGTGCCGACCTTCTCCACCCGGCCGTGCGCCAGCAGGTACACCTCGTCGGACGGGCTGCCGAACGAGACGATCACCTCGCCCGCGGGGATCTCCCGCTGCTCGCAGCGCCGGGCGATCTCGAAGAGCACCTCCTCGTCCTCGTACGACCGCAGCGCCGGCAGTTCGCCCAGCTCCGCGGGAATGATCTCGACGCGGTCGCCGGTCTTCACGAACGTCAGCCGGCCGTCGCCCACGGCGAACGTCAGCCGCCGGTTCACCCGGTACGTACCGCCCTGGATGTCGACCCAGGGCAGCATGCGCAGCAGCCAGCGGGAGCTGATCTCCTGCATCTGCGGCACGGACTTGGTCGTGGTGGCCAGGTTCCGCGCGGCCGCCGTGCCGAGACTCTGCTGCGGCTTGGTCTGCTCCGTGCGGACCTCTTCGCCTACCGACATAGAGAACTGCCCTCCCGGTTGTGACCGACGCCCACATGCCTCGGGCATCGATGTGCACGCCCAAGCCTTCCTCACGCAGCGTCTTGGTGCTATTACACGAAAGAGCGGGAATGGATCTTCATACGACTGGGCAGGGCCCGTTTTTCCCATCCGGTCTCGGGCGGCACACCCCGGAGCCGGACCGCTGGCGACAACCCGTGGGAACGTGTCGGTAATGCCGCTGGGGAGCGCGCGGAACCGGATCTAGCGTGGTGATCCGTTCCTTCCGCCCACTCCGGAAACGGCCTCTCCATGCTGTACATCGCGCCGATCGGCATCGGCATCCTCTACGCCCTGTTGATGTCCCTCGTCCGCGAACCGCACCGGCGGCGTCTGAACGCGGTCATGGTCGGCGGCGCCGGCGCTGCCTACCTCAGCGGCGGCGGCATGGGCGGCTGGGAGTTCCCCTTCACGGCGCTGCTCGCCTACGTCGCCTTCCGCGGCCTGGAGTCGTGGACGTGGATCGGCATCGGCTGGCTGCTGCACACGGCGTGGGACATCGTCCACCACCTCAAGGGCAACCCGATCATCCCCTTCGCGCACACCTCCTCCCTGGGCTGCGCGATCTGCGACCCGGTCATCGCCCTCTGGTGCATGCGGGGCGGCCCGTCGCTCATCGACCTCGTACGCGGCCGCCGGTCCGGGCGGCCGCAGAGCGGCCCGGGCTCGCGGGAAGGCGTCAGCTCCGAGTCCCCCTCCCCCACACCCGGGTGACAATGGCCCGGTGACCAGCCCCGACATCCCCGGATCCGCCGTGCTGCGTCCCCGGCTCCCCTCGCCGGCGCAGGAGGTCGTGGACAGCCGGTTCGAACGCCACGGCGTGCGGCTGGTGCTGAAGCGGGACGACCTGATCCACCCGGAGCTGATCGGCAACAAGTGGCGCAAGCTGGCGCCGAATCTCGCGGCCGCGGCCGGCCGTACCCTCGTCACCTTCGGCGGCGCCTACTCCAACCACCTGCGTGCCACGGCCGCGGCCGGCCGGCTGCTGGGCATCCGCACGGTCGGTGTCGTACGCGGCGCGGAGCTGGCCGGCCGGCCCCTCAACCCCTCGCTGACCCGCTGCACGGCCGACAGCATGCGGCTGCACTTCGTCGACAGGGCGACGTACCGCCGCAAGTCCGAGCCGGGGACCCTGGCCGCGATCCTGTGCGCGGCGGACGCGGAGGGGGCTTACGTCGTCCCCGAGGGCGGCAGCAACGCGCAGGCCGTACGCGGCTGCCGGGCACTCGGCGCCGAACTGCACGGCCGGGCCGATGTCGTCGCCGTGGCCTGCGGCACCGGAGGCACCCTGGCGGGGCTGGCTGCCGGACTCGCCCCCGGGCAACGCGCACTGGGTGTCCCGGTCCTCAAGGGCGGTTTCCTGACCGCCGAGGTCAGGGCCTTGCAGCAGCAGGCCTTCGGAGGCCCACGCGGCACCTGGAGCCTCGACGACCGCTTCCACTTCGGCGGCTACGCGCGCGTGCCCGACGAGCTCGACGGCTTCGCCGCGGACTTCGAGCAGCGTCATGGACTGCCCGTCGAGCGCCTGTATGTCGCGAAGCTGCTGTACGGGCTCGTCTCCCTGGCCGGCGAAGGCGCCTTCCCGCGCGGGACGACGGTGGCGGCCGTGATCACCGGCCGCCCTTTCCCGTGACGCCCGCCGCCGCTCCCGTGACACCCGCCGCCCCTCCGATGACGCCCGCCGCCGTTCCAGTGACGGCCGCCCTCGCCGTTCCCATGACGCCCGCCGCCGCTCCCGTGACGGCCGCCCTCGCCGTTCCCATGACGCCCGCCGCCCCTCCCCTGGCGCCCGCCTCGCCCCTCCCCTGGCGCCCGCCGCCCCGCCCCTGAAGCCCGGCGCGCGTCCGTGCCGTCCGTCGTCCCGTCCCTACGCCGTCTCCCTGAAGGCCGCCGCCTCCTCCAGGTCCAGCCTGCGCAGCAGCGTCCGCAGCATCTCGTCGTCGATGTACCGGCCGTCGCGGAGCTTGACGAACACCTCGCGCTCGGTGCTGATCATCTCCCGCGACAGCCGCCGGTAGGTGTCGTCGACGGACTCCCCGGTGACCGGGTTGGCCTGGCCGAGCCGTTCCCATACGGCGTTGCGGCGGCGCTCCAGAACGATGCGGAGCCGGTCGGCGAGCGGGGCGGGCAGGGCGTTGCGTTCGTCGGTGAGGAGTTCGTCCAGGCGCCGCTCGGCGGCCCGGGAGGCCTGCGCCTGGGCGTTGGCCTCGGCCAGTGTCTCGGCCTGTGCGTCCCGGCCGGGGAACTTCAGCAGACGGATCAGCGGGGGCAGGGTGAGACCCTGCACGACCAGCGTCCCGATGACCGTCGTGAAGGTCAGGAAGAGGATGAGGTTGCGGTGCGGGAAGGGCTCCTCGCCGTCGTGCAGGGTGAGCGGGATCGAGAAGGCGATGGCCAGCGAGACCACGCCCCGCATACCGGCCCACGCGACGACGAACGGCCCCTTCCAGGTCGGACTCGCCTCCCGCTCCCGGATCCGGGCCGACAGCAGCCGCGGCAGGAAGGTCGCCGGGTACACCCACACGAACCGGGCCGCGACGACCACCAGGAAGACGACGACCGCGTACCAGGCGGCCAGGCCCCCCTCGTACTCCCCGAGTCCCCTCAGCACCACCGGCAGCTGGAGTCCGATCAGCGCGAACACCGCCGACTCCAGGACGAAGGCGACCATCTTCCACACCGCCTCCTCCTGGAGCCGCGTCGCGAAGTCGACCTCCCACGCGCGGTGTCCCAGGTGGAGCGCCACGACGACGACCGCCAGAACGCCGGAGGCGTGCACCTGCTCGGCGACGGCGTACGCGACGAACGGGGTCAGCAGGGAGAGCGTGTTCTGGAACAGCACCTCCTGCACGTGCGTGCGGATCCAGTGGATCGGCGCCATCAGCACGAGCCCGACCACGACTCCGCCGACCGCCGCGAGCAGGAACTCGCCGATGCCGCCGGCCCAGGTCGCGCCCTCGCCGACGGCGGCGGCCAGGGCCACCCGGTAGGCGGTGATCGCGGTGGCGTCGTTGAGCAGGGACTCGCCCTGGAGGATCGTGGTGATCCGGGTCGGGAGCCCGACCCGGCGGGCCACGGCCGTCGCCGCGACCGCGTCCGGCGGTGCCACCACCGCGCCGAAGACCAGGGCCGCGGTCAGCGGCAGGTCCGGCACGAGCAGGTACAGGGCCCAGCCGACGGCGAAGGTCGCGAACAGCACGTACCCGACGGACAGCAGCGCGACCGGCCGCAGCTGCGCCCGCAGATCGAGGTACGAGCTGTCGGTGGCGGCCGTGTGCAGCAGCGGGGGCAGGAGGAGCGGCAGGACGACGTGCGGGTCGAGGGTGTAGTCCGGCACGCCGGGGACGGAACTGACCGCGAGCCCTACCGCCACCAGCAGAAGCGGCGCGGGAACCGGTGTGCGCCTTGCCACCGCGGCGATCCCGGCGCTGCCCGCCACCAGCAACAGCAGTGGCATCACGTCCATCGTTCTCGCCCGCCCTCTTTTTTCCACGCGGTCTTCGGCGCGACCGTCGTAACCTGGCAATCATGAAACAGTGCACGCATGCCGACGCGCTGCCGCATCCGGAACCCGTCCCGCTCAGCGAGACGTGTCCGGCGTGCCTGGCGGACGGCATGGATCCGGTGCAACTGCGGCTGTGCCTGAGCTGCGGTCACGTCGGCTGCTGCGACTCCTCGCCGGGGCGGCACGCGGCGGAGCACCACAAGGAGTCCGGGCATCCCGTGATGCGGACCCATGAGCCCGGGGAGACCTGGCGCTGGTGCTTCGTCGATCATGTCCTGGTGTGACTCGGCAGGACCCCGGCGCCGGACGGTTCGACCGTCTGACGTCTGGGTACGTCAACCCGGCGCGCGCTCTTCCCATTTGGGCCCGCCGACCCCCTAGACACGGAGCGTATCCACAGGTTTACTGTGAGTGACGGCAAGGGGTTGGGGTCCCGGGGACAGGACCGTTGAGAGCGCGATAGCGTCACCGCTGAACCATGTATCGCGTTACCCCGGGGGGCGACCCTCGGCCCTGAAACACTTGTACCACCATGGAGGTGAGGGTGTCCCAGATCGCAGGCGAGCCCGCGACTCAGGACTTCGTGGAAGTCCGGCTGCCGGCCGCGGGTGCCTACCTGTCGGTGCTGCGTACGGCCACGGCCGGTCTCGCGGCCCGTTTGGACTTCACCCTCGACGAGATCGAGGACCTTCGCATCGCGGTGGACGAGGCATGCGCGATCCTGCTTCAGCAGGCCGTGCCCGGCTCGGTCCTCAGCTGCGTCTTCCGCCTCGTCGACGACTCGCTCGAGGTCACCGTCTCGGCGCCGACCACGGATGGTCATGCCCCCTCGCGGGACACCTTCGCCTGGACGGTCCTGTCCGCTCTCGCGGGCAAGGTCTCCTCCGCCGTGGACAAGGACAAAATCGTTTCGATCAGCCTCTACAAACAGCGCGGCGCGGGACCCGGGCCGGCGTGAGGAACGAGGACGGGCCGGTGCGGGACGAAGAGCGCGGCACACGAGAGCTGCCGGCCGAGGGCACGGCCACGGACCCGTGCGGTCCGACCGGGGCCCGGCGCATGGCGGACGGCATCGACGGCATCCCCGAGCAGGCCCGCCCGCATCCCGAGGACGACTCCGCGGGGGCCGTCCTCCCGGGAGGCGAGCGGCGGGACCGGGAGAGTGCCGTGCGGAGCGCGCCTCCGGGCGGAGGGATCGCGGCATCTCCTGCCCAGGGGGGTTCCCCCACTCGCGCGAAGCCGGGAGTGGAGGAGGAGGCGAGGGCTCGGGGAAGGGCGACGGGCGGGACGATGAGCGAGCACGAGCGACAGTCCGAGGACGCAGCGCCGCGCGCGCACCACACACAGGGTGCGCAGCACGGCTCCCCGGACCGCAGCGGGGCGCGCGAGATGTTCCTCAAACTGCGCACTCTGAGCCCCGGCAGCCCCGAGTACGCGGAGCTGCGCAACCAGCTGGTCCGCATGCACCTGCCGCTCGTGGAGCATCTCGCGCGGCGCTTCCGCAACCGCGGCGAGCCGCTGGACGACCTGACCCAGGTCGCCACGATCGGGCTGATCAAGTCGGTCGACCGCTTCGACCCGGACCGCGGCGTGGAGTTCTCCACGTACGCGACCCCGACGGTCGTCGGCGAGATCAAGCGGCACTTCCGGGACAAGGGCTGGGCGGTGCGCGTCCCGCGCCGCCTCCAGGAGCTGCGCCTGTCACTGACCACGGCCACGGCGGAGCTCTCGCAACTGCACGGCCGCTCACCCACGGTCCACGAGCTCGCCGAGAAGCTCGCGATCTCCGAGGAGGAGGTCCTGGAGGGCCTGGAGTCCGCCAACGCGTACTCCACGCTGTCCCTGGACGTCCCCGACACCGACGACGAATCACCGGCGGTCGCGGACACCCTCGGCGCGGAGGACGAGGCGCTGGAGGGCGTGGAGTACCGGGAGTCCCTCAAGCCGCTGCTGGAGGACCTCCCGCCGCGCGAGAAGCGGATCCTGCTGCTGCGGTTCTTCGGCAACATGACCCAGTCGCAGATCGCACAGGAGGTCGGCATCTCGCAGATGCACGTCTCGCGGCTGCTGGCGCGCACCCTGGCGCAGCTCCGGGAGAAGCTCCTCGTCGAGGAGTGACGGCTCCCCGGACGGCTACTTCTCCGCGTTGCCGGGCCCGCGGATCCCGAGGGCCCGGGTCGTCTCGGGGTTCACGAGCAGGACGAGCGCCGCGACGGCCACGACCGCGAGGGCGATCCCGGCCGGAATGGCCATGCTGTCGGCCTGGAGCAGGTTGTAGGCCACCGGCAGCGCCATGAGCTGGGTGATGACGGCCGGGCCGCGGCTCCAGCTGCGGCAGCCGAGCAGCCCGCGCGCGGCGAGCAGCGGCAGCAGCGCGAGCACGACGAGCGTGATACCCCCGGTCACGGCCTGCTGACGGTCGTCCGGCTCACCGGTGAGGCCGAGGACGAGGATCCAGACGCCGCCGACGACCAGTGCGAGCCCTTCCAGCGCGGCCAGCAGCGCGGCGTACGTCAGCCTCCGCGGTCGGGGGCCGGGGGTGTCCTGGGTGGTGGAGGTCTGCTCACTGCTCACCCCTGAAGAGTAGCCCCGGCCGTACGCGCCCCTCATGGCCAGGTTCGCCCCCGCTCTCTTACCTGATCCCTACCTCGGTATGGGCCAGGTACCACCCAGTAGGTACGCTGCCAGTCATGCGTGCACTTCTCGTGGTCAATCCGGCGGCAACCACCACAAGTGCGCGCACACGCGACGTACTGATCCACGCGCTCGCCAGCGAGATGAAGCTGGAAGCGGTCACCACCGAGTACCGCGGCCATGCGCGCGACCTGGGCCGGCATGCGGCGGAGAGCGACGACATAGACCTGGTGGTGGCCCTCGGCGGCGACGGCACGGTCAACGAGGTGGTCAACGGCCTGCTCCACGCCGGTCCCGACCCGGGACACCTCCCCGGCCTCGCCGTGGTCCCGGGCGGCTCCACCAACGTCTTCGCCCGTGCTCTGGGCCTGCCCAACGACGCGGTGGAAGCGACCGGGGCCCTGCTGGACGCCTTGCGCGACGGCAGCGAACGCACCGTCGGCCTGGGCCTGACCTCCGGCACCCCGGGCACGGAGGACGCGGCGGTGCCCTCCCGCTGGTTCACCTTCAACGCGGGACTCGGCTTCGACGCCGGCGTGGTCGGCCGGGTGGAGCAGCACCGCGAGCGCGGCCGGAAATCCACACACGCTCTTTACGTCCGCCAGGTCGTGCGCCAACTCCTCGGGGAACCGAACCGCCGGCACGGGACGATCACGCTGGAACGGGCCGGCGAGGATCCGGTCACCGATCTGGTGCTGTCCATAGTCTCGAACACCTCCCCGTGGACGTTTCTGGGGAATCGCCCGATCTACGCGGCACCTAAGGCCTCGTTCGATACCGGACTGGATCTCTTCGGTCTCAGCCGGCTGTCCACGACAGCGGTTGCCCGGTATGGCACCCAGTTGCTCACTTCGTCCCCCGAGCGCGGACCCCATGGCAGGCACGCGACCTCTCTGCACGATTTGACCGAGTTCACCTTGCATTCGAAGGTGCCGCTCCCCCTCCAGATGGACGGTGACCACCTGGGGCTGCGAACGAGCGTGACGTTCACAGGCGTACGTCGTGCACTGCGTGTGATTGTGTGAGCAGAACTGGCTAAAGTCCTTTCACTCGAACGTTTAGGCCAGGGTCCACCCCATGGAAGTACGGCTGTGACCTAGTCGACACCGAAGAATCAAAAAAAACTTTCCAGAAGGGGTTGTATCCGCCGCTGAGGTTTGCGAGTCTCTACGTGGCGATCGGGACGGCCCGCAGCATCGGCCTCCACTGATCACCAGAACCCCTCTTCAACTCACAGGACCCACGCCAGGGAACCTGGCGATCGGCCCTTCACTTGTTGAGGGATTCGTGAAAGCGTTCACATTCACAAGCACCTGCACGTAATACCAAGGAGAGGTAGCAGCCATGGACTGGCGTCACAACGCCGTTTGCCGCGAGGAAGACCCCGAGCTCTTCTTCCCCATCGGCAACACCGGTCCTGCGCTGCTGCAGATCGAGGAAGCCAAGGCCGTCTGCCGTCGCTGCCCGGTGATCGAGCAGTGTCTGCAGTGGGCGCTCGAGTCCGGCCAGGACTCCGGCGTCTGGGGTGGTCTCAGCGAGGACGAGCGCCGCGCCATGAAGCGCCGCGCCGCCCGCAACCGGGCCCGTCAGGCCTCCGCCTGACAACCCACCCCTGCTGACAGCCTGAGCTTGGCGGCGCGTACAGCGAGTACGCATCTCCCGCCCCCGAGCCGCAGCGCGCAGTTCCCCCGATGCGCTTAGTTAAGCAGCAACGAGCTTTAGCCCCGGGCCATTTGATGGCCCGGGGCTCAATGCTGTGACGGGCCTCTTCCGAGGGACCCGGGCCGGTCTCGGCAGTCGCTGCTGCTACTTCCGCGTCGGCACCGGGATGTCCAGGATCACACGGGTGCCGCGCTCGGGGGCCGGGACCATGTCGAAGGTTCCCCCCAACTCGCCCTCCACCAGGGTGCGTACGATCTGGAGGCCGAGATTGCCCGCGGTCTTCGGATCAAAACCGTCCGGCAGGCCGACGCCGTCGTCCTGGACGGTGACCAGCAGGCGGGCCTCCTTGGACGTACCGCCGCGGACCGCCGACACCTCCACCGTGCCGGTGTCGCCCTCGCGGAAGCCGTGCTCCAGCGCGTTCTGCAGAACCTCGGTCAGCACCATCGACAGCGGCGTGGCGACCTCGGCGTCGAGGATGCCGAAGCGGCCGGTGCGCCGGCCGGCGACCTTGCCCGGGGAGATCTCCGCGACCATGGCCAGGACGCGGTCGGCGATCTCGTCGAACTCCACGCGCTCGTCCAGGTTCTGGGAAAGCGTCTCGTGCACGATCGCAATCGATCCGACGCGTCGCACCGCCTCCTCCAGAGCCTCGCGGCCGCGGTCGGATTCGATGCGCCGGGCCTGGAGGCGGAGCAGGGCCGCCACCGTCTGGAGGTTGTTCTTGACGCGGTGGTGGATCTCCCGGATCGTCGCGTCCTTGGTGATCAACTCGCGTTCGCGGCGGCGGAGTTCGGTGACGTCGCGGAGCAGGACCAGCGAGCCGATGCGGGTGCCCTTGGGTTTGAGGGGGATCGCGCGGAACTGGATGACCCCGTCGCTGGCCTCGATCTCGAACTCGCGCGGCGCCCAGCCGCTGGCGACCTTGGCGAGCGCCTCGTCCACCGGGCCCCTGGTCGGGGCGAGTTCGGCGGTGGTCCTGCCCAGGTGCTGGCCGACGAGGTCGGAGGCGAGGCCGAGGCGGTGGTAGGCGGACAGCGCGTTCGGGGAGGCGTACTGGACGAGGCCGTCGGCGTCGAGCCGGATCAGGCCGTCGCCCACCCGGGGCGAGGCGTCCATGTCGAGCAGCTGGTTCGCGAACGGGAAGGAGCCGGCCGCGATCATCTGTGCGAGGTCGGAGGCGCTCTGGAGGTAGGTGAGCTCCAGGCGGCTCGGGGTGCGCACGGTGAGGAGGTTGGTGTTGCGCGCGATGACACCGAGGACGCGCCCCTCGCGCCGCACGGGGATCGACTCGACCCGGACGGGGACCTCTTCGCGCCACTCGGGGTCCCCCTCGCGCACGATGCGGCCCTCGTCGAGGGCGGCGTCCAGCATCGGGCGGCGGCCACGCGGGACCAGGTGGCCCACCATGTCGTCCTGGTAGGACGTCGGACCGGTGTTGGGCCGCATCTGCGCGACGGACACGTACCGCGTGCCGTCGCTGGTGGGGACCCACAGCACCAGGTCGGCGAAGGAGAGGTCGGAGAGCAGCTGCCACTCCGAGACCAGCAGGTGGAGCCACTCGAGATCGGTGTCGTCGAGGGCGGTGTGCTGGCGTACGAGTTCGTTCATGGAGGGCACGTGAGCGAGCGTACCCGGGGGTTTGTACGGCTCTGAAATGTGCGGGCCCGGAGCGGTACGGGCTCCTGGACACCCGCGGGCCGCGGCGCCTGGGAGGGACCCTCAACCCTCCCGGCACCGCAGCCCGGAGCAGTATCGGCCGTGGGGTGTGCGGTCCCGGTCGGCCGAAGGACGAGGAGCCGGGGCAGTCAGGGCAGAGAGCCTCGGTTCCTCTGTCCGCCTTCCTGTGCGGGGAAGGCGGAGGCTGGTGCGCGCTGCACACGCGCTCTCATCACGCATTGTGGACTAGACCACTCGTGGGTGTCCATGCGTTGGAGGCTGTTCGTTGTTGTTAATTCTCAGACGGCTCGGGCGCGCCGGCGTCCTCACGCAGCCTAACCGGTGTGGGTTCCTGTGCGGGGCCAGACGGACATGGCAATTTCCGCGACCGACTCCAGTTCCTCCCGGCTCGCCCCGTCCCGCGCCTGTTGTGACATGCCCTGGATCATCGCTCCGGCGTGCCGGGCCAGGGCGGCGGCGTCGGTCCCCGGAGGCAGCACACCGGCGGCGGCATCGGCGCGGACGCGGCTCTCGATCGCGGCGATGTTGGCGTTGCGACGGTCCCGCAGCGACCGTTCGACCTCGGGGGTCGAGCAGTTCGCGGCGGCGTGGACGACGAGACAGCCGTGCGGATGGCCTGGTTCCGTGTACGCGGCGGCGGCCTCGCGCAGCATGCGCTCGACGGCGTCCCGGGCGGTGGGTTCCTCGGCGAGGGCCCGGTCCGTGAACGAGCCGTACCTCCTGCCGTAGACCTGGACGACCTCCTCGAAGAGGGACCGCTTGTCGCCGAAGGCCGCGTAGAGGCTGGGGGCGCCTATGTCCATGACGCGAGTGAGGTCGGAGACGGACGTGGCCTCATACCCGTGCTCCCAGAAGGCCAGGAGTGCCTTTTCCAGGGCCGTCTCACGGTCGAAGGAGCGGGGGCGGCCGCGGGGCCTTCCTCTGACCTTGCCCGTTGCCGTTCCGCCCGTCGCGGTTCCGGTGCCCTGGCTCGTCGCGGTTCCGGTGCCCTGGCTCGTCGCGGTTCCGTGTCTCTCGGCCCTCGCGGTCCCGTCGTCGTTCACCATGGAGTGCATTTTATAGCGGCCACTAGAAAAATGTCGGCGGGCTGCTGTACGGTCATTTCTGTAGCGACCGCTAGATAAATGAGAAGGGGGCGCCGCCATGGGCGTGCTCACAGGCAGGACTGCACTCGTCACGGGTGCGAGCAGGGGCATCGGGCGAGGGATCGCCGAGCGGCTGGGCCGCGACGGCGCGCGGGTCGGCGTGCACTACGGCAGGAACGAGACGGCGGCGAAGGAGACGGTCGCGGCGATCGAGGCGGCGGGCGGCTCGGCGTTCGCGGTGGGCGTGGAGCTGGGCCTGCCGGGGGACGCCGAGGCACTGTGGGCGGAGTTCGACCGGCACGCGGACGGGCTGGACATCCTCGTGAACAACGCGGGGATCGGTAACACGCCCCCGATCCAGGAGCTGGACGAGCCGGAGTACGACAAGGTCTTCGCGGTGAACGTGAAGGCGCCGTTCTTCATACTCAAGCACGGCATGAGCCGGCTGCGGGACGGCGGCCGGGTCGTCAACATATCCTCGGGGCTGGCCCGGACCGCGGTGATGACGGACAACATGGCGTACGCGATGACGAAGGCCGCGCTGGACGTCCTCTCGCGGGACCTGTCCAAGGTGCTGGGCCCCCGGGGCATCACGGTGAACTCGGTGGCGCCGGGGATCATCGACACGGACAACACGGCCCAGCTGCTGCACGGCAGTGCCGACGGCTGGGCGAAGGCCGCGGCGTATTCGGCGCTGGGCGGGGTGGGCGAGCCGGCCGACGTCGCCGACGTGGTGGCGTTCCTGGTCTCGGACCAGGGTCGGTGGGTCACGGGAAGCTGGGTGGATGTGACGGGGGGTTCGCTCACATAGTCAGCGAGTCTCCGTCACCTTCGCCAGCGCCCGGGGCGCGTCCGGGTCCTGGCCGCGGGCGATGGTGACCTCGTAGGCCAGGAGCTGGAGGGGAATGATCTCCAGGACGGGCTGGACCTCCTCGGCGACATCCTCCGTCGGCAGGACGAAGCCGGCCGACGCCTGCTCGACCTGGTGCCTGGGGCCGATGACGACCAGGTCGGCACCGCGGCCGCGCAGCCGGTCGAGGACCGGCTGGAGCGCTTCGCCGCCCTTGCCGTCGGTGACGACGGCGATGACCGGGGAGACGTTGTCGACCATGGCGAGCGGCCCGTGCAGCAGGTCGGCGCCGGAGTAGGAGAGCGCGGGGATGTAGCTGGTCTCCATCAGCTTGAGGGCGGCCTCCTTGGCCGTGGGGTAGCCGTAGCCGCGTGAGGTGATCACCATGCGCTCGGCGAAGCGGTAGCGGGCGGCGAGGGCGCGCACCTCGTCCTGCCGGGCGAGCAGCTGCCCGGCGAGGTCCGGCAGCACCTGGGCGGGTGCGCCGTCGCCGCCGCGCAGGCCCTCGACGAACAGGTAGAGCGCGAGGAGGGAGGCGGTGTACGTCTTGGTCGCGGGGAGGGCCTTCTCCGGTCCGGCCATGATGTCGATGTGGTACTCGGAGACGCCGGCGAGCGGTGAGTCCGGGTTGTTGGTGACGGCGAGCGTGATCGCGCCGGCCTCGCGGGCGGCCCGCGTCGAGGCGACCAGGTCCGGGGAGCCGCCGGACTGGCTGACGGTGACGACGAGGACATCCGTGAGGTCGGGCCGGGCACCGTAGGCCGTGGTGGTGGACATCGAGGTGAGTCCGCAGGGCAGGCCGAGCCTGATCTCCAGAAGGTACTTGGCGTAGAGGGCGGCGTTGTCGGAGGTGCCGCGGGCGGTCAGCAGGACGAAGCGGGGGGCGCGGGCGGCGATCTGCTGTGCCACGTCCCCGATGGTGGCGGCGCCGTCGGCCAGGATCCGGCGCAGCACGGCGGGCTGCTCCGCCATCTCCCGGGCCATGATCCGGCCCGGGCGCTCGCTGAGGGGGTCCGGTGTGGCGGCGGCGGTCATGGCGGGGTCCTTCCGGGGCGCGGGCAGATGCAGCTCCCATTCCACTCCCCCGCACCGCGGAACGGCCACGCGGGACCGGCGCTGTTCACCTGCGGGAGACCTGGCCGGCACCGGGTGGCTGCCCCTGCGGGACCGGCGGACTTCACCCTGGGAGCGGCGTCACCGCTCTGTTAGATTGGTCTAAACCACACGACCCCTCCCGGGTCCGGTCCCAGTTGAGCATCCCTCTCAGATCGGCAGGCCCAGCGTGGAAGTTGTCATCGTTCCGGACGCCAAGGCTGGCGGCGAGCTCATCGCCGAGGCCATGGCTCAGCTGCTCCGGCGCAAGCCCGGCGCCCTGCTCGGCGTGGCGACCGGCTCGACGCCGCTGCCCGTGTACGAGGCGCTGGCGGCCAAGGTGTGCTCCGGTGCCGTGGACGTCACGCGGGCGCGGATAGCCCAGCTCGACGAGTACGTGGGGCTGCCCGCCGACCATCCGGAGTCGTACCGCTCGGTGCTGCGGCGTGAGGTGCTGGAGCCGCTCGGCATCGGGATGGACCAGTTCATGGGACCCGACGGCACGGCCGAGGACGTGCAGGGCGCGTGCGAGGCGTACGACAAGGTGCTCGCGGACGCCGGGGGTGTGGACCTTCAGCTGCTCGGGATCGGGACCGACGGGCACATAGGGTTCAACGAGCCGTGTTCGTCGCTGGCGTCGCGGACGCGGATCAAGACGCTGACGGAGCAGACCCGGATCGACAACGCGCGCTTCTTCGACGGCGACATCGACCAGGTGCCGCACCATGTGATCACACAGGGCATCGGCACGATCCTGGAGGCCCGGCACCTGGTGCTGCTCGCCACCGGCGAGGGCAAGGCGGACGCGGTCGCTGCGACGGTGGAGGGGCCGGTCGCCGCGGTGTGCCCCGCGTCCGCGCTCCAGCTCCACCCGCATGCGACCGTCGTGGTCGACGAGGCCGCCGCGTCGAAGCTGAAGCTGGCGGACTACTTCCGGTACACCTACGCCAACAAGCCGGAGTGGCAGGGGATCTAGGGGCCCTCGCTTACAAGGCCTCGTCGTCGGCCGGCTCGTCCTCGGCGCGCAGGCCGGCCACCCACAGCGGCATGACCCGGTGGACGACGAGGACGGCGATGAGGAGGGGTGCCGCGTAGGCCTTCGGGGCGTTGCCGTCGACACCGCCCGTGATCAGCAGGGCGGCCGCCGTCGCGGCCAGGAGCAGCGTGGTCATGCGGTGGGCCCGGGCCAGGACGCGGCGGCGCTCGGCCGACTGCCGCTCGTCCAGTACGTGTTCGCGCAGCTCCAGCAGGCCCCGGGTGGCGCCGTTGATGACGCCGGTCGCGACCATCCAGGGAAGCAGCAGCACCGCCATCGCGGCGACGGGCCACAGCGGCTCGCCCTCGGCGAGGAAGAAGTGGGTCATCAGTGCGCCGATGGCCACGGTGAGGGTGATGTGCGCGGCGACGGCCAGACGTCGGCGTGCCGCCGTGGCGTACCAGGCCTGGGCGCGGCGGTCGTTCATCAGCCGCAGCATGCTCCGGTCGTAGCGGGTCAGGCGTGTCGTCGTCATGGCTGGTTCCTCCCGTAGACCTCGTCCGTGAGCGGCCGGAACGGTTCGAGGGAGAACAGGGCCTCGACCGGCAGACCGAAGAACTTCGAGATCTTCAGTGCCAGGTCGAGGCTCGGGTTGTACTGGCCTCGCTCGATGTAGCCGATGGTCTGGTAGTGGGCTCCCACTGCCTCGGCCAGGCTCTGGCGCGACACCTTCCGTTCGGCGCGCACCATGGCCAACCTGTTGTGCACCTGCTCGCTCATGTATAAGAAGTACTACATTCGGAGGCAGTCTTACAACCAGCTGCACAACCAGCTCTACAACCCGGCGATCACCTCGGCCGCAGCCCGGCCGCAGACGCGGGCCGCGCCGTGGGTGGCGATGTGCAGGGCGCCGCGGGGTGCGGCCTGGGGGACGCCCATTTCGACGACGATGGTGTCGGGGCGGGCCGCCAGCAGGGTGTCGAGGGCCGAGGCCATCCAGGGGTGGCGGTGTTCGTCGCGGACGACGGCGACGATGCGCCGCGGACCGGCCGCCTGGAGCGCCGCCCGTCCGGCGCCCTCACCGGCACCGGCATCGCTCGCGTTGCCGTCCTCCGACTTGCCGTCCTCCGCCGAGAAGCTGCCCGTCACCGTGCCCGGCAGGAGGTGGACGAGTTCGGCGGCGATGCCCCAGGGGGTCTCGTCGCCCACCGCGATGTTGGCGACGGGGGTGAGGGCGGCGACGTAGGGCGGTTCGGTGAGGGGCTTGAAGGTCTCCGGGGTCCCGAGGCCCGGGGCGACGGTGACCGTGAGGGCGCGGCGAGCGGCGTGCAGGCCGATCTCGCTGCCGTGGGTGTCCTCGGGTGCGCGGTTCGCCGTGCTCGCCCAGCGGGCCAGCGCCCGGACCCGGTGCGCGGCCTCGGCCAGGCGTTCCTCGGGCAGTTCGCCCGTGCGGACCGCCGCGACCAGGGCGTCGCGCAGGCGCCGTACGGTCGCGTCGTCGGACAGACCGCCGCCCACGCAGATCGCGTCGGCACCGGCGGCGACGGCGAGGACGCTGCCGCGTTCGATGCCGTAGGTGCCCGAGATGGCCCGCATCTCCATGCCGTCGGTGACGATGAGGCCGTCGTAGCCGAGTTCGCCGCGCAGCAGTCCGGTCAGGATGCGGCGGGAGAGGGTCGCCGGGCGGTCGGGGTCCAGGGCAGGGACGAGGATGTGGGCGCTCATCACGGCCCGGCTGCCGGCGGCGATGGCCGCGCGGAACGGGGCCAGTTCGCGGTCGCCCAGGACGTCTTCGGGGACGTCGATGCGCGGGAGGGCGTGGTGGGAGTCGACGGCCGTGTCGCCGTGGCCGGGGAAGTGCTTGGTGCAGGCGGCGACTCCGGCCGACTGCAGGCCCGTCACATACGCGGCGGTGTGCCGGGCGGCGAGGTCGGTGTCGGCGCCGAAGGAGCGGACACCGATCACCGGGTTGCGCGGGTCGGAGTTGACGTCGGCGGACGGGGCCCAGTTGAGGTTCACGCCGCAGGCGGCGAGACGGCGGCCCAGTTCGTGGGCGACCTCTCGTGTCAGCTCCACGTCGTCCACCGCGCCGAGGGCGTGGTTGCCCGGGAAGGAGGAGCCGGTCCGCACCTCCAGGCGCGTCACGTCACCGCCTTCCTCGTCGATCGCGACCAGGACGTCGTCGCGCTCGGCCCGCAGCTGGGCGGTCAGCGCGGCCAGTTGGCCGGGCGAGGCGATGTTGCGGCCGAACAGGCCGACGGAGGCGAGGCCCTCGCCGAGCCGGCGCAGCAGCCAGTCGGGGGCGGTGGTTCCGGTGAAACCGGGCTGAAGGACCGTCAGGGCGTCACGGGTGAGCGTGTCGGTACCGCTGGCGAGTGTCGTCATGGGGTGGGGTCATCCCTTCACGGCGCCCGCGGTCAGGCCCGCGGCCATCTTGCGCTGGACGAGGAGGAAGAGGGCGACGATCGGCACGGCCATCATCGTGGCGCCGGCCATCATCGGGGCGTATTCGGTGCCGTGCTTCGTGGTGAAGTTGCCGAGCCAGACGGTCGCCGTCTGGTTCTTCTGGCTGAGCAGCATCAGGGCGTACAGGTACTCGTTCCAGGCCTGGATGAAACCGTAGACCGAGGTGGCGACCATGCCGGGGGCCAGGAGCGGGAAGACGACCCTCAGGAAGGCGCCCGTGCGGGAGCAGCCGTCGACCATGGCCGCCTCCTCCAGTTCCTTCGGGATGTTGACGATGAAGCCCCGCAGCGTCCACACGGTGAAAGGGAGGATGAAGGTCAGGTACGTGATGATGAGGCCCGTCAGCCGGTCGTACTGGCCCAGGTCGTTGAGCAGCAGGAACACCGGGATGATCATGGCGACCAGCGGGACCATCTGGACCGCGAGGATGCCCACGATCACGATCTTGCGGCCGCGGAAGGCGAACCGGGAGATGGCGAGCGCGGCCAGCAGCCCGACGACCATGCCGATGACGACCACCGCCAGCGACACCACCATGCTGCGGCCCACCGGACCCCAGAAGTCGGCGATGTCCAGCGCCCGGCCGAAGTTGGCGAAGGTGATGCCGGTCGGCAGCAGGCTCGGGTCCGGGTCGATGGCGTCCTTGGCGGGCTTGAACGCCGTGTTGAGCATCCAGTACAGCGGGAAGCCCGCGGTGACGAAGACCAGGAGGCCGAGGACGTTCCACCAGAGCTTCGGCGCCCGGCGGCCGGTCAGCGTGCTGCTCATTCGACCTCTCCGATCTTCAGCATCTGCCGCATGTAGACGGCGACCACGCCGAGCAGCAGCAGGACGGTGATCAGCGCGATGGCCGAGCCCTGGGCGTAGTCGTTGACCACGAACGCCCGGTCGTAGGAGTAGGTGTTGAGGACCTGGAACTCCGGCTCGGGATGGCCGCCCCGCATCACGAACACCTGGGGGAAGACGCCCATGTCCCAGATGACCGACAGGGTCGTGAGCATCACGATGATCGGCTTGAGGACGGGCAGGGTGACATAGCGGAAGACGCCCCAGGCGCCGGCGCCGTCCAGGCGGGCCGCCTCCTCCAGCTCCTTCGGCACCTGGGTGAGACCCGCGCTGAGCGTGATGACCACGAACGGCACGGCTCCCCACACCACCAGCAGCGTGATCACGGCCAGGCCCTCGGGGCCGCTGGCGAACCAGTTGTGGCCGATCATCTCGACGCCGGGCAGCTTGCTGAGCAGCGCGTTGAAGACGCCGTAGTCCGAGTCGAAGAGCCACTTGAAGACCGTGGTGGCCACGATCACGGGCATGCCCCAGCTGGCCACCAGCACGATGTTGATGAGCATCTTCAGCCAGCCGGAGACCCGCTGGAGCAGCAGGGCGATCGCCATGCCGATCACCATCGTGAAGACGACGGCCCCGGCGGCGAAGACGATCGTGCGGACCACGACGGTCCAGAACTCACCGTCTCCCAGCACCTTCGCGAAGTTGTCGAACCCGACCGACTCGGCCGGCTGGAAGCCCCACAGCTGGGACTGCCCGAACTTCTGGAAGGACAGGGTGACCAGACGGGCCAGCGGATAGCCCATGACCAGGGCCAGGATCAGCAGGCAGGGCGCGAGCAGCAGCCAGGGGACCGCGGCCGGGCTCGACGTCCGTGGCCTACGGGGCGTGTCCGCCAGGCCCGGTGGCGGCGGTGCCTGCCGCGGTGGCGGCACCTTGACGGGGGTGGTGGTGTCTGCGGCACTCATCGCGCGCTCCTCGGCGGTCCCTCAGGTCTTGACGACGGCGGGGCTCCCCGACCGGGAGCCCCGCGCGAAGGTCACTTGGTGTTGATGACCTTGTCGATCGCGGCGTCCGCGTCCTTGGCGGCGGCCTCGACCGACTTCTTGCCGGTGCCGATGCTCTGGAGCATGGTCTGGAGGATCTGCGCCTTCTCGACCTGGCCCCAGCCGGGGGCCATCGGGACGAACCAGTTGGACTCGGCCGCGGTGGCGGGGACCGCCGTCTTCGGGTCGTTCTTCAGCGTCGCGAGGTCGGTCTTGTTGTTGGGCAGGTTGCCCTTGGCCATCAGGCCCTTCTGGCCGGAGGACCCGGTGAACGCGTTGATCCACTCGGCGGCCAGGGCCTGCGCGTCGGACTTCACCGGCACGGCGAGGTCGGAGCCGCCCAGGAAGACGGGCATGTTCTTGCCGGACGGGCCGGGCATCACGAAGTTCTCGAGGTTGCCCTTGAGCTTGCCGGACTTGTCGTTCTTCGGGTCCTCGGCGGTCGCGCCCTCCCAGGCGGCGGCGAAGATCATGGCGGACTTGCCCTGGCCGTAGACGATGTAGCGGTCGGACTCGTCCTTGGTCTTGTCGCCGTGCATGTAGGAGTCGATGACGTTCTTGAACTCCTTGAGGCCCTTGAGGGACTCGGGCGAGGAGAGCGAGGCCTTCCACCGGCCGCCCGACTCGGTGGCGATGGCGCCGCCGGCGTCGTAGACGAAGGACATGGCCGCGTACCAGTCACGGGTGGGCTGGTACCAGGCGCTGAACTTGCCGCCCTGCTTCTTCTGGATCTTGTCCAGGGCGGCGGTGAGCTCCTTGTAGGTCTTCGGGGGCGTCTTCACCCCGACCGAGGCGGCCACGTCCTTGCGCCAGTTGGCGACGCGGCCGCCGGCGTAGTACGGGACGCCGTAGGTCTTGCCGTCGTAGGTCACCGAGGCCTTGAGGCCGTCCAGCCAGGCGTCCGAGCTGTCGAACTCGGCCGGGTCGAGGGGGGCGAAGGCACCCTTGACCATGTAGCCGAGCATCTCGGTGTTGCCCATCTCGACCACGTCGGGGACCTTGTCGGTGGCGAGGACGGCGTCGAGCTTGGCGTTCTTGTCGGGCCAGCCGTAGTACTCGTGGTTGATCTTGAGACCGGGGTGTTTCTTCTGCACCGCCGCGTCGGCGGCCTTCACCAGTTCCGGCCAGTTGTTCTGTGCGTCGACGGTGAGCCAGACGGTCAGCTCCTTGGCGTCCGCGCCCTTGTCCGAACCCCCGCTGCCACCCTCGCCCCCGCACGCCGCGATGGAGACCACCATGCCCGCGATACCGATCGCGGATATCAGCTTGCGCTTCACGCCACCCTCCTCAGGGATGCCACCGACCCCCCTGCTCCCCGAACGTGGGGCCAGGACCCTGGACCAATGGTGTAGACCAGTAGGGGGAGCTTGGACCAGACCAGCAGGCCTGTCAAGGGTCCGGAATGAGCTCTGACCAGCCGTTATGCGACCTACATATGCAGGGACCTTTAAGTAAGAACCCGGCGAAAACCCGGGCCGGGCACGGCATACTCCAGGTAGACCACTTGAAGTTGTGGACTAGACCAAAAGCGGCGCCGACGGTATACAAGTGAGATCGTGTCGGCACAGGAGCCGGGAAGGCGGAGCATGAGCACCGACATCAGCAGTGCGGAGAACGAGAACGGGGCGCCCGTCCGTACCGCACGCGTGCCCAAGTACTACCGCCTGAAGAAGCACCTGCTCGACATGACCGAGACGCAGGCGCCCGGCACGCCGGTCCCGCCCGAGCGCACTCTGGCGGCGGAGTTCGACACCTCGCGCACGACCGTGCGCCAGGCGCTCCAGGAACTGGTCGTCGAGGGGCGGCTGGAGCGCATCCAGGGCAAGGGCACGTTCGTCGCCAAGCCGAAGGTCTCGCAGGCGCTGCAACTGACCTCGTACACCGAGGACATGCGCGCACAGGGTCTCGAACCCACCTCGCAGCTCCTGGACATCGGCTACATCACCGCCGACGACCGCCTCGCCGGGCTGCTCGACATCACGGCCGGCGGGCGGGTGCTGCGCATCGAGCGGCTGCGCATGGCCAACGGCGAGCCGATGGCCATCGAGACGACCCACCTGAGCGCGAAGCGCTTCCCGGCCCTGCGCCGGTCCCTGGTGAAGTACACGTCCCTCTACACCGCGCTCGCCGAGGTCTACGACGTCCATCTCGCGGAGGCCGAGGAGACCATCGAGACGTCGCTCGCCACCCCGCGCGAGGCCGGCCTGCTCGGCACGGACGTCGGCCTGCCGATGCTGATGCTCTCCCGGCACTCACTGGACCGGGAGGGCCAGCCGGTGGAGTGGGTGCGGTCGGTGTACCGGGGGGACCGGTACAAGTTCGTGGCGCGTCTGAAGCGTCCCCAGGAGTAGCGGACCGGCAGCGGAATCGTCGGTTTCTTTTGGGTACCGCATTACGGACGAGGGGTTCCGTTCCCGCCGCACCCTGACCTAGATTGCCTGCGCATTGCACAGGTGATCACTGAGGGGACGGAGCCGCCTGATGTCGCAAGCCCCAGAAGCCGGCAGAGGGGCGACGGTGACGCCGATGCGCGTCGTCATCGCTCTCTGCCTCATAGCGCCCTTCGTGGCCATGTTGTGGGTCGGCTCGTACGCCAAGACCGACCCGGCCTTCATCGGGATCCCGTTCTTCTACTGGTACCAGATGGCGTGGGTGCTGATCTCCACGGCGCTGACGATGATCGCCTACAAGCTGTGGCAGCGTGACCAGCGCGCCCGCTCTGCCGCGAAGGGCGGTGCGTCGCAGTGAACGACGGCGTGAACGGCGTCGCACTCGCCGTCTTCATCTTCTTCTTCCTGGCCGTCACGGTCATGGGCTTCCTGGCCGCGCGCTGGCGCAAGGCCGAGAACGAGCACAGTCTGGACGAATGGGGCCTGGGCGGCCGCTCGTTCGGCACCTGGATCACCTGGTTCCTGCTCGGCGGCGACCTGTACACGGCATACACCTTCGTGGCCGTACCGGCGGCGATCTACGCGGCGGGCGCGGCCGGCTTCTTCGCGGTCCCCTACACGATCCTCGTCTACCCGCTGATCTTCACGTTCCTGCCCCGCCTGTGGTCGGTCTCGCACAAGCACGGGTACGTGACGACGTCCGACTTCGTGCGCGGCCGGTTCGGCTCGAAGGGCCTGTCGCTGGCTGTGGCCGTGACCGGCATCCTGGCCACGATGCCGTACATCGCGCTCCAACTGGTCGGCATCCAGGCCGTCCTGGACGTCATGGGCGTCGGCGGCGGCGAGAACACCAACTGGTTCATCAAGGACCTGCCCCTGCTGATCGCCTTCGGTGTGCTGGCGGCGTACACGTACTCGTCGGGTCTGCGGGCGCCGGCGCTGATCGCGTTCGTGAAGGACACCCTGATCTACATCGTCATCGCGGTGGCGATCATCTACATCCCGATCAAGCTGGGCGGCTTCGACGAGATCTTCGCCAAGGCCGGCGAGGCGTACGGTCAGACCAACCCGGCGACGGGCGCGCCGCGGGGTGCGCTGGTGCCGCCGGAGGCGGGGCAGTGGACGTACGCCACGCTGGCGCTGGGTTCGGCGCTCGCGCTGTTCATGTACCCGCACTCGATCACGGCGACGCTGTCCTCGAAGAGCCGTGACGTGATCCGCCGCAACACCACGATCCTGCCGCTGTACTCGCTGATGCTGGGTCTGCTCGCGCTGCTCGGCTTCATGGCGATCGCGGCCGGGATCAAGGTGCAGAACGGGCAGCTGGCGATCCCGCAGCTGTTCGAGACCATGTTCCCGGACTGGTTCGCGGGTGTGGCCTTCGCGGCGATCGGCATCGGGGCCCTGGTCCCGGCGGCCATCATGTCCATCGCGGCCGCGAACCTCTTCACCCGCAACATCTACAAGGACTTCATCAAGCCGGACGCCACGCCGGCGCAGGAGACCAAGGTCTCCAAGCTGGTGTCGCTGCTGGTGAAGGTGGGCGCGCTGGCCTTCGTCCTCACCATGGACAAGACGGTCGCCATCAACTTCCAGCTGCTGGGCGGCATCTGGATCCTGCAGACCTTCCCGGCCCTGGTGGGCGGCCTGTTCACCCGCTGGTTCCACCGCTGGGCGCTGCTCGCGGGCTGGGCGGTCGGCATGGTCTACGGCACGGTCGCCGCGTACGGTGTCGCCTCGCCGACCCAGAAGCACTTCGGCGGCTCCTCGAAGGAGATCCCGGGCATCGGCGAGATCGGCTACATCGGCCTCACGGCGTTCGTCCTGAACGTCGTCGTCACCGTCGTCCTGACCTTCGTCCTCAAGGCACTGAAGGCCCCCGACGGCATCGACGAGACCAAGCCGGAGGACTACACGGCGGACGCGGGCGACCCCGGCGTCCAGGTGGAGCTTCCGCCGGCGACAGCGGGCACCTCGCACTGACTCGCAGGTGACAGCGGGCCGCCGGTGGAAAACCGGCGGCCCGTTGTCATACCCGTCCCGCAGACTCGGACCATGGACATCCTCATCCGGCGGGTGAAGCCCGCCGAATACGACGCCCTCGGCGAGATCACCGCCCAGGCCTACCTGAAGGACGGCCTCCTCGACTTCGGGGAGAGTGACGGATACCTCGGCGAACTCAGGGACGTGGCCAAGCGGGCCGCCGCCGCGGACGTCCTGGTGGCCACCCAAGGCGAACACCTCCTCGGTGGCGTCACCTTCGTCCCTTCCGGCGGTCCCATGGCCGACATCGCCCGGCCCTCGGAAGCCGAGATACGGATGCTCGCCGTCGCCCACGAGGCCCGCGGGCGCGGCGCAGGAGAGGCCCTCGTCCGCGCCTGCGTCGACCGCGCCCGTGCGACGGACGGCTGTGTCCGCGTCGTCCTGTCCACACAGCGCACCATGCGCTCCGCCCACCGCATCTACGAACGTCTCGGCTTCGTCCGCGCCCCGGAGCGCGACTGGAGCCCCGTTCCGGAGCTCGCCGACATCACTCTCCTCACCTACGAGTTGACGCTGTGAAACCGTCGCGACACTACATCTAGGGGTGCTTTCGCCACCCGGCACAAGATGTATGCTCATGCTCGCTGTCGCCGCAGGGGAATCCGGTGCGAATCCGGAACTGTCCCGCAACGGTGTACCCATGCCCTTTTATGCGTGCGTGGGAGTCAGTCCGAGGACCTGCCGACAGCGCGCCCGGCCGCCCGGCCGGTGCGCCCTGACGTCCGGGCCTCGCGGAGTGGGCCGGTGGACGCGACGCCGCGTGCGTTCGCGTGCTGCCGACCCCTGCCCTGCGCGAGGCCTCGTGCCGAGCGAGGGAGAGCCCCACGTGACCATCGCGCCAGCCGATCCGGTCTCAGCCGCGGAAAAAGAGCATGACGGTCCCGGTGCCGCGCTGCTGCGGACCCTGGCCGAGCTGACCGCCGACCTGCCCGACGCCGATCCCGGCCGGGTCGCCGCCGCCGCGCTGCGCGGCCGGTCCGCGCGGGCCGACGAGTCGGAGTTGCGCGAGCTGGCGACCGAGGCGGCCGCCGGCCTCATCTCCGAGGATCCCGCCTACTCCCGGCTGGCCGCGCGCCTGCTGACGATCGGGATCCGCGCCGAGGCCGCCTCGCAGGGCGTCACATGCTTCACCGAGTCGGTGACGGTCGGGCACCGGGAGGGCCTCATCGCCGACCGGACCGCCGGGTTCGTGCGCCTCCACGCCGCCCGTCTCGACGCCCTGATCGACACGGCGGCCGACGACCGCTTCGGCTACTTCGGCCTGCGCACGCTGCACAGCCGCTATCTGCTCCGGCACCCGATCACCCGCAAGGTGATCGAGACACCCCAGCACTTCATGCTGCGCGTCGCCGCCGGTCTCGCCGAGGACGACACCCGCCGCTCCGTCGACGAAGTCGCCGCGCTCTACGGGCTGATGAGCCGGCTCGACTACCTCCCCTCCTCCCCCACCCTCTTCAACTCCGGCACGCGGCACCCGCAGATGTCGTCCTGCTACCTCCTCGACTCCCCCAAGGACGAGCTGGACTCGATCTACGACCGCTACCACCAGGTGGCGCGGCTGTCGAAGCACGCCGGCGGCATCGGCATCGCGTACTCCCGCATCCGTGCGCGCGGTTCTCTGATCCGCGGCACCAACGGCCACTCCAACGGCATCGTCCCGTTCCTGAAGACGCTCGATGCCTCGGTCGCCGCCGTGAACCAGGGCGGCCGCCGCAAGGGCGCCGCCGCGGTCTACCTGGAGACCTGGCACTCCGACATCGAGGAGTTCCTGGAGCTGCGCGACAACACCGGCGAGGAAGCCCGCCGCACGCACAACCTGAACCTCGCGCACTGGGTGCCCGACGAGTTCATGCGGCGGGTGAACGCCGACGCGCCGTGGTCGCTGTTCTCCCCCGTGGACGTGCCCGAGCTGGCCGACCTGTGGGGCGAGGAGTTCGACGCCGCGTACCGGGCGGCCGAGGCAAAGGGCCTGGCGAAGAAGACCCTGCCCGCGCGCGAGCTGTACGGCCGCATGATGCGCACCCTCGCGCAGACCGGCAACGGCTGGATGACCTTCAAGGACGCCGCCAACCGCACCGCCAACCAGACGGCCGAGCCGGGCCACGTCGTCCACTCCTCCAACCTCTGCACGGAGATCCTGGAGGTCACCAGCGACGGGGAGACGGCGGTCTGCAACCTGGGCTCGGTCAACCTCAGTGCCTTCGTGCGCGACGGGGACATCGACTGGGAGCGGCTGGACGAGACCGTCCGCACGGCCGTCACGTTCCTCGACAGGGTCGTGGACATCAACTTCTACCCGACCGAGCAGGCAGGCCGCTCCAACGCCAGGTGGCGTCCCGTCGGCCTCGGCGTCATGGGCCTCCAGGACGTCTTCTTCAAGCTGCGCCTGCCCTTCGACTCGCCCGAGGCCAAGGCGCTCTCCACCCGCATCGCCGAGCGCGTCATGCTCGCCGCCTACGAGGCCTCCGCCGACCTCGCCGAGCGCAACGGCCCGTTGCCGGCCTGGGAGAAGACCCGTACGGCGAAGGGCGTGCTCCACCCCGACCACTACGACGTGGAGCTGACCTGGCCGGAGCGCTGGGCGGCCCTGCGCGAGCGCGTCGCCGCGAGCGGCATGCGCAACTCCCTGCTCCTCGCCATCGCGCCGACGGCCACGATCGCCTCGATCGCGGGCGTGTACGAGTGCATCGAGCCGCAGGTGTCCAACCTGTTCAAGCGCGAGACGCTGTCCGGTGAGTTCCTCCAGGTCAACTCCTACCTGGTGCAGGAGCTCAAGCGGCTCGGCGTGTGGGACGCCCGCAGCCGCGAGGCCCTGCGCGAGGCCAACGGCTCGGTGCAGGACTTCGCCTGGATCCCCGAGGACGTACGCGCCCTCTACCGCACGGCGTGGGAGATCCCGCAGCGCGGCCTGATCGACATGGCGGCGGCCAGGACCCCGTTCCTGGACCAGTCCCAGTCCCTGAACCTCTTCATGGAGACGCCGACCATCGGCAAGCTCTCCTCGATGTACGCGTATGCCTGGAAGTCCGGGCTGAAGACGACGTACTACCTGCGTTCGCGCCCGGCGACCCGCATCGCCCGCGCCGCCCAGGCCACCGTCCCCGTGCAGGCCGCCCCGGACCCCGAAGCGGTCGCCTGCTCCCTGGAAAACCCCGAGTCCTGCGAGGCCTGCCAGTAATTCCCACCCGCCACCCGACCGCCACCCCTGGAGGACGGCGCTTCGCGCCGACTGCTATGACTCAGAACCTTCTCGACCCCGGCTTCGAGCTCACCCTGCGTCCCATGCGCTACCCGGACTTCTACGAGCGCTACCGGGACGCCATCAAGAACACCTGGACCGTGGAGGAGGTCGACCTCCACTCGGACGTCGCCGACCTCGCCAAGCTGTCCCCCGCCGAGCAGCACCTGATCGGCCGGCTGGTCGCCTTCTTCGCCACGGGCGACTCGATCGTCGCGAACAACCTGGTGCTGACGCTGTACAAGCACATCAACTCCCCTGAGGCGCGGCTGTACCTGAGCCGGCAGCTCTTCGAGGAGGCCGTGCACGTCCAGTTCTATCTGACGCTCCTGGACACCTACCTCCCCGACCACGACGACCGGGCGGCGGCCTTCGCGGCCGTCGAGAACATCCCCTCCATCCGCGAGAAGGCCGGGTTCTGCTTCAAGTGGATGGACTCGGTGGACCAGCTCGACCGGCTGGAGACCCAGGCCGACCGCCGCCGCT
The DNA here is from genome assembly GCF_044458845.1 of Streptomyces sp. NPDC050416. Classification (NCBI taxonomy): domain Bacteria; kingdom Bacillati; phylum Actinomycetota; class Actinomycetes; order Kitasatosporales; family Streptomycetaceae; genus Streptomyces; species Streptomyces sp. NPDC050416. The sequence goes on from NZ_JBITII010000002.1 coordinate 110,593, forward strand.
TCCTGCTGAACCTGATCTGCTTCGCCGCGTGCATCGAGGGCCTGTTCTTCTACGGTGCCTTCGCCTACGTCTACTGGTTCCGCAGCCGGGGCCTGCTGCACGGTCTGGCCACCGGCACCAACTGGGTCTTCCGCGACGAGACGATGCACATGTCGTTCGCCTTCGACGTGGTCGACACCGTCCGCAAGGAGGAGCCGGAGCTGTTCGACGACCGGCTCCGGCAGGAGGTGACGGACATGCTCCGCGAGGCCGTCGAGGCCGAGCTGCAGTTCGCGCGCGACCTGTGCGGTGACGGCCTCCCGGGCATGAACACCGAGTCGATGCGGCAGTACCTGGAGTGCGTCGCCGACCAGCGGCTCACCCGCCTGGGCTTCGCTCCGGTCTACGGCTCCCAGAACCCCTTCTCCTTCATGGAGCTCCAGGGAGTTCAGGAGCTGACCAACTTCTTCGAGCGGCGGCCCTCCGCGTACCAGGTGGCGGTGGAGGGCACCGTCGACCTGGACGAGGACTTCTGAGGCCGCTCGGCTTCGCGGGTCTCCTGGGCCTCCCTGATCTGACGGTCGACGCGCCGGTCGCGGACGACACCGATCACTGACGGGAGGACCAGGAGGACCAGCATCCCGAGTACGAAGATCATTGCGATGAGTGTCTGTACCTGGTTCGTGTCCATAGACACCACTGTCGCGCCGATGACTCCTTACCGTCAGTGGCAGTACTGTCATAGACCCTCGAATTACTGCCACTGCCGAGGCACACTGAAGACATGCTCCAGAACGTGGCGGTCGTCCTCCTCGACGGCGTGAACCCCTTCGAACTCGGTGTGGTGTGCGAGGTCTTCGGCACCGACCGCAGCGACGACGGCCTGCCGGTCTACGACTTCGCCGTGGCCTCGGCCGAAGGCCCGGCGCTGCGCATGAACTCGGGCGTCTCACTACAGGTGGAGCACGGCCTGGAGCGGTTGGAGACGGCCGATCTGATCGCCGTGCCGGCCGGGCACAGCTACGCGTCCCGTGAGTTCCCGCCGGAGCTCCTGGACGCCCTGCGGCGTGGGGTCGACCGCGGCGCCCGGGTGCTCAGCGTCTGCTCCGGCGCCTTCGTGCTGGCCGCTGCCGGGCTGCTGGACGACCGCCGCTGCGCCGTGCACTGGAAGCATGCGGACGCCCTGGCCCGGCAGTACCCGCGGGCGGTCGTGGAGCCGGACGTGCTCTACGTCGACGAGGACCCGGTGATCACCTCCGCCGGCACGGCCGCCGGTATCGACGCCTGCCTGCACCTGGTGCGCAAGGAGCAGGGCTCCGAGGTCGCCAACAAGATCGCCCGGCGGATGGTGGTTCCGCCGCACCGCGACGGCGGCCAGGCCCAGTACATCGAGCGTCCGCTGCCGCACTCCGAGGCCGACACGATCGGCGAGCTGCTGGCGTGGATGGAGCGGCACCTCGACGAGGAGGTCACCGTCGAGCAGCTGGCCGCCCGCGCCCACATGTCCCCGCGCACCTTCGCCCGCCGCTTCCAGCAGGAGACCGGGACGACTCCCTACCGCTGGATCCTGCGCCAGCGCGTGCTGCTGGCCCAGCGGCTGCTGGAGGCGACGGACGAGACGATGGACGCGATCGCCGGTCGAACGGGGTTCGGCAACGCGGCCGCGCTGCGCCACCACTTCGTCCGGGCGGTCGGGACGACGCCGAACGCCTACCGGCGCACGTTCAGGGGCCCTGAGGCGGCCTGACGCCGGGGGCTCTCACCTCGCCACCGGCCGCACCCGCAGGTCGTGCGGCCGCAGCGTGATGCCGACACGGATGCCGTCGTTCGAGCCGGCCACCTGCTCGAAGCGGTACTCGGTGGCCAGCGCCGCCGTGATCAGCGTCAGCTGGGCCATCGAGAAGTGGTCGCTCGGGCACTTGCGGTTACCCGTGCTGAACGGGCTCATGGCGTGCTTCGGGATGTCCTTGACCCGGTCCGGAAGCCAGCGGTCGGGGTCGAACTCCAGGTGCCGCGCGTACGACTTCGGATCGCGCTGGATCGCGTACGGGCTGTAGATGATGTCCGCCCCGGCCGGAATCCGGTATCCGCCGAGTTCCGTGTCCCGCACCGCCCGCCGCGTCAGAATCCACACGGCCGGGCTCAAACGCATGGACTCGACGACGACATTGTTGGTGTGCCTGAGTCCTCGGACGTCCGCGAATGCCACCGGCCTCCCACCGGTGACGGCTTCTACTTCGTCGCGCACCCGGTCCGCGTGTTCAGGGTGTTCCGCGAGCATATGCAGCAGCCACATGATCGTGGAGGCGACGGTTTCGCTGCCGGGGGTGAGGATCGCGACGACCTGGTCGTGGATCTCCTGTTCCCCGATGGGGTCGCCATTCTCGTCCGTCGCCTCCAGCAATGCCGTCAGCAAATCGTCCGGCTTTTGACCGGATGCGCGGCGCTCGGCGACGATCTCGTCCACCAGGAGATGCAGATCGGCCAAGGCCCGGTTGAATTCGCGGTTGGCCGGGAGCGGCAGCCTGTAGAGCGGTCCGAGCGGCACCACCATCCGCCGGTACATCCCGCGGAAGACGGTGGCGAGCGCGACGCACAGCCGCTCCGCCCGCTCGTCCATGGAGGCGCCGCGCAGCAGGCAGCGGGCCGCGATGCGCACGGCCACCCGGAAGGACTCGGAGGTGCAGTCGATGGTCTCGCCGGGCTTCCAGCGCTCGGTGAGCGCGTGGGCCTCCTCCTCCATGATCGGCCCGTAGGCGGGGATGGCGTCGAGCCGGAAGGCGGGCTGGATGGTGCGCCGCTGGCGGCGGTGGCGCGGGCCGTTCGCCGTGGCCACGCCCTCTTTGCCGAGCAGGCCCTCCAGGGACTCCCACAGCGGCCCGGCGATGATGAAGTCGTTGCTCAGCGCGAGCGCGCCGGTGAGCGCCGGGGTGGTGACGGCGTACACCGTCTTCGGCCCGAGCTTCAGCCGGACCACGTCACCGTGGTCGCGCAGCCGGGACATGAACGCCAGCGGGTCGCGCACCAGCTTCCAGCCGTGCCCCAGGACGGGGACACCACCGCCCGCCCGGGGCGGCTCGCGCAGCTCCAGATCCAGAGGGGCTTCAGGCTTCACAGACTCGACGGTCATTTCTCACCTGACGCTTCGTTGTAGACGTACGGGGGCGTGGACCGGTCGTCCCAGCTGTCGACCATGTACCGGCCGGACTCGTGGTGGAACCAGTAGACGGAACTGAACCAGTTCCGCATATTGCTCAGACAGGCCCGCACGGCGGCGCTGAGTTCCTTTCCCCGCACGGTGCCGTCGGCGAGGGAGTCGGCGAACCGTAATGCTTCCTGTTCGACGTCGAGGAATTCCGTGATGCAATTCTCGACGCGGCGTCTCACTTCCGCGACCGCCTGTTCCAGGGTCAGCCCCTCATGGGTGATGAGACTGATTCCGAGATTGTGCACCTCGTCGCCCGCTATCTCCTTGGGAAGCGAGCAGAGGTCGTTGTACCAGGCGGCGAACTCCTGGCTCAGCAGCGCGGCCCGACGGTATGCCGGGTGTTTCCGTACGGACTCGGGGAGTTGGCATCCCGTGGTCGGCTCCAGCAGGTCCGTCCATATCCAGTGGGCGAAGGTGAGCCGGCGCAGCCGGAGATATTCCTCGACCGTGGGGACGATTCCGTGGGTGCGATTGTGGAACTCCCGGTCGTACGCGTCGATCACCGCGTGGAAGTGCCGGGCGAACCGGAGGTTCCACGTCACCGGCAGGAAGGCGTACAGCCGCAGCACGCTGTCCGCGAACCCGGCGACCAGTGGGTCCTCGTGGTGCAGGTGCTCCCCGGGGGAGTCGAGGGCCGAGTGCAGCCGGTCGCGCAGCCGCCGCCAGGCGACCGGACGGCGGTGCACGATGTCGCGGTCGTGGCGGTCGTCCCAGACGAAGAACCAGGCGCTGTAGTCCGCGATCGCCTGCATGACCTCGTCGGAGGCGCCGATGTAGTACCCGGCCATGAGGTCCGTGTAGCACAGACCGTCGGCATATTCCTTCACCTTGTCCGCGGGCATGAGCCGCTTTTCGAGCAGCCAGGCCCGGGTCTTCTCCTGGCACTTCGGCCAATACGGGTGGAGTTGCCGGGGAAACGCCGCCTCGATCACCGGAAGGGAGAGCGACGGTGGAACTGCGATGGTGGTCGGTGTCGATGTGGTGCCGTGTGACAAAGCATGCACGAACTAACCCCTCTCAGCCGCCAGTTGGCGCGGGCGCCCCTCCTTCCGTGCCGGGCGTGCGCCGTTGCATACCCCGCTCCTCCCATTCAGCACTACAACTGACCGCTCTGGGAACGCATTTGCTTCATTCACTACCCCACACTGCCGGGAACCTCCCGTTGTGTGACTGGTGCAGGATCACAGGAGAGCAGAAGCGATCGAACGTGCGACGGACAGGCGAACGACGCAGACGAACGGCGCCTGTTCAGGGTGGTGAACCCGAACAGACGCCGTTCGCCTGGTGATCGTGTGGTCTCAGTCGTTCGCGACGACCGGGTACCGGGGCTCGTTCTCGGCCATCTGGCGCAGCGCGTCCTTGCGCTCGCGCTTCGAGAGGCGGTCGATGTACAGGTAGCCGTACAGGTGGTCGGTCTCGTGCTGCAAACACCGAGCGAAGTATCCGGTGCCGCGCACCCGGATCGGGTTGCCCCGCTCGTCCTGCCCGGTCACCTCGGCGTAGTCCGGCCGGGCGAGCGGCGCGTACGCGGTCGGCACCGACAGGCAGCCCTCGTTGCTGTCGTCCAGCCGGCGCTTCTCGGCGGGCAGTTCGACCAGCCTGGGGTTGCAGACGACGCCGGTGTGCCGGACGCCCTCGTCGTCCGGGCAGTCGTAGACGAAGACCTTCAGGTCGACGCCGATCTGGTTGGCGGCCAGGCCCACGCCCTCGGCGGTGCGCTGCGAGGCGAACATGTCCGCCACCAGCTGCTGGAGCTCGTCGCCGAAGTCGGTGACGTCCTTGCACTCCTTGTGCAGCACCGGGTTCCCGACCACCGTGATCGGCCGTGAGGTCCCCCGCTCCCGCCAGGCCGCCTCGCGCTCCTCGCAGTCCTCCGTGTCGACCACGTACCCCTCGTCGTCGACGGGGAGCACGCCCGCGCGCTGCTGATCGGTGTCCTGCTGAGCCATGACGTTACGTACGCCTTCCTGAACAAATCCAAGCTGGGATGCTCATACAGGGTACGCGGGTGTCGGATGCCATGTTTGGGGGCGCGGGGCTGTATCGATGTGCGGCTCCGCCGCGTGAGCGCGACCAGCGAGACCGGTCGCGTGACTCGTGGTGACCTGACCGATGCCGAGTGGGAGGTGATCGAGCCGCACCTGCCGCTGGGGGTGTTCGGACCGATCCCCTGACCTGCGTAGCTATCCGCCTGCAACCTTTTCCCCCGTCCGACTGTCTCCTGATCATCAACCGCTCCTGTCTCTGTGGTCCCTGAGAAATCAATTGGCACAGGAGCGGTCGCACAGAATCATCAGGAGACACTTCATGCGCATTCGCCCCGCAGCCTGCGCGGCACTCCTCGTGGCGTCCCTCGCCCCCGTCCTCACGGCACCTCCCGCCGGCGCGGCGGCGGCCAGGTACGCGGACGACTTCAACGGCGACGGCTACCGCGACTACGCCAGCTACACCTACGAGCAGTACAGCAAGGGCGGCGGCGTCCGGATCACCTTCGGTACCGCCTCCGGACCCGGCACCAAGACCCAGTTGATCACCCAGGACAGCCCCGGTGTCCCCGGCGCCGACGAGACGGAGGACCAGTTCGGCGACGTCCGGGTGCCCGCCGACTTCAACGCCGACGGATACGGGGACCTCGCCGTGTCGGTGTCGCGCGAGGACGTCGACGGACGCACGGACGAGGGCGGCGTCGTCATCCTGTGGGGAAGCGCGACCGGCCTCTCGGGTGGCACCGCGATCCCCAACGCCGGCGCCAAGGTGTCGAACGCCCGCTTCGGCCGCGACCTCGCCGCCGGGGATTTCAACGGGGACGGCAAGAAGGACCTGGCCGCGATCAGCGGGAGTAAGGCCTACGTCTACCGCAGCATCACGCGCACCGGTGTGGCAGGCTCGGTCACCAGCCACGACAAGACGACGAGATTCGCGCCCACGTCCCTGGTCTCGGGCAACATGAACGGGGACTCCAAGACCGATCTGGTGATCATCGGAATCACCGACGAGCCCGACAACTTCGGCACGGACGCGTGGTTCATCAAGGGCGGCTCCCCGCTCAGCGCGGGCAAGACCCTGCGCCTCGTCACGAACTACGGCGACCCCAGCGAGGCGGTGATCGCCGACTTCAACAAGGACGGCTACGGGGACCTCGCGGCGGGCAGCCAGATGTACAGCAACAACCAGGGCCGGGTGTCCATCTGGTACGGCTCCTCCACCGGCCCCGCCACCGCCGTCCGTGTCACGCAGGCCACCACCAACGTCGCCGGCACCCCAGAGTCCGGCGACCTGTTCGGCTCCTCCGTCTCGGCCGCCGACATCAACGGCGACGGCTACAAGGACCTCGCGATCGGCGTCTACGGAGAGAAGATCAGCCAGGAGACGACCGAGGGCGGCGTCCAGGTCCTGCGCGGCAGCGCGAGCGGGATCACCGGCACCAACTCCCAGTGGCTCGCCCGCAACACCGCCGGCGTCCCCGGCGACGTCGCATGGAACGACTGCTTCGGCGAGCCGGTCCGCCTCCGCGACACCAACCGCGACGGCAAGGCCGACCTCTACGTCGGCGCCATCAACGGCTCGTTGCGCTTCCCCGGCACGTCGTCCGGCGTCACCACGACCGGTGTGACCGACGCCGACACCGAACTTATCTGGGGCATGCTCCAGTAGGCCCGGCCTCCCGCCCAGCTGCCTGGGGTTCGCCTTGTTCGTACGAGTGCGCCCGCGTCGTGGCCGCTCGCGCAGTTCCCCGTACATTCCCGCTCCAGGAGGGTGCTGGCTGCGGTAGACCGGTCGCGTGACTCGTGTGACATGACCGATGCCGAGTGGGAGTTGATCGAGCCGCACCTGCCGCTGGGGGCGTTCGGACCGATCCCTGACCTGCGTAGCTATTTCAACGCGGTGATGTGGCGGTTCCGTACCGGCAGCCCCTGGCGGGATGTGCCGGACAGCTACGGCTCCTGGTCGACGATCTACGACCGGTTCCGGATGCGGGCGCGTGACGCGGTCTTCCAGACCCTCATGGACGCGATGATCGCCGAGGCAGCGGCCCGCGACGATGTCGATCTCAGCCTGGCCAGTGTGGACTCGACGGTTGTCCGCGTGCATCACCATGCGGCGGGCATGGTGATGCACGCGGAACTCCTTGAGGATCTGGAGAAGGCCGTGGCGGAGGAAAAGGGGCTGCAGCAAAGGGGCAAAACGACCCCGTAGGAGAGGGGTCCGCGGACATGGAGGATCCCGAGCGGGACCAGCGCCGGGCCGTGCGCCGACGCCGCAGGGCCCGGCTGCGGGCCGCCGAACCGGGCCGCTCCCGGGGCGGGCTGACCAGCAAGGTCCACCTCGCCGTTGAGCGGCGCTGCCGTCCGCTGTCCATCATCCTCACCCCCGGTCAGGCCGCGGACAGCCCGCGCTTCATCCCCGTCCTCAAGAAGATCAAGGTCCGCGGCCGGGTCGGCCGTCCCAGGACCAGGCCGGACGCAGTGCCCGACGACAAGGCTTACTCCTCCCGCGCCAACCGTGCCCACCTGCGCAGACACAACATCAAGGCGGTGATCCCGGAGAAGGCCGACCAGGCCGCCAACCGCAAGAAGAAGGGACACTCCGGCGGCCGCCCGGTCAGCCACGACGCCACGCGCTACAAAGATCGCAACACCGTCGAGCGAGCCATCAACAAGTTCAAGGAGTGGCGGGGGCTGGCCACCCGCTACGACAAGACACCCGAGACCTACGCCGCCGGGCTCCACCTGCGCGGATCCATCCTCTGGTTACGCAGCCTGCCAGCCCTCCCGTGATCCCAACTCAGAACAGGCCCTAGCAGACCTCTTCGAGATCCCGCCAATCCCGAGAATCCGGACTGTCGGCCACCCACCCGTCCAGCAACCCCCTCACGAGAGAAGCCGGCGCAGCCAACCCGCACTCCCGCTCGGGAACCCACAGCTGCCCGTCCGTCCGATGCCCCAGCGGCCCGGGATGCCCCGGCTCACTGTGATCATGCGGATCGAGATGCTCCCCGTCGCCCTCGTCCGACGGCATCCGTGACTCGGAACACATCCGGCACAGCAACCGCACCGAGGAAGACCAGTCCTCCGCGGCGAACCCGGCGTCCCCGGCGAGCTGCTCCAGCGCGTCCCGGTCCGCCTCGGTCGCGGCCTCCAGCAGGACCACCCAGGTCGGCACCGGCGACGGCGCCCACAGCTCGATCTCGTCGAACACCGGGTACGTGTGCCCGGCTGCCGTGGTCCGCTCCCCGTGCGGCACGCCGTCGTGCAGGACGACCTCACCCCAGCGCCGCCCCGACGACGGCAGCGGAATGGACAGCACCTCGATCCGCGCGGGATCCAGCCGCCGCCCCCACACGACCTCGGCCTCCCCCTCCGGGGACAGCCGTACGGCCGCGCTGCCGAGGTCCATGCCGACGGGCTCACCGGAGTCGTTGGGCGGTCCCGGCACCCGCAGCCCGTAGGCCTGCCAGGCGCGCCGCGCCAGCGGCCAGTCCTGCAGGGCGGTCGCGGCGATGCCGACGTTCCACCAGTCGGGCGCGCCGGTGTCCCGGTCGAGCAGCGCCACGGCCCTCAGCCCCGCCGCCCGCGCCTGCTCCCAGTCGTGCCGGAACTTGTGCAGCAGGGCGAGGTTGAACCAGGACTCGGACAGCCAGGGCTCCAGATCGGCGGCACGTGTCAACAACGCGCCGGCGTCCTCGTACCGGCCGTCGCCGATGAGAGTGAACGCCCGGTCTGTGGCCTGCCGCCAGGAGGCGGAGGGCCGGTGCCGTCCCTTGCCGAAGATCCTCACGATTCCCGCCTGCCAGTTCCGTGCGGTGGGCTGGCCGTAGCTGTGTTTCGAGCCCCCGGACACCTTCTTCTTCGCATCCAACCACGTACGGCCTCCGGGGCGCTCATTACCCATGGGTTACCCAGTCACCGGCAAGGTCAGACTGCTTCTTGCCAGTACCCGGGCCAGCGATTCCACCACCTCCGGGGCGTACTCCCCGGCGGTGGCGAGCCGGAGTTCCTCCAGCGCCGTCAGCGGTCCGCCCGGGCCGCCTTCCCGGGACTTCTCCTCGTACGCGTTCACGGCCCGGATGATCCGCGCGGCCGGCGGTTGCTCCGCCGCGGGGTCGGCCTGCCGCTCCACGACCACGGCGACCGCCTCGTCGACACCCGTCTGCCGTACGACGGCCCCGCCGAGCAGCGCGATCCGCCGCTGTTCCGGGGCGGGCAGACCGGCCGTAGCCCCCGCCGGCACCGGGTCGACGAGGCTCAGCTGGCCGATGTCGTGCATGAGCGCGGCGTACTCCAGCACGGCCAGCTCGGGCTCGGTGAGACCCAGGTCACGCCCCACCGCCTGGCTGAGCACGGCGACGCGGCGGGCGTGCCCGGCGGGGGTGTACCCGGCGACCTCGGTGGCCCGGGCGAGGGAGGCGATGGTCTGCCGGTAGGTCGCCCGGACGGCGGCGTAGCGGCGGAACGACATCTGGGCGAGCAGCAGCGGCACGGAGAAGACGGGCAGCGCCCACAGCCCCACGACGGCGACCGCCAGGGCCATCACCGCCCCGGTCGCGATGACGGCGGAGCCGATGCCGCACACGGCCCGCAGTTCGTCCCGCAGCACCGGCCCGAAGGGCCAGCCGGTGCGGGAGTGGGCCAGCGCGGCGGCGAGCACCGCCTCGCACAGCGCGGTCAGGGACAGCAGCGCGAGCAGCAGCAGCGCGTAGGCGGGGCCGCCCCAGTCGTCGAACATGCCCCGGTTGTACGGGGGCTGGAAGCAGACGGCGACGAACCCGGCGGTGAGCACCCGGCGCGCCAAGTGGTCGAGCGTGGGTCCCTGCCCGCGCGCCACGTGCGGCACGCTGCCGAGCAGCGATCCGGCTAGCACGACGGCGACGACCTGGGCGGGGCCGTGGTGCGTGGCCCGCCCGCCGGCCTCGCCGAGCAGCGCGTACGACAGGGCCGCGGCGGCTCCGAGCGGCGCCGGCTCCCTGACCCGCGCCCCGTTGCGCCGGGCGAGCTCCCCGACGGTGACGAGGACGCCGAAGGCGAGGGCGACCCGGCGTTCCTCCAGCCCGTCGTGGAGGGTGACGGCGAGGGAGCCGGCGGCGAGGAGGGCGGCACAGGCGTGGACGAGGGTGAACAGCGGCGGCGGGCGGTACGCGCTCACCGGTGTGCTCCCGGCCGGCTGGACAGGGGTGCGCCGGGCGGCGGGACCCGGGGTGGGCGGACGTCGTCGGCGGTCACGGCGGGGCGCCATCCCGACCGGCCGACGGCCTCCACGAGCGCCGCGACCATCACCGGGTCGAAGTGGCTGCCGGAGCACCGCTTCAGCTCCGCCAGGGCGACCGGGACGGGCCGGGCCCTGCTGTAGCTCCGGGTGGAGGTCATGGCGTCGAAGGCGTCCGCGACGGCCACGACCCGGGCGGATTCCGGGATCTGACTGCCCATCAGGCCATAGGGGTACCCGGTGCCGTCCAGCCGTTCGTGGTGGTGCAGCACGGCTGCGCGGGCCTCTCCGAGGAAGCCGATGCCGCGTACCATCTCGTGCCCGTACTCGGGGTGCAGCTCGATCACCCGCCGCTCTTCGGGCGTCAGCGGCCCGTCCTTCCTGAGGAGCCGGGTGGGGACGCCCAGCTTGCCGACGTCGTGCAGGATCCCGGCGAACCGGAGCACCTCGACGCGCTCGTCGTCCATGCCCAGCTCGCGCGCGATCATCATGGAGGCCTGTCCGACGCGCTCGCTGTGCCCGCGCGTGTATCCGTCCTTGATGTCGACGGCCTGGACGAGCGCCCGGATGGTCGCCTGGTGGGCGGCCCGTTCCCGGTGGTACTGCGCGAAGGCCCACCAGGAGACGCACATCGGCAGGAGCACGAGCAGCGCGGCCACCGGACCGTAGGGGCTGCGCCACAGCACGGCCATCATCAGCCCGGCCAGCCCGTGCACGGCGATGGGCGCGAGGGAGCGCGGCACCAGTCCCCGCCAGGCCCGCCGCACCGGCACCCGCTCGGCCATGGCCAGGATTCCGCCGTCCAGCAGCGCGAGGACCAGGCAGAACGCCAGCACGGCGGCCCCGGCCGGTCCGAGCGCGTAGGGCATGTCGCCCGCGACGACCGCGTCCCGCCCGCCGAGCGCCCAGTGCACCCGGGCTGCGGCCCACACGCCGAGGACGAGCTGGGCGGCCCGCCAGACGCGCCGCAGCGCCACGGGCCGCTGTTCGACGTGCGAGAGCAGCGCACCGGGCACGGCCACCAGGGCGGCGGCGGGCGCGGGCAGCAGGAAGGCACCGGCGAGCAGCACGGGATAGAAGGTCCCGGCCGGATGGGAGATCCCGACGAACCGGGACCGGGCGACGCGCTCGCAGCCCGCGTACAGCGCGGCGAGCAGCAGCACGGCCCACCAGGGCGTACGGACGCCCGGCAGCGGCAGCAGACAGACGAGGGCGGCGAGGACGACACAGGCGACGTACGCACGTGCCCGCACCGGTACCGCTTCCATGAGCCCTCCCCCGGCCATGTCCATCAGGTCCGGAGCCTAGGACGGCGGTGGGGGGCTCCGCGGGCCGATAACCCACGGATTAGCACGTTCGAGTGATGCGTTCGAGGATGACTACACCCTCGGAGAAGGGGACTACCCCCTCGGAGAAGGGGTAGTTGAAACGCGTGGGAGTCTCAGGACTCCTGCGGCGTGGCCGGCGAGGCCGTGACGTCCTGCTCGGGGACGGCCTGGCCGGAGCGGATCAGCTCGATCCGCCCCATGACCTTGTCGCGCAGATCGCCCGGCACGTCGTCATGCCCGCAGCAGCGCTTGACCAGCTTCTTCACGGCCTGTTCGAGCCCGTACTTCTCAAGACAGGGCGAGCATTCCTCGAAGTGGTGCTCGAACTTCACGCAGTCCGAGTCCGGCATCTCTCGGTCGAGGAACTCGTAGAGATGATCGAGGATTTCGCTGCAATCCGTCTCGTGCGGCTCTCCGCAGCTCATGACCCCGAGCCTTTCGCTTCGTTCGACTCTCCGGCGCCGGCCGGGACCATCCCGCGGTCACGGGCGTAGTCCTCCAGCATGCCGCGCAGCTGACGGCGGCCCCGGTGCAGCCGGGACATCACCGTACCGATGGGTGTCCCCATGATGTCGGCGATCTCCTTGTAGGCAAAGCCCTCGACATCCGCCAGATAGACGGCGATGCGGAACTCCTCGGGGATCGCCTGGAGTGCTTCCTTCACGTCCGAGTCGGGCAGGTGGTCGAGCGCCTGCGACTCCGCGGAGCGCAGACCCGTCGACATGTGCGACTCGGCGCGGGCGAGCTGCCAGTCCTCGATCTCCTCGGCCGCCGAGCGCTGCGGTTCCCGCTGCTTCTTGCGGTACGAGTTGATGAAGGTGTTCGTGAGGATCCGGTACAGCCACGCCTTGAGATTGGTGCCCTCGCGGAACTGGTGGAAGGACGCGTACGCCTTCGCGTACGTCTCCTGCACCAGGTCCTCGGCGTCGGCCGGGTTGCGCGTCATGCGCAGCGCGGCCGAGTACATCTGGTCGAGGAACTCGAGCGCGTCCCGCTCGAAGCGCGCGTTGCGCTCCGTGGCCGTCTCCGCGCCCGTGCCACCCTGGCCCTCGGGCTGCTCCGCCTGGCCGTGTTCGGTCCCTGCGTCGGTCCCTGTGACCGGACCCACCTCCTCCAGTGTTCTCGTGAGACCGAGACCGGTCTCACCCGAATCGGAGGATAGACGACGATCCGGTCCGCCCGCCGCCCGAATAGGGGCGGTCTTGGCCGCGTGCAGCACCGTCCAGTCCAGGTCGGCACGGTTGCTGCGGCTCGGGCAGTAGATCGAACCCATGCGGCGGACTCCCTCTCCTACGGCGTCGGTGCTGGTCTCCAGCACGTACGTCCCGCACAACAGTGCTCGCCGCCCCGGCATTCCCGGAGCTTTACCCGAGTGACCCGGTCCACTCCACGACCGCGTCCGTGATGACCGCCACTGCCTCCTCCTGCGTGATCTCCGCCCGCTTGGGGACGGCGAAGCCGTGATCGCCGTACGGCACCTCGACGAGCTCGTACGGCCCCTCGGGGAACTCCCCGGGCCTGCCGAAGGGGTCGTTCCCGCCCTGGACGACCAGGGTGGGCACCCCGGAACCCAGCAGCTCGGCGGCACGGGACTTCTCGGGCTTGCCGGGCGGGTGGAGGGGGAAGCCGAGGGCGAGGACCGCGTGGGCGCCGAGTTCCGTGGCGGTGCGGCAGGCGACCCGGGCCCCGGCGCTGCGGCCGCCGGAGACGACCGGCAGGCCGGGCTCGGCCAGCGCGGGCCAGATGCCCCGCCAGCCGAGGTCCAGGGTTTTGGGCGCGGGCGCGAGCTTCTTCCCGGCCACTCGCCAGGGCTGCTCCACCCGGGCCACGGTGACGCCGTGGGCGGGCAGGACGGCGGCCAGGGCCTTCAGGTCGCGGGCCTCGATGCCGCCGCCCGCGCCGTGGCTGACGGCGAGCACGAGCCGGGCCTTCTTCGCCGGATGCCAGGTGATGCGGGCGGGGCCGGCTTCGGTCTCGACTGTCTCGGCTGTCTCGCCGGTCGCGTCGGACCCTTTGCTCACGTTGGTCACATTGGTCACGTCAGAAGAGTGTGCCCTCTTCGGGCCCTTCCAGCTCCTTCAGCAGCTCCGGCCCGTTGTTGCGGACGTTGCTGACGGCCGTGGTGACGGGGTAGGCGCGCATCAGTCCGGCGGGCGGCGGGGCGAGCAGCTCGCGCAGCTCGTCGGGGTCCGTGCGGGACGGATCGAGCCAGGCGTCCCAGCGGTCGGGCGTCAGCATCAGCGGCATCCGGGGGTGGATCTCGGCCAGGGCCCGGGGACCGTCCGCCGGGGACACCGCCAGGGGGCTCGTCTCGGCCTCGGTGGTGATGACGGAGCACGTCACCCACCAGGCCTGCGGGTGGTCGTCCGGCAGCGTCTTGTCCCGCCAGAACTCGTACAGGCCGGCCATCGCGAAGACCGACCCGTCCGCCGGGGTCACGAAGTAGGGCTGCTTGCGGGGCCGCTTCTTCTTGCCCTCGACCTCCAGGTCGCGCTCCTGTTTGCCGGTGCCCCACTCGTAGTAGCCGTCGGCCGGCAGGATGCAGCGCCGGGAGGTGAAGGCGCGGCGGTAGGACGGCTTCTCGTGGACGGTCTCCGCGCGGGCGTTGATCATCCGGGCGCCGCCCTCGGGGGTCTTCGACCAGGAGGGGACGAGCCCCCACTTCAGCGTGCGCAGCTGCCGGACCGGGCGCGGCTCGTCCGCGTCCTTCAGAGGGCGGTCGAGGACGGCGTAGACCTCTTTGGTGGGCGCCACGTTGTAGTCGGGCTCCAGAGTCTCCTCGGGCTCCCACTTCTCGATCTCGAAGATCCCTGCGAGATCCTCCGGCCTACGACTCGACGCGTACCGTCCGCACATCTGAAACCGCCCCTCCTGCCTGCGGCACCGACGCTACCTTCAGCGACGCGTCGACGAAACCGACTCCCGCTCTTCTCTCTTCTCTCCGGAAGGGCGGTCGTCACCGGCGCCGTCCCTGCCCGCGGCGGCGAGGGCGGAGGAGGCGGGCAGACTGACGTGATCTCCCCCCCGCCGCCTTCGAGCCGGATGCCTTTGCGCTACTCGGTGGCGGCCTTCAGGAGAATGTCGTCGTAGATCTTGGGGTCGTCGGACTCGATCACCGGGAACCCGATGCCGTAATCACCTTCCCAGCGCACTTCGATCCCCGGGTTCGGGTAGTCGGCGCCATCGGACAGGAACAGGTGCGGGCTGCAGTTGACCCGGTCCGTACGGGAGACGGCGGCCTGCTCCATGAGGGCGCTGCGGGCACGGCCGTCGTCCAGGGCGGCGGCCAGCGCGGTCACGTCGACGCTGCCGGTTTCGGCGGCGACGTCCAGGATGACCTTGCGGTGGCTGACACACCGCGACTGCGCCCAGAACGCCTTGCGGAGGCCGAGGTCGAGCTGCTCCGAGGCCGACAGGGACTGTTCCTTGGCCGCCTGGATCGCCTCCAGCGCGGGCAGCACGGTGGACGGGTACAGCCAGTCCTTGTCCTGCCAGAGCTGCCAGCCGGCCTCGGGTTCCATGCTCGCCATCCGGCCCACTTCGCTGTCGGTTCCCGGGCGCGGGCTGGGGGCGTCGTTGAGGAGCTCCAGCGGGAAGGCGCGCAGGTCGAAGGTGACCTGGTGCTCGAGACCGAGGCGCTTGCGGGTCGCGTGCAGACGGTGGATCGCGATGTGCGCGAAGGAACACCAGATGTCGGAGAAGACGATGATGACGCCGGGCGGCGGGGTCAGGGACGCGTCGGCCATGAGTTGCTCCAGTGTGTGATCAGCGGGGCGAGGGATCGCGGGGCCCTGGCGGTGCATGCCGCAAGGCCCTGCCGAGAGGGGCGGGGACGCCTCAGGCGCTCGACGCTTCGTGCGCGTCCAGGACGGCTTCCAGATCGATGTCCGCCCCCGGCAGCCACTGCGGCAGGCCCGGAATGCGGGACATGTCTCGGTCACACGAGCTGGATGGCCAGCGAGCCGGCGAGCAGCAGGCCGAGTCCCGACACCCGGGGGGCGGTCATCAGCCGGGCGGGGAGCCGGAACAGGCCGCGGTGGTCGATCAGGGCGGAGGTCAGCTGCTGTCCGGTCACGGTCAGCGCGACCGTCACCGCGGCGCCGATCTCGGGAATGAGCAGGAAGGTGCCGGTGACGTAACCGGCGGCGCAGGCTCCTCCGAGCCAGCCCCACCACGGCATCGTCTTCAGCGGTGCCAGCTGCGGCTCGGGCGTCTTCCCCGTGGTGCGCAGCACCAGCAGGACGACGGCGATGGTGAGCGTGGCCACCGCGAAGCTGAACGCCGCGACGGTGAGGGGGGCGTCGAGCCCGTCGCGGAGCTTGGCGTTGACGGCGCCCTGCACGGGCAGCACGCCGCCGGCGACGAGGCCGAGCGTGATCCACCCGGTCCGGCCGGCACCGGACGTCTTCGGGGCACCGGGGGGAGCGCTCGCCTTCTGCCCCGTGATGATCACGATGATGCCGACGAGCACGGCGAGGGCGCCCAGGGCGATTCCGGGGCTCAGGCTGCGCTTCTCCAGACCGAACAGTCCGCCCAGGTCCAGGACCAGGGAGGCGAACATCTGCCCGGTGACGAACAGCCCTACGGCTGCCAGCGCTCCCAGGCGAGGGAAGAGCAGGATGCCGCTGGTGATGTACAGGGGGCTGGCCAAGCCGCCGAGCAGGTGCCACCACTCGACGTCGGGGAGCTTCCCGAGCGCGCCGAGCATGCCCGTCGCCGCCGCCAGTACCACCAGGAGGCCGGTGGCCACGGCCAGTTGGATCGTGGAGGCGCCATAGGGCGTCCCCACGGCCTTGTTCAGTTGCAGGTTCACCGACGCCTGGACGGCCAGTAGGCACCCGATCAGGAGGGCTGCGGCGAGCAGCGCGGCGTTCATGGTCTCTCCCCCGCTCTTCAAGTGGACGCTTGTCTCACTTAACATAGCGCCAGGGCATTCAAATGGACAAGCTGTCCACTTAAGGGATCGAAGTAAGGTGAACTCCATGAGCAACGGCGACGAGATCCCGGCACCGCCCGTCGTCCCCCTCGGTGATCTCCAGGCCACCGCGCCGCCCAGGCAGCGCGCCGACGCGGTGCGCAACCGTGCCCGCATCCTCTCCGCCGCCGAACGACTCTTCACCGAGCACGACCCGCGCACCGTCACCATGGACCAGATCGCCAAAGCCGCAGGTGTGGGCCGCGCGACCCTCTACCGGAGCTTCCCCGACCCGTCCGCCGTCGCCACGGCACTCCTCGACGAGCACGAGCGCCGTCTGCAGGGGCAGATGATCTACGGCCCCCCGCCGCTGGGGCCGGGGAGACCTCCCGCCGAACGCCTGGCGGCCTTCTACTCCGCCGTCCTGGACCTGCTGCAGCGGCATCTGCCGCTCGCCCTCGGCGCGGAAACCGGCCCGGCTCGCTACACCACCGGCGCCTACGCCTTCTGGCGCCTCCATGTGCGCACCCTGCTGGAAGCCGGCGGCGTCAAGGATCCGGACGCGCTCGCCGACATCGCGCTGGGGCCACTGGCTCCGGAGCTGTACCACCACCAGCGGCACACCCTGGGCATCCCGCACGAGCGCATCGCCCAGGCCCTGTCCCTGCTGGCCCGGCGCCTCCTAGGGGCTGCCTGACGACTCCCGCCCGCTCCGCGACGCCTGGCACCAGTCCCCCACACGCCGACGGCGGGGATGCGCCGGAGTGCCCGACGCGAAACCCGGTGCGGTCCCGACCTTCATCGTCTCGGGTGAGCTCTTCGGCACCGTGCGGCAGCCGGAGACCGAACTGGCTCACCTCACTGTTCGGCACCGCGTCCGCCACTCGACGGATTCCTCGCCGCCTTCGAGGCGGACCGCCGGGCCGGACGGAACCGGGTCGTCAGCATGCTCGGTCTGGGCAAGACGGTCGGCGCCGCGGCATGGCTACTGGGAAAAGCGGCTCCTGGTCATCGGCCCCGGATGCCGGTGAAGCAGCGGTGGCCGCCGCTTCACCGGCCTCGTCCGGGACCTGCCGGTCTCAGGCCGCAGGCGCGACCAGGCGAGCGACGAGATTCCGCCAGCCGGCTTCGACCCGTTCCGGCGCGAGACCGCGGTGGTGCACCAGGTACGAGTACAGCGCGACGTCGAGATAGCTGAGAAGCGTTTCGGCGAGTACTTCCGTGTCGGCGCCGGGGACGGCCTCGTCGAGCAGCGCGAGGAGTTGCTCACGCTTGAACTGCTGCGGGGACGCACCGTGGCAGAGCAGAGGGTCCGGCTGCGCGGCCAGGTACAGCTCCCCGTGGCTGTCCCAGTGGTCGAAGGCGGCAAGCCCCAGGGCTTCGATCCGCTGGACGGCGGGCGCGCCGGGACCGAGCGGCGGCGGGCCTTCGCGGAACGACCGCTGGAAGGTCTCTTCGCTCTCTTCGAGCAGCGCCATGATCAGGCCGGCGCGGTTGCCGAAACGGCGGAAGACGGTGCCTTTGCCGACCTGCGCCCGGGTGGCGACCGCCTCCATGGTCAGGGCGCCCACTCCGCCCTCGGCCACCAGCTCCGAAGCGGCCCGGAGGAGTTTGGCCCGGTTGCGGACGGCGTCGGCGCGTACCGACTCCCGTCGCTCGGCCGAGCACGCGCCGTCGAGGAGCGCGTCGGTGGCCGTGGGGTCACGGAGAACGGCTGGTTCGGGGGCGCAGGGCGGCCCCGGTAAGGAACGTGTCATGGATCCTCACCTTATTGAACGCCCCACTCTCGGGTGCCGCGTGGCGAGACTGTGGGGCATCGCCTGACACCGAGCCGGCCGGCGGCGCCGCGGCCGCCCCCGCCACCCGGCCTGCGGACGGCCGCTCCACCTCTGTGACCTGCGCCTTCTCCGAGAGGAACGATCGCTGCCACGTCCGCGTCTCAGATACCGTCCGCACGTACGTGCCACACTGCCGGATTCCAGCCGACCACAGGGAGCCACCGCCGCACATGGACAGCACCGCAACCGCCTCGCTCGCCTCCCTCTGGGACGAGGTCTCCGGCACCCAGCCCGACCCCGACCTGTGGGTCGTGATCGCGACCCTGGGGGCCGCGCTCGCCGTGGTGATCCCGCACGGCCTGTGGCGCATCTCCCGCAACGCCATCACCATCGCCCACGAGGGCGGCCACGGGCTCGTGGCCCTGCTCAGCGGCCGCACCCTCACCGGCATACGGCTGCACTCGGACACCAGCGGCCTGACCGTCAGCCGCGGCAAGCCGTACGGCATCGGCATGATCCTCACCGCGGCCTCCGGCTACACCGCCCCTCCCCTGCTGGGCCTCGGCGGTGCGGCCCTGCTGGGCGCCGGCCGCATCACGCTGCTGCTGTGGCTGGCCACGGCCCTGCTGCTGGCCATGCTCGTGATGATCCGCAACGCGTACGGCGCCCTCACCATGATCGTCACCGGCGGCCTGTTCGTCCTGGTGTCCTGGCTGGCCGGCCCACAAGTCCAGGCGGCGTTCGCGTACGTGGTGGTGTGGTTCCTGCTGGTCGGCGGGGTGCGTCCGGCGTTCGAGCTCCAGGCCAAGCGGTCGCGCGGCGGGGCGGGCGACTCGGACGCGGACCAGTTGTCGCGGCTGACGCACGTACCGGCGGGGTTGTGGCTGTTCCTCTTCCATGCGGTGTCGCTGTGCTCGCTGATCGGCGGCGGCAGGTGGCTCCTGGAGATGTGACGCGCGCGTCGCGGAGCGCGAGGCCGCGCCGCATGGCGCGACCGGCCCCCACGGGAGCGCGAGGCCGCGCCGCATGGCGCGACCGGCCCCCACGGCGCCGCACCCGAGCCACCGCCTCCTTATAAAGTGAAGCCATGGCCCCGAACACCGCAGACACCGCCCTTTGGCCCGCCCCGCACGCGAGCGGAGCCGTCGACGCGACGGTCCACGTGCCCGGGTCCAAGTCGGTCACGAACCGCGCCCTGGTCCTCGCCTCCCTCGCCTCCGAACCGGGCTGGCTGCGCCGCCCCCTGCGTTCCCGCGACACCCTGCTGATGGCCGGCGCGCTGCGCGCCATGGGCATCGAGATCGAGGAGGGCGTCGGCCCCGACGGCACGGGCGAGGCCTGGCGGGTGCTCCCCACGGGCCTGCGCGGCCCGGCCACGGTCGACGTCGGCAACGCCGGCACGGTGATGCGGTTCCTGCCGCCGGTCGCCGCGCTCGCCGACGGTCCCGTCCGTTTCGACGGCGATCCCCGCTCCTACGAGCGTCCCCTGAACGGAGTCATCGACGCGCTGCGTCTGCTCGGTGCCCGGATCGACGACGACGGCCGTGGCGCGCTGCCGTTGACCGTGCACGGCAGCGGCGCCCTGGACGGCGGTCCGGTGGAGATCGACGCGTCCTCCTCTTCGCAGTTCGTGAGCGCCCTGCTGCTGTCCGGCCCCCGCTTCAACCAGGGCGTCGAGGTCCGCCACACCGGCGCCACGCTGCCCTCCATGCCGCACATCCGCATGACCGTCGACATGCTGCGCGCGGTCGGCGCCCAGGTGGACACGCCCGAGTCGGGCGGCGAGCCGAACGTCTGGCGGGTCACGCCGGGCGCCCTGCTCGGCCGGGACCTGGTCATCGAGCCGGACCTGTCCAACGCCCAGCCGTTCCTGGCGGCGGCGCTGGTGACCGGCGGCAAGGTCGTCATCCCGGACTGGCCGGCCCGCACCACCCAGCCCGGTGACCGGCTGCGCGAGATCTTCACCGAGATGGGCGGTTCCTGCGAACTGACCGAGTTCGGGCTCGTGTTCACCGGCTCCGGCTCGGTGCACGGCATCGACGTCGACCTGAGCGAGGTCGGCGAGCTGACGCCGGGCATCGCGGCGGTCGCCGCCCTCGCGGACTCCCCGTCGACACTGCGCGGCGTGGCGCACCTGCGGCTGCACGAGACGGACCGCCTGGCCGCGCTGACCAAGGAGATCAACGAGCTCGGCGGTGACGTCACGGAGACCGCCGACGGCCTGCACATCCGCCCGCGCCGGCTGCACGGCGGGATCTTCCACACCTACGACGACCACCGCATGGCCACGGCCGGCGCGATCATCGGCCTGGCGGTGGAGGGCGTGCAGATCGAGAACGTGGCGACGACGGCCAAGACCCTGCCCGACTTCCCCGACCTGTGGACCGGGATGCTCGGGGCGTAGGACGCGGGGATCAGGTCATGCGCCGCTACGGCAAGCACACCGACGAGGACGACATCCGCACCCGTCCCGGCCGCCGGAACACCCGGCCGCGGACGAACATCCGGCCCAAGCACGAGGACGCCGCCGAGGGCCTCGTCCTCACCGTCGACCGGGGCCGCCTGACCTGCCTGGTCGAGGACCGCGTGGTCATGGCGATGAAGGCCCGCGAGCTGGGCCGCAAGGCGGCGGTGGTCGGCGACCGCGTGGCGCTCGTCGGCGACCTCTCGGGCAAGAAGGACTCGCTCGCGAGGATCGTCCGCATCGAGGAGCGCACGTCCGTGCTCCGCCGCACGGCGGACGACGACGACCCCTACGAGCGCGTGGTCGTCGCCAACGCCGACCAGCTGGCCGTCGTCACCGCCCTGGCCGACCCGGAGCCCCGCCCGCGGCTGATCGACCGCTGTCTGGTCGCGGCCTACGCCGGCGGCCTGGACCCGCTGCTGGTCCTGACCAAGTCGGACCTCGCCCCGCCCGACAAGCTGCTGGAGCTGTACGGCCACCTCGACATCCCCTACGTCGTCACCAGCCGCGAGGAACTCCAGGACGGCACGGCCGTCGCCCGCGTGCGGGAGCAGCTCGACGGCAAGATCACCGCGTTCGTCGGCCACTCCGGTGTCGGCAAGACGACCCTGGTCAACGCACTGGTGCCGCAGGAGCAGCGGCGTACGACCGGGCATGTGAACGCGGTGACGGGCCGTGGCCGGCACACCACCACCTCGGCGCTGGCACTGCCGCTGGCGGGCAGCGACGGCTGGGTGATCGACACGCCGGGCATCCGGTCCTTCGGCCTGAACCACGTGGACCCGTCGCGGGTCATCCATGCCTTTCCCGACCTGGATCCGGGCACCGAGGGGTGTCCGCGTGCCTGCAGCCACGACGAGCCCGACTGCGCGCTGGACGCGTGGGTGGCCGAGGGGCACGCGGACCCGGCGCGGCTGTACTCGCTGCGGCGGCTGCTGGCCACGCGGGAGCGCAAGGAAGGCGACTGACCTCCGCGTTGTTTGTCATGGCGTGCGGACGGTAAGTGCATAATCGCACCAAGCCGGATGCAAGACCGACCAGAAGCTGAAGAATCTGGCGAAATACTCAAACTGACTAAGCGGTCGCTGAACGTGGGATTCGGGAGGAACGACTCATGGCGTGGCTGCTGGTCATTGTGGCGGGGTTGCTGGAGACCGGCTTCGCCGTGTGCCTGAAGCTGTCGCACGGTTTCACCCGGCTCTGGCCGACGGTCGCGTTCTGCATCTTCGCCCTCGGCAGCTTCGGTCTGCTGACCCTGTCGCTGAAGAAACTCGACGTGGGCCCGGCCTACGCCGTGTGGACCGGCATCGGCGCGGCGGGCACGGCGATCTACGGCATGGTGTTCCTGGGCGACCTGGTGTCGACGCTGAAGATCGTGTCGATCAGCCTCGTCATCATCGGCGTGATCGGGCTCCAGTTGTCGGGCTCGGCGCACTGACGTCCCGTCATCCGGCCTGCCGCTGAAGGGCGCTGCGGACCAGTTCGGCGACGCCGCCCTCGCCCGGGGGCGCGGCCACGCAGGACAGGGCGAGCCGCACGGCGAGTTCACAGGAGCGGACCAGGTCGGCGGTGTCGGACCTGGGTGTGCCGGGTCCCGCCAGCGCGGTGACGGCACGGTCGCGGACGAGGGCGACGAAGTCGCCGGGCGAGGGCAGCGGGCCGTCGGCGCGGCGCTGGGCCGGAACGGCGGAGGTGGAGCGCACGGCCGACAGGGCCGGGGACGGCAGGCGTTCGCTCCAGCAGCCGGTGAGCATGGCGCGGACGAGGGCGTTCTCCCGGGCCGCCGACGTCGTCCACTCGGCGGTGGCGGTGAGCCGCTCGCGCGGGTCGCTGTGCCCGGTGAGCGCGCGGTCGACCCCGGCGAGATACCCGTCGGCCTCGCGCCTCACGAGCGCCCGGGCGAGCCCGTCCTTGCTGCCGAACTCGTTGTACAGCGTCTGCCGGGACACTCCCGCCGCCGCGGCCACGTCCACCATCCGCACGGCGGACCACGGCCGACGCGCCAGCGCCGCGTAGGCGGCGTCCAGTAGAGATTCCCGCGCTGCAGGCATCATCGCCTCCCCTTGGGGCGAGCGGCTCTGCGCCCAGATTTGACGCGCACGAAACCACTGTCAAGGGCCCGCGGGCGCACACGGGGGCGCCTTTGAGCCGACGTACGCGGGTGCGATCCGCTCAGCCGCGGGCAGTCATGCCGCTGGGGCGGCACCCGCCCCACCGAGGCGGCACCCCGCCACGCCGGGCTGCGCAACGCCCCGCCACCGCCCGCCGCTGCGGGCAGTCGTACCGCTAAGGGCGGCGGTCACACCGAGGCGGCACCCCGCCACGCCGGGCTGCGCAACGCTCCGCCCCCTGCACCCACGCCGCAGGCAGTCGCTGCCGGCAGTCCTGCCGCCGGCCTGCCGCCCCACCCACCTCCGCAGGGACGCCGAGCCCCCACAACACCCCCACCCCCACCCCCAAACCCCCTGTAGCCCCATCCCCACCTCGGCAGATAGGTTCGTTATATGCCCGACTACCTCGACGACCTGCGTCTCGCCCACGTCCTCGCCGACGCCGCCGACGCCGCGACGACGGACCGGTTCAAGGCCCTCGACCTCAAGGTCGAGACCAAACCGGACATGACCCCGGTGAGCGAAGCGGACAAGGCCGCCGAAGAACTCATCCGCGGCCAACTCGCCCGCGCTCGCCCCCGGGACGCGATCCTCGGCGAGGAGTACGGCGTCGAGGGCACCGGCCCCCGCCGCTGGGTGATCGACCCCATCGACGGCACCAAGAACTACGTGCGGGGCGTCCCCGTCTGGGCCACCCTCATCTCCCTGATGGAAGCCGGAGAGGGCGGCTTCCAGCCCGTCGTCGGCGTCGTCTCCGCCCCCGCCCTCGGCCGCCGCTGGTGGGCCGCGAAGGGCTACGGCGCGTTCTCGGGCCGCAGCCTCACGAAGGCGTCCCGCCTCCAGGTCTCCCGCGTCGGAAAGCTCGCCGACGCCTCCTTCGCGTACTCCTCGCTCAGCGGCTGGGAGGAACAGGGCCGCCTGGACGGCTTCCTGGACCTCACCCGCGAGGTGTGGCGCACGCGCGCGTACGGCGACTTCTGGCCGTACATGATGGTCGCCGAGGGCGCCGTCGACATGTGCGCCGAGCCGGAGCTGTCGCTCTGGGACATGGCCGCCAACGCGATCATCGTCACCGAGGCCGGCGGCACCTTCACCGGACTCGACTCCCGCCCGGGCCCGCACAGCGGCAACGCGGCCGCGTCGAACGGCCTGCTGCACGACGAGCTACTGGGCTACCTCAACCAGCGCTACTGAGGGCGTTTGCGGTCTGACCTGCGGGTTTACCCCAGGATCAAGCCGCCTGGGCCGTCGTGGGGCCGTCATCGGTGTCCGGGCCGCCCTCAAAGGCCCGGTTCACCGCCTCCCGCGTCCGCTTCTCGCTGCTCGGCATCAGGTGCGTGTACGTCCGCAGCGTGAAGCCAGGATCATGGTGTCCCAGGTACTCCGACAGGGCCTTGATGCTCTCCCCCGCGGCCAACAGCACGGACGCGTAGAAGTGCCTCAGCGCGTGCATGCCGTTCTCCCGACCACGAGGGACACCCGCCGTGTCGAGAGCGGGCCGCCATGCCTTCTCGTTGAAGACGGTGCGGATCACCGCGCGTCCCTCGGCGTTGCGGAAGAACACGGCTGCCGTGGCCGGTGAGCCGTCGACCGACCTCCACGGCAGCGTCACAGGGGCAGGCGGGTACTGCGCGATGTGCGCCTCAAGCGCCCGAGCGACGCTCTCCGGCAACGGGACCGTGCGTGTCTTGCCTCCCTTGGGCAGTGCGAACACCTGTCGCCCGGCGATGAGCTTCACCTGCCGGACGACGTGAACCACGCCCTCGACGAAGTCCACGTCTTCGGCCGCCAGGCCGAGCACCTCGCCTTGGCGCATGCCGCACCCGCCGGCCAAGTCCACCATGGCCCGGTACCGCTCAGGCAATGCCGAGCGCACCGCCAGCACGCGCTCACTCGACCAAGGAACAATCCGGCGGGGTTCCGGCTTGGGCGCCCGCACCGAGGACGAACGGCACGGGTTGTGCGGGATCAGGCGGTCATCCACGGCCGCCGCCAACATGGCGTTGAGATTCGCGAAGATGACCCGCTGGTATGCGGCGGCCACTCCCCCGTCTTCGAGCTTCCTCAACCACTCCCGAATGTGGATCGGCCTCAGCGAATCGAGCGAGCGGTTACCGAGGTGCGGCAGGACGTGAAGACGGATGCGCTGCTCGGTGCTCACGAACGTTCCGGGGTCCATCGTGAGCGATGCCAACCAACGTTCGGCATGCTGCCGCACGGTCAGGCGACCGGCACGCGGGTCGATGTACTGCCCGCGCGACATGTCCGCCTCGATCCCAGACAGCCACTTCTCGGCAATGCGCTTTTGGCCGTCGGGGAAGCTCTTCGACTTCTCGGTGCCGTCGGGACCGACGTACCGGGCGCGGTAGCGCATGCCCGTGCCGTGGCGGTCGGTCTTGACACGGACGGTCTTGCCGTCGGTGCCGGTCTCGGTCTTGTACCAGCGGTCTTGAATGTGGCCTGCCATGCGGCGGCATTCCTCTCTCGACAGGCAGCAGGGAGAGCCGCTGGGCAGCGGCTCTCCCTGCTGTTCGCGTGCTGTGCAGCTAGGCGGCGTCTCGGTCGGTGTTCTTGAGCTGAGTGACGTAGGTGCGGATGTCGGTGGGGTCGTAGCGGATGTACTTACCGATACGGAACCCGGGAGGGCCGATCCGCTTCTTGCGCCACTGGTAGACGGTCTCCTTCGGCACCTCGAAGATCTCGGCGATGTCGTCGGGGGTGAGGTAGCGGTCAGGCAATCCGCCTCGGAGAGTGACGCGGGGGTCGGGATCTATCGCTTTTGCCATAGAGACTCCAAGCGGGAGGGAGGGCAGGGCCGTGTCTGTCCGAGGTGCGGATTTCTGCGTCATTGCGTCATCAGCGTCATTCGGGCTTCTGACCTGCGGATTCGCATGACGCAGTGGTTTGGTAGTGCGTCACTGGCGCGTCATGGGCTGCGTCATCCGGTGACGCAGATGACGCAGGATGACGCAGGCACCGTCGTCTGCGTCATCCCTCTAGCCGCAGGTCAGGGGCCGTTTTCTCGCCTGCATGACGCAGATGACGCAGCGTCTCTCCTCTTAGGACAAAAGAGGGGGTGGTGTCTGTTGTGGTGCAGGGCCGCTTCAAGCGTGAGGAAGGAGCCGCTGCGCGGCGCGACCATCGCGGGGCGGCCGCCGCCGCCGAACAGCAAGAAGAGCACGCCTGGCCGCTGGTGCTCTTCTTGCTTGCCCGGACGAGCGTGCGGGGCGCGGATCAGAACATCCGCTTCTCCTCGTGTGGCGGCGGGGCTTCTCGGCGGGTCATTTCGAGGTAGCGGCCCTCACTGGTGCGGCCCGAGTCGATGAGGACCCCACGAGCGGCAAGCGTCGGCTGAAGGCGCTTGAGCCGGTCGGAGAGGACCTTTCCCGTGGTCGGCCACCCTTTGGGCACTGGACGTAGTTCGTCGCCGCTGTAGAGGCGACTGAGGCAGTGCAGCCACTCAGTGGAGGTCATCCGCTGCTCGCCGCCCGGCTCGATGGCTTCAGCGTGCTTGAGGACGGTCTGCGCGAGCAGGTCACCCTCGATGACGTCGTCGTTGAGGTCGTCCAGGCTCCGCCGGTAGGCGGCGAGTGCTCCCAGACCGGTCGCTGCGTCGAGCTGTGCGCACAGGTGCGCGAAGTCCGCCATCCGCAGGTCGGTCGGGGTCTCTGCTTCAGCCGCGCGAACCTTGACCGTGAGGTCGAGCAAGGATCCGAGAACGACCGGCAGAGCCTCGGCGTACTCCGCCCACAGCTCTGCCTCGGTGCGCCGGACCTTGGGCCGCTCCAGCCGCAGGGGCAGCAGGCGTTCGGCGAGGTCGGGCCGGATGACGCCCACGTCGATGCCGGTCAGCAGCATCGGGCGGCGGTAGCGGGCGCGGACCACGTCGCCGTCGGTGTACAGGGCGCGCTTGACGTTCTCGGCGCCGGTGACGATGCAGCACATCGCGTCGGACAGGTCCGGGGTCATGTGGGAGAGGTTGTCCAGGGCCGTGACCCAACCGGCGGCCACGGCCGCGATCAGGTTCTCCTCGTCCTTCGGGGCGCGGCGCAGGTCGCCGCTCATGCCCTCGATGATCCGCACGAGCATCCGGCCGCCGGTGGACTTGCCGGCGCCCTGGGGGCCGGTGAGGAAGGGGGCGGGGACGGGCACGGACGGCCCGAGGCAGCCGATGAGCCAAGCGATGGCCAGGCACTCGGTCTCGGCGTTGGCGAAGTTGCACAGCCTCAGCAGGAGATCGATTCCCTTGCCGTCGGTGTCCTTGGCGGGCATGGGCAGCTCGCCGGTGAGCTGTGTGCGCCGCCAGCACACCTCGCGCGGGTCGGGGATGGCGATGTCCCATCCGGTGGGGTGGATACGGACCGACTGCCCGTCGGTGCGGCCCAAGTCCAGCCACGTCGCCCCGTCGAATCCCGGAGCGACGCGGATGTGGACCGGCTGCACGTCCTCGGTCAGGGCGAGGGCTTCGATCAAATCCAATGCCTCCTTGAGTGCGGTGCCGTTGAACACGCCGTGCCCGTCGCGGAAGAGGCCGACCATGAGTTCCTGGCGGTGGCTGCCGGTCGTGCCCTGTGAGCGGATCGGGCGGGCCACGGGGTGGCCGTTCTTCTGCGCGTACACGGTCCCGTCAGCGGTGCGGAAGTACCGGAAGTGCGCCTGTGCGTAGTCGGTGATGACCTCGCGGGCCGGGGTCTTCTCGTCGTCGGACATGGTCACAGTCCCAACCTGGTGCGGGCGTTGGTCCACGCGTCGTTGCAGTGCCGGGGTGATTCGCCCTTGGTCTGGGCGGCGTTGAACAGCCGCGCGATGTGGGCGTCGGTGAGGCAGCCGCACCGGCCGTGTGTGGACAGCACGGCGAGAAACGTGCCGTACACGGTGGCGTGGACCCCGCTGCGGGCCTTCGTGATGCGTTGCTCGGCCATGGCGATGCCGCGTTCCAGGAAGACGGGCATGCGGTGCGGGCACCCCCCATTGCCGGACACGGCGGGCACGCCAGCGTGCGGTAGCGGCCGGGCCGGGGAGCGCGTCTTGGCGGCGAGGGCGCGCACGGTGTCCGGCAGGTCGACCATGCGGCCGGTGCCGGGACCGAGGTAGCGCGCGTAGGCCATGGTCGACTTGATGTCGACACCGGGCCGCACCTTGTTGCGGGAGGTCATGGCGCCCCGGTAGATCCAGTGCTCACCGCGCGTCGTCGGCACAGTCCGCGTCGCGGGCAGGACGGTACGGGCCCACGCGATGGCGTCCGCGTCGTCCAGGTCGACCACGGTCAAGCCGGCGCCGCCGGGGTGGTACCCGACGCACACCGCCCGTCGCCACACAGCAGCCCACGAGGGCGAGACGATGACGGCCGGATCGGTGGTGGCGGCAGCCCACGCGTGGCAGACGCCGGGGCACCGACAAGGGCCCGGCGTTTTCATGTTCGGCCGGCCGCCGCATGCGTTGTCCTCGCACGCCGTGCAGTTGCCGAACGGGACCTTGCCCCGGCGCAGGGGCAGCACGGGCACGCCGGACGCGGCGAGGCTCAGCGCGGTGTGCAGGGGGTAGGGCGTCTCGCTCATGCCGCCACCCCCAGCGTCGGAGCGGCGGTGGCACCAAGCAGCCAGCCGTAGGCGTGGTGGGCCTGGCGGGGGATGACGCCGTTGCCGATGATCCGGAGCTGTTCCTTGCGGGGGATGTCGGGCACGTCGGTGACCCATCCCGCGGGCAGGCCCATCATCCACTCCGCGAACGCCGGCGACAGCCGGCGGTTGCCGCGCCGTCCCGGCTCGGTCGGGCAGGGCGCCGGGCGTCCGGTGACGTGCTCCCAGCGGCGGATGGCGGGGCCGTAGTCGGTGCCATCGGTGGACACCCAGCATTCGTCCAGACGGATGGCCTGTCCGGGCAGGTAGTACCGGCCCGCAGTGTCGCGCTGGTTGGGCCCGCCGTGCGGTCCGTCGGACGCCTTTGGGGTCGGCAGCAGCCTCAGGTGGCGTCCGGCGGGGGCGCCGGCAGGCGCGTGACCGCAGTGCGCAGGTTCAACCCGCCCTTGCGGTTGGGGGAGGTGCCGGGTCCACCGGTACCGTCCGCCGTGGTCGGGGTCGGCATCAGCGGGATAGGCAACCGCGAACCAGCGGTCGCGTTCGTGCGGGGCGCCGACGTCGGCGTCTCCAGCGCGTACGCATGTCCACCGCGCGTCATACCCGAGCGCGGCCAGGTCTGCGGCGACGACGTCCAGACCCCGCCCCCGCGAGCGGATCGCCGCCACATTTTCCAGGAAGACGAGACGCGGTCGGAGGACGCCCACAGCCTGAGCGACGTTTTTCCAGACCCGCGACCACTGTCCATTGATCCCGTCCCTTCGTCCGGCGTTGGAGATGTTGCGGCAGGGGAAACCCGCACCGACCACGTCCGGGGCCCACAGGTCCCGCACCTTGTGCCAGTCGACGGCGGTGACGTCCCCGAGGTTCGGCACCCCGGGGTGACGCGCTGCGAAAACGGCCGCGGCGTAGGAGTCGTTCTCGGCGTAGGCGGCGACACGGCCGCCGATGCCGGCGCGGATCGCCTCTTCGAGCCCGCCGTAGCCGGCGCACAGGGCGACGATCGTCGGCGGCGAGCCGGGCACTCGCCTCATGTCGGTGGGTTGCGTCATGCTGGGGTATCTCCAGTTCCTTGATGGGTTCTGGCAGGCAAGGGCGGCCCCGTGATCTTTGGCGAGATGAGGGGGGCCGCCCTTGGCGTAGCTAGAAGGGCGGTTCGTCGCTGTAGCCGCGGGGCGCCCACGGGTCGCTGTCACGGCGACGCCGGCGCAGCCAGCGCGGCAGGCGCGGGAGGGGCAACAGGATCACGGCCCATTGCGTCCAGCACGGGCAGGGCTCCCAGTGGGTACCGGCTTACTCGCCGGTGTGGTCGCCGTAGTCGTGCGCGATGCCGCCCTCTCCTCGGCAGTCGGGGCAGTCGGGGCGAGGGGTGTCGGACAGGGCCAGGGCCCGGCGGGGGCAATGGGTGACCTTGATGCGGAGTCGGATCACGGGTGTCTGTCTCCTTGTCAGCCGTAGAACTTGTTCCGCTTGATCACGGCCTTGCGGATGTTGACCGTAGTCCCGCCCTGGTGGCCGCTCGCGCTGAACACCTGCACAGCGATCCAGCCGCCGAAGATCACGGCAGCGAGGGTGATGAGCTGGGTGATGAACGCGGTGAGTGCGGCGATGAACGAGGTGAGCAGGACGAGCCCGCCGCACACCGCGAGGAACCCGACGCCCCCGAGGGCGACGTTCACCGCCGTCAGGGAGACGGGCGGCTTGTCCGCGACCGGTTCGGGCTGGACGGGGTTGATGGCGTAGCCGGTGACGACGCGGCCGTCGGGCAGGACCACGCTCGCCACGGCCGGGACGTGGCCCGGCTGGACGGGAACGAGCGGCGCCGACGTCACGGCGGCGGGCGCGATGGGGGTGGGCTGGTGGACTTCCACGGCCCGCTGTACGGGCACGTCGTAGGTGTCGTCGGGGTACATGCGGAATCCCTTCCGGTGATGGGTCAGGGAGGCTGAGGCACCCCCTTCGGGGTGCCGCGTGGAGGGGTTTTTCGGGGGTCTGACCTGCGTGCCTCCCTGACTCCCTGAACGATCATTTGTGCAGGTCAGGGGCAGAGAGGCGGGCCAGGGAGGCGGTCAGGGAGTTCTCCCTGCCTCCCTGGCCCGGGCCGGGTCGCTTCCCTGTCGCTCGGAGGCGGAAGCGGAACCCTCGGTGTCGCGGTCGGCGAGGGCGCGGGCGACGCGGTCGCGGCCGACGACCATGCGACCGTCGGACTTGTACGGCTCCGCGCCGGCGGCATCCAGGACGCGCTTGAGGTCGATGAACGACCACCCGGCGTAGGCGTCCGCGTCCAGCGCGGCGAGCCGGGTGATGACCTCCTGTGTGCGCACGCGGGTGTCGCTGCCCAGCACGGCGGCGATGTCGGCGAGCGGGTCACGCTCCTCGCCGCGGTCGATGGTGTGCAGGGTGGTGACGCCGTCGCGCAGGGCCTTGGCCCGGTCGGTGATGGCGGTGGCCTGCTCGTCGTCGATGTAGTGCGTGCGCACGGTGATCGAGGCCTGCCCGGCGGGGATCTCGATGCCGTCGGAGGCAACGACGAGGGTGCCCTTGTCCAGGCCTTGGCGCAGCAGGTGCGGGGCGGCGCCGCCGTCGACGGCCTTGTCCCCCAGCGCCATGCGGGACTGTGACTCGGTGCCCAGGGCGAGGGAGGCGCGGGTGTGGGCGCCCTCGCGCACGAGTTTGGGAAGGTTCTGGTCGGTGGGGTCCTGGGTGCCCTCCCACATCAGCACGTCGACCACACGGCCCTGGTTGTGGACCTTCCGCACGCCCATGAAGTACCGGGAGACGGCCTTGGAGCCGCCGTAGGGGCGTCCGTCCTCGTCCTTGACCGGGCACATGAACGCCACCTGCGCTTCGTCCACGATGCCGATCAGCGGGGCGAACACGGCGTTCGGGTCGCGGCGGCGGATCTCGATGCGGCGGTTCATCTCCTCGACCAGGCCCTCAACCATCTCGGTCGCCTCGATGACCTGCTCATCGGCCGGACCTTGGATCAGCACCGTGGCCAGGCCGTCGAACATGGCCCAGTCACCGGCGCCCTTCAGGTCGGCGATGCGGAACTCCACCCGGCGGTCCAGGCACGCCCACAGGGCGAGCGCCCGCAGTGCGGCGGTCTTGCCCTGGTTGGACAGGCCCGTGATGAGCAGGTGGCGCTGGTGCAGGCTCAGCGCGGCAGCGTCCCCGCGCAGGTCCTGGCCCCACGGGGCGCGGCCCTTGGCGTAGTCGGCCCTCAACGACTCATCGGTGACCAGCGGGGAAGGGCCGATCGGCTCGTCCAGCGCCCCGGAGTCGGCGATCCACAGGCGGACCGTGCGCGCGGCCTGGGGGATGGTGATGAACACTTCGTGCTCGTGCCGGGTGAGGTTCTCGGCGAGTTTGCGGCGCCGGTTCTGCACCTCGATCGTGGACACCCCCGACGGGAGCGTGACGTCGACCTCGACCCCGCATCCGGCGATCCGGATCGGCCCGAGCATCGAGGCGCCGGCATCCCCCATCTCCTTGATGGCGTTACGAAGCGCGGGCACGCCCAAGTCGCGCAGGGCCTTGACCACGATGGACGGCGTGATCGGCTCTCCCTCGCCGCTGCGGACGTTCGCGGGCAGTGCCCAGTTGGGTGCGGCCTGCTGCTTGCGGCCGACGGCCCACAGGGCGAGCAGGGCGAGGAACGGGCCGATGGTGATGGCGGGTCCCCAGACGATCTGCACGATCCGCATGAGGGTGCCGAGGAACTCGATGGTGGCGCTGAGCGGGGTGATGACATCCCCGACCTGCTTGGTGTTGAGCGCCATCACGATCCCGAGGGCGACCAGCAGGCCGATGCTCATGCCGGCGCCGACAGCGGCGCCTTTGGCCACGTCCATCGGTGAGTGGAGCAGGTCCATGCGGCGGCGGTGGCGTGCCTCGCGGAAGCGCTGCAAGCGCTCCTCCCACTCTTCTGCCACCTCGTAGTTGCCGGCGGCTTCGGCCGCGCGCAGCATGCGTTCGTAGCGGGCACCGGTGCGGCCGTCCCAGGTGCGGCGGGCCACGATCCGGCCCCCGTTGAACGTGTAGAGGCCGTGGCGGGCCACTGTGCGCACGACGGTCTTGGTGTTCTCGTGGGTGGCGGCGGTCTTGATGGCCCTGCCAGAGCGCACCCACAGCGGCACACGTGCGGGCGGCG
This sequence comes from Streptomyces sp. NPDC050416, assembly GCF_044458845.1. Lineage (NCBI taxonomy): Bacteria > Bacillati > Actinomycetota > Actinomycetes > Kitasatosporales > Streptomycetaceae > Streptomyces > Streptomyces sp. NPDC050416. The sequence continues at coordinate 143,308 of NZ_JBITII010000002.1, forward strand.
CCGGGTCGGGGACCACAGCCAGCGTGGTCACGGCCGCCTCGCGGGCGGGCGGGTCGGTGTTCTTGTGCAGGTGAACGACGTTGTCACCCATGATGGAAAGGCTCCTGACTACCCCGGATGGGGCGGGAAGTTGAAGGGGGCGCCGCCGGGGTTGCCGGGTCCGTGGCAGGCGGCGGCGCCGGAGGGTTAGCGGCGGTGGCTGGTCTTGTGGGCGCGCAGTGCCGCCTTGCAGGCCGGGCACTTGCGTTCCGGACCGTCGCCGACGACCGGAGCGGGAATCACGTGGCCGCAGATGGCCCGGGTCACGCCGAACACCAGCGGCCCGCACTCTGGGCAGTGAAAGTGCGAGTTCGGGGCGGGCGCGGTCCTGCCTGTGGTGCGAGGCACGCTCACCACCACCCCGACGACTTCTTGGGCACGATGTACGGGCAGCCGTTGCGCATGTGGTCCCCGCACTGCGGGCAGTCCTCGCGCAGGCCGAGGTTGCGGTGTGCGCGCCGGTCGTTGGCGTGCTGCCAGCACTGCGGGCACTCGCCAGGAGGCGTGTCCCGTCCGGTCATGGTCACCACCACCCCGAGGACTTCTTGGCGCTCTTGGCGGCGGCGTGCTCGTTGACGATGCGCTGACGCTCGGACTGCAACGCGGTCAGTTCGGAGATGAGCCGGGTCTGAGCCGCGTTCCACGCCGACTCCAACCGGCGCTCGGCACGATCCGTGCTCCTGCCGCGTACGACCCGGTAGGAGCCGCCGGCCAGGGCCGCGATGATGGCGCGGCGTTCGGAACCGTTCAGCGGCCACAGCTCTTGTTGCTGGACTGCTTCGAGCTTGCGAGTCGTCGCCTTGATCTCGCGGTCCAGGCGGCGGGTGTCGGGCTTACCCATGGTCAAGGACTCCTCAGGGGCTCGGAGTGGTCGGGGAAGGCGCAGGTCACGCACATGCCGAGCGAGGTGGGGATGACGTAGCCCGCGTCGAGCCCGCAGCCGGGGCAGGTGCGGCGGACGAGCATCTCCAGCGCCAGAGCCCCCCACTTCCGCGACGTCATCGGCCGGACGGGCTTGGCCAGGTCGAGGCGGTAGAGGTAGGCGACGCGGGCGGCGCCGGACCGGCGGGACGCCCGCATGACCTGCGCGGCTATCGGCTGCCCCCCGGGCCGTAAGCCACAGGCCCGCAACTGCTGCCGCGTGGCCAAACCGTCCGGGGCGTAGCGCCACGGGTAGGTCGGAACGCCATAGCGGGCTCCGGCGGGGTCGAAGCACTTGCCGAACGCGGCGGACATCAGGCCGCCGCCTCAGCGTCACCGCCACCAGCGCGTTCGGTGAGGAGTGTGTCGCGCAGCATGCGGGCGTTGGCGGGCGAGGTGTGGATGGCGCGGCGGATGCCCTCGGCGGTCACCTTCGCGTCCGGCCAATCGGCCGTCGCCTTACGGGCTTCGGCGAGCAACTCATCCGGGGTGCGCTTGGGTCGTCGGGGCGGTCGGGCCACGTCGGGGAGTCGACCGGTCGCCCGGCGGCTCGTCGGGGTCGATTCCGCCGCCAAGGCTCGCACCGGCTTCGCGGCCGCAGGCTCGATCGGGGCGGGGATCGCGGGCACCGGCTTGAGGGGAGGAATCGACTTGCCCAGGTCGACAGCGACCGGATCCGGCACACTCAGCCGGGTCAGCGTCACCACCTGATCCGGAGTCGATTCCCGCAGCTCAGCTGTAGACCGTTTCATAACGGTCTCGGTGGCTTCCTCCACATTTGCGGGCCGTGCGGGATCGAGGGAAGGTGTGGGGGTGGCGCCGCCGAACATCGAAGCGAGCGCGGCGTCCGCACCGGCGGTCACCCGATCGCGCTGCACATCGAGCAGCCTCGACCCGAGTGCCGTGTCGCCGACGCCAACCTTGCGGGCCAGCCGCCACGACTTGCGCTCCGACCACCTCTTGACCAGGTCGCTGGGGTGCTGGGTGGCACGAGCACGGTGGTAGGCGAGCGCCTGCACCAGATCGGCGGTGCGGCGCTCGTTCTCCGCGTCGCGGCCGTCGGTGTGGACGACGATCCGCCGGGCGAGGAACGCCATGCCCTCAGCCGACACGGACATGCCCATCGGGGTCAGGGCGTAGATGACGGTGCGGCCCGGATCGGGTGCAGCCATGGCGCCCATGACGGCGGCGGCGGCCGGCAATGCCCACAGCCCCACACGCACGATGCGCGGGGAGGACTGCCCCAGCATGGTCAGCCCCAGCAGAACCAGGGCGAGCACGGCCGTGGCGCCCTCACCGGCGGCGAGCGCACCCAACGCGGTGCCCTTGCCGTAGGCGTGGCCGATGTTGCTGTACGTGCCGATCCCGCCGAACACGCCCGTGGCGAGCATCGGCACGAATGCGGCCGTCAGCACTCCGATCTGCGTGCGGGTCAGCTTGGTGGGGTTCACCGGGCACCCCCCAGCGTCGGCAGCACGGCGAGGATGAGCAGCGCCCCGCCGGCGAGGGTGAGGTCGACCGCGCGGCGCAGGACCGTGAACTTGGCGACCGCCAAGCGGGACAGTCCGGCGATGTCGGCAGCCAGGTCGGTCGCGACGGCGTCGGCGATCTCCTCGGCCGCGAGCGTGGCCCACAGCGGGAAGCCGTGCCGGCCGCGAAGGTTCGGCCGGGTGGAGCGCAGCAGCAAACCGGCGGCCGCGACCAGCAGCGCGATACCGGCCCCGCCCACGAGGTAGGCGGGCAGGTTCATCGGCAGGTCCCGGGCGACCGTCCAGGCACCGGCCAGCACCGCGCCGACGAACGCCGGCAGCAGACCGGTCTTGGTGTCGGTCCGCGTGATCTCCGCCTTCACCTCAGCGTGCGCGGCCGTCAGGCTCCGTGTGGTGGCGCTCATGCCGCACCCCCCGGCAGGGCAGCGCTGGCAGTGCGGTTGGCCAGGGCGAGACGCGCGGCCAGCGCCCGGCGGCGGGCCCGGCGAAGGCGCCGGTTGTCCAGCTCGGTCGGGGTGCAGTCCAGGGTGATGATCTGCGCGTCCAGCAGGTCAACGTCCGCCAGGATGACGGGCATCTCCTGCTCGATCGCGTCCAGCTCCGCGTCCGTCGGCTCGATCCAGTCGGCGAACGCGGTAACAGCGTCCTGAACAGTAACGATGTGGCTCATTGGGTCGTGTGTCCTCTCACAGGTGAACGGCCCGACAGCGGCTCCCGGGTGGCACCCCGGGAGCCGCGCGCCGTATATGGGTGAAGCAGGTCTGAGGTCAGCGGCAAAAGGCCCAGGAGACGAGGCTGCTGACGGCGTCGGTGCGGTCGGTGACCCGACCGGACTCCAGCTCGTCGGCCCGAGCCTCCATCTCCTTCGCGGCGGTGTCCTTGCCTCGGCGGTGCAGCACCTTCGCCGCCTCACGGTTCTTCGCGGCCTGTGCCTTCAGGCGGTCCATGAACAGTCCTCTCGGCTGGTGAAGCCCTCGCGGCTCCCCTCAGCGCTGCTCGTGCGAGACGAGCAGCGGAGGCAACCGGCCGCAGCCTTTGAGCTGCGGAGAGGTCGAATCGCGCTGTACGTCACGCGGGAGGCCCGCGTGGCCGCCTACTTGGCCGAGGAGAGGCGGCTTGATCCCCATGCAGTTGTCAAGGAACTTCCGGCAAGGGGCCCGCCCCTAGAAGCGAGCTATCCCGAACCGGTACGGCCTGGAAGCAGCCCAAAGAGGGCCCCTCCGGCTCGCTGTCCTAGGACTGCGAGTGGCTTGAGACGACAGTGCCACGCTGTCCTAGGACTGTCAATAGTCCTAGGACTGTGTGGTTCACTGGTTGAGTCGAGAGGAGTTCTGCGTGGCACCGAAGTGGCGCGACCTGGCGGACAGGTTCGCGGAGCAGATCAAGAGCGGTCAGTTGCCGCCGGGCGCCCAGTTGCCCCAGATCAGAGAGCTAGTGGAGGCAGGGGAAGGCTCAAAGGAGACCGTCCACAAGGCCTACAAGGCCCTGGAGGCTGAAGGCCTTGTGACGTCGACACGCGGACATGGCACCGTTGTGCGTCCGCGCGCCGCGCTCAAGCGCCTGGGTATCGCCCGGTACGACAAGGTGAAGTGGCGCGACGGTGACGAAGTCGCGTTCATCGCTGACCGCGTCGCGTCGGGACGCACGTACAAGCGCAACGAGCAGACGCAGACTGTGAGCCGTGTCGAGGCGGACGACCTCGTTGCAGAGGGGCTGGGTGTCCCAGTCGGCTCCGAGGTGTACGCACGCGCCCGACTTGTGAAGGAAGGGGTGCAGCCGACTCACACCCTGACCAGCTATTACCGGCCGGAGCACGTCGAGGGGACACGCATCGTCGACCCCTCCCCGGGGCCTGCTGGCCGGGGCGGCGGGTACCGGGTCCTCTACGACGCCGGATACGAGATCGACCACATGAGGGAGGCCCTGTTTGCCCGCGTCCCGACAACGGACGAAGTGCAGCTCCTACAGCTCCCGGCCGGCGAGCCCGTGGTCGAGCTGCACCGGACCACGTACACCGCAGATGGCACGGTGGTTGAGTTCGCGGTGGGCGTTCACGCGGCTTCTCGCTTCGCGTGGGAGTACGACTTCAAGGTTCCCGACTCGGCACAGGACAAGAAGGGGCAGGAATGATCTCGGCACAGGCATGGGCGGACGCTCGACTCCTGTGGGACTACCACTTCATGCACCATGACCCACGGCCGTGTTCGGTGGCGGTGGGGCTGGGCAGCCACGACCTCGGTGTGGCCGACGTGACAGCGGAGCTGTACCACCAAGGCATGGCACCGGTCATCGTCTTCACGGGGGCCACCAGCCCCACGACCCGGGCGCGCATGCCGCGCGGTGAAGCTGTCCACTACCGCGAGCGGGCGTTGCAGCTAGGGGTGCCCGAGTCCGCAGTACTCCTGGAACCGCGTGCCACGAACACCGGCGAGAACATCGAGTTCACGAAAGCGGTCCTGGCAGAGGCCGACGTCAAGGTCTCGTCCGTCCTGCTCGTAAGCAAGCCGTACGAGGAGCGGCGCTCGTACGCCATGATGCGCAAGCTCTGGCCCGAGGTCGAAGTGGTGTGCGCGGCCACACCGATGGGCTTGGAGGAGTACGCCGACTCCATCGGAGACGATCGCATGGTGATCGACATGATCGTGGGTGCCCTGCAACGGGTGCTCGTCTTCCCGAGGTTGGGTCTGGCCGTCGAGCAGGAGGTCCCGGACACCGTCGTAGCCGCCTTTGAGCGGCTGTGCGCCGAGGGCTTCACAAGTCGACTCATGCCAGCCGACGTTGCTTCCCGTCCTGGCACGTAAGTTCAGGGCGGGAAACACTTTCCCTGCCTCATCAAGGCCCGCGCACGGCGCGGGCGCGCGCCGCCTCTGCGGCGCGGCCTGCCTCCTGCCTTCGTCCCGGCTGGCCGCGCCCGGCGGCGCGCTGGCGAGCTGCGGGCATGACGTGGGAGAAACCCTCTGTGGCTGGGGCGGTCGGCTCCGCGACTTTAGCCAGCCACTTTGGCGCGAGCCTCGAAGATCATGGCCCCAACGTCGTGCTTTAGCGGGCAGGTCCACAGACTGCCCGACGCGCCGGAAGCTTACGGGGCCATGATCACTCGCGCCAAAGCAGCTCCCGGCCAAAGTCGTTCCACCGACCGCGGGCGCTACTGCAGCGCGGGAACGTTGCCCTCAAGTACGTCTGTAGCCTCTTCCTGGAAGCACAAGACCGCCTGATCCACGTGCCCTCTAGTCCAGCCCGGCTTGAGACACCGCCGGCCGCAAGCATCAGCCCCGGCAGCGGTGCGCGAGAGCAAGTTCGCCTGGTCGGAGCACTGTTCGCATGTGCCTAACATCTACGCGGCTTTGACGAGGTGAGCTACCATCTGCGCATGAACGCTCCGCTGACTCACTGTCACCAAAGGGCCACAGAGCTGGTCGTCCATGCAGCCTACCCAGTTCAGGGTCAGTGAGCGCGCGCGATAAGCGCTGGACGGTCGTCGACTTGTTCAGCGGAGCAGGCGGCATGAGTTGGGGCTTCCATGCTCATCCAGCGTTTCGAGTTGCAGCCGCGGTAGATGCCCAGAAGAGCAAGCCCAGTCGCAGCACACTGGATTGCAACAGCACCTACCAGTCCAACATTGGAATCCGCCCCCTGAACTATGACCTTCAGGAGATCCATCCCTCTGAACTGCGGCAGGCAGTCAGACGGGAGGGCAAATTGCGGAATCCCACTGTACTCATTGCATGCCCCCCTTGCACCGGCTTCACTCGCACACTACCGAAGAACCATCAAGAGGACGACCCCCGCAATAGCCTAGTCGGCCGCGTTGCCGAATTCGCGGCAGCACTGCAACCCAAGATCATTATCGTGGAGAATGCCAGGGAGTTGATTCGGGGCTCATTCAAGTCCCATTCCGTAAACCTAATAGCTCAACTTCAGCGGCTTGGCTACTCGGTGCATGCCGATATCTACCGTCTCGATAAAATGGGGCTGCCACAGCGACGAGAGCGCGCGATCATTATCGCCGTAGCCGCAGGCCTACCGATGAGGACGCTGCATGATCTGTGGTGCGGATGGAAGGTGAACTCCAAATCCACCACAGTACGGCACGCAATTTACGACCTTCCGGAGGTTAGCGCAGGCCAGACGCATCCTGCCGATCCATCTCATGCCAGCAGCGCCGTTACAGACTCTGTGCTGCGTCGCATTCGCTCCATCCCATCGGACGGCGGCTCATGGATAGACCTCTTCGCAGATCCCCGCACGGCGGAACTAGCCACGCCAGCCATGCGACGTTCTGTGCAGGCCAATCGTGTTAACCATTTCAGCGATGTTTACGGGCGTATGGCGTGGGACATGCCTGCACCCGTAATCAAGCGCGAGTGCAGTCACGTTGGAAACGGCCGATACACACACCCTCAGCAAGACCGACTGTGCACAGTGCGCGAATTGGCCCTACTGCAGGGTTTTCCCGAGGATTACCGATTCGATGGAACTAGCCGTCAAAACGCATACCGTCATGTAGGCGATGCGGTTCCACCCTTGATCAGTCATCAACTTGCCTGGGTATGCAGTTGGATACTCGGCGGGGCTAAACCCAAGCCCAATAAGTTTATATTGCCGAATACGACGTTGAATCCTGAAGACATACTCCAAGACAAGACATCGAATTCCGAGCAACTAAAGATAACGGCTCCAAAGGCCGACTAACACGAAGGAAAATAAAACCGGAGGTCTGTGCCAGATGGCTACATTTAAAGCCCGAGCTCGCGCGGTTGATATGCTCGGGCGTCAACAGATCGCCGGCATCCCCACGGCAATCAATGAGCTGTTCAAGAATGCACACGACGCCTACGCAGAGAACGTCGTAGGCGACTTCTTCCGCGAGGATAACATTCTGGTTATTCGCGACGACGGGTTCGGCATGACGCGTCGCGATTTCCTCGACAAGTGGCTCGTGGTGGGAACCGAGAGTAAAGTCAACGCCGACTTTGTCCCGCCTGTAAGCGCGAAAGATCGTCGCCCCATTTTGGGCGAAAAAGGAATCGGTCGATTGGCGGTCGCAGCTGTCGGCCCCCAAGTGCTAGTCCTAACGCGGAATGATCAAGATTCGTTTCTAACTTTCGCGCTTGTCAATTGGACACTGTTCACCGCACCAGGCATCGATCTTGAGGACATTGAGATCCCGGTTCATCAAATCCCCATTGGGCGATTGCCTGAGCGCCATGACGTTCGGAAACTGGCAAGTGCCGTTCTTCAAAACCTGCAAGAGCTAGAAGGGAAACTCCCCGAGAGTATTGCGCGCACGGTACGGAGCGAGATTTCAGAGCTCGACACGCTAGATCCTGCAGCCTTATCCCGCAGGATGTCGGGGCCAGATCTTCGGAAGACACCCGGAACACAGTTTTGGATCACGCCGACTGATGAAATGCTGGCTTTCGACATCAGCGGTAACACAAGGGATGACCAGGAAGCGTCACCGCTTTTTAGCACGCTCATTGGGTTCAGCGACACGATGGTGCCTGGAAACCCTCGACCACCCATGGTCGCACACTTCTACGATCACCGATCACGAGAGATTGCTTTCGATGTCATAGGTGATGGCGAGTTCTTCACACCCGAAGACTTCCAACTTGCGGACCATCAGATCTCCGGACGCTTTGATGAGTACGGCCAATTTACTGGCCGCGTGTCAGTCTACGGGGAAGAGCCCGTCACGCATGTGGTCCCATGGTCGGGCTCCCGCGGAAATAAGACGCTCTGCGGCGGGTTCGAACTGCACCTCGCATACGTGCAGGGCAAGAAGAGTCAGTCTCGCTTGGGAGAGGAGGACTTCAACCGCTTGGCACGCAAGCTCGCCCGCGTAGGAGGCCTCTACGTCTACCGAGACAGGGTTCGTATGCTCCCTTACGGGCGTAGCGATTTCGACTGGCTGGACATTGAGCGCGAGCGCAGCAAGAGCGCCTCCGATTACTTCTGGTCCCACCGGCGTATGTTCGGTGTGGTAGGCATTGACAGCTCTACGAACTTCCGCCTTCAGGAAAAAGCTGGTCGAGAAGGATTCCGAGCCAATGCGGCATATCGGGAGTTCAGGGACCTTCTGCAAAACTTTCTCGTGCAGACAGCCCGGGACTTCTTTCGCGAAGATAGCACGGATGATTCTTGGCGCATTACTCGCAGGGAACTTGAGCGCGAGGCCGAAGCTCGCCAGCGCCACGAGAAACAAGCGCGGACTCGGAAAGCTGATTTCCGAAAAGAACTATACCTTGCCGAAAGGCGCCTCAACGAAGGTGAGCCGGAGAGCGAGGCAGCGTCCATCTTGGCGGAACTCGAGGCGGCTCTCGCTGAGGCTGCGACGGAAGGGGATCCTGCTAGAGCCTCCGAGAAGGTCGTTCTGGCCGAGACACGCGCACTTCGCGCGGTGGTCGAAATTCGAAGCAAGTATCGCGTGTCAAAGCCGCGCGGCGTCGCGATTCCTAAGAGCGTCGCCCAAGACTGGGACATCTACCAACGCGAATTTGAAACCATGGAACGCGGGTTGCTTAGTGAAACCCGTCGAGAGGTCGAAAGGCGTAGCTCCGCGGCAGCTGAACGCTTGGGCTCTGCCCTTGACAGGCGCCGGCGCCTAGAAGCTGGCATTAGTGCGCGCATCTCCGATGCCCAGAATGCACTCACTCGGGCACATCGACAAACAAGTGAACGTGTCGAGACGATGCGGGACAGCTTGCTCGGCCAAGCCAATCGGAATCGCAAATCTTTCGAGGAAGCGACGCGGCTAGTCCTCCTAGAATTGGCAAGCGTCAACACCGATAATTCCAGCGATCAAGAAATCGCAGACATCCGGCGAGCTCTAGAGGACACAATCGATAGAGCTCTTTCGCAGGAGCTCCTAGCCCTTAACCATCTGACGGAACGTGTCGACACAGCTCTTGGGTCGATGTCGGATACTGCTCAAGGAGACTTCGTCGATGTCATCGGGAGCCTGGAGCAAGAAGTCGTTGCTCTCAGAGATAGGGCTGACGAGGACCTCGAACTAGCACAGCTCGGGTTGGCACTGCAGGTCATCAATCACGAGTTCTCCTCAAGCATCCGAGCTGTGCGAAACAATCTGCGTCGACTTCGCTCGTGGGCAGACGCCAATAAAGCTCTGCGCCCGGTCTACACGGATCTTCGGGCTAGCTTCGAGCATCTAGACGCATACCTTCGCCTATTCACACCGCTCAACAGGCGACTCTATAGGCGTGACACTGTAATGAAGGGCGCCGAAGTCGAACGCTTCCTTCTTGATCTATTCCAAGAACGGATCTCGCAGGAACAAATCCAGATTGAAGCGACGGAAGCTTTCCGCTCCGCAAAAGTGCGAGCCTACCCCTCTACACTCTATCCAGTCTTCGTCAACCTTGTCGACAATGCGATCTACTGGCTAGGCACGCGAGGAAACCCACGCCTTCTCCGTCTCGATCACAGGCGCGGCGAATGGCTTGTTGAAGACAATGGGCCGGGAGTCCCCACGGTAGACCAGCCGCGAATCTTCGATCTGGGATTCTCCCGGAAACCCAATGGTCGGGGAATGGGGCTTCACATCAGCCGCGATGTTCTTCGCAAGGAGTCTTGGACCTTGTCCCTTTCAACATCTCCACTTGGCGGGGCTAGGTTCATACTGGGAGAACCCAAAGAAGAATCCCTGAAGGCGACACCTGATCAAGAAGTCGCCGATACGTTGGCCTTGGAGTTGGATCAATGACACCGGTATGAGCTTAGTCCGGTACCTCCACGAACGAATTTCGCCGCTGACCCGCTTGACAGGAGACCGCATAGATGACAGCGACCACTTTGTCGTCTTTAGTGCACCCCATAGATTCCGCGGAAAACTACCGGGACCTGTGCATACGTGCGGCTCAAGAGTTCCTTCACACAATCGTCGTGGTTGATGACCGGGCCACCTATAACGAGCAGGAAAAGGTCACACAGCTGGTCGAACCCGAATTTGGCGGCGCTTCTGATGAGCCGCTGGAGGAACTAGCCCCTGAATTCGAGCCTGGCGGCACCACTCTGGACGTCTCAGTCTTGACGGATGCAAGTGCCGACATTGGTCTAACCTGCGCGGTCCTTCGGCCCAACCAGGATGAGCAGGATGACGGCACGCTTGACAGGCGACTCGTGAGGGCTGCACGCCGGGCCGACGTGCTGGTCCTCGACTGGCAGCTCAACGATGCCGGCGACGGGCAAGCGGCGTTGCGGTTGCTTTCCGAAGTGACAGCAGAGGACCAGGTAGGCCAAGGCCGTCTTCGACTGGTGTGTTTCTACACCAGTCATCCAAACCTCGACGAGGTATTCCTTGCGATTAGAGATCAGCTTGGCGATCTGGTCATCTCCTCATCGAACGCCGAAGAAACCTCACGTTGGTTGAACTGCGGCTGCATGCGGGTCGTCGTGCTCGCGAAGGCAGGTGGGCTAAGCCTAGAGGGCAACAATTCTAGGATTCAGCTTGACGAAGGAGAGCTTCCTCAGAGATTGGTGGAGGAATTCGCCGCGTTGACATCTGGACTCGTCAGCAATGTTGCTGTCGCCTCGCTCGCCGCGGTTCGAGCTGACGCTCACAGACTCCTTACCCGGTTCGGAGCCAAACTTGACAGGCCTTTCCTTTCTCACCGCTTCTACGAAGGTGGTCCAGAGAGTGAAGAGCTCGTCGTACGGCTAGTCGCAGATGAGATAAAGACGCTGTTGGACAGTGCAGACGTGCGGAGGTGGATGGAGCCGAAGGCGATTGCACATTGGGCAGCAGAGCACATAGCCGATAAAATCGAGTTCAAAATCAAGAAGAACGACGTCGTCATGTCCAAGGAAGACCTGATAAATGTCGTGACAGGCGACAGTCACCGCGGCGTCTTCGAAGTAACCAATCAAGCGAAGGCTGGCCACAAGTTTAACCTCGGCAAAGAGTACAAGGAGTCCATCACTGCAATACTTACATCTGATGGTTCCGCCGAATTGCTGGACTACGATTTCGCTCGTCTCACATGCCTCGCACGCAATGATCCCTCTCCGTTCCCTGGTGACCGCACCCCAATCCTGACAGAAGGCACTATCGTTCGAGGAAGGAATGGGAGAGAGAAGGTATATCTGCTCTGCTCCATGCCGCTGTGCGACACAGTGCGAGTTGGCGATGCACGGCCATTTCCGTTCGTGGCGCTTGATTCGGTTTCTTCAACAGACCGGTATGACCTGGTCGCCTTGAGCCCCGAAGGGGAACGTCTCTACCTCGCTTTCGCCACCGACAAGCACTACGACACAGTGCGACACACCTTTGCTGGCGATGAAGGTGGCGTCGTGCGTTCCAAGAAGAGACCAGGAAAAGTCCCCCAGTTCGTCTTCTTCGATACTGATGGGAAGCCGTGGGTGTGGGTGGCTGAACTACGGTTTCAGCATGCTCACCGAAAGTTGCACGATCTCGGCGCTGCGTCCAGTCGGGTCGGACTCGACGAAGCATATATTCTGCGTACGGCCAGTAAGCGTCAATCGGGGCAGGGCGGCGCTAAATAAATCGACAACGACACCCGGGCGGCATGCCGTGGCCGCCCAGGTGTTGTTGTAACGGGTGCCTGCCCGCCTGTCGCTGCAGCGTTTTCGCGTAGATGGGTGTTCTGTTGCACCGCAAGCACCAGGCGACCTCTAAGCGCCATGCCGCCCATCGCAGCCGTGATTCAGTCCACGCCAGAGCTAACCGCGGACCGAGGAGACCGCCCTCCGATTGTCATACCTTCCGACTAGGCTGCCGCTGTGGATGAGCTCTTGGGAGAGGTCCTGGACCTCCAAAAGGTATGGCAGGCCAAGAACACCAAGGAGATGCAGCGCCGCGGAGTGGTGATCCGCCACGGGATCCCCGACTGGCTGAGGGAACGTCAGCAGGCCATAGCCCAGGCTGCAGGCCTCGCACTCGACAATGTGGGCATCGAAGGGCGAGACGCAACAGGGCTCAAGGCGGAAGTGCCGTGGACCCGTGTGTATGCACTGGATCGGTCTTCAAGCTCAACAACGGGTTGGTACATCGCCTACCTGTTCAGCTCGCCGGGTGATCGCGTCTATCTGTCGCTCATGCAGGGAACGACTGTCTGGGATGGAGGCGAGTTCAAGCCGCGGAGGCCAGTGGAGCTCCAGAGCCGTGTTGACTGGGCCCGTCCCCTCATCGCCACGCAGATGGTTGAGCGTGAGGATTTGGTGCCCTCGATCAAGCTCAATGCACGATCGCCGCTGGGGCGTGGTTACGAAGCCGGCAACGTCGTAGCCATTGAGTACCGACGCGACGCATTGCCGGACGCGGATGCACTCACCAGGGACCTGCTGTACATGGCTTCGCTCCTGGGCACACTGTACCGGGCTGAAGGCAAGGCCCCATACGTGCCCGGTGACATGGCCCCTGAGGTCGTCGAGGCCACGCAAAGCGCCGCCAGAACGGCAGGCAGGCGCTCGGCCCGTCTCACCGGCCAGGGCTTCGTGCTCACCTCCGCTGAGCGCCGTGCCATCGAACTCCATAGCGTGCGTGCCGCATCGGAGTACTTCAAGGCACAGGGATGGTCCGTCAAGGACGTCGGAGCCACGAAGTCCTACGATCTCCATCTGAGCCGGGGGCGAGAGAAGCTGCACGTGGAGGTCAAGGGAACGACATCAGACGGCTCCCAAGTCATCCTGACCCGCGCGGAAGTCGAGCGACAGCGTGAGTTCGCCCCAAACAACGCACTCGTGGTCGTGCACTCAATCGACCTCGATCGCAACATGGATCCGCCCCTGGCCGCGGGCGGCACTTTGCACTGCACGTCGCCGTGGCTCATCGACGACGACAGCCTCACCGTCGTGTCGTACATACACCAAACGGGCCTGTGATCCCGGCGAGCGCGGCTGCGGACGACCCACAACGACCAACCCTTGAGCAGCTGGCTCCTCAGCCGTGGCCTATTTGTGGACAGGCGCGCCACGACGAGGGAAAGAGAGCCAGCTGACCTGTGCAGACACTCGCGTTGCACGGGCCCTCCGGAGTCGTTGCAGCACAGCAGAGAAGTACAGCAACCCCACCGACTGGTCCTCGCCGTACGCGTCTCTTATTGCCCGCCTGGCCAGCCCAGCAGACCTCAACGACCGCTCCGCCCGTAGTTCACATCGAGGGCGCCGCTTGCACAGTGGTGAGAGGCCCAGCAGATTCCTAACGCCAAGAGCCTGATTCAACATCATGCATGGACGCGCGGACCGAACCGATGGCCACCACGGGTGTGCATTCGTTGTTCAACATTGACGAGGCCGAGAAGTGCGGCAGAGAGTGCCGTAGGCGTAATCAGTTCTTCAACGTCGTGGCCTCCGATGAATTGAGGCTCGCCCTCTTCGGTCTTCGTCAGCGGAGTGCCGTCCAGCCGTTGAGCATGGACCACGTGCGCGACGGCCTCCTCACCGTAAACCTCCTCGACCAGTGCCTGAACCTTAGCGGTGTCGGCCTTCGGCCAGACACCCTCCCAGTAGGAGAGCTCCTGGCGAAATACCGGATGCCTGCGGTTCAGGTAGACGACACCGCGATACTCTACGCCGCCTTCCTTGACCGTTTCCTTCCGCTCGTAGCGCGCGAGATACTTGTCCTCATCCGCGTCGAAGGGCTTCCATTTGAAGGTCGGGTAGCCACCGCGTACGGGAGTGGAGGCGCCAGTTACCCGACCGCTCGTCGCGGGTGCGAGAATGTGTCGGGACCCTGCCGTGCCACCTGGACCTCCGTGCGTTCCGCTGCCGGTGCTGGGTCCGCTGCTTCGCGTGCCTGGAGTTCCTGCGAAAGAACCGGTCGGCTCTCCCATTACCCTGCCTACCGTCGAACTGACTATGCGCGGTGCCTTGAACCTCGGGTTCAGGCGGTCGAAAATCCTGGCCAGGTTCTTGGCCATCAGCGAAACCCCGGGCGAGGACTCCTTAGCCCGCGCCGCATCCTGCGCTTTCTGTAGTTCCTCGGGAAACTGGTCCCAGAAGGCATTTCCCCACTGTTCCCAAGGCAAGTCCATCTCACCCTTAACGATGAGGGTGTGTCGAGAAGCCTGCGTGAGCACACCCCATCTCGTGGGATGGGCATCACTGAATACCGGAGGGCGGATGATCAGCCAGGTGCGCCGCATGATCTCGTCCGATATACCGAACTGCCTGTACCGGCTCTTGCTCCTGTCAGCGTGGTATGCCTCGCCTTGGTAGTCGACGACGACAACTGGCAGTTGTTCGATGTAGTCCGCGGTGTAGCCCACCGGCGCATTAGGCTCCGGCACGTAGAACCAGTCGACCTTGGTCCCGTGATCATCAACGGTCACGGTGCCGCGAACCGCACTATCGGGGATGAAGTGCCGTAGGCCATGGACGCGCCGTGGGCGCCACACCCTGGCTTCGCCGTCCGGCAAGGTCACGGTCTTGTCCTTGGTCTCCCGTCGTCCCCTGGCCAGCTTCGTGTATGAATCGATGACTGTGGTCTCGATCGACTTGCCGTCACGCTTCGGGATCTCGATGAGCCGGCTGTTGAGAAAGCGGACGAGGCCGTCCACGGTCTCACGCCTGGAGGGGTCCTGATCCCCCATCCACGTGTCGCAATGTGGTCCAGATCCGAGAAGGACGATTATCGTGCCCGTTTTCATCCAGTCAGGTCGGATCTTGCTCCAATCGCATCCGTGCTCTTCGTCCGCGAACGGTACGACCACCTCCCGCATGCCTGTAAACTCACCGTTCTGATCTTCAGTCTCCCACTCCTTCAGGGCATAGTTTCCTTTCGGGTCTCGATAGATCCACAACATGGCGCCGTCCGGGCATTGTGGCGTGTAACTGATCACCACGACGCCGAAGGGGTTCCAGTGCAGAACCGAGGACTTGAACCCTTGGCCGAAGTTGCCGTCAACCCCGATGGGCTTGCCACCGCCTCCGAATGCGGTGAGGAACACCGGTAGATCCTCATCGCTCATTCCCTCCCCGTTGTCCATGATCGTGCGTCGGAGGACGCCCAAGCTCTCTGCGGCCTGTTCCTCGATTCCAAACTGGATTATTGTGGCGCCGCTCTCCTCTGAGTTCTTCCATGCCTCGCGGGCCCACTGGTAGGGGCCGCCTGCCTCATAGGCCTGACGGATGAGGTGAAGAACGGCCTCGGTGGGCACGTGAACATACTTTGGCATCTAACGCCCTCCCATTCTCTGCAGGCCACTAGGTCGCAGCCCTATGTATGTGGCCCTGCACATACACCGAGACGACATTGGCCAGCAACTCTGCTTCCACTTCTGTTAGTTCGGGCGGTATTACCAACTGGGCGTTGCGTCCAGTGGGTAGATGGATCGGGATGGTGATATGCGGACTCTTGTCTTGCGTATCGAGTGGCGGTTGCCGCCTTGGTTGGGCAGGTGTTCGGGATGGTGGACGGTCCGCGGAAGCCCGTGACCTGTTGGGAGGGCTCCAGGAAGCAGGATCATCCACATATTCCAGAAAGGAGGAGACGGCTCGACGGAACGTCTTCTCGTACATCTCTTGTGTCGACTCCTGCAGCCCTGTTGAGCTGTCATGGAAGCCCCGTACAACATCATCAATATCGAGATCACGGATGTCGATGCCCTCCGGATGACCGAGAGGGGCCAAGAATCGCCGACAGACCATGGCGTACTGGCCGGACGTGGACTTCTTCATGTGGCCGGTTTGACCTGCCCACGACCAGAGGCGGAGCAGCGCATCTGCGCTTGTCGAGCGCGCATTCATGGATTCAAGTATGCATATAGGTTATATTGGACACAAGGGTCATCTATGTATGACGGTAGAACTGATCACCAAGGTGTTATATGCGGCCGATTCGCCAGCAGCCGAGGGATGATCCGGGCTAGGACGCAGCCGATGGCAGTCAGCGGGCTCGTCCCTCCACTGATCTCCGTGCCCGTGGCAGGCGAAGCTCTCGCACTGATCTCGTATATCTGCCGGACGCCGGCGGGCGGGGCCACCTCTCGCGGGGTGGTCGCGAAGCAGGCACTGCTTCCCCCAGACGTTCCCCCAGTAGTGGCAGAGGAATGAGAAACCGCAGGCCGCAGCTGTGGACGGAGCCCGTTGTAAAGCTGCCGCGGTTGCCTTCCCTGGGCCGTCTGAGGGCCGCCTGAGGGTGGCCGACGACCACCAACAACGACCAACGTGGACAGCAACCGCGCTGGTCTCCGGCGGGGTGCGGCCCAAAGCCGCACCCCGCCGGACGGGCGGATCAATACCAGCGCTACTGAGCGACCACCCCACCGCGTGACCACCACCGCTGAGCGACCACCCCCGCTGAGCGCGCCCCCTGTTACCGAGCGCCCCCTTGTTGACCCTCCCTTTGCCTGCCACCCTGGGAGTCCGCCCGCTTGTGAACTTGTGAAAGCATGAACAAACGGCGGGGACACCCCCAGGAGGCCCATCCATGCTCGTCCGTGACGCCATGAGCACCGTCGTCCTGACCATCGGCCCGACCCACACACTCCGCCAGGCCGCCGCACTGATGGCCGCCCGCAAGGTCGGCGCGGCCATCGTCCACGACCCCGACGCCGGCGGCATCGGCATCCTCACCGAACGCGACATCCTCATCTCCGTGGGCCAGGGGCAGGACCCGGACACGGAACTCGTCCACGCCCACACCACCACCGACGTCGTGTTCGCCACCCCCGCCTGGACCCTGGAGGAGGCGGCCGCCGCCATGGCGCACGGCGGTTTCCGTCATCTCATCGTGTTGGACCGCGACGAGCCGGCCGGCGTCGTCTCGGTCCGCGACATCATCCGCTGCTGGGCCCCGGCACGTCAGCAGGTACCCGCCTGACAGCACGAACGGCCCGGGCCCCCGAAGGGGCCCGGGCCGCCTCCACCGCACTCCAGCCAGAGTTAGATGCCGTCTAAAGCAAGCAGGACTCTAACTCCACACCTGTTCGCGACCTGGTCGCCTTTGCTGTTAGGCTGGTAGCCATGAGTGACCTTCTGGAACGGCTGCGCGGACGCGGATGGCGGATGACCGCGCAGCGGCGCGTCGTGGCCGAGGTCCTCGACGGCGAACACGTCCACCTGACGGCCGACGAGGTCCACGCCCGGGCCGTCGCCAAGCTGCCCGAGATCTCCCGGGCGACCGTCTACAACACGCTCGGTGAGCTCGTGTCCCTCGGCGAGGTGCTCGAGGTCTCCACGGACCAGCGCGCCAAGCGGTACGACCCGAACGCCCACCAGCCGCACCACCACCTGGTCTGCGCCCAGTGCGGCGCGATCCGCGACGTGCACCCGGTCGGCAACCCGCTGGCGGACCTCCCCGACTCGGAGCGCTTCGGCTTCACGGTCTCCGACGTCGAGGTGACGTACCGCGGCGTCTGCCCGAACTGCGCGGCCGCCTAGCCTCCTCGCCTTCTCACGCGAAGCCCCGGCACGGATGAGCGCCGGGGCTTCGCGCTGTCCGCGGACTTCCAGTACCTGACGGCCAGTCATATCGTCACGGCATCCACCAGTCCGTTCCGCACTCCGCGAGGAGACCGAAGCGGGAGAGCCGTATCCGAAAGTCACCGCCCACGACCTGACGCGCACCTTCGGCCGGGGCCCTCGCGCGGTCGACGCCCTCGGCCCCCTCGACCTGACTGTCGCGCCGGGCGAGTTCGTCTGCCTCGTCGGTCCCTCCGGCTGCGGCACGTCCACCCTGCTGCGCATCACCGCCGGTCTGCTCCGGCCCAGCACCGGCACGCTGGAGATCCGCACGTCCAGTCCGCGCCCGGCGGCAATGATCTTCCAGGACTACGGCATCTACGACTGGAAGACCGTCCAGGCCAACGTCCGCTTCGGTCTCGACGTCCAGCGCGTCCCACGCCGGGAGGCGAACGCCCGGGCCGCCGACTGGCTGGCCCGCACGGGCCTCGCCGACTTCGCGCACGCCTATCCGGCGGCCCTCTCCGGCGGAATGCGGCAACGCGTCCCCCTCGCCCGCGCCCTGGCGGTCGAGCCCGAACTGGTGCTGATGGACGAGCCCTTCGCCGCCTTGGACGCCCAGCTCCGCACGATCCTCCAGGACGAGCTGCTGGAGATCACCCAGGCGCTGCGCACGACGACCCTGTTCATCACCCACAGCCTGGAGGCGATCGTCCTCGGCGACCGCGTCCTGGTGATGTCCGCCCGCCCGCCCGGGCCGGATCATCGCCGTGCGCCGCCCGCCCTTCCCGCGCCCGCGCACCGGCGACGTCCGCGCCACCACCGAGTTCACCGCGCTGAAGAGCGAGCTTGGGACCTGCTGCGCAAGGAGGCGGTGCCGGCATGACCACGGTCGCCCCCGGGACGAAGCCCTCGGTCCTGATCCGCCGCCCGGACCCCGGCGAACTGCACCCCGCACGCACCCATCACCGCCGCCGCGCCGCCCGGGCTCCCCGCCGCCCAGCGGCTCTCCGAGCCCCGTGAGCTGACCATCGCGACGGGCACACTCGGCGCCGAGTACGTGGCGCCCCTGCGCGTCGCCCTCGACAAGGGCGAGTTCGCCAAGGAAGGCCTGGACGTCACGCTCAAGGTGCTGCCGACGCCCGAGGCACTCCCGCTCCTGGCCAAGGGCGAGGTCGACGCGCTGTGGGCGGCCCCGGAGCCAGCCGTCATGAACGGCATCCGCGGCGGCTTCATCATCAGCTGGGTCGCGGGGAACTTCTCGCCCGACCCGAAGCCCAAGAGCGGCCTGTGGGTCCGGCTGAAGGCCGGCGAGACGGCGACCGCCGTCCGGATGGCCGGCCGGAAGCTCGACACGATGATCAGCAAGGGCTCCCGTCATCGCCTCCCCATGAGCAGGCCTTGGAACAGCACGGCGGCGTCGACTCGGCGTGGCTGCTCGACCCGGTGTGGCGCCGGGTCGACGGCGAACCCGGCTACGCCTTCCTGGGCGGCCAACCGCCCGGCGAGCCGGGGCGGCAGGCTCTACGGCCCGCGCCTGCTGAACGGCGACGTGGACGCGGGCGTGGCCCTGCTGCGCGCGTACATCCGCACGGTGAACACCTACTTCGCGGCCGACCACAGAAGCACGAGACCTTCGTCACATACCCGGCGAGCTCCTGAAGACGGACGAGACGATCCTGCGCTCGACGCCGTCGCTCCGGATGGACTGGTCGCGGACGGTGACCCGCTCCCTCTACGGGGAGGCGGTGGGCCCTCGCCGGTGAACACACCGAGGGCCGGAACCCTTTCGGATTCCGGCCCTCGGCCTTCAGTAGCGGGGACAGGATTTGAACCTGCGACCTCTGGGTTATGAGCCCAGCGAGCTACCGAGCTGCTCCACCCCGCGTCGGTGAATGCAACGTTACGTCAACGCGCAGGACGGATGCAAATCGCTTACGCAGCGGCACCCCGCAGCGCCGGGCTGCGCACCCACCCGGCAGCGGCATCAACGCCGAGCACCTGCCACTCCAGAGCAGGGTCACGCCGACAGCTCCTGCCTGAGCGCATCCCGCAACCGAGCCGCCCGCTCCGCCACAGACTCCGGCCCCAGCGACACCGCCCGGTCAGCCCACCGCTGCCCCTCCGCCAGCTCCCCCCGACGCGCGTAGACCAGGGCCAGCCGCAACGCCGCCCGACCGTGCCCGGCGTCAGCCGCCCGCGTCCACCACACCGCCGCCTCGGGCTCACTCCCCTCCCGGGCCAGCAGCAGCCCGAGGTTGAAGGCCCCGTTGCGGGACCCGGCCTCGGCCGCCTCCCGGTACCACCGAGCCGCCTCGACGACGTCCCCCCGGGCGGCGGCGAGCATGCCCACCCGCACCTGCGCCCGCCGGTGCCCCTGCGAGGCCGCCCTCTCGTACCACTCCTCGCACTCGCTACGCCGGTGCACCGGCTCCCCGAGCTCGTGCGCCGGCTCCGGCGGCCGGCGCGCGTCGAGCACGGTCGCCAGCCGGTACGCGGCCTCGGCGCTCCCGCCCCCGGCCGCGCACCGCAGATGCCGCTCGGCCTCCTGCTCGTCGCCGTCCCGCAGCCGGGCCATGCCGACCTGGAGCGCCGCCTCGGTGTGCCCGGCGGCCGCGGCACGCTCGTACCAGCGCAACGCGGCCTGCTCCTCGCCCCGGCCGGCGTGCAGGATGCCCAGGTTGAAGGCGGCATCCACGCTCCCGGCCTCCGCGGCCTTGGAGAACCACGGCTCGGCGCCCGCCTCGTCCCCGGCTCGCAGCAACAGGATGGCCAGCGCGTTCGCGGCTTCCCGGTGCCCCGCGTAGGCCGCGCGCCGGTACCACTGCTCGGCCTGCGCGGTGCGTCCCTGCTCGGCGCAGAGCAGCCCCAGGTTGTAGGCGCCGTTCACGTCGCCCGCGTCCATGGCGGCCCGGTACCAGCGCTCGGCGGTCTGGGTCTCGCCCCGCTCGGCGTGCAGCGCGCCCAGCGCGTTCGCCGCGTTGCCGTCACCGTCCTGGGCGGCCCGCAGCCACCACACGGCGGCGTTCTCGGTGTCGCCCGCGTCGCGCAGCAGGAACCCGAGCGCGCAGGCGGCCCGTGCCTCGCCGTCCTTGGCGGACGTCAGGTACCAGCGTCCGGCCTCCTTGAGCTCGCCGCGCTTCTCCAGGATCGTCCCGAGGTGCAGGGCGGCCCGCCGGTGGCCGCGCGCGGCGGCCTGCCGGTACCACTGCTCGACCTCGTCCGGCACCTGGACAGCGTTGTCGCCGCCGGTGTCCCGCGTCGCCTTCCGGTCCAGCGCCCGGGCGAGGCGGTACGCCGCCTCCCGGTGCCCGCGCTCGGCCGCGACCCGCAGCCACTTCTCGGCCCCGGCGTCACCGCGGTGCTCCAGCAGATCGGCGAGGGCGTAGGCGCCCAGGGTGTGGCCCTGCTCCGCGGACTGGCGCAGCCAGTACTCGGCGGCGGGTTCGTCGCCGCGCTCGCGGTGGTGCCGCCCGAGGGCGTGCGCGGCCGCGGCGGATCCGGCGACGGCGGCGATCCGCCACCAGCCGGCGGCCTCGTCGGCGTATCCGCGCTGGTGGAGAAGGACTCCGAGGTTGTTGGCGGCGGCCCGGTCGCCCGCGGCGGTGGCGGCGCGCAGATGGGGTTCGGCACCGTCGAGATCGCCACGGCGCAGCAGCATGGCCCCGAGGACACTCATCGCCTCGACGTCGCCGGCCTCAGCTGCGAGCCGCTGACGCAGCTCCTCGGCCGCCTCGTCGGCGATCTCCCCGGTCTCGTCCGGGGTGTCGGTGTCCTCCCGGTTGGAAGGCTGCACAAAACGCCCTGTCTCGAACAGAGTTGCCTTGTCCCCCATAACGTCCATCGTCGCACCACCTGCAACCTGGGTACACCTGGTATACCGCAGCCAGTGAGGTCACTACAGCGTTTTGTCGACATGCCCACAGAGAGACAAGTCAAACACAGATCCCCCAACTCCCCCCGGCGGCGCGGCCGCAGCCTGTGCCAGCACATGCGTTCACACATCACGAAGGCCCGGATTCCATTGTGGAATCCGGGCCTTCGTGGTCGCTCCGTCACTCGGACTTCGCGATTTCAGTAGCGGGGACAGGATTTGAACCTGCGACCTCTGGGTTATGAGCCCAGCGAGCTACCGAGCTGCTCCACCCCGCGCCGTTGTGTTCACAACCGTATCACGGCGCGGGGAGGGCATCTGACCAGGCCAGGGCCTAGCTGCTCGGCTTCGGGCTCGGGCTGCCGCTCGGCTTGGCGCTGGGCTTGCTCTCGCCGCCCCCGGCGCCCCCGCGGCCGGACCCGGCCTGCGCGTCCTCGGCCCGCTTCAGAGCGTCCTCGAGGTCCTTCTGCGCCCGGCCGTACGCCTCCCAGTCGTTGTCCTTCAGGGCCTCCTGACCCGCGTCGAACGCCTTCTGGGCGTCCTCCAGGGCCTGTTGGACCGTCGGGTTGTCGGACGTCGGCGGTGGCGTCGTGGTGTCGTCACCCTCGTCCGGTGGCTCGGGGGCCTGCCCCTCCGTTCCGAAGATCTTGTTGAGGGCCTCGTCGAGCGTGTTCTCGAAGGCGGTCTGGCCTCCGTAGGTGACCAGCACCTTGCGCAGCAGCGGGTACTTCAGTCCACCACCGCGCACGTAGACCGGCTCCACGTAGAGCAGTCCGCCGTCGAGCGGCACCGTCAGCAGGTTGCCGTACTCGACTTCGGAGTCGCCGCCTCTCAGGAGCCTGATGGACTCGGCGATCTCCTCTTGGGAGTTGAACTGGCTCTGGACCTGCTTGGGTCCGTTGACCGTCGTGTTCGTCGGCAGTTTCAGGATCCTGATTCTGCCGTAGTCACTGGCGCCCGCCTCGGCGTCGACCGCCATGAACGCGCTGAGGTTGTCCCGGCCGTTGGGCGTGAAGGTCGTCGTCAGCGAGAACGACTGGGCCTTCTGGTCGGGCATCTTCATGCTCAGGTAGTACGGCGGCACCGCGTTGCCCGACCGGTTCGTCGGGTCGTCCGGCACCTGCCACACCTCGCTGCCGCTGAGGAACGTCGTCGCGTCCTTCACGTGGTAGCGCGTGAGCAGCTCCCGCTGGACCTTGAACAGGTCCTGCGGGTAGCGCAGGTGGTCCATCAGGTCCTTGGAGATCTCGCCCTTGGGCTTCACCGTGTCCGGGAACGCCTTCATCCAGGTCTTCAGGACCGGGTCCTTGGTGTCCCACTGGTAGAGCTTGACCTCGCCGGTGTACGCGTCGACGGTCGCCTTCACCGAGTTGCGGATGTAGTTGACCTGGTTCTGCTGGGCCACCACCGCGCGGTTGTCGTTGGTCGCGGTCAGCGAGTCGGCCGTGGTGTCACCGAGGGTGGTACGCGAGGAGTACGGGTATCCGTTCGTCGTCGTGTACGCGTCGACGATCCACTCGATACGGCCGTTCACCACCGCCGGGTAGGCGTCGCCGTCGATGGTCAGCCAGGGGGCGACCGCCTCGACGCGCTCCTTGGGAGTGCGGTTGTACAGGATCCGCGAACCGTCGCCGATGGCGCCGGAGTACAGGATCTGCGGTTCGCCGAACGCCACCGCGTACGCGGCCCGGTTGACCGGGTTGGAGAGGTTGACCCCGCTGTCGCCCTTGTAGCTGGTGGTCTTCTCGCCGTTGTCGTCGGAGTAGTCGATCTCCTTCTGGGGACCGCCGACGATCGAGTACGTGGTGGTCTTCTCGCCGTAGTAGACCCGCTGTTCGTACGTGCCGAGGTCGCCCTTGGAGGGCAGGTCGGACTCCGTGAAGTTCGGCCGGCCCTGGGCGTCGGCGCTGGTGCCCTCGGCGGCGACCACTCCGTAGCCGTGGGTGTAACGGAAGTGGTTGTTGATCCAGTTCTTCTTCGGGATGCCCGCCAGGTTCAGCTCACGCAGGCCGATGACCGTGTCCTGGTCCTTGCCGTCCTTGGCGTAGCGGTCGACGTCCAGGTTGTTCGGGAACGCGTAGTAGTTCCTGATCTGCTGGAGCTGCTGGAACGTCGGCGAGACGATGTTCGGGTCCATGATCCGGATACTCGCCGTGGAGCCGACGTCATCGCGGAGCGTGGTCTTGTCCTCGGTCTTGCTCGTGCCCGAGTAGTCGGTGACCTTGGTGCCGTCGATGCCGTAGGCCTTGCGCGTCGCCTCGAGGTTCTTCTCGACGTACGGCGCTTCCTTGGCCTGCTCGTTCGGCTGGACCTGGAACTTCTGCACGATCGCCGGGTAGAGGCCGCCGATGAGGATGGCGGAGAGCACCATCAGGCCGAAGCCGATCACGGGCAGCTGCCAGGTGCGCCGCCACAGGGTGGCGAAGAACAGCAGCGCGCAGATGACTGCGATGCAGAACAGGATCGTCTTGGCCGGCAGGTAGGCGTTGGCGTCGACGTACCTCAGGCCCGTCCAGTTGTCGGTCGCCCTGAAGTCGCTGGACTTCACGGCGAGTCCGTAGCGGTCGAGCCAGTAGGCGACCGCCTTCAGGGCCACGAAGATGCCGATGAGCACCGACAGGTGGCCGGTGGCCGCCGCCGTGGCGCGGGCGCCGGGGCTGGTGACGCGCAGGCCGCCGTACAGGTAGTGCGTGAGCGCGGCGGCGATCACGGACAGGATCGCGGCGGCGAAGCCGAAGCCGAGCAGGAAGCGGTACCAGGGAAGGTCGAAGGCGTAGAAGGAGACGTCCAGCTTGAACTGGGGGTCCTTCTGGCCGAAGGACACGCCGTTGACCCACATCAGCCACGTCCGCCACTGGCCGGACGCGGAGGCTCCGGCGATCAGGCCCACCAGGGCCGTGATCCCGAGCAGCAGCCACTTCTTGTAGGGCGCGATGCCCATCCGGTAGCGGTCGAGGTTCTGCTGCTCCATGGACATGGCGCTCAGCGGCGGCCGCAGGCGGTGCGCCAGCCAGATGTTGACTCCGACCGCGACGGCCATGAGCAGGCCGAAGACGAAGAAGAGCCCGATCTTGGTCCACAGCGTGGTGGTGAAGACCGACGAGTAGTTCACCGACCGGTACCAGAGCCAGTCCGTCCAAAAGCCCGCGAACATGGTGAACACCATGCCGAGGACGGCCAGGACGCCCAGTGTCATGAGCAGGGTCCGGACACGCCGGGACGGGCGGCCCACTCTGATCCGCGGCCCTGTCGGGCCTCCGCCGCGGTCCGGCATCTGGAAAGCCAAGGTGCGCACCTCGAAGTTCGCTGTTGATTCGTAAGGTCCGCGTCTTCACGGACCGTCCGTGGCCCCCGTGATCGCGGGCCCCCACCTATGCAACTTACTCACCGTTTACTCGGTTCCCGATTCCGGCCGGGAACGAGGCAGGATTGTGACCATGTCCAACACTCCCATGGCGGCGAGCCCGCTCACCCGGGCCGTACTCGAGATCGACGAGTACGTCTCCGGCCTCGGCTGGGACCAGCCCGCCCGCCTTTTCGCACTCGTCGACACCGCCCGGCTCAGGGCCGAACAGCCCTCGCTCGCGGACCGGCTCGGTCTGGACGACGCGGCGGAGAACCCCGGCCTCACCCCGATCGAGCAGGACGAAGTTCCAACGGGCAAGCCGCTCGACGAGTTCCTCGCCACCATCGCCTGGCCCGACGCGGTGGCCGGCTGTGCCCTCGCCGTGGAGCGCCTGATGCTGCCGCCGTCCGCGGAGGCCCAGGTTCCGCAGGGTCTGGACGAGGCCGCGCTGACGAAGTGGGTGGCGGACCACCCGGACCGCCAGGAGGTCCGTATGACGGTCGCGGTGCTGCGGGACGGCACCCGTGAGTCGGCCCTGCGCCTGCGCGAGAAGGACTCCCCGACGGAGGTCCTCACCGGATCCGACCTGGTACCGGGTCTGGCGGAGGCACTGGCGGCGACGTTCGAGGAGTAGCCGGCGGCCTCGCGGCCCGGGCCGGTCGTCCGGCCCGGCGGACTACTTACCGCACTTCGGCAGACCGGCGGTGTCGCCGCCGCGGATGTCCTTGAGAGCGCCGAGGGCGTCCTCGATGGTCTTGACCTTGATGAGGGTGAGGCCCTCGGGGGTGTCCTTGGCGGCGGCCTCGCAGTTGTCCGCGGGCGTCAGGAAGTACTGCGCGCCCTTGGCCCGCGCGCCCACGGTCTTCATCTCGATGCCGCCGATCGGACCGACCTTGCCCTCGTCGTCGATCGTCCCCGTACCCGCCACGAACTTGCCCCCGGTCAGACTGCCCGGCGTGAGCTTGTCGTAGATGCCGAGCGCGAACATCAGACCGGCGCTCGGCCCGCCGACGTCGGCCAGCTTGATGTCGATGGTGAACGGGAACGTGTGGTCGGTCCCCGCGGAGATCCCCACGATGGCCCGCTTCTCGCCGCTGTCGTCCGACGTCGTCGTGGTGATGGTGATGTCCTGCGTCTTCGTCGGCGTCCGCTTCTCCTTCTCCGCGGCGGCCTGCTCCTTGGCGGGCACGATCGTGAAGCGGACGTCCTGGCCCGGCTTGTGCTTCGTGACGAGCTTCGCGACGTCGGTCGGCTCCTTCACCATCGTGCCGTCGACGGCCTTGATCACGTCCCCGGCGTGCAGCTTGCCCTCGGCCGGGGATCCCTTGACGACCGTCGAGACGATGACCCAGGACTTCACCGGAACGTCGAGTTCCTTCAGCGCGGCGACCTTGGCGCTCTCCTGGGACTGGCTGAACTCCTCGGCGTTCTCCTGCGTGGACTGCTCCTCGGTCTTGCCGTCCGGGTAGAGCGTCTCGTGCGGCACCACCTTGTTGTCGTGCGCGAGCCAGCCGTAGACGGCCTCGACCAGGTTCATCCGGTAGTCGGCGCTGGTGACCCGGACCGTCGTCATGTTCAGATGGCCACTGGTCGGATAGGTCTTCCGCCCGGAGACCTGGAGCACCGGCTCTCCGCCGTGATCGCCCAGCGTGTTCACCGTCGGCCCCGGGGACATCTCCGAATACGGCACGGGGATGAACACTCCCGCGCACAGGAGCGCGATCAGCATCAGGGTGGAGGCGAGCATCGTCGCGGTGCGGCGTGGCATGACTCGACAGTACGGGACGGTCCTGTCAGCGCACCGTCAGGGCCGCCCGTCCGAGGCGGCCCTGTGGTCTCACACGCTTGTGACCTGCTCTTTTCCCTGGCCTTCGGTGCCCGGCCGGGGTCTTTCCATGGCCTCGCGGAAGCGGGCGTAACCGATGAGTTCCGGGCCGTCCCCACGGACCTTGCGGGTCCGGTTGGCCCAACTGCCCCAGAGGCCCGCGCCGATCGCAGCCACAAGCGGAATCAGCAACCAGGCGAGCGCCGCCATGCCGACCTCCAACCCCTTGAGCGTCCGCAACTGACTGATCAGCAGATTAACCATCCGCAGTGACAACGCTCACGCCAGGGGTCCGGTTACGCAACCGGAAGGCCGGGTCCCGGATTCACCGGAAGGGCGGTGCCGGATTCAGCAGGCGCCCACCCACTCCTCGGTGCCGTCGGAGAACTTCTGGTGCTTCCAGATGGGCACTTCGTGCTTGAGGTCGTCGATCAGCTTCCGGCAGGCCTCGAAGGCCTCTCCTCTGTGCGGGCACGAGACGGCGACGACCACGGCGAGGTCACCGACCCGGAGATCCCCCACGCGGTGCACGGCCGCCAGCGCCCGCACCGGGTACTCCGCGACGACCTTCTCGGCGATCCGCCTCATCTCGGCCTCCGCACTGGGGTGGCAGGAATACCCCAGCTCCGCCACGTCGGCACCCCCGTCGTGGTTCCGCACGGTGCCCACGAAGAGCGCCGTACCGCCGGCCGCGTCGTCCCCGACGGCCCGGAACACCTCGTCCACGGAAAGGGCCGTGTCCCGGATCCCGATCATCCTGATCGGATCCTGCGCGGCCTGCTCACCCGGGTGATCGCTCGTGGATGCCATGCCTCCATCGTGCCGTACGCGACCGACAGCGCGGAATAGAGCCATCGACCGGCACGCGCGCGTGCGCCTTTGGAGTCTCCTACAGGGGCGCCTGTCAGATCCGTCGCCGGGCCTTGCGCGCCCGCCGCACCACCGCGGCCGCGCCCAGCAGCGCCACCGTCGCTCCCGCGGCACCAGCGGCCGTCGCGTCCTTGCGGCCCAGTCGCCGCCCGGCCACCGTGTGCCGGCCGGAGACCTCCTCCAGGAGCTCCGCCAGCACCTCCTCGTTGGTGTACCGCGGCCGCCACCCCGCGTCGTGCAGCCGGCTGCCGCTGACCACCCAGGGGTACATCGTGTACGCCAGGTCCCCGGCCGGAGACGGCGTGAGCCCGATGCGGTGCAGGCGCTGCGCCGCACCCAGCGCGACCGCCGACGGCAGCTCCATCCGCCGGATGCCACTGAGCTCCTCGACCTCCTCCTGCTCCAGCCACCCGTCGCACCCGACGGTCAGTTCCCCGTCGACCTTCTCCAGGACGGCGTACTCCAGCGCGCTGCACAGATCCTCGACGTGGCAGAACTGCCACGCGGGCCGCGACCCGGCGACGACGAGCAGCCGGGGAGACTCGAAGTACCTGGTCAACGCGGTGTCCGTGCCTCCCACCAGGATCGCCGGCCGCACCACGGTGACATTCAGCCCCGGGTGCGCCCGCGGCGCCCGACGCGCCAGCCGCTCGATCTCCAGCAGGTCGCCGACGCCCGTCGCCTCGGCCGTGGCCCGCAGCTCCGCGTCCTCGGAGAGCGGCAGCTCGTTGTCCGGCAGCGCCCCGTAGACCATCGCCGAGGTGCACAGCACGACCCGGTGCACTCCGGCCGCCGCGGCCGCCGTCAGAACGGTCTGCGTCCCCCGTACGTTGTAGGCCGTTCGGGCGGCGGCGTCGGTCTCCAGGTCGAGGTCCAGCGCCAGGTGCACCACCACGTCGGCGCCCCGCAGCTTCTCCGCGATGGCCGGATCCCGAACGTCCAGGATGTACCACTGCGCCGCGTCGCACTCGCCGCGCCGCTCGTCGATGGCGACGACCTGCTTGACCTCGTCGGACGCGGCGAGCCGCTCGGTGAGCAGGGCGCCGACGCCGTACGCGGCACCGGTGACCGCGACGACGGGTCCGCGCCCCGCGGGGCCCGCGGAACTGGTTGACTGGTTTCGCGCTGCGCGAACCTGCGGATCTGGGGAACTCACCGGGCGTCTCCAGCGGTTGTCTTCAGTACGAGCGCGAGCGACGCGTGCGTACCAGGTGGCATCCATCCTGCCGCAGGCTGTCAGTCGGCGAAGCACCGAGGCCCGATCCGCCCCAGGTGTCTACGCTGGGTGGTGTTGTCGGGCAGCCGTGCCGCCGGAAAGAACCGGCGGCCCTACCAGCCGAGGAATCCCGTGAGTGACACCCCATTCGGATTCGGCCTTCCGCCGGAGGAGCCGGACGACGGCGACGAGGGCAAGAAGAAGGACCAGGAGAGCGGTGGTGGTCAGGGACCGGCCAATCCGTTCGGTTTCGGCGGCCTGCCCGGAGCCGGAGGATTCGGCGGCGGCCCCGGTGCGGACAATCCGTTCGCAGCCATGTTCGGCTCCCTGAACCCCAACGACCTGGGCGCCGCCTTCCAGCAGCTGGGCCAGATGCTCTCCTACGAGGGCGGCCCGGTGAACTGGGACATGGCCAAGCAGATCGCCCGCCAGACGGTCTCCCAGGGCAGTCCTGACGGCACCAAGGACACCAGCGTCGGCCCCGCCGAGCGCAAGGCCGTCGAGGAGGCCGTCCGCCTCGCCGACCTGTGGCTCGACGACGCCACGTCGCTGCCGTCCGGTGCCGGATCGGCCGTGGCCTGGAGCCGCGCCGAGTGGGTCGAGGCGACCCTGCCCGCCTGGAAGGAGCTCGTCGACCCGGTCGCCGAGCGCGTCGGCACCGCCATGGGTGACGTCCTGCCGGAGGAGATGCAGGCCATGGCCGGCCCGCTGATCGGCATGATGCGCTCGATGGGTGGCGCCATGTTCGGTACGCAGATCGGGCAGGCCGTCGGCGTGCTCGCCGGCGAGGTCGTCGGGTCGTCCGACATCGGCCTGCCGCTGGGCCCGGCCGGAAAGGCCGCGCTGCTGCCGGTGAACATCGAGACGTTCGGCAAGGACCTGAGCGTCCCGCAGGAGGAGGTGCGGCTGTATCTCGCCCTGCGCGAGGCCGCCCACCAGCGTCTCTTCGCGCATGTGCCGTGGCTGCGCTCGCATCTGTTCGGCGCGGTCGACGGGTACGCCCGCGGGATCAAGGTCGACACGGCCAAGCTCGAGGACGTCGTCGGCCAGTTCGACCCGCAGAATCCCGAGCAGCTCCAGGAGGCCCTCCAGCAGGGCATGTTCCAGCCCGAGGACACGCCCGAGCAGAAGGCAGCCCTGGCGCGTCTGGAGACGGCTCTGGCGCTCGTGGAAGGCTGGGTCGACGCGGTGGTCCACGCCGCCGCGAAGCCCCGTCTGTCGTCCGCCGACGCCCTGCGTGAGACGCTGCGCCGCCGCCGCGCCTCGGGCGGCCCGGCCGAGCAGACGTTCGCCACGCTGATCGGCCTGGAGCTGCGCCCGCGCCGCCTGCGTGACGCCTCCCGTCTGTGGGCCTCGCTCACCGACGCGCGCGGTGTCGACGGCCGGGACGCCCTGTGGCACCACCCGGACATGCTGCCGACGGCCACCGACCTTGACGACCCGGACGGCTTCGTGCACCGCGAGCAGATCGACTTCTCCGAGCTGGACAAGATGCTCGGCGAGGCGGCGGACAAGCCCGACCTGAAGAAGCCCGACCCGAAGAAGAAGGACGAGGGCGAGGGCGAGACCAAGGGCGACGACGCCGAGTGAGCCTGTACGACGACGCGGTCCTCGTGCTCAAGGAGTACGAGGACCAGCCGGAGCTGCGCCAGGCCTACCTCGACCATCTGGCCGAACATCAGGACGGCCTCTGGAAGGCCTGCCCTGCGGGCCACGTCACGGCGAGCGCCCTGGTGATCGACCCCGAGGCCGGCCGGGTCCTGCTGGCCCTGCACAGAAAGCTGCGGATGTGGCTCCAGATGGGCGGCCACTGCGAGCCGGGCGACAGCTCCCTCGCGGCCGCGGCGCTGCGTGAGGCGACAGAGGAATCCGGCGTCTCGGGGCTCTCGCTGCTGCCGGGCGGCCCGGTGCGCCTGGACCGGCACCCGATCCCGCCACCGTGCCACTGCCACTTCGACGTCCAGTACGCGGTCCTGGCGCCGCCGGACGCGGCGCACGCGATCAGCGACGAGTCGCTCGACGTGCGCTGGTTCGGGTACGACGAGGTGGCGGGGGTGGCCGACGAGTCGGTCGTCCGCCTGCTGGAGGCGACCCGCGCGAGGCTCGCGGTCTGAGCATGTGTAAGGGGCGACCGCTGTCGCGGCCGCCCCTTACGTTCGGTCCTGACGGTGGGCTGCGCGCCCTCAGGGGTGCGGGGAACTGCGCGACCGGCCACAGACGGCCCGCGGCCTGGGCCGGACCCCACAGCCCCCGGCCCCGATCGGCCCAACCCGCGGAGCGATCAGTTCCAGACGTTGCCCTGGTTCTGCCCGCGCGCTCCCTGCTGGCCCATGCCGTACTGCGCGGCGAGGCCCGAGCCGATCTGGGCGTTCTGCGGCGGCAGCAGTTCGCTGGGCTGGACGAGCGCGAAGCCGGTGCCCATGAAGCTCAGCTCCCAGCCCTCGCCGGTGCTGCCGCGGCGCCGCCACACCCCGGAGGAGTGCGTCTGGGCCTGCATCTGCACCCGCAGGCTCGTCGACCAGGCGACGATCGCGTCGGCGTCGCAGTTGACGTACCTGTCGGGCGTCACCCGCATGAGCAGCGGCATGCCCGAGGTCATCAGGGCGATCTTGCCCCGGCCGGTGATGTTGAGCTGGTACTTCCCGGAACCGGAGATGCCGTAGAGGCTGTCGACGGCGATGACCTCGTGGTGCAGGGAGGAGTCCATCGCCAGCACGTAGCTGCTGTCGACGGTGAGGCCGTCCTGCTCCACCTCCATGACGTGGACGTGCTGCTTGAGGTTGGCGAGGTAGACCGTGCCCTGCCCGTGGCAGCGCATCAGGTCGAGTCCCTCACCGGTGTGCGCACGCGAGCGTGCCTGGTCGTTGCTCTGGTACTCGGCGTCGAACTCGACGAGGCCCTGGTAGGCGACCATGGTGCCCTTTCGGGCCAGGATGTCGTCGTGGCCCTCCAGGGCGACGCGCAGCATCTGCTTGTTCTGCAGACTCCAGCGGTCCTGGGTCTGCTGCTCGTTGTAGGCGAAAATCGGGCTCTGCATGGCGTGTTGCTCCCCCTCAGCCCCGGACCCGGAGGCGGTCGGTGCTGTCCTCGCTGGGCTGGACGACGACGATGCCCTGACCTGAGAAGGCCATCTGGTAGGCCTCGCCGCTGCCGCGGCCGATCAGCGACTGGGCCCGGAAGCTCCGCTTGCCCTTCACCTTGAGGTTCGGGGACCAGGCGACGAGCGCGTCGGGGTCGACGTACGTCTCGTCCTCGCCGCCTCCGCAGTCGACGACGATGGGCTTGCCCCGGGAGGTCAGCGCGACCCAGCCCTGCCCGGAGATCTTCGTGTTCCACAGGCCCTGTCCGGCGAACTTCGCCAGGCCCTTGACCCGCTCGACGCCCCACGTGAGGTGGGCGTCGAAGGCGAGCAGGTTGGTGGCGTTGACGGAGATGCCGTCGCCGTTGAGGTTGATCACGACGACGTTCGCCCCGTAGTCGGCGAGGTAGAGCAGGCCGTCGCCGGAGCACTTCATCAGGGGCGCGCCCTCGCCGGTCATCCAGTCCTTCGCGATCTGGCGCACGGCCGGCGGGTTGGGCTCGTACTGCACGAAGCCCTCGTAGGCGACCATCGACCCCACGCGCGCGAGGAGGTCGTGTCCGGTCTGCATGGCGACCTTCAGCATGTGGTTGCCGTGGTTCTCCATGCGGGCGGTGACGGGCGCGGGGGCGTAGCCCGCGAGTTGCTGTGTCATGACGGGCTCCCTCAGACCTCGTACGGCTGGACGACGATGAAGTTCCCGGGCGCTGCCCGGAACTGGAGGTTGACGCTCTCCCCGCTGTCACCCGGATAGGCGTTGCGGCGCATCCGCACCTGGCTGGAGACGACGACCTGGGCGGCGGCCGACCAGGCGACCACGGCGTTGCAGTCGGCGAACGTGGTGGGCGTGACCGGCAGGACCACGGGCGTGCCGTGGGTCTTCACGACGATCGTGCCGGTGCCCGTGAACTGCATGGTGAACAGCGCGCCCCCGGGGATGCCGTGCCCCTCGATGCGGCGCACTTCGTACTGGAGGCCCTCGTCGAAGGCGAGGACGTTCTCGGCGGAGACGCAGATGCCGTCGCCCTGGAGCTCGATGGGGTGCAGCATCGTCGAGTCCTCGGCGAGGAACACCTGTCCCTGGCCGGTGCAGCGCATCAGCTGCATCTCCTGGCCGGTCGCGTTGCCCACGATCCGGCCGGCGAAGCCGGCGCCCTTGTAGCTGAAATCGACCTTGCCCTGGTAGAGCACCATGCTGCCCTGGCGGGCCAGTACGGGTTGTCCGCCGATGCCGAGGTCGACGCGGACGAGCTTCTTGTTCTGCTGCGTCCAGCGCTGCCCGGTGGGGGTCTCCTTGAACTGCTGGAGCGCGGCGGCGACACCGGGGCCCTGCGGTGCTCCCTGGGGAGTTCCCTGAGGCGCTCCTTGCGGCACTCCGTAGGGGGCCTGGCCGGGCGGCTGCTGGCCGTAGCCCGGGGGCGGTGTGGGCTGACCGTAGCCCGGGGGCGGGGCCGGGGCATGGGGTGCCTGAGGCTGGCCGTATCCGGGCGGCGGCGGGGCCGTCTGGCCGGGGACCTGGCCGTACGGCGGCGGCTGCTGGCCCGGCTGGCCGTACGGCGCGGGCGCCGGGGCCGGGGGCGGCACCGGGGAGCCCCCGGGCGGGGTGTTCATCGGCGCGACGATGGTCGGGGCGGCGTGCACCTGGGGTGCGGGCGCCGGGGGCGGAGGCGGAGTGGCGCCGGGCGGGGGCGCGAAACCCTGCGCGGCGGGCTGGGGAGCGGGCGCCGGGGCGGGAGCCGGGGCCGGGGGCGCTGCCGGGGCGGGAGCGTGGGCGGGTTCCGGAGTGCGGGGGACGCCGAACGCGGGCGGTGCGAAGCCCGGGGCGGCGCCGGTCTGCGGCTGCTGCGCGGCGGGCGCGGGCGGGGCGGGTGTCTCCTCTTCGGCCACCTCGCCGCCGAAGTTCTTCAGGAGCGCGTCGAGACCACCGTCGAAGCCCTGCCCGACGGCGGCGAACCGCCAGACGTCCTTGAGGTAGAAGTCGCCAAGCATCACGGCCCGTTCGGTGGAGAACTCCGAGCCGTTGAAGGAGTAGCGCGCCACCTCCTCGCCGCCCGCGACGATACGCATGTAGCCGGAGGCGATCTGCGACATCTGGCCGTCGCCGTCGATCGTCGCCGTGAAGGACAGCTTCTGGATCTGCGGCGGGATCCGGTCGAGCGTCACCCGGAATGACTCCGTGTCGCCCGCCTGGGCACCCAGGAGCTGAATGGACTCCTCGGGGGACTTCGGCTGGTTGAAGAAGACGAAGTACCGGTCGTCCGAGAGCCGTTCGTCGGCGTCTAGGCCGAAGCAGCTGATGTCGAAGGTCAGCCCGGGGCCGGCGATCTGTACACCCACGTACAGATCCGTGCCCGCGGTGAGGTCACTGATCCTGGCCTTGTGGCCGCGTTGGAATTCCCTGGCCATGCGTAACGACCGTCCCCCATCCAGAACGTGATTGCGTCGCGCCAGGCTAACGGCAATCTCGGACACCGGACGCAGTCGGTACAGACCCGGTACAGAACCCGTGCCCGGCCGTATCGGCTGCTCTCTCGCGGAAAGCGGTCACTCACCCGGAGCTCACGATGGGTGCTCATCGCGGGTGCGCATACCGGCGCTCGGCTCACGGGGCACTCAATTGGAGCCACGGGACGATCAGCCCTCCGGACTCGGACTCTCACCCCGCGCACCGGGCACATGGGGCAACCGCTCGGCCGCGACCACGCCTTCGAGGTAGCCCCGGGCCCGCTCCGTGCGCGGATAGGCCTCCAGCAGCGCCCAGAAGCGGGGCCCGTGTCCGGGGACGAGCAGATGGGCGAGTTCGTGGAGCAGGACGTAGTCGACGACGTACTCGGGCATGCCCTGGAGACGGTGGGACAGGCGGATGCTGCCCTCGGACGGGGTGCAGGATCCCCAGCGGGTGTTCTGGTTGGTCACCCAGCGCACCGAAGCGGGCCGTGCCCGCCCGTCGAAGTACTGGTCCGAAAGGCGCCGGGCCCGCTCGGCCAACTCGGCGTCGCCGAGGGCCCGCTTGCTCTCCTGGGCGGCCAGCTTGTCGAGCATGACGTTCACCCAGCGCTGCTCCTCCGCCTCGGACATCCGGGCGGGGATGAGCACCACGGTGCGATCGCCCTCGCGGTACGCGGAGACCGTTCTGCGGCGGCGGGCGCTCCTGCGGACCTCGATCGCGCTCGCCCCCGAGCCGCTCGGCGGCTGGCTCGTCGTGCTGCGCTGTGGCTTTCCGGCGCGGTGCAGTGGGTCGGCGGGCACGCCCCGACGTTACCCGCTGTACCCGGGGAAGTCCCGGCTCCGAGAGGGTTGGATGCCGATGCCCCCCGCCGGCCGCCGGATTTGTACGACGAATACCGGCACCTGTGGACAACTTTCTGCAGTCGGCGACCGGTTTGGGCATGCTGGCTGTTGTCGGCGAAGCGCCGGACAGGCCCGGGCCGGGACCAGCCGGGCCGGTGACCGGGTCTGCGCGCGGCATACGGGGACGATCTATGGCATACGGGGGCCTGTCATGCATCCGATGGTGAAACCCGCGCTCAGGCGCGGCTGGCGCGACCTCAACACCGTGCAGTTCGGGATGACACCGGCGCATGCGATGACGCTCGGCCCGATGGACCTGGCGACGGGCAGCTTCCTTGATCTGCTGAACGGCACACGGGGGATGGAACTGCTGCGCGAGGAGGGCCGCCGGATGGATCTGCCCGACGGCCATGTCGACGGGCTGGTGCGGCGGCTCGCCCGGGCCGGGCTCCTCGACGACGCGCGGGGCGGCGGGCAGGCCGCCGACGCCCTGCGGCAGAAGAAGGAAGTCCTCGACCGGCTGCGTCCCGACCTCGCTTCCCTGTCCCTGACCACCTCGGAACCGGGTGACGCGATGCGGCAGCTGGCCGCCCGGCGCTCACAGCGTGTGCAGGTGCGGGGCGCGGGCCGGGTCGGTGCCGTGCTGGCGTCGCTGCTGTCGGGGGCGGGCGTGGGCGAGGTCGACGTGCGCGACGGTGGCCGTGTGGAGCCGTGGGATGTCGCGCCGGGCGGGCTTCCCGCGGAGGCCGTCGGCGACCGCAGGGACGAGTCGGCCCGCCGGGCCGTGCGCCGGGCGGCCCCCGACCGGCCGCCGCGCCGCGCGGCAGCCCGGACCTCCCCTGAGGAAGGCGACCCGGGCTTCTCGCTGGTGATCGTCGCCCCACGCGACGATGTCGCCGTGCACGCGCCCGACCCGTCGGCCGCCGAACCCCTGATGTCCTCCGGGACACCCCATCTGTACGCCGGGGTCGTGGAGGGGACCGGGGTGGTCGGCCCACTGGTCCTGCCCGGGGAGACGGGCTGCGCGGGGTGCCTGAACGAGAGCCGCACGGACCGGGACCCGACCTGGCCTCGTCTGGTCGCCCAGTGGCGCTCCGGCAGACAGCGACAGGTGCGGCCCTGCGACCTGACACTGGCCACTACGGTGGCCGGACTGGCCGCCGCCCACGCGCTCGCCTTCCTGGACGGCCGGGTTCCGTCGAGCGCCGGAGCGCGCTGGGAGGTCTCCGTGCCCGGTCTCCACTGGCATGCGCGGCCGGTCTGGGCGCATCCGGCATGCCCGTGCGGAGCGGCGGAGAGAGGAAAGGGGGAGCACCCCTCGGAGGATGGGGAGTCACACGAGACAATGGCGGTGCAACGGCCGTCGGCGCAGTGCCGTAAGGCAGCGGCGAGGCGGCCGGCTGGGACTTGGAGGGCGCATGTCTGATCTTCCCCGGAAGGCGGTCACCCGGACCGCCAAGCTCGCCGCGCTCCCGCTCGGCATCGCCGGGCGGGCGACCTGGGGATTCGGCAAGCGAATCGTCGGCGAGTCCGCGGAGCTCGTCGGCCGCGAACTCCAACAGCGCACGGCCGACCAGCTGTTCAAGGTGCTCGGCGAGCTCAAGGGCGGCGCGATGAAGTTCGGCCAGGCCCTGTCCGTCTTCGAGTCCGCGCTGCCCGAGGAGGTGGCCGGCCCCTACCGGGCCGCGCTGACCAAGCTCCAGGAGGCGGCGCCGCCGATGCCGACGCGCACCGTGCACGCGGTGCTCGAGGAGCGTCTCGGCGAGGGCTGGCACGAGTTGTTCCTGGAGTTCGAGGACAAGCCCGCTGCGGCTGCCTCGATCGGCCAGGTGCACCGTGGGGTGTGGCATGACGGCCGCGAGGTGGCGGTCAAGGTCCAGTACCCGGGCGCCGGCGAGGCCCTGCTGTCCGATCTGAACCAGCTGAGCCGCTTCTCCCGCCTGCTCGGCCCGCTGATCCCCGGCATGGACATCAAGCCGCTGATCACGGAGCTGAAGGACCGCGTATCGGAGGAGCTGGACTACGGCCTGGAGGCCCAGGCCCAGCAGGCCCACGCCGAGGAGTTCGAGGACGACCCGGACGTGGTCGTGCCGCAGGTGGTGCATCAGTCCGACCAGGTCCTGATCACGGAGTGGATCGACGGCATCCCGCTGTCGGAGATCATCTCGGACGGCACCGAGGAGCAGCGCGACCGTGCCGGGCAGCTCCTGGCCCGCTTCCTGTTCTCCGGCCCCGCCCGCACCGGCCTGCTGCACGCCGATCCGCACCCGGGCAACTTCCGGCTGCTGCCCGGCGGCCCGGACGGTGAGGACGACTGGCGCCTGGGCGTCCTGGACTTCGGCACGGTCGACCGCCTCCCGGGCGGCCTGCCGGCCACCATCGGCGACTCCCTGCGGATGACTCTCGACGGGGAGGCCGAGGCGGTCTACGAGCTCCTGTGTGCGGAGGGGTTCGTGAAGGAGACCATAGAGCTGGATCCCGACGCGGTCCTGGACTATCTTCTGCCGATCATCGAACCGGCCGAGATCGAGGAGTTCACGTTCACGCGCGGCTGGATGCGCAGCCAGGCGGCCCGCATCGCGGACCCGCGCTCCCCCGCCTACCAGCTGGGCAAGCAGCTCAATCTGCCGCCGTCGTATCTGCTGATCCATCGGGTGACGCTGAGCACGATCGGCGTGCTGTGCCAGCTGGGGGCTACGGTGCGGCTGCGCGATGAGTTGGAGGAGTGGCTGCCGGGGTTCATCCCGGACGACCCGGCGGACAGCGAGGAGTCGGTGGCTGAGGCGTGAGCCTCAGCGGGCACCACGGGTGACCGGCTGTCCGCGCCTCACCACCAGTCCGAGTCCAGGCGCCCTTCGATCGACCTGAGGTTCTCCCTGGCACAGGTTTCGCAGAAGTAGCGGCGGGCGCCGTTCTCGACGGAGCAGGTCCAGGTCAGTGGTGGGCCGTCGGCCAGGGTTCCGGCGGACGTGCCGCAGCGGTCGCACACGAGCGGCTGGGGCTCCGCTGCGCAGCTGTCGTCACCGCCTCCCGGAGGACTCGTCACGGGGCGACGATATCGCCGTGCCCGACGGCCGCGTTGCGCGACGCGGGGCTCGTCCGCTGTCCGCGCACGGCCCGGCCGGTTCGCGCGGTGTCAACGCACCGCGGGGGCCGGTCCGTTCGGCACGGATCGGCCCCCGCGGGGAGAGCTCGGCCTCCCGGGCTCGGGAGGCCGCCGCTTCTGGTGAGGTCGGTTACTGCATGACCGCCATGGCGAGCGCCCGGCGGGCACGCCGTGAGGCGCGCTCCGCCCTGCGCTGCATCCGGCGGGCGGTCGCCAGGCGCACGGCCGGGCGTTCCCGCTCCGCCTCTCGCAGTCGCTCGTGCATATGCGCACGGGCCATGGCTTCTGGGATGAGTTGCATCTCTCGGGTCCTGTTCTGACGCGAGTCCTTCGCGCCGGTGGTGGTGAAGTCTTGGGTCGCGGAGCCTGCGGGCTCGTCAGTGGACGGCTTCATCGGGGCCTGCTTCTGGGGGTCGTTCGTGAGGGGGCGGTCGATCGTTCCTGCGGTGTTCATGCCGTAACCGGGTTCTTGCGCGGGCGGCCACGCGGCCGCTTCCGGGCGACGACGACACCCTGCACGAACAGCTCGCCACCCCAGACGCCCCAGGGCTCACGCCGCTCCTTCGCGCCGGCGAGGCAGGCCTCGACCAACGGGCAGGTGCGGCAGAGGGACTTGGCGTACTCGACGTCCGCGGGCGACTCGGCGAAGAAGACCTCCGGGTCGTACGAGCGGCACGGGACGGGCACGCCGAGGTTCTCGATGGCGTCGTCGAGCGCGGTGAGCGCGGTGAGCGGGGTCAAGGCGGAGTCCTCCGTGGAGCCGGGCTTGGGGATCGTTTCGGAAGGCGGTACGGACGGGGCGTGCGCTTCGAGTTGCACGGTTCGTCTTCCTCGTCTGGTCGTTCCGGCCTGTTGGCCGGGGGGCGGCTGGTACCGGGTTCTTTCTTGTCCCGAGGCTCCTTCGGTCCGTCGTCCCTGGTCGGGGACAAACAGAAGGGCCGCGGATCCCGGATGGGGTTCCGCGGCCCTGAAGGCGCCGGCCTGATCGGCGATCAGGCTGGATCACTCCAGGGTTCTGGCCCACGGAAGGCCCACATCTGGTGGTGCTGCGTCGTCTGCTTCCGGAATCCGGCACCGGTCGCCGTAAAGGCATAGGCCTGCGCCTGTGCCACTACTGCCGCTTCCAGTGCCTTGGTCGGTCGCTCATTGCGCTCACGGACGGGAAGGCCCGCGGGAGCAACGGAGGAGGACGCCGGACGCGCGGCACGAATGCCGGACAGACCGGTGCCCAGGTTCGAAACGCCGAGCATGCACGCGGAGACGGCCGAGCGATCGGTCATTTTCACGATGCTGACGGAGCTGGTGTTGATGCTGATCACTGGACTCGCCTCCTCTCGGCGTCTCGGGGGACTGGATGAACCAGTCCTGCGGATATGCAAGTACAACACGGAATCAGGGCCTCCGAGAAGGCCGCTGCTCTCGTGCCTAAGAACCTATGGGGATTGCTGGGGCATGCGCAAACTATTTTTTCGACGAGTTCGCGTCAGTCCTGATCTGTGTCCCCTCCTGCGTACTGGCCTGCGCAGATGGCCAGTACGTCGGCTCCGTAGCGATTCAGCTTGCGCATCCCCACGCCCGGGATGCGCGCCAGCTCGTGCTCGTCGTCCGGCGCGGTCTCGGCAATGGCCATCAGGGTCCTGTCGGTGAAGACGCAGAAGGCGGGCTGACCACTGCGTCGCGCCTGGTCGGCTCGCCACTCGCGCAGCTGCTCGTAGAGGCCCTCGTTCATGTCGGAGGGGCAGTCGTCGCAGCGCATCAGCTTCATCTCGCCCGCGTCGGTCAGCGTGCGGCCGCAGACTCGGCAGCGGGCGGGCGTTCGCTGAACTCTCCTCGGGGCGGAACCCCTGGTTCCGGGCGTTCCGCGCTCGATACCGCCCGTACTGCCGGCGGCGGAACGGGCGGTGGTGGCCGTCGAGCCGGGGCGCAGCCCGTCGAGGAAACGGCTGGGGCGGCGGTTGGGGCGGCCCCCGGGGGAACGGGACAGGGCCCAGGAGACGTGGAGGCGTTCGCGCGCGCGGGTGACGCCGACGTACAGGAGGCGGCGCTCCTCCTCGATCTGTTCGTCGGTCTTGGCGTAGGTGATCGGCATCATGCCCTCCGCGACGCCGACCAGGAAGACGACGTCCCACTCCAGGCCCTTGGCCGAGTGCAGGGAGGCGAGGGTGACGCCCTGCACGGTGGGGGCGTGCTGGGCGCTCGCCCGTTCGTCCAGTTCGGCGACGAGGTCCGCGAGGGTGGCGCTGGGTTTGGCGGCGGCGAAGTCCTGGGCGAGGTTCACCAGGGCGGCCAGGGACTCCCAGCGTTCCCTCACGGCGCCGGAGCCGGCCGGTGGCCGTGGTGTCCAGCCCTCCCCCGACAGCACGGCGCGCACCTGGGAGGGCAGGTCGACGGCGTCGTCCAGAAGGGAGTCGTTGCCGCCGAAGCGGGCCGCGCCGCGCAGGGCGACGCTGGCCTTGCGCACCTCCGGGCGGTCGAAGAACCGCTCGGCGCCGCGCAGCTGGTAGGGCACCCCGGCGTCGGCGAGGGCCTGCTCGTAGGTCTCGGACTGCGCGTTCGTCCGGAACAGGATGGCGATCTCGGCGGCCGGGACGCCCGCGTCGATGAGCTCGCGGATACGCCGGGCCGCGCCCTCGGCCTCGGCGGGCTCGTCCGTGTACTCGGTGTAGACCGGCTCGGGCCCCGGGGCGCGCTGGGAGACGAGCTCCAGGCGGTGGTCGGCGGCGCGGCCCTTCGCCTGGGCGAGCAGTCCGTTGGCGAGGTGGACGACCTGGGGGGTGGAGCGGTAGTCGCGGACCAGCTTGACGACCGTGGCGCCGGGGTGGCGGCTGCGGAAGTCGAGCAGATGGTCCGGTGTCGCTCCCGTGAAGGAGTAGATCGTCTGGCTGGCGTCGCCGACGACGCACAGGCTGTCCCGGTCGCCCAGCCACAGTTCCAGCAGGCGCTGCTGGAGGGGGCTGACGTCCTGGTACTCGTCGACCACGAAGTGCTGGTACTGGGCGCGGACCTGCTCGGCGATGTCGTGCCGGTCCTGGAGGACGGCCACGGTCAGCAGCAGCACATCCTCGAAGTCGATGACGGAGCGCTGGCGCTTGACGTCCTCGTATGCGGCGTAGAGCTGGGCGATCTCGGCGGGGGCGCGGGGGGTCTCGCGGCCGGCCTTGGCGGCGGCGGGCGCGTAGTCGGCGGGGACGGTCTGGGTGACCTTGGACCACTCGATCTCGGCGGTGACGTCCCGCAGCTCGCCCCGGTCGAGGCGGATGCGGCAGGCGGCGGCCGCGTCGGCGACGAGCTGGACCTTGCGGTCGACGAGCCGGGGCATGGAGCCGCCGATCGCTTTCGGCCAGAAGTACTGGAGCTGGCGCAGTGCCGCCGAGTGGAACGTGCGCGCCTGGACGCCGGCGGCGCCGAGCTGGCGCAGCCGACCCCGCATCTCCCCGGCTGCGCGGTTGGTGAACGTGACGGCGAGCACGCTGGAGGG
The DNA here is from genome assembly GCF_044458845.1 of Streptomyces sp. NPDC050416. Lineage (NCBI taxonomy): Bacteria > Bacillati > Actinomycetota > Actinomycetes > Kitasatosporales > Streptomycetaceae > Streptomyces > Streptomyces sp. NPDC050416. Next base: position 185,227 of record NZ_JBITII010000002.1, read on the forward strand.
CTGGAGGAGACCGGCGCGCACTCCGTAGGCGATGCGGTGGGTGATCGCCCGGGTCTTGCCTGTGCCGGCGCCCGCCAGGACGCACACCGGACCGTGCAGGGCCGTGGCCACCTCGCGCTGCTCGGGGTCGAGCCCTTCGAGAACCGCGTCGGGGGTGTCCGGTACCTGCGGGAACAGGGTGGAGTGCGTTGCTGCTGTCACATGGCCATGCTGCCAGGTCCCGCGAAACGGCTGTGCCGGTTGTCCACAGGCGGGCACTGATAGTCGTACGAATGCGGCAGGCGTCACGTCCGACGGGGTGCGGGCCGCGGGAATGGTGGCCCTTGCGCGTACGTTCCACCACTGCGAACCACCCGTCCCCGAGCCACCGAAGGAGCACGAGAGACATGCCGGGCACTGTGACGATGTACAGCACCACGTGGTGCGGCTACTGCCGTCGGCTGAAGAGCCAGATGGACCGCGAGGGCATCGCGTACACCGAGATCAACATCGAGCAGGACCCGGAGTCCGCAGCGTTCGTGGAGAAGGCGAATGGCGGAAACCAGACGGTGCCCACCGTTCTGTTCCCGGACGGCTCCACCCTCACCAACCCGTCGCTGGCTCAGGTGAAGCAGAAGATCGGCGCCTAATCGCCGTGCGGTTGTGCCGGGAAGGCGGCTCCTGAGATGTCTCAGGGGCCGCCTTCTCGTCGTGTGTCCCCTGGTTTGTCCCACACCAGGACGTAACGCCACAGCAGCGTGCGGCGGAAGGCGCAGCCGGGCAGCAACCGTCGGGCCGCCTGCCGGATCTCTCCCCAGGACATCTGCACGTCTTCCACGGGCATCCCGGCCGGGCCCCGCTTGCCGCCGTTCCGCCGGGCGTGCCACTGGCTCGCCGGCACACCGCAGGCGCTGACGACCCAGTCCAGGACCGTCCGGTTGGCGGCCATGCCGACGATCACCAGACGGCCCCCGGGTGCGGTGAGCCGGGCGAGACGGGTGACCGCATCCTCGAACGGCGCGTGATGGACCACGGCGACCGCGCTGACGAAGTCGTACGCGCCCTCGGGCAGGGACCCGTCGGCGAGGAAGTCTGCCTCCAGGTACGTGACGTTGCCGGGCACACGCGCGTGCTCGCGGGCGAGTCCGATCATCTCCGGCGAGCGGTCCACGCCCGTGACGGATGCCGCGCGTGCCGCGAGCTTGCGGGCGAGCAGGCCGTCGCCGCAGCCCGCGTCGAGGGCCTCGCGGCAGCCGTCCGGGACGGCCTCGAGCACGGAGGGGTGGTGGTGGACGTTGTGGTTCCAGTACGGGTCGGACACCCGGGCGGCCCCGTCAGGCGACGCTTCTCGTCGGCAGCGGCTTGCCGTACCAGAGCTCTATCAGGCGGGCCGCGATCGAGATGCCGTACGGCGGGAGCACCTCGCCGGCCTCGAAGGCGGCGCGCAGTTCGTCGCGGGAGAACCAGCGGGCCTCGTGGATCTCGTCCCCGTCGACGTCTATCTCGGTCGAGGTGGCGCGGGCCAGGAAGCCCAGCATGAGGCTGGACGGGAAGGGCCAGGGCTGGCTGGCGACGTACTCGACCTGGCCGACGGTGATGCCGACCTCCTCGTGGACCTCGCGGCGCACCGACTGCTCGATGGACTCGCCGGGCTCGACGAAACCGGCGAGCGTCGAGAAGCGGCCTTCCGGCCAGTGCACCTGGCGGCCCAGCAGGATGCGGTCGTCCTCGTCGGTCACGGCCATGATCACGGCCGGGTCCGTTCGCGGGTAGTGCTCCGCGCCGCAGGCCTGGCAGCGGCGGATGTGGCCGGCCGCGGCGATGACGGTGCGCTCGCCGCAGCGGGAGCAGAAGCGGTGGGTGCGCTGCCAGTTCTCCAGGCCGACCGCGTGCACCATCAGGCCCACGTCCCGGGCCGACAGGAGCAGGCCCGCCTCACGCAGGCCCGCCGGCCGCGCGGACTGGTCCATGCGCCCGGGCAGGGAGTCCTTCTGGAGGGCGAAGTAGCTGACGCCGTCCTCGTCGATGCCGAGGAAGTAGCGGTGTGCCTCGGTGAGGGGGGCTTCGAAGGAGGGCGTCATGACGAGTTCGGTGCGCCCGTCCGCCGTCTCGTCGATGAGGACCTGGCCGCCGGAGACCACGAAGCAGCGCGTGGAGGGGTGGCTCCACGCCGCCGCGAGCCAGGCCTCGTCGAGCCGGTGGTGCGCGGCCCGGTCGATGCCGCTCGGTGCGGTGAGCGAGATGGGTCGGTCGGCGTTCTGGTCGGTCCAGGTGGTCACGGGTGCTTCCAACTCCCCGGGGGAACTGTCGGGTTCGGCAGGCTGATCAGCGGGACGTACGGCGGGAGGCGACCGGGTTCGGCGGGGGTGTGCGGGGCGGGGCGGTACGGGGCAGCCCTTCCAGTGTGCCCCGCGCGCCCAGCCGGTCCGGACGGCGCGGGACGCTCAGGGCGCATGGCGCCAGTGCTCGGCGAGGTCGCCCCACAGGTACGCGGTGGTCTCGACGCCCTTGAGGAGCAGGTCGAGTTCCACTTTCTCGTTCGGGGCGTGCCAGCCGTCGGACGGGACGGAGATGCCGAGGAAGAGCACCGGAGCGCCGAGCACGTCCTGGAGGTCCGCCGCCGGTCCGGAGCCGCCCTCGCGCGTGAAGCGGACCGGCTTGCCGAAGGCCCGGCCCATGGCGCGGGCGACCGACTTCAGGGCCGGGTGGTCCAGCGGCGTCAGGCACGGGCGCGTGGCCCCGCTGAAGGTGATCTCGCAGCGGATCCCGGCGGGCACCTGCTGCTCGGCCCAGGCGCGGACGGCCTTCTCCACATGGCCGGGGTCCTGGCCCGCCACCAGCCGGAAGGACAGCTTCACCATGGCGGAGGACGGCACGACGGTCTTGCTGCCGGGGCCCTGGTAGCCGGCTCCGATGCCGTTGACCTCCGCGGTGGGGCGGGCCCAGACCCGCTCCAGGGTCGTGTACCCGGCCTCGCCGTGGGTGGCGTACGACCTGGCCGCGCGCAGCCACTGGCTCTCGTCGAAGGGCAGTTCGGCGAAGAGTTCCCGATCGCGGTCGGTGAGTTCGATCACGCCGTCGTAGAAGCCGGGGATCGCCACGCGCGCGTGCTCGTCGTGCAGGGCGGCGACGAGGCGGGCGGCGGCGGTCGCCGGGTTGGGCACCGCGCCGCCGAAGGAGCCGGAGTGGATGTCCTGGTCGGGGCCGTGCAGCCGTATCTCGCACTCGGCGAGGCCGCGCATGCCGGTGCACACCGTGGGGATGTCCTCGGACCACATGCCGGTGTCGGAGACGATCACCGCGTCGGCGGCGAGCTGCTCGGCGTGCTGTCCGACGAGGGCCCGGAAGTGCGGCGAGCCGGACTCCTCCTCGCCCTCGATCAGCAGCTTCAGGTGCACCGCCGGGGTGGTGCGGCCGGTAGCGGCGAGGTGGGCGCGGACGCCGAGGGTGTGGAAGAACACCTGGCCCTTGTCGTCGGCCGCCCCGCGCGCGTAGAGGCGGTTGTCGCGGACGACCGGCTCGAAGGGCTCGCTGTCCCAGCCGTCCTCCCGGGCGGCGGGCTGCACGTCGTGATGGCCGTAGACCAGCACCGTGGGCGCATTCGGGTCGTCACAGGGCCACTCGGCGAACACGGCGGGCGCGCCCGGGGTCTGCCAGACCTCGGCCGTCGGGAACCCGGTCTCCTTCAGCTTGGCGGCGAGCCAGTCGGCGCTGCGTCGTACGTCGGGCGCGTGGTCCGGCTGAGCCGACACCGAGGGGATGCGCAGCCACTCGGCGAGGTCGTCGAGGAAGGCGGCGCGATGCTGCTCGATGTACGTACGGACGACACTGTCCGGGGTCTGGCTCATGGTCACGAGCCTATCGGCCCGCACTGACGTCCTCGGAGTGCGGTTCCTCACCGGACGGCTCCCCGAGACTGGACGACTCCCCGAGACCGGACGGCTCCCCGAGCAGCAGCCGCTCCAGCGCGGCCCGGTCCGGCAGGTCGTCCGGCCGTACGACCTCGCCGCTGCGCACGTACAGGAACGCGGCCGTGACCGACTCCGGCGGGACGCCCTGCTGCTCGGCCCAGGCGAGGCGGTAGACGGCGAGCTGGAGCGGGTCGGCGGTGCGGGTGCGGTTCGTCTTCCAGTCGACGATCTCGTACGTCGTCTCCTGGCCGTCGCCCTCCTTGTAGACGGCGTCGATGCGGCCCCTCACGACGCGGCCGGCGATCTCGAGCTGGAAGGGGGCCTCCACCCGGTAGGGCGTGCGGTGCGCGTACACCGTGCGCTCGAAGGCGTCCTTGAGTGCTTCCAGGTCCTGTTCGTCGGCGATCTCGGCGTCGCCGCCGGGCAGGTCCCCGGGCTCCAGGAACGGCAGCGTCAGTGCTTCGAAGCGTGCCTCTACCCACGCGTGGAAACGGGTGCCTCGGCGGGCGGCGGGCTGGGGCGGGCGGGGCATGGGGCGGGCCAGTTCCTGCGCGAAGCCGTCCGGATCGGCGGCCAGACGCAGCAGCTGGGACGCGGTGAGCGACGCGGGCAGGGGGACCTCGGTGACGCTGTCGCGGGCGCGCAGGAGTTCTCCGGTGAGGGCGTCGAGGTCGCGGTCCCAGGAGGCGACGGTGCGGGATTCCTCGGGGGTGAGGCGGGGGTGTTCCGGCGCCGTCGGGTGTGGGCGCGCGGCGGGGAGTTCCGGGGAGGTCGCCTGGTGCGGGACGGTGGGGTGGTTCGCCGGCCGCTCGCCCCGGTCGGTCGGCCGCTCCACCCTGCCAGTCGGCCACTCCTCAGGGTCGACCGGCTTCTCCCGGTCGGTCGGCCGCTTCTCCCCGTCCGCCGACTCTCCCGCGACGGCGTCGTCCTCGATGGGGTCGTCGTCGATGGGGTCGTCGTCGAAGGGATCGTCGTCGAACGGGTCCGGTTCGTCGTACGGAGGCTCGTCGTCCTCGGGGGGCGGCGGCCACTCCGGGTCGTCGACCCTGTCCGGGTCGTGCGCGGCCGCGGGGTGCCCGTCCTCGTGGGACGCCAGGTCCTCCAGGTGCGCCAGGACGGTCGCCGCGGCCGCGCGGCGGCGGGCCAGGGCCGTCTCGTCCAGGGGCAGGGGCCACACCTGGTCGGCGGTGTCCTGGTGCAGGGCCGGGTTCTCCTCGTCCTCGGCGGGTTCGTCCGCCCAGGCCTCGATCTCGCCGTAACCGGCCGCGCAGTGATCGTGGAGGGCCTGGAGGAACGCGGACGGCCCGCGGCGCTTCTTCTGCGTGGATCCCCACCAGTGGCCGGAGCCGAGGAGCAGCGAGCGGGGGCGGGTGAAGGTGACGTAGCCGAGGCGGAGTTCCTCGGTGTGCTGGTGGTCCTTCATGGCCTCGTGGAAGGCTCTCAGGCCCCTGGCGTCCCAGGACTCGACGTCGGGCAGGGTGTCGGCGTCGCCGCGCAGCCGGTGCGGCAGGACCTTGCCCTGGGAGGTCCACTTCTCGCGGCCCTGGCTGCTGGGGAAGGTGCCGGTGACCAGCCCGGGGACGACCACGACGTCCCATTCAAGGCCCTTGGACTTGTGTGCGGTGAGCACTTTGACGGTGTTCTCGCCACCGGGGAGGGCGTTGTCGAGGCCCTTCTCGTACTGCGCGGCGGTGCGCAGGAAGCCGAGGAAGGCGAGCAGGGTGGCCTCGTTGTCGCCGGCGGCGAAGGAGGCGGCGACGTCGAGGAAGTTGGACAGGGTCTCGCGGCGGCGCGCGGCCAGGGCGTGCGGGGACGCCGACAGCTCGATCTCCAGGCCGGTGACGGCGAGGACGCGGTGCAGGACGTCCATCAGCGGGTCGGCCAGGGAGCGGCGCAGCTCGCGCAGTTCCGTGGCCAGGCGGGCGAAGCGCACGCGCGCGTCGGGCGAGAAGGGCAGTCCGTCGTCGTCCCCGTGGCCGTCCAGCGGCGTCTCCAGGAACGTGTCGAGGGCGTCCGCGAGCGAGATCACCTCGGCCGGGTCGACCCCCTCGACGGCCTCGGCGAGCCGGCGGTCCGGGTCGTCGTCGCCCTCCACGCGCGCGTGGGACACCAGGAGCCGGGCGCGCCGCCCCAGCAGGGCGAGGTCGCGCGGGCCGATGCGCCAGCGCGGGCCGGTGAGCAGGCGCACCAGGGAGGCGTTGGCGCCGGGGTCCTGGAGGACCTCGCAGACGGCGACCAGGTCGGCGATCTCGGGCAGGTGCAGCAGCCCGGACAGGCCGACCACCTCGACGGGGATGTCCCGGGCGACCAGGGCGCCCTGGATCTCGGCGAAGTCGGTCGCCGTACGGCACAGCACGGCGATCTCACCGGGTGCCGTCCCGGTCCGTACGAGGTGGGCGACGGAGTCGGCGGCCCAGTCGATCTCTTCGGCGTGGGTGGGCAGCAGGGCGCAGCGGACCATGCCGTCGCGTTCGGCGCCGGGGGCCGGGCGGAGGGCCTCCACGCCCGCGTGCAGGGCGCGCAGGGGCTCCGCGAGGCCGTTCGCGAGGTCGAGGAGGCGGCCGCCGCTGCGGCGGTTCTCGCTGAGCGCCTGCCGGGTCGCGGGGCGGCCGTCGGCGTGGGCGAAGTGCTCGGGGAAGTCGTCGAGGTTGGCGACGGAGGCGCCACGCCAGCCGTAGATGGCCTGGCAGGGGTCGCCGACGGCAGTGACCGGGTGGCCGGTGCCCTCGCCGAACAGGCCGGCCAAGAGGACGCGTTGGGCGACCGACGTGTCCTGGTACTCGTCGAGCAGGACCACCCGGAACTCGTCGCGCAGGGCGCTTCCCACCTCGGGGATCTTCGCGAGCCGGGCCGACAGGGCGATCTGGTCGCCGAAGTCGAGCAGGTCCCGCTCGCGCTTGGCGGCCCGGTAGCGGGTGACCAGCTCGGCCAGTTCGCGGCGGGCGGCGGCCGCTTCGGGCACCTTGCGCAGATCGGCGTTGGTGAGCTTGGCGCCGCGCAGGGTCAGCAGCAGTTCGGCGTCGTACGCGCGCAGCGCCTCCGGGCGGACGAGGTGCTCGGAGAGCTCTGCGTCGAGAGCGAGGAGGTCGCCGACCAGGTCCGGGAAGGAGCGGGTCAGGGCCGGGTAGGTCGCCGGGGCCTCGCGCAGCACGCGCGCGGCGAGCTGGAAGCGGGTGGCGTCGGCGAGCAGCCGGGACGTGGGCTCCAGGCCGATGCGCAGGCCGTGGTCGGCCAGCAGGCGGCCCGCGAAGGCGTGGTACGTGGAGATCACCGGCTCGCCCGGCGGGTTGTCCGGGTCGATGGCGTCCGGGTCGGTGACGCCGGCCCGGACGAGCGCCTTGCGGACGCGCTCGGCGAGTTCGGCGGCGGCCTTGTTGGTGAAGGTGAGACCGAGCACCTGCTCGGGTGCGACCTGGCCGGTGCCGACCAGCCACACCACGCGTGCCGCCATCACCGTCGTCTTGCCCGAGCCGGCTCCGGCCACGATCACCTGCGGCGCGGGCGGCGCGGTGATGCAGGCGATCTGCTCCGGGGTGAAGGGGATGCCGAGGAGCTCCTTGAGCTGCTCGGGGTCAGTGATACGGGCGGGCACGTCAGAGAGGCTAGCGGCGACCACTGACAGTGGCGGCCCGATCGGCTTTCGGGGCGGAAGATGCGCAGGTCAGCACAGGTGGTGCGATAGATCACTCCACGACATGGCGGCCCTCCTGCCGCGCGCTGCACGAGGCCCGGAACGCGCAGTGCGTGCAGTGCTGGCCCGCGGTCGGCGTGAAGCGTTCGTCGAGGACCTTGCCGGCCGCGGTGGCCAGCAGATCACCGACCCACTCCCCCTCCAGCGGCTCCTGGGCCTGCACCTTGGGCAGGGTCTCCCCGCCGTCGCGCTGGGCGGCGCCCTGGCGCAGATGGACGAGTTCCGCGCCGCCCGGCTCGGGGCGCACCCCGTCGAAGACGTCGTCGACGGCGCCCTCGCGGACGGCCAGCTGGTAGACGGCGAGCTGCGGGTGGCGCTCCACCTCCTTGCCGGTGGGCGCCTGTTTGCCGGTCTTGAAGTCGACGACGTAGGCACGTCCCTCGCCGTCCGCCTCCACACGGTCCATCTGGCCGCGGATGCGCACCTGGTAGTCGCCGGCTTCCAGGGTGACGTCGAAGTCGTGCTCGCTGGCCACCGGGGTACGGCCGGTGCGGTCCATGACGTGCCACTTCAGGAACCGTTCGAGCGCCATGCGCGCGTTGTCCTTCTCCTGGTCCGACTTCCACGGCGCGTCGAAGGCCAGGGCGTTCCACACGGAGTCGAGCCGTTCCATGAGGACGGACAGGTCGGCCGGGGTGTGCCCGGAGGCGACCTCGTCGGCGAGGACGTGCACCACGTTGCCGAAGCCCTGGGCGGCGGTCGCGGGCGCGTCGGCCTTCACCTCGCGGCCCAGGAACCACTGCAGGGCGCAGGTGTTGGCGAGCTGGTCGAGGGCGCTGCCGGAGAGCACGACGGGCTGGTCCCGGTCGCGCAGGGGCACCTTGGACTCGGTCGGCTCGAACATGCCCCACCAGCGGTAGGGGTGCGCGGACGGCACCAAGGGGCGGCCGTCCTCGTCGGCGAGGGCGGCGAGCCGGGCGAGGCGGCGGGCGGCGGCTTCCCGGAGGGCGTCGGAGACACGCGGGTCGACCGTGGTGGCGCGCAGTTCGGCGACGAGTGCCGCGACGGACAGCGGGCGGCGCGGGCGTCCCGTGACGTCCTTGGGTTCGACGCCGAGTTCGGTCAGGAAGCGGGAGGGCTGGTCGCCGTCGTCCGCCGGGGCCTTGACGGCGGTCACGACGAGGCGTTCACGCGCGCGCGTGGCGGCCACGTAGAACAGGCGGCGCTCCTCGGCGAGCAGCGCCCCGGGGGTGAGGGGTTCGGCGAGTCCGTCGCGGCCGATGCGGTCGGCCTCCAGCAGGGAGCCCCGGCGGCGCAGATCCGGCCACAGGCCTTCCTGGACGCCGGCGACGACCACAAGGCGCCATTCCAGGCCCTTGGAGCGGTGCGCGGTCATCAGACGCACCGCGTCGGGGCGTACAGCACGGCGCGTGAGGGTGTCGGCGGCGATGTCCTCGGCGTCGATCTCCTCCAGGAAGTTGAGGGCGCCCCGGCCTCCGGTGCGCTCCTCGGCACGGGCCGCGGTCGCGAACAGCGCGCAGACGGCGTCCAGATCGCGGTCCGCGTTGCGCCCGGCGGCGCCGCCCCGGCGTGCGGCCCGCTCCAGCCGCGTGGGCCACGGCGTGCCCTCCCAGAGGTCCCACAGCGCCTCCTCGGCCGTACCGCCGCCCGCCAGCCGCTCACGGGCCTTGCGCAGGAGCGCGCCGAGGCGCTGGGCGCCACGCGCGTACGTGGGGTCGTGCACGGCGAGGCGCTCCGGCTCGGCGAGTGCCTGCGCGAGCAGGACGTCGGACGGCGGCGGCAGCGGGTTGCCCGCCGCCCGCTCCTCGTCGCGCAGGGCCCGGCCGAGGCGGCGCAGGTCGGCGGCGTCCATGCTCGCGAGCGGGGAGGTGAGGAGGGTGAGGGCGGTGTCGGTGTCGAGCCAGCAGGTGTCCGGCTGCGCGGAAGGTGTGTCCCCGGAGAAGGTGTCGGGCTGCGCGGAAGAGGTGTCCTCAAAGGAGGTGTCCCCCTCGGAGTCCTGAGGCTCGGCGGGTGCCGTCCCAGAAGTCCCCGCCTCCGCCGCGGCCACCGCCCGCAGCGCCGTCAGCAGTGGTGCCACGGCCGGTTCATGACGCAGGGGCACGTCGTCACCGTCGACGTCCACGGGGACGCCGGCCGCCGTGAGGGCGCGGCGGACCGTCGGGATGGTGCGGGAACCGGCGCGCACCAGGACGGCCATCTCACTCCAGGGGACGCCGTCCTCCAGGTGGGCCCTGCGGAGGATGTCGGCGATGTTGTCCAGCTCCGTCCCGGGCGTCGGGTACGTGTACGCCTCGACGCGGCCGCCGTCCCGTACAGGCGCGAGTTCGCGGTGGGCGCGCACCTTCTCGGCGGGCAGGCGGGTCAGCGGCATGCGCTGGGTCAGCAGCCGGGTGGCGGCCAGCAGGGCGGCTCCGGAGCGGCGGGACGTGCGCAGCACCGCGACGGGGGCCGGGCGGCCGTCCGCGCGCGGGAAGGCGTGCGGGAAGTCGAGGATGCCGTTCACGTCCGCCCCGCGGAACGCGTAGATCGACTGGTCGGGGTCACCGAACGCGACGAGCGTGCGACCGCCGCCGGCGAGTGCGTGCAGCAGTCGTACCTGAGCGGGATCCGTGTCCTGGTACTCGTCGACGAAGACGGCGTCGTACCGGGCGGCGAGCCGCGCGGCCACCTCGGGCCTGCGGGCGAGAAGCACCGCGCGGTGGACGAGTTCCGCGTAGTCGATCACGCCCTGGAGGTCGAGCACGTCGAGGTACTCGGCGAGGAAGGCGGCCGCGGCACGCCAGTCGGGGCGCCCGGTGCGGCGGGCGAAGGCCTCCAGGGCGTCCGGCCCGAGACCCAGTTCACGGGTGCGGGCGAGGACCGCGCGGACCTCGTCCGCGAAACCACGGGTGGTCAGGCAGGCGCGCAGTTCGTCCGGCCAGCGCACGTGCGCGAGCCCGAGCCGCTCCAGGTCCACCTGACCGGCGAGCAGTTCCCGGACCGAGACGTCCTGCTCGGGGCCGGACAGCAGCCGAAGCGGCTCCACGAACAGGTCGCTGTCCTGGTGCGCGCGGACCAGGGCGTAGCAGAACGAGTGGAAGGTGGTGGCCTGGGGCGCGTGGGCCGCGCCGCTGCGCAGGGCCATGCGGTCGCGCAGTTCGACGGCCGCCCTGCGGCTGAAGGTGAGCACCAGTATGCGGTCGGGATCTCCTCCCCGGGCGATGCGCTCGGCCACTGACTCGACGAGTGTGGTGGTCTTGCCGGTGCCCGGACCTGCGAGGACGAGCAGCGGGCCGGTGGTGTGGTCAACCACGGAACGCTGCGCGGCGTCCAAAAGAGGGGGGTCCTGCCGGTCAGGAGGGGTACGTACCAGTCGGTAAGCGCCACGACTCCCCTGCCGCACCCGGGGGTACGGCAGGCCGCTGGTGGAGGAAGAGGAGCTCACGTGGTTCGCCGGTCCTGGTGGAAGTGCTGGTTGACGGGCCACCGCGCGTGGCGGGCGGTGACCGCGGGGTGACGGGGACGCGTGCAGCCGACGCTACGCCGACGAGTGAGGCGGAAGCAGGGCTTCCCCTTCTTCCCGCCAGTCACCCGAGGCCCTCATGGCACTCGATGCGCTTGCGGCACTCATGTCCCTCATCTCACGAACGTACGTCATCTCGGCGACGTGCCCCGATTCCCCCGTCAGGATCATCGGTCACACAGGAGGGCGTCCGATGGCGGAAGCTGTCAGGTGTGACCCTCCGCGCGTTCGCCGCCGTCCCAGCGCGCCCGTCTCATGTCGAGGCGCGGCATATGGCCCTCGGCGGCCCGGCTCGCCTCCTTAAGGGGCGTGCCCTCCGCGCGGTAGTGGCCGAGCGCCCGCTGCTCGTGCCCCGGCAGCAGGACGCCGTCCGCGCGGACTACACGCCACCACGGAACGGCTCCGCCGTAGAGGGCCATCACACGGCCGACCTGCCGCGGACCGCCCTCCTCCAGCCACTCGGCGACGTCCCCGTATGTCATGACACGGCCCGGCGGGATCATTTCGGCGACGTCCAGGACCCGCTCGGCGTACGCGGGCAGCGCTTCCCCGGGCTCCTCACGGGTGTCGCCGTACCCCGTCCGGGCGTCCTGCGCGCCGGCGTCCTGCGGAAGGCTTTCCTCGCTCATCCGCCCCATCCTGCCCCACCCCACCGACAACGGGACGGGCGTGCTCCGGAGCGTTTTCCTCACCCGGCGGGAGCGCGTCGGGCAGACTGTCCGCCCCCGCATGTGCACCCTGATGCCCCCGTGTGTCGGTGCGGCATGCCACCATCGTGCGGGCGGTGACCGGTGATACGAGACCAAGAAGAGACGATGAAGCAGCAGGGTGCGCATCCCGAGGACCCGGAGGGCACCTCTGACGCTTCGTCGCGCCCGGGCACTCCGGACGACGGCCCGGAACCGGCCGGTGAGCAGGCCGGGACGGCCGCGCAGCAGTCCGGCGACAAAGCGCCGACGGCCACGGAGCAGTCCGGCGACAAGGCGCCGACGACCGCCGCGAAGTCCGGCGAGAAGGCCCCGGCATCCGACAGGAAGGCCCCCGCGTCCGCCGCGAAGTCCGGCAAGAGGACCCCGGCGTCCGCGGATGACGAGGAGACCGTGCACATCGACGAGGTGGAGGGCGACGAACCGCTGCTGCCCGCGCGCGTGCACCGCCCGTCCGACCTGATGCGGCTCCTGGTGGGCGTGCTCGCCGTCGCGCTGCTGATCGGCATCGCCGCGTTCGCGCACGGCACGACCTCAGGCCTCGAACAGGACATCAACAAGGGCACGGGCCAGGCACCCGACCTGCTCATCAAGATCGCGGGACTGGCCTCCAGCATCGCGATCCTGCTGGTGCCGGTCGCCTTCGCCATCGAGCGGCTGATCAAGCGCGACGGGCTCAGAATCGCCGACGGCGTCCTCGCGGCCGTCCTCGCCCACGGTGTGACCCTCGCCACCGACCTCTGGGTCGCCCGCGCCGCCCCCGGCTCGATCCAGGAGGCGCTCACCCAGCCCTCCCCCGGTGACATCCACGCGCTGACCGACCCGGTGCACGGCTATCTGGCGCCGGTCATCGCGTACATGACGGCTGTCGGCATGTCACGCCGGCCCAGATGGCGCACGGTGCTGTGGGTCGTGCTGCTCCTCGACGCCTTCTCGATGCTCGTCACCGGGTACACGACACCGTTCTCGATCATCCTGACGGTACTGATCGGCTGGACCGTGGCCTACGGCACGCTCTACGCGGTCGGCTCGCCCAACGTCCGGCCCACCGGGCAGACCCTGATGGCGGGCCTGCGGACCGTCGGCTTCCGCCCGGTCAGCGCGTCCCGCGAGGACACCTCGGACAACCCCGACGCCGGCGACCGGGGCCGCCGCTACTTCGTGACCCTCGAGGACGGCCCGCCGCTGGACGTGACGGTGGTCGACCGGGAGCAGCAGGCCCAGGGCTTCTTCTACCGAGCGTGGCGCAACCTGACCCTGCGCGGCTTCGCCACCCGCAGCAGCCTCCAGTCGCTGCGCCAGGCCCTGGAGCAGGAGGCGCTGCTGGCGTACGCGGCGATCGCGGCCGGTGCCAACGCGCCCAAGCTGATCGCCACCTCCGAGCTGGGTCCCGACGCGGTGATGCTCGTCTACGAGCACAGCGGCGGCCGCACCCTGGACTCGCTGCCGGACGAGGAGATCACCGACGACCTGCTGAGCGACACCTGGCACCAGGTGAAGGCGCTCCAGTCCCGGCGCATCGCGCACCGCAGGCTGGTCGGTGACGCGATTCTGGTGGATCGTTCCGGCACGGTGATCCTCACCGATCTGCGCGTCGGCGAGATCGCGGCCGGTGACCTGCTGCTGCGGATGGACACGTCCCAGCTGCTGGTGACCCTCGGCCTCCGGGTGGGCGCGGAGCGGGCGGTCGCCTCGGCGGTGGAGGTGCTCGGCCCCGACGCGGTGGCGGACTGCCTGCCGATGCTCCAGCCCATCGCGCTCAGCCGCTCCACGCGCGCGACGCTGCGCAGGCTGGCCCGGGAGCGGGCACAGCGCGAGCGCGAGGCGGTCCTGGAGGCGTCCCGGCAGGCCAAGCAGGCGCGCCTGGAGGACGCCTCGGACGAGGCCGTGCCGGTCCTGGAGAAACCCGACAAGAAGGCCGTGCGGGCCGAACAGCGGGCCGAGAAGCGGGCCATCGACGAGGCCCTGGAGGAGGCGCGCGAGGAGGACCTGCTCACGCAGATCCGGCACGAGGTGCTGCGGATCAGGCCGCAGGCACCCGTCGAGCCGGCCCGGCTGGAGCGGGTGCGTCCACGCACGCTGATCAGTTTCATGGCCGGCGCGATCGGCGCGTACTTCCTGCTGACGCAGCTCACGCACATCGAGTTCGGGCCGCTCATCGCGAACGCCGAATGGGGCTGGGTCGCCGCGGCCGTGCTGTTCTCGATGTTCAGTTACGTCGCGGCGGCGATGGCCCTGCTGGGGTTCGTGCCCGAGCGGGTGCCGTTCGTGCGGACCGTGGCGGCGCAGGTCGCCGGGTCGTTCGTGAAGATCGTCGCCCCGGCGGCGGTGGGCGGTGTCGCCCTCAACACCCGCTTCCTCCAGCGCGCGGGAGTGCGGCCGGGGCTCGCGGTGGCGAGCGTCGGAGCGTCGCAGCTGTTCGGGCTGGGCTGTCACATCCTGATGCTGCTGTCCTTCGGCTATCTGACCGGAACCGAGAAGACGCCGTCCCTGTCGCCGTCCCGGACGGTCATCGCCGGTCTGCTGACGGTGGCGGTGCTCGTGCTCGTGGTGACCTCGGTGCCGTTCCTGCGGAAGTTCGTCGTCACGCGCGTGAGGTCGCTGTTCGCCGGGGTCGTGCCGCGCATGCTGGACGTGCTCCAGCGGCCGCAGAAGCTGGTCACCGGCATCGGCGGCATGCTGCTGCTGACCGCCTGCTTCGTGATGTGCCTGGACGCGTCGATCCGCGCGTTCGGCGACGAGTCCACGTCGATCAGCCTCGCCAGCGTCGCCGTCGTCTTCCTCGCGGGCAACGCCCTGGGGTCCGCGGCGCCGACCCCGGGCGGCGTGGGCGCGGTCGAGGCGACCCTGACCGTCGGCCTGATCGCCGTCGGGCTGCCGAAGGAGGTCGCGGCACCGGCGGTCCTGCTGTTCCGCCTGCTGACACTGTGGCTGCCCGTGCTGCCGGGCTGGCTGGCCTTCAACCACCTCACGCGCAAGCAGGCCCTCTGACCCGGCCTGTCCAGGCCCTTCAGACCACCGAAGCACCATCAGCCCCGCTTACCTCGTACGGCACGCGTCCCGCGCGGGCGGCACTCCGCCGCCGCAGGATGGAACCATGCCGACCCTCCTCCGGCTGCGTGCCGCCGCCCTGACCGCCACCGCCGTGCTGCTGTCCGCCGTGCTGGCGGGCTGCGGTGACGACGACGCCAAGGAGGAGGACCTGACGCGGCAGGAGCTGAGCTGGAAGGACTGCCCGACCCCGTCCGACGCACAGGGGGGAGGCGCCGCGCCCTCACCGCTGCCGGACGGCGGCGAGTGGCAGTGCGCCACCATGAAGGCCCCGCTCGACTGGGACGACCCCAAGGGCGACACGATCGGCCTCGAACTCATCCGGGCCAGGAGCAGCGGCGACGAGAGTGCCCGCATCGGCTCGCTCATCTTCAACTTCGGCGGCCCAGGAGGCTCGGGCGTCACCTCGCTGCCGGCCTTCGCCGAGGACTACGGCACCCTGCGCACCCGCTACGACCTGGTCAGCTTCGACCCCCGTGGAGTCGGCCGCAGCGCCCCCGTCATCTGTGAGAACGACCAGCAGCTCGACGCCTACTTCCAGCAGGACGCCACGCCCGACGACCCCGCCGAACGCGGCGAACTCCTGGAGAACACCAAGGAGTTCAACGACGCCTGCGAGCAGAACTCCAAGAAGATCCTGCCGCACGTGCGCACCACCGACGCGGCACGCGACCTGGACCTGATGCGCCAGGTCCTCGGCGACGACAAACTGCACTACTTCGGCATCTCCTACGGCACCGAACTCGGCGGCGTCTACGCCCACCTGTTCCCCGAGCGGGTCGGCCGCGCCGTGTTCGACGCCGTCGTCGACCCCACGCAGAACGCCGAACAGGGCTCGCTCGGACAGGCCGAGGGCTTCCAGCTCGCCCTGGACAACTTCGCCGAGGACTGCGTGTCGAAGACCGAGGAGTGCCCCCTCGGCGACAGCGCGCAGGACGTGAAGGACCGCATCGCGAGACTGCTGAAAGACCTCGACCGCACACCGATCCCGGGAGTCTTCCCCCGCCAGCTGACCCAGAGCGCGGCGACCAGCGGCATCCTCCAGGCGCTGTACTCCAAGGAATTCTGGGAGTACCTCACCGAGGGCCTGCAGCAGGCGTACGACGGCGACGGCAGCATCCTGATGCTGCTGTCCGACACGATGAACGGGCGCGAGGACAACGGCGAGTACAGCAACATCACCGCCGCCAACGTCGCCATCAACTGCGCGGATGACAAACCCCGCTACGACACCGCCTTCGTGGAGCGGAAACTGCCCGAGTTCCGGGCGGCCTCCGACCTGTTCGGCGACTTCCTGGCCTGGGGCATGATCAGCTGCACCGACTGGCCCGTGCCGGGCGCCGCCGACCACCCGGACGTGAGCGCTCCGGGCTCGGCGCCCATCCTGGTCGTCGGCAACACCGGCGACCCGGCGACCCCGTACGAGGGCGCGCACAAGATGGTGGAGGCGCTGGGCAAGGGGGTCGGGGTCGAGCTGACGTACCGAGGGCAGGGGCACGGCGCGTACGACAGCAAGAACAAGTGCGTGCGGGGCGCGGTGGACGGCTATCTGCTGGACGGAAAGGTGCCGCGGGCGGGGACCGTCTGCACCTGATCTCAGGCCCACCTCGACAAAACACGCAGGTCAGAGGGTTATCCACAGGCCGCAACGGCCGGTGCGGGATCTGCCTACCATGGCCTGACCGCCATCCGCGGCACGTGCGGACGGCCTACGAGGGGGGATGGGCAATGACGCGTTTCGCACGGTGGACCGCTCTCGCGGTCGCCTCGGCGCTGCTCGCCGCGGGGTGCAGCGGCGGCTCGTCGGACGACGACAAGAGCGGGCTCTCCTGGGGCCGGTGCAAGGCCACCGACGACGGTCCCGCGCCGAGCAGCGACTGGCAGTGCGCGACGCTGAAGGTGCCGCTGGACTGGTCGAAGCCGGACGGCGAGACGATAGGGCTGGCGCTGATCCGCGCCAAGGCCCGCGGTGACGACCGCGTGGGCTCGCTCCTGTTCAACTTCGGCGGTCCCGGCGCCTCGGGCGTGTCCATGATGCCGTCGTACGCCCCGACCGTCTCCTCTCTGGGCGAGCGGTACGACCTGGTGAGCTGGGACCCGCGCGGAGTCGGCGCCAGCGAGGGCGTGCGCTGCCGCGGCGACAAGGAGATCCAGGCGGCCGAGTCGGTGGACGTCACCCCGGACACACCCGCGGAGGAGAAGGCGTACTTCCAGGACGCCGCCGACTTCGCCAAGGGCTGCCAGAAGGACGCCGGAAAGCTCATGGCGCACGTGTCGACCGCCGACTCGGCCCGCGACATGGACCGCATCCGGGAGGTCCTGGGCGACGAGAAGATGCACTACTTCGGCATCTCCTACGGCACCGAACTGGGCGGCACGTATGCGCACCTGTTCCCGAAGAACGTGGGGCGGATGACCCTGGACGCGGTCGTGGACCCCGGCGCCGACGCGGTGGGGCATGCCAGGAACCAGGCCACGGGCTTCCAGCGCGCGCTGAACGGCTATCTGAAGTCCACGGGCCAGGACCCGGCCGAGGGCTCGCGGAAGATCGCGGACCTGCTGCGACGGATCGACGCCCGGCCCCTGCCCGCGGGCACGCCCGAGCGGAAGCTGACACAGACGCTCGCGGTCACCGGCATCATCCTGCCGCTCTACAGCAAGGACAGCTGGCCGACGCTGACCAGCGCCCTCGACGCGGCCGAGCGGGGAGACGGCTCGGAGCTGCTGACCCTCGCCGACCGCTACAACGAACGCGACCCGTCGGGACGCTACGGCACGACGACCCACGCGCAACGGGTCATATCGTGCCTGGACGACAGGCAGCGCCCGACCGCGGCGACCACCAGGAAGCTGCTGCCTCAGTTCGAGAAGATCTCCCCGGTCTTCGGGACGTTCCTCGGCTGGGACACGGCCGGCTGGTGCCACGACTGGCCGGTGCCCGGGCAGCACGACACCCCGGAGGTGAGCGCCCCCGGCGCGGCGCCGGTCCTGGTGGTCGGCAACACCGGCGACCCGGCCACCCCGTACGAGGGTGCCCGGAGGATGGCCGACGAGCTGGGCAAGGGCGTCGGAGTGATGCTCACCTGGCGGGGCGAGGGGCATGGCGCGTACGGCAGTGGCAGCGACTGTGTCGACTCGACGGTGGACGCGTATCTGCTGGACGGCTCGGTGCCGAAGGACGGCAAGGTCTGCTCATGACGACGGCGGGGGCTCCGGGCACCCGTGGTGCGCGAAACCCCCGCCGCTCGCGAAGGGAGGCCGGATACGGCTCGGTATCCCGGCGCGTCCGGTCAGTACACCGGCTTGTCCGGCTCGATCTGGTTGACCCAGCCGATCACGCCGCCGCCGACGTGGACCGCGTCCGAGAAGCCCGCGGACTTCAGGACCGCGAGGACTTCCGCACTGCGGACACCCGTCTTGCAGTGCAGGACGATCTTCTTGTCCTGCGGGAGGCTCTCCAGGGCGGTGCCCATGAGGAACTCGTTCTTCGGGATCAGCCGGGCGCCCGGGATGGAGACGATCTCGTACTCGTTCGGCTCGCGGACGTCGATGATGTCGATGCTCTCGCCGTCGTCGATCCACTCCTTGAGCTGCTTGGGAGTGATCGTGGAGTCGGCGGCCGCCGCCTGGGCCTCCTCGGACACGACGCCGCAGAAGGCCTCGTAGTCGATGAGCTCGGTGACGGTCGGGTTCTCGCCGCAGACCGCGCAGTCCGGGTCCTTGCGGACCTTGACCTGGCGGTACTGCATCTCCAGGGCGTCGTAGATCATCAGCCGGCCGACCAGCGGCTCACCGATGCCGGCGAGCAGCTTGATGGCCTCGTTGACCTGGATGGAGCCGATGGACGCGCACAGCACGCCCAGGACGCCGCCCTCGGCGCAGGAGGGGACCATGCCGGGGGGCGGGGGCTCCGGGTACAGGCAGCGGTAGCAGGGGCCGTGCTCGGACCAGAAGACGGAGGCCTGGCCGTCGAAGCGGTAGATCGAGCCCCACACGTAGGGCTTGTTCAGCAGCACGCAGGCGTCGTTGACCAGGTAGCGGGTCGCGAAGTTGTCCGTGCCGTCGACGATCAGGTCGTACTGGCTGAAGATGTCCATCACGTTGTCGGCCTCGAGCCGTTCCTCGTGAAGGATCACGTTCACGTACGGGTTGATGCCCTTGACGCTGTCGCGGGCGGACTCCGCCTTGGGGCGGCCGATGTCGGCCTGGCTGTGGATGATCTGACGCTGCAGGTTCGACTCGTCGACCTCGTCGAACTCCACGATGCCGAGGGTGCCGACGCCCGCGGCGGCCAGGTACATCAGCGCCGGCGAGCCCAGGCCGCCGGCGCCCACACACAGCACCTTGGCGTTCTTCAGCCGCTTCTGCCCGTCCATCCCGACGTCGGGGATGATCAGGTGGCGGGAGTACCTGCGGACCTCGTCTACGGTGAGCTCGGAAGCCGGCTCGACCAGGGGTGGCAGCGACACGGGGACTCCGTTGGTCGGTCAATCACTACGGTTGTTCTCCCCGTAACAGTGCCATGTGCTTTTTCATTCCGAGACACCTGTTCCGACCAGCGAGACGACTTCGTCCCAGTAGCCGGGCATGGCCTCCCAGGGGTCAGTGCGGCCGCCCTGGTCCGTGCGGTCGGTGAACCAGACCGTCGCGGCGCCCTGCCGACGGGCGATGCGCAGTGCCTCCTCCAGGTGCGAGCGGGGCACTCCGTGGACGAAGTGGCAGAAGCGCTCGGGCGGATGGTCGGCGGTCCACTCGGCCACCTGGGACCAGCGGTAGTCGCTCCACGGGCCGGAGAAGGTGACCAGCTGGTCGGCGAGCTGGGCGTAGCCCGGGTGCGGGTGGATGCCGTGTCCGAGGACGATGTGGGCCTCGTCACGGATCACGCGGAGCGTGGCGACCGTGCGGCGCACCTCGGGCAGCCCGGCGTGGTCCGCCGGGCAGCGGTCCAGGAGGAAGCCGTCGACCTGGTACCAGTCGACGAACCGGTGGGCGTCGGAGATCAGCTCCCCGAAGTTCCGGGTGCCGTAGCGGGTGTCGAGGTGGCCGAGGACGCGGATGCCCGCGTTGCGCAGGCGGCCCGCCGCTTCCAGGCAGTGCGGGTCGGGGCGGGTGCCGGGGCCGTCGGCCACGTTGAGGACCACCCAGTGCAGCGGGGTGCCGGGGCGGGTGAGTTCGCCCCACTCGGTGGGGGCGAGGAGGGGGTGCGCGTAGCCGGGGACGCCGACGCCGGGGCGGAGTTCCGTGCCGGAGGTGCGGGGCCGGGTGCTGGTCAGATGCGGCATGCCGCCTCCATCCAGATGTCGGCGAGGGACTCCTCCAGGCCGATCCGGGGTCGCCAGCCGAGCCGGTCGCGGGCGGTGCGCACATCGGCCTGCTGCCAGCTTCCGCAGCCGTCCGGGTACGGGTACGCGACCGGGGGCGCGTGGTCCGGGTCGGGGCGGGGGTGGCCGATGGCCGGGCGCAGAGCGCCGGGAGGGCCGTCGAGTTCGTGGAGGGCGCCGCCGTATCCGGCCACGCGGGCGAGGACCGCGGCGGCGTCGCGCAGGCGGACGGCGCGGCCGGAGCCGATGTTGATGACGCCCTGCGCGGCGGAGAGCGAGGCGGCGTGCACGGCCCGGGCCACGTCCCGGACGTCGACGAAGTCCCGCTGTGCGCCGAGGCCTCCGAGTTTCAGCTCGCCGTCGCCGGACTGCATGGCGCGGCGCATGGCCTCGGCGAGGCGGCCCAGCGGGGAGCCGGCGGGGGTGCCGGGTCCGGCCGGTGAGAAGACGCGCAGGACGACGGCGTCCAGGCCGGAGCCGAGGACGAGTTCGGTGGCGGCGAGTTTGCTGACGCCATACGGTCCGCCGGGCCGGGGGACGGCGTCCTCGGCCGTGGAGGAGCCGGGCTGGCTGGGGCCGTACTCGGCGCTGCATCCGATCTGCACCAGACGGGCACCGCAGCCGCTGCGGCGCAGGGCCTCGCAGACGGTGGCCACGGCGACGGTGTTGTGGCGGGTGAGCTCGCGGGCACCGCCGCGGGTGGCGCCGGCGCAGTTGACGACGACGCCCGGGTGGACCGCGTCGAGGAAGCGGGTGAGGGCGCCGGGGCTGCCGGACGCGAGGTCGAAGCGGACGTCGGCGTCGTCGCCCCGGCCGAGGGCGGTGAGCTGTACGGCCGGGTCGGCGAGCAGGCGGTCGGCGACGTAGCGGCCGATATAGCCGTTGGCTCCGATCAGCAGGACTCTCATCGCGCGGCTCCCGGGGCGGCCGGGGCTGCTGGGCGGGTGGTCATGCGGGTTCTCCTTGAGGCGGGAAGGGAGGGATGTGCGGGTGCTGCCTGCGGACGGGGCCGGTGGCAGCGGGGGTCACCGGGAGGGTTCCGGCGATGCGTGGGCCGAGGCCCTGGTCAGCTTGCGGCTCGCGTGGATCAGGAGGGCCAGGGCCGCCGCGCCGCAGGCCAGGGTGGGGACGGTGCCGGCGCCCCAGGTGGTGACCAGGGCTTCGACGGGCGTGGCCAGGAAGCCGCAACCGGGAAGGCGGGAGGTGAAGACAGCGGCGAGGGCGGCCGCTTGGAGCGTGGCCGTGGCGGTGAGGACCACGGCCGGGGCGTAGGCGAATCCGTGGGTGGTGAGGAGGCGGGCCAGGAAGAGGAGGGCGCCCAGGGTGAGGGTCTCGGCGTAAGGAGCGGGCTCGTCGAGGACCGCGGCGCAGAGGATGAGCAGGGCCGCCAGGGCGCCCAGGAAGAGGGCGAAGGTGCCGAGCAGGAGCGGCCGTACGGCGGCGGCGAAGTCCTCCAGGCCGCGGCTGGCCGCGAGTTTGCGGCGGGCACGCGCGGTGAAGAGGTGGGCGGTCCAGGCGGCGGGCGCGCAGGCCAGGGCAAGGGCCAGGACGGGGACGGCGGTGAGGGGCCAGGGGCCGTCGGCCGCGCCGGTGGGCAGAGCGTCGGGGCCTCCGGCGACAGCACTGTCGAGCAGGCCGTCGCCCAGAAGGGCGTAGACGACGAGCCAGGTGATCCACGTCGTGGCTCTTCCGGGGGCTGTGCGGTCGGGTCTGCTCAGGGGGCCTCGGCGCAGTGCCGCGCGGAGGGCCAGGGCCACGGCGAGGGTGCCGGCTGCGGCAGCGATCAGGCGCGACTGGCCGTGCGTGAGATGCACGGCGGCCACGGCGGCGGCGCACAGCGTGCCCGGCAGGAGCGTCAGCAGGGCCCAGTCGGCGCGTACCCCTGGAGCGGCGGGCGTGGCGGGCGGGGGTGCGTCCCCGTCCCGGGAGGCTCGCGCGTACATCTCCTCCGCGAGGGAGAAGACGTCCCGGTGCCGGAAGCGGGCGGCGGTCCGGTCGGTGATGCCGTGCGCCTCCAGGCCCGCCGCGATCTCGAGGGCGTCCACCGCGCGCCGGCAGAGCTCCCGGTGACGGTGCATCAATGTCTTCACGGGGTCGGCGGCACCGCGGCGCGGGGCGGCGGGGTTCTCCGGGCGGTCCAGTTCGCCCAAGCCGCTCATCGGGCTCCCTCCGGGGCGGGGGCGGGTGTGGTAGCGCGTACGGGTCTGGCCGTCGCCCAGCCGGGGCCGCGGACGACGAGGCTGGGTGACGGGGCGGCCCAGCGGCTCGGGACGTGGGCCTCGGCGGGTACCGCGAAGGGCAGCGGCGCCCCCGTTTCGTCGAGGACCACACGGCGGATCGGCGCGCGCGAGACGATCTCCAGGTAAATGCCGTGAAATGCCTCGATGTTCTGCTCGACCGTGAACAGTTCGAGGGCACGGGCGCGGGCGGCGGCACCCAGGCGTGCGCGGCGCGCGGGGTCACGCAGCAGCGCCACGCACGCCTCCGCGAGCGCCCGCGGGTTGCGCGGCGGCACGACGAGCCCGGTGCCGCCGATGACCTCCACGACCGCGCCGACGTCCGTCGACACGGTCACGCGTCCGCAGAGCATGGCCTCGACGAGGCTGATCGGGAAGCCCTCGACGACGCTGGAGAGCACGGTCACGGCGCCCGAGGCGTAGGCGTCGGCGAGGGTCGGGAGGTCGGGCCCGCCGAACTCCTCGAAGGACACCGGGTTGTCGCCGGCGGCGTGCGGCCCGTCGGCTTCGTCGGGGAAGAGCTGGGCGGCCAGGGCCCGGCAGTGGCCGAGGTAGGCCGTGCCCTCGGCACCGGCGGGCGCTCCGACGATGCGCAGGCGGGTCTTCGGCTGACGCTTGCGGATCTCCGCGAAGGCGTGCAGCAGGGAGACCAGGTCCTTGGCGGGCTCGACGCGCCCGACCCAGACGAGCGTGTCCGGGTCGGCGCGCTCGGGGGACTCGCCGACCTCGGCGAAGGGCCGGGCGTCCATGCCGGGGTAGACCGTGCGCAGCTTCTCGCGGTCGGCGCCGCAGCGCTCCTGCCAGCGGCGGGCGTGCGCGTTGCCGGCGGTGACGATCTCGGCCCGTGCGTAGGCCTCGGCCGCGAGCCTGCCGTGGAAGGCCGCCAGCAGGGACCGTACGGCGGGCGGGGCGTCCGGGGTGCTGAGGTAGTGCGTGCGCAGGCGCACGCCGTATTCGGTGACCAGCAGGGGGACGCCGGTGAAGTGGCGGGCGAGCAGACCCGGCAGGGCGGCCGGACCGCCGGACGCGGCGTGGCCGAGGTCGACCGCGCCCAGTCCGTCGTCCTCGTACCAATCGAGGGAGAGGGGGCGCAGGGCGCGTTCCAGGTGTGCGGCCACGGCGAGCAGATCCGGTACGCGGGCCTCGCGCGCCGCGCGGTGGGCGCCGGGCGCACGACAGGCGCGTTCCAGTGTGCGTACGGCGGTCTCGGAGCGGAGGGCTCCCCCCAGGCCGCCCGTCTCGCGGGCGAGTTCGGCGAGCCCGTACAGAGCGTTGGCGAAACGGTCCGCCTCGGGGCTCGGCACACCCGCGGAAATCCCCTGGGCGACGGCCGAAGCGCCCTCGGAAGCGCCCGACGCACCCCCGGCAGTCCCTTGGGCAGCGCCCGACGCACTCCCTGCAGCCCCCTGGGCAACGCCCGGCACACCCCCGGACGCCCCGCTCAGCACGGCCGCCAGTTCGCCGAAGCACTCGGTGAACCGCCGACGTGCGCCGCGGCCCAGGACCACCTCGTCGTCCTCGGCCGTCCACATCGGCGCGGTGCGCACCCTGCGGACGTTCGGCGGAAGCGGGAGCCAGCCCTCGTCCTCCTGGTGTCGGCTGCGGCTGAGCGCGTAGACGTCGAACTCGTGCTGTCCGAGCCCGCGCACGAGCCGGTCGCACCAGAGCCTGGCGTCACCGCTCACGTATGGATAGCCACCCTCCGTAAACAGTCCGATGCGCACGAGTGCACCCCCGATCTCCCGTATCAGGAGCCGCCGTTGCCCGGCGGCTCGCAGCGGGACGAACGTATGCGGACAAGGCGGTGGCGCGATGGACGGTTGTCCGTCGCGCCACCAAAAGGGGTGAACGGTCGTAACTTTCCCGTGCGGATCGCGTTCCGTCGCGCTAGGAGATCAACCGGACACGGATCGTCATCAGCGCCGCGTCCGTGATGCCCACCCGGTCGAGTCCCTCGACGCGTACTACGCGATCGGGGACCAGATCGCCGAGGTGGACCGCGTCCACGCGCGCGCTGTGACGGACGGTTGGCGCATCGGAATGTGGTCCAACCCCCGTGGCCCCTGTCAACTCCCGGGGTACGGCCAGGGGTTGGCGCGGCAGTGGATGCCGTCGTGGTCGAGGAACTTGGTCTGCTGCTGCATGACCGGGGCGAGGCCGCCGTCCTTGGCGCAGGTGACGTGGCCGTAGCCGAGGCGGTGGCCGACCTCGTGGTTGATCAGCATCTGCCGGTAGGCGTGGATCTTGTCGCCGTACGTCTCCGAGCCCTGCGCCCACCGGTAGGCGTTGATCATCACGCGCTCGGTGGCGGCCGAGTCGCAGGAGACGTTGTCCACGGTGGTGTCCAGACCGGACTTGGCGCACCAGTCGGCGGTCGTGCCGGGGCTGGCGAGCGTGATCACGAAGTCGGGCTTGCCGGAGTAGATCCGCTCGAAGGTACGCGCGCCGTTGTGGGCCCAGCTGCGCTGGTCGTTGAGCGTCTTCTGCACGGCCTCGGCGAACAGTTCGGCGTCGAGGCCGAGCCCCTGCTCCACGTCCACGCGATAGGTGAACTTCTGTCCCGTCCCCGGCGCCGCGGCGATGCCGGGCACGGCGTCGAACTTCCCCGAGCCCTTGAGCTTGGCGCCGAGCGGGTAGGTCTTGCCCATCTTCTCGTCGTACGTCAGCGACTTGGCGCCGGGGGCCGGTACGGGCGCCCGCCCGTCCGCGCGGGACGGGGAGTCCCGGAGGTCGCGGGCCCGGTCGGTGGCGGACTGCGACTGCACGCCGGAGCCGCCGGAGTCGTCGGTGACCTGACCGGCGACGATCACGGCCAGCACGGTGGTGACGGCGGCGGCCGCGATGCCGGTGAAGGCACGGCCCTTGCCGCCCTTGACCGGGGCGGGCGCGCCCGTGGGCGCCATGTCGTCGTCATCGCCGGCGTCGTCGTCGGAGCGGATGCCGGCCGGGGCGCCGGCCTTCCAGTCCGACACGGAGGCGTAGGCGTCCGCCGCGTGTGCGGAGGCGGGCGTACGGGGTGCGAAGACGGCGTCCTCCTCGTCGAAGGCGTTGAGGTACTCCTGCCGCGGTCCGGGCCCGGGGGCCCGTCGCTGCCGCGGTATGGGAGCACCACCACTGCCCCTCAACTCACCCCAGCCACCCCCGGCTTCGCGCTGCTCGGGGTGGTCTCCCCGGGCCTGGGGGAAGCCGCGCGCGGGAGTGCCGTCGGGAACCCGGGGCACTCCGCGTGCGGGGGTCCCGTCAGGAAGCCGCGGAACACCCCGCGCCGGCGTGCCGTCAGGAAAGCGCGGCAGCCCGCGCGCCGGCGCCCCGTCGGGCAGGCGCGGAGCACCGTGCACGGGCGTGCCGTCCGGAAGCCAGCCGTCCGGAAGCCGCGGCATCCCGTGCGCGGGCGTCCCGTACGAAGGCCCGGGCGCAGCCGTTCCGTGCGCAGACGACGGATACGAAGGCGTTCCGTGCGCGGGCGTTCCGTCCACCGTCGCGGGCCGAGGCCCCGGTGTCCGGCGCGGTCCCGCGCCCGGCGGCGGCCAGCCGCCCTGCGGCGCGACCCGAGGCGGAGCCGTCCGGCCTCCCCGGCTCGTGTCCACCGCCTGGCCCGGCTCCTGTCCCGGCCCGGCCCCGCCGTCCCCTGCTTCGGTTGTGTCCGCGGTGTCGCCCTTGGCGACCGGCCCACGGCGGCTGTGGCGTCCCACGTCGCGCCTCAGCCCCCCATGCTCTCGTCGGTGCCCACTTCGTCGACGGCCGCGTGCGCGCGAGCCCGCTTCGCTCGCCTTTCGCCCAACTCCCCGGCGTCTTCGAGGAGTTCACGAAACGCCATGGCCACCGTCTCCGGGTACTCCATCATGGCCACGTGCCCCGCGTCCGGCAACGTCACCAGCCGCGAGTCGCGAAACGCCCGGGCCGCTTTCTGTGCCATCCGGAAGCCCACGAGTTGGTCACGCCCACCGTAGACGAGGAGGGTCGGCGCGAGAACGCGCTCGGCCTGGCGCCACAGTCCGTGCTGGCCACCCAGCGTGTACGCGTTGACGATCCCGCGCGCGGAACGCGCCATGGCGTCCCAGAAGTACGGCAGCCGAAGCCGCCGCTCCATCTCGTGAACGGCGTTGCTGAATCCTTCCGGCGTCACCCGATCGGGATCCCCGTAACACAGCGCCATCACGCCGCGGACGCGCTGCTCCACCGTCCACTCCCGGGTCAGCCGGGTGAAGAGCGGGGCGACGCCGGGCACCGCCAGCAGCGCTGTGGGCACGGCGGTGCGCTGCACTCGGATTTCGGGCAGGGCGGGTGACACGAGCGTGAGCGTACGGACCAGATCGGGCCGTACCGCGGCGACACGGGTGGTGATGGCGCCACCGAGCGAGTTCCCGAACAGGTGCACGGGACCGCGCCCCGTGGAGTCGAGGTAGCGGATGACCGCGCGCGCGTGCCCCATGACCGAGTAGTCGCCGTCGTCCGGCGGCGGGGAGTCGCCGAAGCCCGGCAGGTCGAGGGCCTCGTTGTCGACGACGTCGTCCAGCAGCGGCATCAGCGCCGACCAGTTCTGCGAGGAACCCCCGAGTCCGTGCACGTACAGCGCCGGCGCCAGCCCCTTGCGCGCCGGGCGCCTCGACCGCACCGCCAGCGTGAACCCGGGCAGCTCGACCGAGCTGAGCCGCTCGCCCTCGGCGACCCTGACGGCCGCCACCTTCGGCAGCACATTGGCGGGCGGCACGAACGGCAGCTCGGTCGAAGACATGCGGCAATGTTACGAGACGATCACGTAGTGACTCATGTGTTCGCCGTCACAAGAATCGGCCATGCGGGAGGGGCACATGGGGTGAACGCGGGGAAGGCGCGGGGAAGGAAAGGCACACCGAGGACAGGGAGGCACCTGGGAAGGACAGCGCACAGCAGAAGCAGTCAACGGGATGCGCACTGCGTCACGTCCCGGACGCGGATCGCATAGCGTCCGGATCGGGTGTCTCCTAGGCTCGTAGAGAGGGCACCCGCGTGTGGCCCCTGCATTCCCAGGGACGTTCGTAGGAAGGGAGCCCAGCATGGCCGTAGACCCCACAGACCCGGAGACCTTCGAGACCGACGAGGCGCCGGAGACACCGGACGACGTCGAGGCCCCCGAGGTCGACGCGGCCGAGCAGCACACGGACGTCGCACCGAACCGTGACGAGCCGCTCACCCGCCTCGACCCCGACCGCGCCAACGAGGCCGACCTGGTGGAGCAGGCCCGGATCGTCTCCCTCGACGAGGACGACTACCGGTGACGCATGCCGCCGGGTGGCGACGAGGAGCAGCACCGAGCAGGAAAGGAGCCGCATTTTGCCCGCTCTGACCCTGTTTGAAACGTTCTCAACCGCTTTCGTAACCGTCCGGTCCGTGAAATTCTGCGCTCTCACCGCGCACACCACGGTTACCGAAAAGTACGATGGCGACGCGGCCAGATCCGCAGTTGGACGACTTTGGGAGGCGGCGTGACAGCCATCGAGCAGACAGAGGCGGTACGCCCGCGGGGCACACGCCTGCCACGCCGTGCCCGACGGAACCAGCTTCTGGGCGCCGCCCAGGAGGTCTTCGTGGCCCAGGGCTACCACGCGGCCGCGATGGACGACATCGCCGAGCGCGCCGGCGTCAGCAAGCCGGTGCTCTACCAGCACTTCCCGGGCAAGCTCGACCTGTACCTCGCGCTGCTGGACCAGCACTGCGAGTCGCTCATCCAGGCCGTACGGAACGCGCTGGCGTCGACGACCGACAACAAGCAGCGCGTCCGGGCGACCATGGACGCCTACTTCGCGTACGTCGAGGACGACGGCGGCGCCTTCCGCCTGGTCTTCGAGTCGGACCTGACGAACGAGCCCGCCGTGCGCGAGCGCGTCGACAAGGTCACCAACGAGTGCGCGGAGGCGATCTGCGACGTCATCGCCGAGGACACGGGCCTGTCGCGCGCGGAGTCGATGCTGCTCGCCTCGGGCCTGGGCGGCCTCGCCCAGGTGGTGGCCCGGTCCTGGCTGCACAGCGACCGCAGCGTGCCCCGCGACCAGGCCGTACAGCTGCTCGCCTCGCTGGCGTGGCGCGGCATCGCGGGCTTCCCGCTGCACGGAACCGACCAGCAGCACCACTGACGGCCGCTTTGTTCCCGCGCGCTGTTCGCTCGTGGCGTTCTCGGGCGGAGCATGCCGGTCCCCTCACCGGGCTAATGTGTGCTGCGTACGGCGCGGAAGGTCGCGCACATCACTGACCGTCGGAGGGACATAGCCGTGGAGGTCAAGATCGGCGTGCAGCACGCGCCCCGCGAGATCGTTCTGGAGAGCGGTCAGAGTGCCGAGGAGGTCGAGCGGGCGGTGTCCGAGGCGCTGGCCGGGAAGTCGCCGCTGCTGACCCTCGTGGACGAGCACGGCCGCAAGGTCCTGGTCCCGGCCGACCGTCTCGCGTACGTCGAGATCGGTGAGCCGGCCCCGCGCAAGGTGGGCTTCGGCGCTCTGTAGGGCGCAGGTGCGGACGGGGCGGGACGGCTGACGGCCGGCCCGCCCCGTTCGCGTTCCCTCTCCCGTGCGGCAACCCGCGCAACATCCGTACGGACACCCCGTGCGGCACACGGGTTCCTCCACGGATGGAGCACAGTTCACCCACAGAAGTAGGTTGGATTCCGCAGGTCAGGGGTAAGACGGGCTACGACCGATTTAGGCAGCCGGCCATGTGGGAGGGACCCCGACATGCTCCTGGAAGCGCTGAGCTCCGCGATTCTCGGCCTGGCTCTGTCATGGGCGGCCACGCATCGCCTGGCGCACCGGCTCCCGGCCCGCCCCCTGGTCCTGTCGACCGGCGTCGCGGGCGCCCTCTTCGGGGCCTTCGTCATGCACAGCGCGCTGGACGCCGGGCACTGGCTGCTGGTGCTGCTCGGCGCGGTGGTCGTCTCGGTGGCGTCGCTGTCGCTGCTGCTGCGCCCCGCGGGGCGCCTGCGCCGACGATCGGCGACGGCGTAGCCGGAGCCGTCAGCCGCGCGGAGCCCCGCGCGTCCGGCCGACACCGGCCCTCAGCCGCGACACGGCCGGAACCCACACCGGCGCCCAGCGCTCCACGGCTGCCACGACCACGGCGGCCACGACCTGCGCGGAGCGCCACACGACAGCAGCGCCACACGACCGGAACACCACGCGACCGGCCCCCTGCGCGGAGTGCTACGCCGCCAGCCCCAGTGCGGCCATCCGCTTGGTGTGCGCCTCGGTGATGCGGGAGAACATCTTGCCGACCTCGGCGAGGTCGAAGCCGTCCGCGACACCGCCCACCAGCATGGTCGACAGCGCGTCCCGGTCGGCGACCACCCGCTGGGACTGCGACAGGGCCTCGCCCATCAGCCGCCGCGCCCACAGCGCGAGCCGTCCGCCCACGCGCGGGTCCGCGTCGATCGCGGCACGCACCTTCTCCACGGCGAAACCGCCGTGCCCGGTGTCGTCGAGCACGGCCAGCACCAGGCCGCGGGAGTCGGAGTCCAGCCGGGCCGCGACCTCCCGGTAGAAGTCACTGGCGATGGAGTCGCCGACGTAGGCCTTGACGAGGCCCTCCAGCCAGTCCGAGGGGGCCGTCTGCTTGTGGAACCCGTCGTAGGCCGCGACGAACGGCTGCATCGCCCGCGTCGGCTCCTCCCCGATCTCGGCGAGCCGGTCGCGCAGCCTCTCGAAATGGTGGAACTCGGCCGACGCCATCTTCGCCAGCTCCGCCTTGTCCTCCAGCGTCGGCGCCAGCTTGGCGTCCTCCGCGAGCCGCTCGAACGCCGCCAGCTCCCCGTACGCGAGCGCACCGAGCAGGTCCACGACCGCGGCGCGGTACTGAGGGTCGGCGGAGGCCGTCGCCCAGTCCCGGGCGGCGACTCCGGTGTGTCCGGCCGGGGTGGCGGTGGTGTCCGAGGCGTTCTCAGGCTTGTCAGAGCTCGTCATGAAGCGCACAATAGCCCGCCCGCCGGGAGGCGTAAGGCCCTGGTCAATCAGTGTGACGACGACTACGTGACCAAATCGGCCGTCGCGAGTGCGGGATTCCGGGGTATGGTGGTAATGCGCCTGCTGGTACGTCGACGTACCTCGACAGGCCGCACGTATGAGGATGCCCGGTCGGTGGCCCGATCGGCTCCGACCCGACAGACCTCCCGTCCATACGGCAGATTGCGTACGGATGCCGGAGGGACACCCTCAGCGGCATGAGCGCTAGAGCGTCGGCGCGGTCCCGTGCTCTACGGCCCGCCCGTAGGCAGCCGACGTCCCCGGCACGGTCCGACAAGACCCCCGCGCTCGCCTCGCGCCGCCCACACAGAAGAGGCAGCACCCTGACTACGACGTTCCGAGAGCTCGGAATCCTCCCCGAGACAGCCGAGGCCCTGGAGGCCGTCGGCATCACCACCGCCTTTCCCATCCAGGAGATGACGCTCCCCGTGGCCCTTTCGGGCGCGGACGTCATCGGCCAGGCCAAGACCGGCACCGGCAAGACGCTGGGCTTCGGCCTCCCGCTCCTCGAGCGCGTCACCGTCCCCGCCGACGTCGAGGCCGGACGCGCCAAGCCCGAAGACCTCACCGACGCCCCGCAGGCGCTCGTCGTCGTCCCCACGCGTGAGCTGTGCACGCAGGTCACCAACGACCTGCTGACCGCGGGCAAGGTACGCAACGTGCGCGTCCTCGCGATCTACGGCGGCCGGGCGTACGAGCCCCAGGTCGAGGCCCTGAAGAAGGGCGTCGACGTGGTCGTCGGCACCCCCGGCCGGCTGCTCGACCTCGCCGGGCAGAAGAAGCTCAACCTGAAGCACGTCCGGTGCCTCGTCCTCGACGAGGCCGACGAGATGCTCGACCTGGGCTTCCTGCCCGACGTCGAGAAGATCATCAACATGCTGCCGGTGCGGCGCCAGACCATGCTGTTCTCGGCGACCATGCCGGGCGCGGTCATCGGACTGGCCCGCCGCTACATGTCGCAGCCCACGCACATCAGCGCCACGTCGCCGGACGACGCGGGCAAGACGGTCGCGAACACCAAGCAGTACATCTACCGCGCGCACAACATGGACAAGCCGGAGATGGTCGCGCGCATACTGCAGGCCGACGGCCGGGGACTGGTCATGGTCTTCTGCCGTACGAAGCGCACGGCGGCGGATCTCGCCGACCAGCTCCAGCAGCGCGGCTTCGCGTCCGGCGCGGTCCACGGCGACCTCGGCCAGGGCGCCCGCGAGCAGGCCCTGCGAGCCTTCCGCAACGGCAAGGTGGACGTCCTCGTCTGCACCGACGTCGCCGCCCGCGGCATCGACGTCGAGGGCGTCACGCACGTCATCAACTACCAGTCGCCGGAAGACGAGAAGACGTACCTGCACCGCATCGGCCGTACGGGCCGCGCGGGCGCCAAGGGCATCGCGATCACGCTCGTCGACTGGGACGACATCCCGCGCTGGCAGCTCATCAACAAGGCGCTGGACCTCGGCTTCAACGACCCGCCGGAGACGTACTCCACGTCCCCGCACCTCTACGCCGACCTCGGCATCCCCGAGGGCACGAAGGGCGTCCTGCCGCGCTCGGAGCGCAAGCGCGCCGGGCTGGACGCGGAGGAGCTGGAGGACCTGGGCGAGACGGGCGGCCGGGGGCCGCGCGGACGCGGTGGCCGCGGTGGCCGGGAAGAGTCCCCGGCGGCCGACCGCGAGCGTTCGGCCCGTACGCCGCGACGCCGCCGCCGTATGCGCGGCGGATCGCCGCTGGACGGCACGCCGGAGTCCGCCGGCACCGCCGCTGCGGGCTCCACGGCCACGGGCGGCTCCGCCGAGGCGGAGGCCGTCACGGCTCCTCGCACCCCGCGTCGCCGTCGCCGCACCCGCGGTGGCGCCCCGGCGGCCGAGTCGGCGCCGGTCCAGGCGGCCCAGGCGGTCGAGTCCGCCGCGTCCGCACCGGCGGAGCACGCCGTGGCGACCGCGGAGGGCACGAGCACGGAGGCGGCGAAGCCGCGCCGGCGCCGTACGCGCAGGTCCGAGACGCCGGCGGCGGAAGCCGCTGTGACGCCTACGGCTGCTGTGGACACCCCGGCGCAGGCGGACGCGGATGCCGCGTCGGTCGTGGCCGCCCCGGTGACCGAACAGCCCGAGGCACCTGCGGCCACGCCGCGCCGCCGCACCCGCAGGACCACGGCCACCTCCGCGGCCGAGCAGGCGGTCGACACGGCCGAGGGAACCATCGAGCCCGCACCGGAGCCGACGGAGACCAAGCCGCGCCGCACCCGTAAGACGGCCGCCGAGTCCGCGGCCCCTGCCGCTCCGGCCGAGGAGACCAAGCCGCGCCGCACGCGCAAGGCCGCAGCCGCGGCGGAGGACGCCGTCGACACGGCCGAGACCGCCGAGGCCAAGCCCAGGCGCGCGCGGAAGACGACTGCCACCACTGCAGACGCCGAGACCGCCGACGTCAAGCCGCGCAGCACGCGCAAGGCCGCAGCCGCGGCGGAGGACGCCGTCGACACGGCCGAGACCGCCGAGGCCAAGCCCAGGCGTACGCGCAAGGCCACGGCAGCGACCGAGGACACCGCCGGCGAGGCACCGGCCACCGAGTCCAAGCCCCGCCGCACGCGGAAGACCGCCGCAGCGGCCGAGACCGCCGTCGACACGGCGGAAGGCACGGAAGCCAAGCCGCGCCGCCGCACCCGCAAGGCCGTCGAAACCGCCGAGTCCGTCGCCGCCGGAATCCCGGCCCGGACGGCTCAGGAGCCGGAGGCCGCCGAGGCCAAGCCGCGGCGTACGCGCAAGGCGACGGCCAAGGCCGAGGCGAGCGTCGACACGGCAGAGGCGACCGAGGCGAAGCCGCGCCGTACGCGGAAGACGGCAGCGGCCGCCACGGCTGCGGATGCCGAGACCGCCGAGGCCAAGCCCCGCCGGACGCGGAAGACCGCCGCAGCGGCCGAAGCCGCCGTCGACACCGCGGAAGGCACGGAAGCCAAGCCGCGCCGCCGCACCCGCAAGGCCGTCGAAACCGTCGACATCCCGGCACAGGCCGGGCAGGAGCCGGAGGCCGCCGAGGCCAAGCCGCGTCGCACGCGGAAGTCGGCACCGGCCGCCACGGCCTCCGCCGAGGTCGCGGACGACGCGGCCGAGGCGAAGCCGAAGGCCCGCCGCACCCGCAAGGCCACGGCCGCCGCGGAGCCCACGGAGGGCTGACACTCCCTCGATGGCCCGGCCCCACCGCGTGTGGGGCCGGGCCATCGGCATTCCCGAGCGCGGCCCGCCCGCGTCTCCACCGGCCGCCACCCACCGGCGCGCCCGCCACCAGCCCGCCACCCCCTCCCCAGCCGCTACCCTCACCCCGTGACCAGGCAAGCCACCTTCACCCCACCCCCGGGCGCCCGCGCATACTCCCTGCGCACCACCCGCGGCGAGTTCGCCGTCGTCGACTCGTCGCCGAAGGCGGGGTCCGAGACGGGGCCGGAGCCCAAGGGCGTCGCCCTGATGCTGCCCGGATTCACCGGCAGCAAGGAGGACTTCAGGCTGCTCCACGAGCCGCTCTCCGAGCGCGGGTACCGGGTCGTCGCCGTGGACGGGCGGGGGCAGCACGAGTCGCACGGCCCCGTGGACGACGAAACCGCCTACGCCCAGCGGGAACTGGCCCGCGACGTGCTCGCGCAGTCCGAGGCGCTCTGCGGGCCCGTGCACCTCGTCGGGCACTCGCTCGGCGGGCAGATCGCGCGGGCGGCCGTGCTGCTGGACCACTCCCCCTTCCTCTCCCTCACCCTGGTCTCGTCCGGCCCGGCGCAGATCTCCGTCTCCCAGCAGCAGCGCGTGAAGCTGCTGCGGGACGCGCTCGCCGTGCTGTCGATGGAGGAGGTGTGGGAAGCCATCCAGGCGATGGGGCCGCCTGAGGAGGTCGGCGGGCCGGCTCGCGGCCCCGGCGATCCGGAGCAGTTGCGCCGCCGCTGGCTGGGCCACAGCCCCGCCCAACTCCTCGCCACGGGGCGCCAGTTGTGCACTGAGCCGGACCGTGTCGACGAACTCGCCGCCGTGCCGCTGCCGTTCCACGTCCTGTCGGGCGCGCACGACGACACCTGGCCGGTGGCGCTCCTCGACGACATGGCCGTACGGCTGAACGCGCACCGCACGGTCATCGCGGGAGCCGAGCACTCCCCGGGCGCCGACCAGCCCCTGCCGACCGCCCAGGCCCTCGCCGACTTCTGGGACAGGGTCCGCCCGGACACCCCCTAGTACTGCGTCTGGAGGTGCTCCCAGAAGCCGTCCCGCAGTGCGCGCCGTAGCTCCGCCTGGCCGCGCAGCGAGTACTGCAGCAGGCCCTCCGCCTCCACGAGCAGGTCCTGGTCCACCGAACCCGGCAGGTAGGGGTGGCCGGGCAGCAGCTCGACCAGCGTGTCCCGACCGCGGGCCGCCAGCCACTTCGCCGCGATCTGCGCGCCCACGAACCGCACGTCGTCACGGGTGGGCCGGCCCGCGGTGGCCTCGTAGGCGGGTGCCGCGCGGCGGGAGACGTAGGGCTTGAAGAAGTCGAGGTCGAAGGTGCGCTGGCTGTCGACCTCCCACAGGAGGGGCTCCGCCTGGTTGCGGCCCTCCGGCGCCTCGATGCCCCAGAGGTGGACGCGCGCGCCATACCCCTGGGCCGCCTCCACCGCCGACACCAGGTCCTCGTCGCCGCCGAGCAGGGCCGCGTCGCTGATGGCGCGGTGCCGGGCGAGGGACTCCAGGTCGGTGCGGATGAGCGAGTCGACGCCCTTCTGCTGGTTGCTGGAGTTCAGGTTGCCCAGCCGCACCTTGACGTCCGGCAGTTCCGCGATGCTCTGCTGCTCCGCCGTGTGGATGCGGCGACGGGCGCCGTCGTACCAGTAGACCCGCAGCAGCCGGCTGTCGGCGAAGATCGTGCGGGCCGTGTCGATGAGCGCGTCGATCAGGCCCTCGGCGTCGAGGTCGAAGGCCCGGCGGTCCTCCGTACCGGCGACGAGCCGTCCCGCGGCCGCGTACAGGTACCCGGCATCGACGAAGATCGCATGGGTCGAGGGTGTCTTCGCCACCTCGGCGAGCATGCGCTGGAGCAGCTCGTTGGTGCGGTCGATGCGGGCGCTCAGGGCCGCGAGGTCGTCGTTCATCACCTCCATTGTCCCGGCGGTCACGCTGCGAACACAACCGGTCCCAGTCGGTCCCGTAACAACAGCCTTACGGCTCAGTAATTAGCCGGTCGAAAAATTTCCTTAGCGTAGGGAATGTTTCAAGCGCCCCGTGCTGTTGACCCATACGGAACACCGGGCACCGCTGCCTCGTGGGCCGACCACCGAGTAGTTCTCCTCAGGAGGATGACCAGACGAAGGGAGAAGCCCTTGCGCTTCGAAATCATGCACCTCGACGATGTCGACGGCACGCCCGTGGACACGACCGTCGTGGACGCCGCCTCCGTCAACCGCATCGTTCAGCAGGCCGCCGCCACAGGGCAGCGCCTCTGGATCCGCCCGGCCGGGACCACGGCCTCATAACGCGCGCCGCTCTCCCACACTTCAGCCCCCGCACGGCATCGGCCGTGCGGGGGCTTTGCTGTTGCGGACCTCCGTGGTGGCGGGCGTACTGGCCGAGGGGGACGGCGAGGGTGAGAACAGGACGGTGGACGGCATGTCCGTGACGGGCCGGTCGAACGAGGAACTGCACGAGCGGGCCACGGCCGAGGCCGCGCAGCGGTACGAGGAATCCGCCGCGGAGCGTGAGCGGGTCGAGGCCCGGATCGCGGCCGGTGTGCGGTTCCCGGACAACCCGGACGCGCTCGCCGTGCGCGCCGACCGGATCCTCGACCGGGGCGGTCTGTCGCCCTCGGCGGTGGTGGCGGACATCCACGGCGAGGCCATGGACCTGCCCCAGGCCAACGAACGCATCATCGACCTGTCGAACGAGCTCCAGGCCTGGAGCTTCCTGCCGCGCGGGGTCAGGGCCGGAGCCACGGTCGCCCGGATCACCCTGCGCCGCGACGGCCGCGAGCTTCCGCACGGCACCGGCTTCCTGGTCTCGCCGCGGCTGCTCATGACCAACCACCACGTGCTGCCCGACGAGGGCTTCGCCCGCCAGTGCTTCGCGGAGTTCAACGCGCAGGTCACGGTCGACAACGTCCCCGACACCGCCGTCCGCATGGAGCTCGCACCGGGGAGCTTCTTCGCCGCGGACAGGCGGCTGGACTTCGCCCTCGTGGCGGTGATGCCCGCCCTGGACGGCCGTCCGCCGGGCGAGATCTTCGGCTGGAACCGGCTCAGCGTGCAGCTCGGCAAGCTGGTGCTCGGCGAGAGGGTGAACATCATCGGTCACCCGGACGGACGCCTCAAGGAGATCGTCCTGCGGGACAACGCCGTGCTGGTACGGCTCGACGACTTCATCCAGTACCGGACCGACACCCGCCCCGGAAACTCGGGCTCCCCCGTCTTCAACGACCAGTGGGAGGTCGTGGCCCTGCACCACAGCGGCGTACCGAAGAAGGACGACCGGGGCCGCGTCCTGCGGAAGGACGGCAGGCCCTGGAGCCAGGGCGACGGCGACGACGCGATCGACTGGGTCGCCAACGAGGGCGTCCGCATCAGCTCGATCCTGAAGCACCTGGCCCGGCTGGACCTCGACCCCGGGCGCCGCGCGCTGCTGGCCGAGATGGGTCCGGACTCCGGCCTGGACCAGAGCACGGCCGCGCTCGCACCCCGGCCGGACAGAAGCACGCCGGGCCTGCCCGGCGTCACGACCCCGCCGGTCCCGGACACCCTCGGGACGGTGGCCATGCCCGAGAGCGAGTCGGGGACGCCCCGGACGCAGGTCCCCAAGAAGGGACGCCCGGCCCGCGGCACGGCCTTCGGCGGCCGTCGGCACCTGGTCTTCCTGCACGGCAGGGACCAGCAGAGCAAGGATCCCGACGTCCTCCGCCGGGAGTGGACGTCCGGCCTGAACCGCGGCCTCACCCTCGCGGCACTGCCCACGGTCGACCCGGAGGACGTGTGGTTCCCGTTCTACGGCACGCGACTGGCCGGCCTCGTGACCGGGCGGGAGAGCACGGCCCCGCCCGTCGGACTCGACGAGGTGAGCGCCGCCGCTGCCGCCGAGGTCTTCGCCGCCGAATCACCCACCGGCTCCTACGAGCAGCTGCTCTACGAGGCGGCCGCCCGGGCCGGCATGCCCCAGAACGGGCCGGCGGCCACGGAGGGCTTCGGGGCGGGGCTGGTCGGCGCACTGCACCGGCCGCTGAGCTGGCTCGCCGCCCGGTCCGACCTGGACGAGTGGACCATCGCCACGTTCCTGCGGGACGTCGACCTGTACCTCGGCGACAGCTCCGTGCGCCAGGCGGTGCTGGACAGCGTGCTGGAGACGATGCCCACCACGGGCGAACTGGTCCTGGTCACGCACAGCCTGGGCACGGTCGTCGGCGTGGACCTGCTGACCCGGCTCCCGGACGGCCTCGACCCCGTACTGCTGGTCACGGCGGGCAGCCCGCTCGGGCTGGACGGCGTCAACGAGCGGCTCCTGGCGCGCGGCCCGCACCGGCCGCCGAAGGTCCGCGACTGGGTCAACGTCTGGTGCCCCACCGACGCGGTGGCCGTCGGCTGCCCCCTGGAGGACGAGCGGTGGGGCAAGCTCACGCAGCTGGCCGTCCAGAACGGCCGGGACCGCGCGCACAAGATCGAGGAGTACCTCGCCCATGAGAAACCGGCCGGGGAGATCGGCACGGTACTCACCCGCGCTGCGTGACCACCGGCCCCTCAGCTCCCCTGGATCACCTGCGTGACCCCGTTGATGATCTGCTGCACGGCGATCGCGGACAGCATCATGCCCGCGAGCCGCGTCACCAGGACCACACCGCCGTCCTTGATGATCCGAATGATCACCAGCGAGTAGCGCATGACCAGCCACAGCACGACATGGATGGCGAGGATCGCCGTCCACACGGAGACCTGCGTGGCGACGCTGTGGGCCTTCTGCACGGCGAGGATGACCGACACGATCGCCCCCGGCCCGGCCAGCAGCGGCATGCCCAGCGGCACGAGAGCGACGTTGACGTCCTTGGTCTGCTTGGGCTCGTCCGTCTTGCCCGTCAGCAGGTCGAGGGCGATCAGCAGGAGCAGCAGCCCACCCGCGATCATCAGCGCGGGCACGGACACGTGCAGGTAGTTGAGGATCTGATGCCCGAGCAGCCCGAACACGGTGATCACACCACCGGCGACACAGACGGCCTGGAAGGCCATCCGCTTCTGCACCTTGCCGGGCCGTCCGGCGGTGAGCGCGAGGAAGATCGGGGTGATCCCGGGGGGATCCATGATGACGAAGAGGGTCAGGAACAGGGAACCGAAAACGGCGAGGTCGAACATGACAGCGATGGCCTTGCGGGATCAGTGAACGTGGGCAGCGGGCGTTCGCGACCGCTGTGGGCAGGCGTTCCCCTGGGGGTCCCCCCAGGCCCTTAAGGCACTGGGGGAGGAACGGGTGGGCACAGCCGGCAACGCCGGGTGCCTTCAAACGGACCTACACAGAGACCTCAGACCCCGCCGGCCCCCGGCACGGGAAACGCCCCGAAGGCCCGCCGCGTGATCTCCCCGTACACCTCGGGATCCGTCGTGTACTCCCCGAGCACACACGTCTTCCGACTGCCGTGATAGTCACTGGACCCGGTCACCAGAAGCCCCAGCTCCTTCGCCAGCCCCCGCAGCCGCGCACGCGTATCCGTGTCGTGGTCCATGTGGTCGACCTCGACGCCGTCCAGCCCGGCCGCGGCCATCTCGGCGATCGCGGCCTCCGGAACCGTACGCCCCCGCTTGTTCGCCCCGGGGTGCGCGAACACCGCGACCCCGCCCGCGCCCTTGATCAGCCGGATGGCCTCGAAGGGGTCGGTCTCGTGCTTGTCCACGTAGGCCCGGCCGCCGTCGGCCAGCCAGTCCTGGGTGAAGGCGTCGCCGACGGTCGGCACGACGCCCAGCTCGACGAGCGCCGTCGCCACGTGCGGACGCCCGACGGACCCGTCACCGGCGATCCGCGCCACCTGCTCCCAGGTCACGGGCACGCCCAGCTCCTGAAGCTTGGCGATCATGCCCTGCGCCCGGGGCACCCGGTCGTCCCGGACCAGCTCACGCTCGGCGAGCAGCGCCGGCTCCTCGGCGTCGAAGAGGTACGCCAGCATGTGCATGCTGATGCCGTCGAGCCGGCAGGAGAGCTCGGCTCCGGTGACCAGCGTGAGCCCCTCGGGCAACGCGGCGATCGCCTCGGCGTGGCCGCGGGTGGTGTCGTGATCGGTCAGCGCGACGACGTCCAGTCCGGTCGCGGCGGCCTTCCGGACCAGCTCGGCGGGAGCGTCCGTACCGTCGGAAGCGGTGGAGTGGGTGTGCAGATCGATACGCACGACGCGGACTCCAGACACTGACGGGACGAGCGGGGCTGCTCCAGGATAACCACATTTTCGGCAACCCCTGTCACAGCCGAACCCCCCAAGCACCCCCTACACAACGGACCCCCAAGGGGC
This sequence comes from Streptomyces sp. NPDC050416, assembly GCF_044458845.1. Taxonomy (NCBI): domain Bacteria; kingdom Bacillati; phylum Actinomycetota; class Actinomycetes; order Kitasatosporales; family Streptomycetaceae; genus Streptomyces; species Streptomyces sp. NPDC050416. Next base: position 225,046 of record NZ_JBITII010000002.1, read on the forward strand.
GCGGGGAACTGCGCGACAAGCCACAGACCCCCCGCAGCCGCCCGCACACCCGAAGCCGCATCCCCCTGGGCGCTACGGCTCGAGCAATCGCGGCGACAGAGCCCCGCACGGCACCAGCTCCACCTCCGCCCCGGCCTCCCGCAGATCCGCCAGCACCAACTCGTCGTACATCAGCAAGCCCGACTGCTCCGGCCACACGACCGCCCACAGCCATATCCCGAGCGCCTCACCGGCGAAAACCGCCCGATCGCCCGGCGCGCCGGACACATGCCACAGCGGCGTCGGACGCCCGGCGGCGAGCACCTTCGCCTGCGCCGGCTTCCCGACGTCGATGTACGGCCCCGGGTCCGGACCCTCCATGCCCGCGTACCGCGCACCGAGTCCGACGCCGAGCTCCTCCGCCACCAGGATCAGCTCACCCATCCCGCCGAGCGGCCCGGGCCCCGTGCAGGCCACGGCCGTGGCGCGGCCACCCGTGCGGTCGTCCCCCGCGCAGGCGACGCCCGTGAACAGCCAGCCGACCGGCAGCGGCCAGGGCATCCACACCGGCACCCGGGCGCGGTGCACTACGACGTTGAGGGCGTCGACGCTGGGCGGTATCACGGGCTGCACCGGATGGACGGTGCCGTGCACATCGCACTGCCACGAGTCGGAGAAGAGGCCGGGAGCCCTGACCCGGCCACCACACTTCGGGCAACTGGGTTCGCCCCTCATAGGGCCCCACGGTCCTACCCGCGCCCCGTCGCGTCAAGGACGATCACCCAACCGGACGGAACCCTTCACTCCCTCACTAGCTGTAGCTTGCATTAATTAGCTTCTCTAACTTAGTGTGTGTATATACCAACTACTTCCGTTCGGGAAAGGGAGCACGCAATGGACCCCTTCGACGCCGGAGCGGGCGGCCTCCTGAAGCAGCCCAAGTCCGTGTGGGCGACCGCAGGGGCGGCGGTCGTCGCCTTCATGGGCATCGGACTCGTCGACCCGATCCTGCCGTCCATCGCCCAGGGTCTGCATGCCACGGCCGGCCAGGTCTCCCTGCTGTTCACCTCGTACTTCCTCATCACCGCCGTCGCGATGCTGGTGACCGGCTTCGTCTCCAGCCGGATCGGCGGCCGGAAGACACTGCTGCTCGGCCTGGCGTTCGTGGTCGTCTTCGCCGGACTCGCGGGCACGTCCGGCTCGGTCGGTGAACTGGTCGGATTCCGGGCGGGCTGGGGACTGGGCAACGCGCTCTTCGTCTCCACCGCCCTCGCGGTCATCGTCGGCGCGGCGGCCGGCGGAAGCGCGGCGGCGATCCTGCTGTACGAGTCGGCCCTCGGCCTCGGCATGGCGTGCGGTCCGCTGCTGGGCGCCCTGCTCGGCGACGCCAGCTGGCGCTACCCGTTCTTCGGGACGGCGTTCCTGATGGCGGTCGGCTTCCTGTGCATCGCGGTGTTCCTGAAGGAGCAGCCGAAGCCGGCCCGCAAGACCTCGCTCCTGGACCCGGTCAAGGCCCTCGGTCACGGCGGCCTCGCCTCGGCGGCGGTCTCGGCGTTCTTCTACAACTACACGTTCTTCACCGTGCTGGCCTTCACGCCGTTCGTGCTGAACATGAGCCCGTACCGGTCGGGGGCGGTGTTCTTCGCCTGGGGTGTGCTGCTCGCCGTCTTCTCAGTGATCGTGGCGCCCCGGCTCCAGAAGCGGTTCGGCTCGCTGAAGGTGCTCGGCGGTTCGCTGATACTGCTCGCGGCCGACGTGCTCGTGCTCGGCTACGGCTCCCACACCACGGCCGTCGTCTGCACGATCCTGTCCGGCGCCTTCATCGGCGTGAACAACACCGTCTACACCGAGCTGGCCCTCGGCGTCTCCGACGCGCCCCGGCCGGTGGCGAGCGCGGGCTACAACTTCGTGCGCTGGTTCGCGGCGGCGGCCGCCCCCTACTTCGCACCGAAGATCGAGGAGTGGACCGACCTCCACATCCCGTTCGTCGTGGCGGCGGTCACCGCGGTCGTGAGCGCACTCGTGGTCGTCGTACGGCGGAAGGCCCTCACCCACGAAGCCGAGGAGCTGGAGCCGCAGCACGCGACCGAGGACGGTGTCGCCGTCTTCGCCAACTGACGCTTCACAGCCAAGGGTTGGTGAGCTTCCTCACTCCAGTGTGACGGACTTCCGGGACGGATCCCGGAGGTCCGTCCCCTGGTTCAGCCACCTCTCCTGGAGGGCCTGCGCGCCGTGCACGCGCTTCCAGGCGGCCTCGTTCGGGGTCATCGGCAGCAACGGCAGGAACCGCACGGGGTCGAGGGGCTCGTCGAGCTCCAGGTCCTCGACCAGGCCGCCCGGCTCGGCGACCAGGACCGAGGTGAAGGGGGCGCCGGGCCACAGCGGCTCGCCGACGTCGAGCGAGGCTCCCGGGGCCACGACCAGGCCCTCCACCTGCGGAGACGCGGCGAGTACGGCGAGCGGGCGGAGCACCTTGTCGGTGTCGGCCAGCCCGGCGCGCACCGAGAGGACCAGCTCGGCGCGCGGGCCCTTGACCGGGTCGGCGACCACCGCCGTGGGCTCGGTCATGGGGTGCGCGGACATGCCGAGCGTGGCGTAGCGGACGATCTCTCCCTCCTGGAAGCGGAGCACCTCGATGCGGTCCGTGCCCAGGAAGGTGACCGCCGCGCGCCCGTCCGGTTCGCCCAGCGCGCTGCGCAACCGGGCTTCGACCAGAGGAAGAACATGTGCCATGCGGCGAGCATAGAACTCGTCAGTAGCGGGCAAACAAGCGCCTTGACACGTCGGGCGACTGATACTCTTGCCCGGTGGTTCGGGGCAGCACGCAGAAGCGTCGCGATCAAGCCCCGACGCCGAAGGAACTCCCTTACGAGGGACCGGCCGGAGGAGGTGGGACTGCAATGGACCGAAGTCGACCGTGCAGTAGCACCACGCTCTTCCCGCCGCTGACGTAGCTGTTCTGGCTCTGGCTGGTCGCCACCTCTCGCACTCGCTTCACGCGGAAGAGCGCTTCGTTTCGCTTTGCCTGATCTGCCTCAGTAGCTGAATCAGTAACGAGACTCGCCACCGCGACGGTGCGGTGCTCCCCGCTTTGTGGACGTGCCAAACATCAGCAGTCCCAACGTCCTCATTCCGGGTAGTTCCACCTGTCGGGTCCGGCGCCTTTTCGTTGCCTGTCGCGAAGGAGCCCGCCATGTCGATGATCCGCGACCTGCGCGCCGTCGTCCGTCCGTCCCGCGTGTCGCTGCGCAAGGAGGGCGGGACGTACGACACCACCCGCAGCCCCGCGACGTCCTCCGCCGTCGTCGACTGCGCCGTCTACCGGGACGGCCGCCGCATCGAGACCGAGACCCCGCTGACCCCGCACGAGGCGGTGCGCCTGGCGCGCCGCGACGGCGGCTTCGTGTGGATCGGCCTGCACGAGCCGACCGAGGCCGAATTCTCCGGCATCGCCAGTGAGTTCGGGCTGCACCCGCTGGCCGTGGAGGACGCCGTCCAGGCCCACCAGCGGCCCAAGCTGGAGCGCTACGACGACTCCCTCTTCACGGTCTTCAAGACCATCCACTACGTGGAGCACGACCAGCTCGACGCCAACAGCGAGGTCGTCGAGACCGGCGAGGTCATGTGCTTCACCGGACGGGACTTCTTCATCACCGTCCGGCACGGCGGACAGGGCTCCCTGCGGGCCCTCAGGCACCGGCTCCAGGACGACCCCGAGCTGCTGGCCAAGGGCCCCTCGGCGGTGCTGCACGCCATCGCCGACCATGTCGTCGACGGTTACATCGCGGTCGCCGACGCCGTGCAGGACGACATCGACGAGGTCGAGACCGAGGTGTTCTCCCCGGGGCGCAAGGGCTCGCCGCGCGGCTCGGACGCCGGCCGGATCTACCAACTCAAGCGTGAGGTGCTGGAGTTCAAGCGGGCCGTGTCGCCGCTGCTGCGGCCCATGCAGCTGCTGAGCGAGCGGCCGATGCGGCTGATCGACCCGGACATCCAGAAGTACTTCCGGGACGTGGCCGACCACCTGGCCCGCGTGCAGGAGCAGGTCCTCGGCTTCGACGAGCTGCTCAACTCCATCCTCCAGGCCAACCTCGCGCAGGCGTCCGTGGCGCAGAACGAGGACATGCGCAAGATCACCTCGTGGGCCGCGATCATCGCCGTGCCGACGATGGTGTGCGGGGTGTACGGCATGAACTTCGACCACATGCCGGAGCTGCACTGGCGGTACGGCTACCCGGTGATCATGGGCATCACGGTGGTCATCTGTCTGGGCATCCACCGCACGCTGAAGCGGAACGGCTGGCTGTGAACAGCGTGGATAGGCTGGGGGCCATGACAAGCGAGCTGCTCGGCCAGGCCCTCGTCGAGGAGGCCACGAAGAAGTCCGGCCTCGTCTGGGTCCAGGGCCCGGACGGCCCGGCGCGTGCGCTGTGGCACGTGTGGCACGAGGGCGCCGCGTGCCTGGTCGGCGACGGACCCGGCGAGCAGCCGCTGCCGGGTCTGGCCGACGGGGCCGAGGCTCAGGTGACGGTCCGCAGCAAGGACAAGGGGGGCCGGCTGGTCTCCTGGACGGCCCGGGTCACCCAGCTCGCGCCGGGCTCCGAGGCGTGGGACGCGGCGGTCGCCGAGCTCAAGGGCAAACGGCTGAACGCGCCCGACGGCGAGGCCACGACCGAGCGCTGGGCCCGCGAGTGCCGGGTGCTGCGCCTGGAGCCGACCGGGACGAGGGCACCGCTGCCCGACGACTCCCTGTCCGAGCCGCCGCTGCCGACCCCGGCGACCACCCGCCGGCCGATTCCGGCGGGTCTGCCCCGCCTGCTGCTGAAGAAGCGCAAACGCAAGTGATGGCCTACGACGCCGGCAGCTGCCTGCCGTAGTCCACCGTCTCGTTCTTCTCCGGCTCCCTCAGGGAGAAGTCCTGCCCCCATGCGGAGAACGTGAGGGTACCCGCCCCACCGGCCCGCTCCAGGCGCAGCGGATACGGCTTGCCCTCCAGGGACACCTCCAGGGTGCCGCCGGAGCCCTTGTCGCCCGAGATGCGGATGGTGTGGATGCCCGCCTGCTCGTCGTGGCCCTCGGTCGCGAGCTTGCCGTGCAGGGTCAGCAGACCGTCGAGGAGGACACCCTTGTCCGTGAAACCGCTGAACTTCTTGTACGAAGGGTCGCCCTGCGGCACCTTCACGAACTTGCCGCCGAGCTTGGCGGCCGCGGCGGCGTCCGCCTTGCCCTCCCCGCCCTGGCCCGCGCCATGACTCCAGAACTCCGCGTCGGCCATGACGAAGAGCTGCTCGCCGACGCGCAGCAGCCGGAAGGTCGTCCCCTTGGTGGTGACCGACCCCTCGCCGCCGTCGGTCTTCAGCCGCATGTCGAGCGCGTACGTGCGTCCGCCGCTGACGACGTTCCCGTGCACCCGGACCGCCCCTGCGGACTCGGCGGCCGTGCGGGTCTTGGCCTGGATCTTCTCGGCGGGCAGTCTGCCGACCCCGTTGGTGCCCTCGTTCGGATCCTCCTCCGCGCAGCCCGTGAGCACCGGTCCGGTCACGGCCAGTACGCACATCACGCTCGCGAGTGCGGCACGGTGGTTGCGGCCCTGGCGAATCGGAGTCACAGGTGGGGCTGCCTCTCTGACGGGAGACCTGAACGGCGTACCGCAGGGTACCGGGGACGTGCGGGCAGGTCGGAGCCAGTCCGTCCGGTGGGCCCGCCGACGCGTCCCCGATCAGGACGGGCTAGCCTGAAGCCCACCCGAGCGGGCAATTCGGAAAAGACAGGCACACAGACAGGCACACAGTCAGGCAGCACGGAACACCCCGCACGAAAAGGAGCCGCGGCCATGGCAGCGGGCGCCCCCCGGATCTTCGTATCGCACCTCTCCGGTGTCGCCGTCTTCGACCCCGCCGGCGACCAGGTGGGGCGTGTCCGCGATCTGGTCGTCATGCTGCGGATGGCACAGCGACCGCCGAGGCTGCTCGGCCTCGTCGTCGAACTCGCCACGCGCCGCCGCATCTTCCTGCCGATGACCCGGGTCACCGCCATCCAGTCCGGCCAGGTCATCACCACCGGTGTCCTCAACGTCCGGCGTTTCGAGCAGCGGCCCACCGAGCGGCTGGTCTTCGGCGAACTGCTGGACCGGCGCGTCACGCTCACCGAGACCGGCGAGGAGGTCACCGTCCTCGATCTGTCGGTGCATCAGCTGCCGGCCCGCCGGGAGTGGGAGATCGACCGGGTCTTCGTCCGCAAGGGCCGCAAGGGCAGTGCCTTCCGGCGCGCCAAGGGCGAGGCGCTGACCGTCGAGTGGACCGCCGTCACCGGCTTCTCGCTGGAGGAGCAGGGGCAGGGCGCCGAGAACCTGCTCGCCACGTTCGAGCAGCTGCGCCCCGCCGACCTGGCCAACGTCCTGCACCACCTCTCCCCCAAGCGCCGGGCCGAGGTCGCCGCCGCCCTCGACGACGACCGGCTGGCCGACGTGCTGGAGGAGCTCCCGGAGGACGACCAGATCGAGATCCTCGGCAAGCTGAAGGAGGAGCGCGCCGCCGACGTCCTGGAGGCCATGGACCCCGACGACGCGGCCGACCTGCTGGGCGAGCTGCCGACGGACGAGCAGGAGCGGCTGCTGAGCCTGATGCAGCCCGGCGACGCGGCCGACATGCGGCGCCTGATGTCGTACGAGGACCGCACGGCGGGCGGTCTGATGACCACCGAGCCGATCGTGCTGCGCCCGGACGCCACCGTCGCCGACGCCCTCGCCCGCGTCCGCAACCCCGACCTCTCCCCCGCCCTGGCCGCCCAGGTCTACGTCTGCCGGCCACCGGACGAGACGCCGACCGGCAAGTACCTCGGCACGGTCCATTTCCAGCGCCTGCTGCGCGAGCCACCGCCCTCCCTGGTCAGTTCGATCGTGGACAGCGACCTGCAGCCACTCGACCCCGACGCGGACCTGCACGCCATCGCCGGGTTCTTCGCCACGTACGACATGGTCGCGGCGCCCGTGGTCGACGAGGCAGGCTCGCTGCTGGGCGCGGTGACCGTGGACGACGTACTCGACCACATGCTCCCGGAGGACTGGCGGGAGACGGAGTTCCACCTGGACGAGGAGGAGGTGGCGACCGATGGTTCCTGAGCGCGAGACCCTGCGCGAGCGCACGCCGTCCGGCTCCACGGCCGCGGGCCGGCCGCGCACCCCCCGCCTCGACCAGCCGGGCGTGCCCAAGCGCCGTATCCTGCCCGAGTACGACCCGGAGGCCTTCGGGCGGCTGTCGGAACGCATCGCGCGCTTCCTCGGCACCGGACGGTTCCTGGTCTGGATGACGGCCGTCATCATCCTGTGGGTCGCCTGGAACAGCCTCGCCCCGCGCGACCTGCGCTTCGACGAGTACCCGTTCATCTTCCTGACCCTGATGCTGTCGCTCCAGGCCTCCTACGCCGCCCCGCTGATCCTGCTCGCGCAGAACCGGCAGGACGACCGCGACCGGGTCAATCTGGAGCAGGACCGCAAGCAGAACGAGCGGTCGATCGCGGACACCGAGTACCTGACCCGCGAGGTCGCGGCCCTGCGCATCGGCCTGGGCGAGGTCGCCACCCGCGACTGGATCCGCTCGGAACTCCAGGACGTGGTCAAGGAACTGGAGGAGCGGCACAACGGCCACCGTCACGACCCGGTCGTATTCCCGGCGGAACGGTCACGGGGACGTGACGCAGACGACCGCTGAGACGCTTTCCTACGCACCGGTACAGCGCCGTACCATCGTCCTTATGGCTACGGAAGACGCGGTGCGCGAGGCACTGGCGACGGTGAACGACCCCGAGATCCACAAGCCCATCACCGAACTCGGGATGGTCAAATCCGTGGAGATCGGTGCGGACGGGGCGGTCGCGGTCACCGTGTACCTGACGGTCTCGGGCTGCCCGATGCGGGACACGATCACGCAGCGCGTGACCGAGGCGGTGTCCCGGGTCGAGGGCGTCACCCGCGTCGACGTCACGCTCGACGTGATGAGCGACGAGCAGCGCCGCGAGCTGGCGTCCGCCCTGCGCGGGGGCCAGACCGAGCGCGAGGTGCCCTTCGCCAAGCCGGGCAGCCTGACCCGCGTCTACGCGGTCGCCTCCGGCAAGGGCGGCGTGGGCAAGTCCTCGGTGACGGTGAACCTGGCGGCGGCGATGGCGGCCGACGGCCTCAAGGTCGGTGTCGTCGACGCCGACATCTACGGCCACAGCGTGCCGCGCATGCTGGGTGCCGACGGCCGTCCCACCCAGGTCGAGAACATGATCATGCCGCCGTCGGCGAACGGTGTGAAGGTCATCTCCATCGGCATGTTCACCCCCGGCAACGCCCCGGTCGTCTGGCGCGGCCCGATGCTCCACCGCGCCCTCCAGCAGTTCCTGGCCGACGTGTACTGGGGCGACCTGGACGTCCTCCTGCTGGACCTGCCGCCCGGCACCGGCGACATCGCGATCTCCGTCGCGCAGCTGGTCCCGAACGCCGAGATCCTGGTCGTGACCACCCCGCAGCAGGCGGCTGCCGAGGTCGCCGAGCGCGCGGGCTCCATCGCCGTCCAGACCCACCAGAAGATCGTCGGCGTGGTCGAGAACATGTCCGGCCTGCCCTGCCCGCACTGCGGCGAGATGGTCGACGTCTTCGGCACGGGCGGCGGCCAGGTCGTCGCCGACGGCCTGACCCGCACGACCGGCACGAACGTCCCGGTCCTCGGCAACATCCCCATCGACGTCCGCCTGCGCGAGGGCGGCGACGAGGGCAAGCCGGTGGTCCTGACGGACCCGGACTCCCCGGCGGGCTCGGCCCTGCGGGCGATCGCCGGAAAACTGGGAGGCCGGCAGCGGGGCCTGTCGGGCCTGTCCCTGGGGATCACTCCGAGGAACAAGTTCTAGACCGACTCTTCTGGGGGTGCGGGGAACTGCGCGACCAGCCACATCGCACCCGCAACCGCCCCTGAAAGCTGTACGTCCACGGCGAAGGGGCGCCGCGATCCCACGGCGCCCCACACTCACGTCAGGCGTACGCGGCGATGTCCTTGACCACGGCGAAGCCGAGCCCGTACGCGCTCATGCCCCTGCCGTACGCCCCGACATGAACCCCGGCCGTGGTGGAACCGGCGAGCACCCACCCGAACTCGGACTCCCGGTAGTGGAACGCCGTCGGCACACCGTCCACCGGCAGCGACAACGTCGACCAGTCGGCCCCGTCCAGGTCATCCGCCAGCACCCACGCCGTCTCCGTCTGCTGCTCCAGCCAGTCGTCCCGCAGGGAGTGGTCCATCTGCCCGGGCCAGGTGAAGGACAGCAGCCCCACACCCGCGAGCCACGCCGCCGAGGACACCGACGTCGCCTCCAGCAGCCCCGTGCCGTCCGCACTGCGCCGTGAGGGACTCGCCGCCACGGTCACCACGACCGCGAACTTCTCCTTGGCCTCCTGATCACCCCCGGCGACATGCTCGTTGCGCACCGTGGGCTCGTCACCGTGCCCGATCGACCCGTGTTCCACGGCTCCGTCGGCCGCCGTACCGACCTGCATCAGCCAGCGCGGCCCCGTGAACGCCTCGTCGAGGCCGTACCACGGGAAGGGCGCGCGCAGGTAGCCGTCGACCGTGCGCCGGGCGGAGGGGCCCTGTTGTCCGCCCTCCGCGGCCGGCGCCTGTGCGACTGCCCGACTCGTCGTCTCCATATGCCCGGACGCCTCCTCGCTCTCGTCGGGCCGGAACGGCCCGCCCCCCTTCGGGCGGCGTTGCTGGTCCAGTACGGCCCGCCCATCAACTCGGCAGCATAGCCACACCGCTGCGAGCAGCAGGGAAACCGCCCGGCGCGTGGGCCGCACGGGCGCCTGCTTCAGGCCGTACACAGCCCGACCGGAGTATGAAACGCGTCACGCGCGCCTGGGGGCGTACGCCCTGGCGTACGCCCCGGTGTGTCGCTCAGGTGGCGTCCGCGTCGAAGGGCGGCCGGTCGTCCCGGTCCGGGGTCTCGGGCTGCTTCGTCATGTCGATACGGCCGCCGGACGAGCCGGAGGACGACGAGTCGGAGTCCCGGCTGTGGACGGCGTCGGTGACCTCGGCCATCTCCTTCTTCAGGTCGAAGCCGTTGCGGATCTCCTTGAGCCCCAGGTCCTCGTTGTCCAGCTGCTTGCGGATGAACGTCTTGGGGTTGAGATCCTCGAACTCGAAGTCCTTGAACTCCGGGCCCAGCTCCTCCCGGATGTCGTTCTTGGCGCTCTCCGAGAACTCACGGATCTTCCGGATCGTGCGCGTCACGTCCTGGATGACCTTCGGGAGCTTGTCCGGACCGAAGACGAGCACGGCGAGGACGATGAGCGTCACCAGCTCGAGTGGTCCTATGTCATTGAACACCTGAAGCTCCTAGCGATGTCCTCGGTCCTCGGCCCTCGGTGGTCATGGGGGTCTTGCCGTGGTCCGGGCCGGATCCACGGTACCCGGCGATCCTGTCCGACCGGTACCGTCCCGAGACCTCCGAGTGGGGCAGGTGGGAGCGCTTTCCCCAATGTTTGCCTTCTTCGTCCCTGTATGTGCCGGACATCATGACTCAGCTGCCGCCGGAGGACCCGAGGACGAGCGACACCGTCCGCTCCTTGCCGGCGCGCTCCACGGTCAGCTCCAGCCGGTCGCCGGGGCGGCGGGCACGGGTCTTGACGATCAGTTCCTCGCCGGAGTGGACGCGCCGGCCGTCGACCTGAGTGATGACGTCGCCCGCCTTGATGCCGGCCTTGGCGCCCGGACCGCCCGTGGTCACCGGCGGTCCGCCCGCACTGCCCTCGGCGGCGACGCGGGCACCGTCGCCCGTGTAGTCCATGTCGAGGGTGATGCCGATGACCGGGTGGGTCGCCTTCCCGGTGTTGATCAGTTCCTCGGCGACGCGCTTGCCCTGGTTGATGGGTATGGCGAAGCCGAGGCCTATCGAGCCGGCCTGGCCGCCGTCCAGCTCGGAGCCGCTGTCCGCCGACCGGATGGCCGAGTTGATGCCGATGACCCGGGCCTTGGCGTCGAGCAGGGGCCCGCCGGAGTTGCCGGGATTGATGGGGGCGTCGGTCTGGAGCGCGTCGACGTACGACACGTCGCTGCCGTCGCCCTTCTCGCCGCCCGCCGTGATGGGCCGCTGCTTGGCGCTGATGATGCCGGAGGTGACGGTGCCGGCCAGGTCGAAGGGCGCTCCGATGGCCACGACCGGGTCGCCGACCTGCACGTTGTCCGAGTTGCCGAGGGCCAGCGGGGTGAGTCCGCGCACGCCCTTCACCTTTACGACGGCGAGGTCGTAGCCGCTGTCCCGGCCGACGAGTTCGGCCTCGGCGGTCTCCCCGCCGTTGAAGGTCACCGTGATCTTGCCGGTGGACCCGGCGGCCCGCACGACGTGGTTGTTGGTGAGGATGTGCCCTCGAGTGTCGAGCACGAAGCCGGTGCCCGTGCCCTGTTCGCCGGAGCCGCTCACATGCAGCGTGACGACGCTGGGCAGGGCCCGCCCGGCGATCCCGGCCACACTGTCCGCGTCCCGCCCGGCGGGCTCCTTCCCGGCCTGCGGCAGTTCGACGGTCCCGATGCCGCCGTTGCGCTCCAGATACGTCCCCATGCCGCCGCCGATGCCTCCGGACACGAGCGCGAGCAGCATGGCACCGGCGAGCAGCGCCTTCCTGCCCCGTCGGCGCCGCTGTTGGGTGCTGAGTACTCCGGCCCCGTTCTGCTGGAGAGGGCCGTGGCTGCCCGGGGCCGCGGGGGCGGCCCAGGGGTCGTAGCGCTGCCAGGGGTCGGGGGCGGGCGCCGGGGGCTGGGCATCGGCGTAGACGGCCGCAGCGGGTACCTGCACGGGGGTACTGGGGGGCGGCAGGGGCGCGGCAGTCGCGGGGATGCCGGGAGGCGCCACCGTTGCCCCCTGCGGCGGCGCGACGGGCGTGCCGGGCAAGGCCGGCTGGTCCGCCGTCACCACACCGCGCGCCGGAGTCGCCGCCGGATGCTGCACGGGCGGCGCGGGCGCCCAGGGCCCGGGTTCACCGTAGGGCGGCGTGCTGTACGGGTCGGGATCATGCAGGGGCTTGGACCGGCCATCGACGGGGTCGGCGGAGGCGGCATCCGCGACCTCCACAGCGCCCATGGTCTCCACGGCGCTCCCGCCGGGCCCACCCGGGGCCGGCCCGGCGGAGAGGACGTCCCCGGCCTCCACAGCACTCCAGGTCTCCACCGCGCTCGCGGCAGATCCACCCGGGGCCGGCCCGGCGGAGACGGCGTCCCCGGCCTCCACATCACTCCGGGTCTCCACCGCGCTACCGGCCTCCGCCACGCTCCCGGCAGATCCACCCGGGGCCGGCCCGGCGGCGGGAGCACTCGCGGTCTGCGCCGCACTCCCGGCGGGCCTGCCCCGGGCCGGCACGGCGGAGACGGCGTCCCCGGCCTCCACCGCGCCCCCGGCCGGTCCTCCCTGGGCCGGTACGGCGGACGTGGCGGGAACGCCCTCCTCGGCGCCCCCGGCGGGCAGGGCAGGCTCGCCGTCGGCCGGCGGCTGTTCGGGGCGCCTCAACTCGTAGTCGCCGTCGGCCTCGGCCTGCCGTACGGCAGGCCGCGCCAGCTCGAAGTCGCCGTCGGTGTCGACCGTGTCCGCCGGCGCCTGACCCGTACTCTCCGGCTCCCCCGAAAGGCCCTGCGGCCGAGGACGGCTCCACCACTTGGCCTTCGTGGGCTTCCCCTCGTTCATGCTCTCCCCACAGCCGCGGCACGGCTCGACGGCGGTAGCCGCAGTTCGTCGAATCGGCGCCACGGCCACGCCTCGGCCGCGGGCGCCACCCCCGGATTCAATCAGGTTCGCTCGCCGCCGCGCAGCGGCCGGTCAGCGGGCCGTACGGGAGGAGGCCGGAGAAGAGGGGGACGAGGTCGTGTCCGGGAGGGGCACGGCGAGCAGGGGCGCCGCGATCTCGGGGACCGTCGACCATGAGGTCAGGGCGGCCGGCGGGGCCGCCTCGAGCGGACGTATCAGCGGGGACACGACGGCGGCACCGGCCATGACCGGGGCGGCCAGCGCGTGTACGGCGTGCTGCCCCGCGGCGGAGTGCGGCACACCCGGCAGCAGCGGTGCGGAGACCTCGGTCGGGGCGGCCGGGGCGCGGCCGAGCACACTCTGGCCGTGCATCTGCCCGAGCAGCGGCCCCGTACTGCGGCGTCGCTGGTTCTCGGGTTGTGCCGCGGCGCCCGTGCCCTGCGTGCGCATCGGGGTCACGTTGCTTCCCGCGCCGGCGCCGCCGCGGGCCTCCGTGTCCGTCGGGGTGCCGGCCGTGACACCGCCCAGTGCGATCGCGGCCAGGGACACGGCTCCGGCGGCCGCGAAGGCGAACCGCAGCCGCGAGGAGGATCTGTCGGGCTCGTGCCGCCCGACGTCGTGGATCCGGAAGCCCCGGCTGCCCGTGGGAAGGCCGCGGTCGTCGGACGGCAGGCCCCGCCCGCCCGAGCGGAGGCTCTGGTTCCCGGCGGAGGGCGGGAGCACGGGGGCGTGCTGCCGGGCCGGGACGTATCCGAACTCGAACCGGTCGCCGCGCTTCGCTCCGAAGGCTCCGGGCGATCCGAACCGTCCGGACAGTCCGCCGGGCAGCCCTGCCCCGCCCGGCGGCATGGCATCACCGTCCGGGCCGCCGCCCGCGGGTAGTCCCTGCAGGCGGGCCAGGAAACTCTCGGAAGGGGGCGGCGGGGCCGCCTCCGCGAAGACGTTCTTCAGCCGGCGCTGGGCGTCCACCTCCGCCTTGCACTTCGGGCAGGTGGCCACATGCGCCAGTACGCGCTCGCGCGCGTCATGACCGAGCTCTCCGTCGACCAGGGCGGAGAGTCGGTCTCCAAGGTGCTGCTCTGCGAGGTGACCCTCGGAAGCTTTCGGCCGTGATCCGCTCACGCGCTCGCGCCCCCTCCTCCCAGGGCGGGTACACGCGGCATGAAGGAGCGGCGCTCGGCGCGCGCCTCCGGAGAGCGGTGCGCGAGGGCCTTGCGCAGCTGCGAGCGGCCCCGGTGGATCCGCGACCGGACCGTGCCGAGCTTGACGCCGAGGGTCGCGGCGATCTCCTCGTACGACAGTCCTTCGATGTCGCACAGGACGACCGCGGCGCGGAACTCGGGGGCGAGGGTGTCGAGGGCCTGCTGGACGTCCGCGTCGAAGTGCGCGTCGTTGAAGACCTGCTGGGGCGAGGGCTCCTTGCTGGGCAGCCGCTCGGCCGCGTCCTCGCCGAGCGCGTCGAAGCGGATGCGCTGCTTGCGGCGGACCATGTCCAGGAACAGGTTCGTGGTGATGCGGTGCAGCCAGCCCTCGAAGGTGCCCGGCGTGTATGTCGACAGGGAACGGAAGACACGGACGAAGACCTCCTGCGTGAGGTCCTCGGCGTCGTGCTGGTTGCCGGTCAGGCGGTAGGCGAGCCGGTAGACCCGGCCGCTGTGCGTGCTGACGATCTCCTCCCACGTGGGCGGAGTCCACGCCTGCCCGTCCGCGTCGGTGGTGAAGGTCGCGGTCTGGGCGAAGTCAGCGGCGTGGCTGTGGTCAGCAGTGTCGTTCACGGATGTCGGCCTGCCTGGTGTGAAGAAGCGCCGGAGCACTCCTCCCTTGTCCACAGGCGCAGCCGCACCTCCCCTGTCAGCTCTGGTGGTGTCCAGTGGAGCCCCTACCATAGCCACCTCGCCCGTTAGGACCGGATAAGCGGTTTTACGAGAATTTGATCTGGGCTGATACGCCTCGTACTGCTGCGTCGCCCCTTGCTCGGCGCCTCGATCCACTGCCTGCCCCCCGTCACGACCCGCGCCACGCGCTTCCCCCTTTAAACGACCGGTCCCATCTGCGGGTTCCCGGGCCCAACGGATACAGTCACGCCCAGGCATTCACGGGGACAGGAGAGGGTCATTACCGGCAACCGGCAGACGAGCTGGGCGTTCGCCGACGCCTATGTCGCCGAGGACGACGCGCTGCGCTGGGCCCGCGACCGGGCCCGTGAGGCGGGTCTGCGCTCGGTGTCGCCCGGCACGGGCGCCGCGCTGCGGTTGCTGGCCGCCTCCGTCGACGCCAAGGCGGTCGCGGAGATCGGGACCGGCTGCGGCGTCTCCGGGATCCACCTCCTGCACGGTATGCGCCCGGACGGTGTTCTGACCACCGTGGATTCCGAGCCGGAGCACCAGCAGTTCGCCCGCCAGGCCTTCCGCGCCTCCGGCTTCGCCAGCAACCGGGCCCGCTTCATCCCGGGCCGCGCCCTGGACGTGCTGCCCCGCCTCGCGGACGCCGGCTACGACCTCGTCTTCTGCGACGGCGATCGCCTGGAGGTCATGGACTACCTCGCTGAATCGTTGCGGCTGCTGCGCACCGGCGGACTGGTCGTCTTCGAGGGCGCCTTCGCGAACGGCCGGACGGTGGACTCCGGTCCGCAGCCCACCGAGGTGCTGCGGCTGCGGGAACTGCTGCGCGCGGTGCGCGAGAGCCAGGAGCTGGTGCCGTCCCTGCTGCCGGTGGGCGACGGGCTGCTGTGCGCGGTGAAACGGTAGCCGGGCAGCACGTTAGCCGGGCAGAACCCGGGGCAGGCGCAAGACGCGGTTGAGAAAAGAGCCGCCCCGGCACCTCATGTGATGCCGGGGCAGCTGAAAGGGTATGGTCGCTTGCGCGTCAGCCGACGACCTTCTTGAGGGCGTCGCCCAGGGCGTCGGCCTCGTCCGGGGTCAGCTCGACGACGAGCCGACCGCCGCCTTCGAGCGGAACGCGCATGACGATGCCCCGCCCCTCCTTGGTCACCTCGAGCGGGCCGTCACCCGTCCGCGGCTTCATGGCCGCCATGCTCGTTCCCCTTCCTGAAACCCAGCTCATCGTCAAGGCCGACGGACCCCTGAAGAAGGGCACAGTGCGGTCCTTGAGGCAGGACACGCGACACCGGCATCGAACACATTGCTTCCAAGCCATTATCCCGCATCTCAGGACCCGATGACCAACATCAGTCGGCATCGCTTGGGCAACGCACGCGAGCAAAACCACTCAATTCGGCGATGTGACTGCGATACTCCGCCACCGCACACACATCCGCCGAACGAAAACAGGCGAGAATTCTTTGACGCAGGTCACACGTCCGGTCCGGTCGGCCCCCGGCGATCTCCGTCATGCTGTCCTCAGACCAGGGACGTACCGACCGGTACGTCCCCGAGCAGCGACACGGAGGGGATACTCCATGGCCGACACCGTGCTCTACGAGGTGAGCGACGGACTCGCGACGATCACGCTGAACCGCCCGGAGGCGATGAACGCGCTGAACGTGGCGGCCAAGGTCGCCCTGCGGGACGCGGTCAGCTCCGCGGCGGACGACACCGCCGTACGGGCGGTGCTGCTGACGGCCGCCGGTGACCGGGCGTTCTGCGTCGGGCAGGACCTCAAAGAGCACATCGGCCTGCTGGCCGAGGACCGGGAGACCGGTTCGGGGCAGACCATGAGCACGGTGCGGGAACACTACAACCCGATCGTGCGGGCGCTGGCCGAGGCCGCGAAGCCGGTCGTCGCCGCCGTGAACGGGGTGGCGGCCGGGGCGGGCTTCGGCTTCGCGCTCGCGGCGGACTACCGGATGGTGGCGGACACGGCCGCGTTCAACACCTCGTTCGCCGGGGTGGCGCTGACCGCCGACTCGGGCATCTCGTGGACGCTGCCGCGGGTGATCGGCCCCGGGCGGGCGGCTGACCTGCTGCTCTTCCCCAGGAGCATCAGCGCGCAGGAGGCCTACGAGCTCGGCATCGCCAACCGGCTGGTGCCGGCCGGGGAGCTGCGCGCGGAGGCCGAGAAGGTGGCGCGGGCCCTGGCCGAGGGGCCGACGGTGGCGTACGCGGCGCTGAAGGAGTCGATGGCCTACGGCCTGACGCACTCCCTGGCGGAGACGCTGGAGAAGGAGGACGAGCTCCAGACCCGGGCCGGCTCCTCCGAGGACCACGCGATCGCGGTGCAGGCCTTCGTCAACAAGGAGAAGCCCCGGTATCTGGGCCGCTGACCGGCCCGCCGATCGGACCGCCGGCCCGCTGCGGCGGCGTCAGGCGCGACGCGCGACGCAGGCCTGGAGGTGGTCGTCGACCAGTCCGCAGGCCTGCATCAGCGCGTACGCCGTCGTTGGGCCGACGAAGCGCAGGCCCCGCTTCTTCAGCGCCTTGGACAGGGCCGTCGACTCGGGGGTGACGGCCGGGACGTCGGAGAGCGCCTTCGGGACCGGGCGGGTGCCCGGCTCGGGGGCGTGCGCCCAGATCAGCTCGTCCAGTTCGCCCGGGGCCCACTCGGCCAGCACGCGCGCGTTGGCGAGCGTCGCGTCGATCTTGGCGCGGTTGCGGATGATGCCGGCGTCGGCCAGGAGGCGCTCGCGGTCCTCGTCGGTGAAGGCAGCCACCGAGGCGATCTTGAAGTCGGCGAAGGCGGCGCGGAAGCCGGGGCGGCGGCGCAGGATCGTGATCCAGGACAGGCCGGACTGGAAGGCCTCCAGGCTGAGGCGCTCGTAGAGCGCGTCGTCGCCGTGGACCGGGCGGCCCCACTCCTCGTCGTGGTACGTCACGTACTCCGGGGCGGACAGGGCCCAGGGGCAGCGCAGCGCGCCGTCCGGGCCGGCGAGGGCGGTGCCGTCGCTCATGGCCGGTCCTCCTGGCCCAGGGCCGGCTTGTCCATGGACACGTGGTTCTGCGCGGAGGTGTGGTTCTCCCCGGACACCGGGCCGTGGCCGGCGGCTGTTCTGGCGCCCGCCAGGGCCGACTCCAGGTCGGCGATGCGGGCGTCACGCTCGGCGAGCTCGGCGCCCAGGCGGCTGAGGGCGTCGTCCACGTCCGCCATGCGGTAGCCGCGGGCGGCGAGCGGGAAACGGAGGCCCTCGACGTCGGCACGGTCGACCGGGCGGTCCGGGGGCAGCGGGTCCCGCAGCCGCTCGGGGACGGCCTCGGGCAGCGGGCCGTTCTCGCCGCCGCCCACCACGGCGAGGGTCACCGCGGCGACCACGACGGCTAGCGCGACGACCAGGAACAGGAACATAACCATCGCGGAGCCCCCACGGTCGGATCTGTCGGTGTCTTCGGACACGCATGGTGTCAGGCTCCGATCGTGCCACGTGACTCTGACAGTTAGGGTCGCAGGCGGCGGAAGACGGGGACGTACCAGAAAAGGTCACAGCGGATGCTCAGGCTGGGCAGGCGGGAATTCGGGCCGCACGAGCCGGTGATCATGGCGATCGTGAACCGGACCCCGGACTCCTTCTACGACCGCGGCGCGACCTTCCGCGACGAGCCGGCCCTCGCGCGCGTGGAGCAGGCGGTCGCCGAGGGAGCCGCGATCATCGACATCGGCGGGGTGAAGGCCGGGCCGGGCGAGGAGGTCACGGCCGCGGAGGAGACCCGGCGGACGGTCGGTTTCGTCGCGGAGGTGCGGCGGCGCTTCCCGGAGGTGGTCATCAGCGTGGACACGTGGCGGGCCGAGGTCGGCGAGGCCGTGTGCGAGGCCGGGGCGGACCTGCTGAACGACGCGTGGGGCGGGGTCGATCCTGGGCTTGCCGAGGTCGCCGCGCGGTATGGGGTGGGGCTGGTGTGTACGCACGCGGGTGGTGCGCAGCCGCGGACCCGGCCGCACCGCGTGGAGTACGACGACGTCATGGCCGACATCCTGGACGTGACGGTCGGGCTGGCGGAGCGGGCGCTGGCGCTGGGCGTGCGGAGGGAGTCGATCATGATCGACCCCGGGCATGACTTCGGGAAGAACACGCGGCACAGTCTGGAGGCGACCCGGCGGCTGGGGGAGATGGTCGCCACGGGGTGGCCGGTGCTGGTGTCGTTGTCCAACAAGGACTTCGTCGGGGAGACGTTGGACCGGCCCGTGAAGGAGCGGGTGGTGGGGACGTTGGCCACGACTGCCGTTTCCGCGTGGTTGGGGGCGCGGGTGTACCGGGTGCATGAGGTTGCGGAGACGCGGCAGGTGTTGGAGATGGTGGGGGCGATAGCGGGGCGTCGGGGTCCTGCCGTTGCGCGGCGCGGGTTGGCCTAGCCGAGGTACCAGGGGGCTCTCCGCCCCCTGGACCCCCGACCTATGCCCACCCGCCACCCGAGTCTCTCGGACAAGAGGCCTGGCCCGCCCGCCCGAATCAGTCGGACGAGAAGCCCGGCTCGCCCAGCCGAAGCGGTCGGACGAGACGGCTCGCACGGTCGAAGCGGTTGGGCGGGAAGCCGGCTCGCCTCTACCTGCCCGCTTCCTTCGACACCAAGGCAACCGCCTCGTCCACGTCGTCCGTGACGTGGAACAGGAGGAGGTCCTTCTCCGCGGCCTTGCCCTGGGCGATGACCGTGTGGCGGAGCCAGTCGACCAGGCCGCCCCAGTACTCGCTGCCGAACAGGACGATGGGGAAGCGCGTGACCTTCTGGGTCTGGACGAGGGTGAGGGCCTCGAAGAGTTCGTCGAGGGTGCCCAGGCCGCCGGGCAGGACCACGAAGCCCTGGGCGTACTTGACGAACATCATCTTCCGCACGAAGAAGTAGCGGAAGTTCAGGCCGATGTCGACGTACGGGTTCAGACCCTGCTCGAACGGCAGCTCGATGCCGAGGCCGACCGAGATGCCCTTGGCCTCCAGGGCGCCCTTGTTGGCCGCCTCCATCGCGCCCGGGCCGCCGCCCGTGATGACCGCGAAGCCCGCGTCCACCAGGCCCCGGCCCAGCCGTACGCCCGCCTCGTACTCGGGCGAGTCCGCCGGGGTCCGGGCCGAGCCGAACACGCTGATCGCGGGCGGGAGTTCGGCGAGCGTGCCGAAGCCCTCGATGAACTCCGACTGGATGCGCAGCACCCGCCAGGGGTCGGTGTGCACCCAGTCGGAGGGCCCGCCCGCGTCCAGCAGCCGCTGGTCGGTGGTGCTGGCCTGTACCTGGTCCCGCCGCCGGAGGACCGGGCCCAGGCGCTTCTCCTCCGGCGGCTGCTTCTTCCCCTCGGGGTTGCCGGTCGCCATGTGCGCTCCCTCCGTCGTGCCTGTTTTTCCACCTCAGCGTAGATCTACGCGGGTTACGAACGAGGGACGTGAGCATGTCCGCGATCGAGCGCCGTAAACACGACGGCGTTCCGGCCGGTCAGGCCGTCAGCCAGGTCCGCAGGCGCTCCTCGCCCGCGAGGACCTTCGCGATCTCCACGCGCTCGTCCCGCTTGTGCGCCAAGTGGGGGTTGCCCGGGCCGTAGTTGACCGCGGGGACGCCCAGGGCCGAGAAGCGGGACACGTCCGTCCAGCCGTACTTCGGCATCGGAGTGCCGCCCACCGCCTCGATGAACGCCTTCGCCGCCGGGTGGGACAGGCCCGGCATCGCGGCCGAGCTGTGGTCGACGACCTCGAACTCGTCCACGCCGCAGTCCGCGAAGACCTCCTTGACGTGGGCCACGGCCTCCTCGGGGGTGCGGTCGGGCGCGTAGCGGAAGTTGACGGTGACCACGCACTCGTCGGGGATGACGTTGCCAGCCACTCCCCCGGTGATGCCGACCGCGTTCAGGCCCTCGCGGTACTCCAGGCCGTCGATGACCGGCCACCGCGGCTCGTAGGAGGCCAGGCGGGCCAGGATCGGGGCGGCCGCGTGGATCGCGTTGGAGCCCATCCAGCCGCGCGCCGAGTGGGCCCGCTCGCCCCTGGTCTTCAGCAGCACCCGCAGCGTGCCCTGGCAGCCGCCCTCGACCTGGCCGTCCGAGGGTTCCAGGAGGACCGCGAAGTCGCCCTGGAGCCACTCGGGGTGCGCCTCGGAGACGTGCTTGAGGCCGTTCAGCTCCGCGGCGACCTCTTCGTTGTCGTAGAAGACGAAGGTCAGGTCGCGGTTGGGGGCCGGGACCGTGGCCGCGATGCGCAGCTGGACCGCGACGCCCGACTTCATGTCGCACGTGCCGCAGCCCCACAGGACGCCGTCCTCGTCGAGCCGGGAGGGGACGTTGTCGGCGATCGGGACGGTGTCGATGTGACCGGCCAGGATCACCCGCTCCGGGCGGCCCAGGTGCGTCCGGGCCACGACGTTGTTGCCGAACCGCTCGACCGTCAGATGGGGCAGGGCGCGCAGCGCGGTCTCGATCGCGTCCGCGAGCGGCTTCTCGGTGCCGCTCTCGGAACGGAAGTCGACGAGCCGGGCGGTGAGCTCAGCGGCGTCCAGCGTGAGGTCAAGAGAGGTGTCGGCCATGCCGTCGACCCTAACGCGCCAGGCCTGGCCCCACTGTCCACACCTGGCACAAGGCACTCCGTACTCTCCAGTACCTTGTACGGCGTGCCAGAGCCGTCCTCTCCCAAGCGTCGCGGCCGCCTCTTCCGATGCGGGTCCGCGTTCGTGGTCCTGCTCGCGATCGCCGGTTACCTCGTGGTGCAGTACGTCACCGGAGGCACCGGCGGACCGGGCTGCAAAGTCGTCTCCGGAAAGGGCGACGGGGCGTCGTACGAGTTCACGCCCGAGCAGGCGGTGAACGCGGCGACGATCGCCGCCGTGGGCGACGGACGCGGCCTGCCGGAGCGGGCCGTGACCATCGCGCTGGCGACCGCCCTCCAGGAGTCGGGCCTGCGCAACATCAACCACGGCGACCGGGACTCGCTCGGTCTGTTCCAGCAGCGGCCCTCGCAGGGCTGGGGCACGCCGAAGGAGATCCTGGACCCGACGTACTCGGCCGGCGAGTTCTACGACCACCTGGTCAAGGTGCCCGGCTACACGCGGCTGCCCCTCACCGACGCCGCGCAGCGCGTGCAGCGCAGCGGCTTCCCGCAGGCGTACGCCAAACACGAGCCGGACGCGGCGCTGCTCGCAGCGGCCCTCACCGGGCACTCCGCGGCCACGCTGACCTGCGAGGGCCGCCCGGCCGCGACTCGGGCGACGGGCCCGGACGGGGTGCGTGCGGCGCTCGTGCGGGACTTCGGGCGCGATGTGCTGGAGCCGGCCGGTGCGGAGGTGGGCAGCTCGTCGGCGGCCCCGCCGACGCCGTCCCCGAGCGGTACGGGCGGGTCCGATGGACGGACCATGACGCTGCCCGTGACCGCCGGCACGGGTGCCGCCGGCGGTCAGCGCGTGGAGGAGCGCGGCTGGCAGCTGGCGCACTGGGCCGTGGCCAACGCCTCCGAGCTGCACATCGCACGCGTCACGTACGCGGGGCGGGAGTGGGTCGCCGGGAACACCGCCAGCGAGTGGCGGGATGCCGGGACGAAGGGCACGGCGGGCGCTGAGCGGGACGCGGACGCCGTCCGTATCGTGACGATGGGCTAGATCGCGCAGAGGTACGGGGCTTCACCCCTGGGGGTTACCCGTACGGCGTGGTGGCGACGGGGTGCGCGGGTTTTCGTGTGCCCGGTCCGGAAACCGCGAGAACCCTTGGGGGCAAAGGGTCGGAAGGATTCGGCGGGCTTTCCGGCGGGAGCCTCTTTGCCCGTTTTTATCCGCAGGCGATAATGCGACGCATTACCAACTCTTTACGTTGCGGCGCCGCAACCTTCGCGGGCTTCGAGCGGTAGTCACTGCGTCCGAGCCGGGGAGATCAACAGCCAGTCGATCAACTCCCGGACCCGGCCGGACACTTCACAACCTCACCGTTCTCTCCCGTCGAAGGAGCACCATGTCCCTCCCCCTGACCCGCCGGATCGCCCGTGCCGCGTTGATCGTCGCTGCGGGAGCGGCTGCCGGGGTCGGTGCGGCCGGCTCCGCCAGCGCGGCCCCCGAGCTGCCGGCCACCCCGAACCTCGGCGGGCTGACCGCCCCGGACGGGGCGAACGTCGGCAACACCGTCGACGGCGCGGCGCAGAACGTCACCAAGTCCGCGGGTGACACCGGCAGCAAGACCGTCAAGAAGGCGGCGCCGGACGCGGGCAAGACCAGCGGCAAGACGGTCAAGAAGACCACGCCGGCCGCGCAGAAGGCCGCCGGTGACGCGGCGGGCTCCGCCGGGCAGCTCGTCGGTGACGCGGCCGGTTCCGCGCAGGGCGGTCTGCCGACGGACTCCCTGACGAAGGGCGGGGCGCCGTCGGCCGAGTCGCTGCCGGTGAAGGGTCTGCCGGTCGGCTGACGCCGGGTCTCGACGGCCGAGGGGTCCAGGGAATTTCCCTGGACCCCTCGGTCTGTGTGCGAGTCGGTACAGCTGAAGCGTCTTGGCCGGTGCTCGGCGTTCGGGGCTGTGCCCACCCTCCCCCAAGCTCTCGGCTTCGCTCGAGCAGGGGGGACCCCATCGCCCCAGCGGAACGACTGCCCACAGCCGGGCCGGCCGTTACAGCCGCTGGACCGCCGCTGCTACGCGCTCGTCCGTCGCCGTCAGGGCCACTCGGACGAACTGGGCGCCCGCCGGGCCGTAGAAGTCGCCGGGGGCGACCAGGATGCCTCGTTCGGCCAGGTGGGACACCGTGTCCCAGCAGGACTCGCCCCTCGTGGCCCACAGGTAGAGGCTGGCCTCGCTGTGCTCGATGCGGAAGCCGTGGGCGAGGAGCGCCTCGCGCAGGAGGGTACGGCGGGCGGCGTAGCGCTCGCGCTGGACGCGGACGTGCTCGTCGTCCCCGAGGGCCGCGATCACCGCCGCCTGGGTCGGTGCCGGCGTCATCATGCCCCCGTGCTTGCGGATCTCCAGCAGGGGAGCCAGGACCGCGGGGTCGCCGGCCAGGAACGCCGCCCGGTAGCCGGCCAGGTTCGAGCGCTTGGAGAGGCTGTGGACGGCGACGATGCCCTCGTACGAGCCGCCGTTGACGTCCGGGTGCAGCACCGAGACCGGGTCGGCCTCCCAGCCCAGCTCCAGGTAGCACTCGTCGGAGAAGAGCAGGATGCCGTGCTCGCGGGCCCAGGCGACGATCCGGGTGAGCTCCTCCTTCGGCAGGACCCCGCCCGTCGGGTTGGACGGGGAGTTCAGCCAGAGGAGCTTCAGGCCCTCGGGGTCCAGCTC
This sequence comes from Streptomyces sp. NPDC050416, assembly GCF_044458845.1. Taxonomy (NCBI): domain Bacteria; kingdom Bacillati; phylum Actinomycetota; class Actinomycetes; order Kitasatosporales; family Streptomycetaceae; genus Streptomyces; species Streptomyces sp. NPDC050416. Next base: position 248,896 of record NZ_JBITII010000002.1, read on the forward strand.
CGTCGGGTCGTCGTAGGCCTCGTACTCGGCGCGGGCCAGGCGGGCGCCCACCTCGTACGTCGGGTAGGCCAGGCGCGGGTAGGCCACCCGGTCGCCGGGGCCGAGGCCCAGCTGGGTCGGGAGCCAGGCGACGAGTTCCTTGGAGCCGACGACCGGCAGGACGTGGCGGTGGGTGACGTCCCGGGCGCCGAGGCGGCGCTCGACCCAGCCGGTGATCGCGTCGCGCAGCTCGGGCGTGCCCCAGACGGTCGGGTAGCCCGGGGAGTCGGCCGCGGCCACCAGTGCCTTCTGGATCAGCTCGGGTACCGGGTCGACCGGGGTGCCGACCGACAGGTCCACGATGCCGTCCGGATGGGCGGCGGCCGTGGCCTTGTACGGCGTCAGCTTGTCCCAGGGGAAAGTGGGGAGACGGTCGGAGACTGCGGACACGGTTTCTGGCTCACTTTCTGGTACGGACGAGCCGTCGCGGCAAACGCCTCGGCCCCGCACGGCGACCAGGGCGTGGTCGGGCCGTACGGGACCGAGGCGGCACGGATGTGCGGGCCGCTTGCGGTGACTAGGCCTGCGGCGGCAGCGCGGCGATGAAGGGGTGGTCGCGCTCGATCAGCCCCAGCTTGCTGGCGCCGCCGGGCGAGCCGAGCTCGTCGAAGAACTCGACGTTCGCCTTGTAGTAGTCCTTCCACTCCTCCGGAGTGTCGTCCTCGTAGAAGATCGCCTCAACCGGGCAGACCGGCTCACAGGCACCACAGTCGACGCATTCGTCCGGGTGGATGTACAAGGACCTGGAGCCCTCGTAGATGCAGTCGACCGGGCACTCCTCGATGCACGCCTTGTCCTTGACGTCGACACAAGGCTGCGCGATGACGTAGGTCACGCTGTCGTTCCTCCTCGATAGGGCGCTGGCGGGCCTCCTCAGGCTCCGCCGCCTGGCGCGCGGGAGCGCGGCGTCGTCGATGCCCGCCCCTAGTATCTCCGTTCCCGGGCATGATCCGAACAGGAGGGGTGAACTGACCAGTGGAAATCTCTGCCGCCGGGCGACTCGAGGTCCGTATCACCGCTGCTGACGTGGGCAAACGGGTCTCCGTACGGAGCATGATCGAACATGCGGCTCCGGGTGAGAAGTTCACCGACACGGTCGGTGTTCTCACATCATGGGACAAAGGTGTGTTGCTGATCACACGCAAGGGCGGCGAGAGCGTCCGTATCGCGGAATCCGCGCTGGTCGCGGGCAAGCTCGTGCCCGCCGCGCCGGCGCGTCGCCGCGGTCCGGCCGCCTCCTACGAGGAGCTGGCCCGGGTCGCCGCGCGGGCCTGGCCGCCCGTGGAGAGCGAGCGGCTCGGGGACTGGGAGCTGCGGGCCGCGTCCGGGTTCACGCGCCGGGCGAATTCCGTGCTGCCGCTCGGTGACCCGGGCGTGTCCCTGGACGAGGCTCTCGACGCCGTCCGGCGGTGGTACGGCGAGCGCGGCCTGCCCGCCTACGTCCAGACCGCGACCGGTGCCGAGGGCGCGCAGGAGCTGCTGTGCGCGGAGCTGGAGCAGCGGGGCTGGGTGCGTGAGGTGACGGCCGAGTTGTGGGTCGGGCCGCTGGCGCCGGTCGCCGACCTCGCCGAGCCGTCGGGGGTCGTGCTGTCCCGGGAGGCCGACGAGGCGTGGCTGGCCCGGTACCAGCGCAAGGGCGTGAGCGAGGTCGCGCTGCGGGTGCTGGGGGCCGGGCCTTCGGTGTGGTTCGCGACCGTGCCCGGTTCGGCGGGGGCGGCGGCTCCGGCCGCCATCGGGCGGTGTGTCGTCGACGGGCGGTGGGCCGGGTTCGCCGCCGTCGAGGTCGATCCGGAGCTGCGGCGGCAGGGGCTGGGCACGGCCGTGATGGCGGCGCTGGCCCGGCGGGCCCTGGACGAGGGCGCGTCGGCGGCGTGGCTCCAGGTCGAGGCCGACAATGAGGGAGCGCGGGCGTTGTACGCCGGGATGGGTTTCGCGGCGCACCACGCCTACCACCACTACCGGGAACCGGATGACCACGACTCCGGCCGGTAACCGATCGTCGTGAGAGGGCACGAGCCAGCCATGCGTCCCCCGTATCCCCCGTCCCCCGAGCGCTCCGCCGAGCTGCGGCGGCGGTTCGCCGAAGAGGCCCGGTCCGAGCGGCCCGATCTGTCGACGCTGTGCCTGCTGGTGGGCGCGGCGGCGGACGGAGCGCTGGACGAGGCGGGCCTGGACGCCGCGCAGGTCGAGCTGGACCGGCTGGCCGGGCTGCTGCCGTTCCGGCCCGGCCGGCCGCACGCGTGGGCGGTCGCCCTGCGGGAGCTGCTCGGGGACCGGCTGGGGTTTCACGGCGCCCCGGCCGACTACCAGCGCCTGGAGTCCTCACTGCTGCACGAGGTGCTGGTGCGGCGCCGTGGGCTGCCGATCCTGCTGTCCGTGGTGTGGATGGAGGTGGCCCGGCGGGCCGGGGCGCCGGTGTACGGGGTGGCTCTGCCGGGGCATTTCGTCGTCGGGTTCGGGCCCGACGAGGGGCAGGTGCTCGCCGATCCGTTCGACGGGGGGCGGGTGCTGACGGGGGCGGACGCGGAGTTGCTGGTCGCCGGGGCGACGGGGGCGCACCTTGATCCGTCGATGCTGCGGCCGGCCGATCCGCTGGATGTGGTGTTGCGGATCCTGAACAACGTGCGGGCGTGGGCGGCGGCTCGGCCGGAGCGGTCGGATGTGGCGCTGTGGGCGGTCGAGTTGTCGTTGCTGTTGCCGTCGCATCCGGCTCGGTTGCGGTACGAGCGGGCGCAGTTGCTGGTGGGGCGAGGGGATTTTCTGGGTGGGGCGGTGGAGTTGGAGGCGTACGCGGAGGTTGTGCGGGCGGTGGACGAGGGGGCCGCTGAGCGGGTGCGGGGGGAGGCTCACGCGGCCCGGGCGATGCTCAACTGAGGCCTTCTGGCCGTAGGGCTTTATGTCGTCGGCGAGTGCGGGGTGCGTTGTGGCTCGTCGCGCAGTTCCCCGCGGCCCTGAAGAAGGTCGGTCTACAACCAGCCCTTTTCTCGGGCTGCTCGGACCGCCTCCGCACGGTTCCTCACCGCCAGCTTCTGTATGGCCGTACTGAGGTAGTTGCGCACCGTGCCCTGGGAGAGGTGCAGGGTCTGGGCCAGTTCCGCGTTGGTGGAGCCGTCCGACGCTGCTCGGAGGACTTCTCGTTCCCGGTCTGTGAGGGGGTTGGCGCCTTCCGCCAGGGCCGCTGCCGCGAGGGCGGGGTCGATGACGCGTTCGCCGGTCAGGACCTTGCGGATCGCCTCGGCCAGTTGCGCGGCGGGGGCGTCCTTGACCAGGAAGGCGTCGGCGCCGGACTCCATGGCGCTGCGGAGGTAGCCGGGGCGGCCGAAGGTGGTGAGGATCACCAGCTTGATGTGCGGGAGTTCGGCGTGGAGGCGGGCCGCGGCCTCGATGCCCGTGGCGCCGGGCATCTCGATGTCCAGCAGGGCCACGTCGACGGCGTGCTCGCGGGCCGCGCCCAGGACCTCGTCACCGCGGGCCACCTGGGCGACGACCTCGATGTCCTCCTCCAGGCCGAGCAGGGCGGCCAGGGCCTCGCGGACCATCGACTGGTCCTCGGCGAGCAGGACCTTGATCGTGCGGCTCATGCCGGGGATCCTACGTCCGCCGGTCCGGCCGCGGGCACGCGGGCGACCAGGCGGAAGCCGTGCCTGAGCGGGCCCGCCTCCAGGGTGCCGCCCGCCTTGGTGAGGCGTTCGGTCAGGCCCGTGAGGCCGTTGCCGTGGCCGTCGCCCGGGCCGCCCGAGCCGTCGTCCTCGACGGCGAGTTCGAGCACCGGGCCGTCGAGGGTCTGGCGGTGCAGCAGCTCGACCGCGCAGCGGCGGGCGCCGCTGTGCCGTACGACGTTGGTGACGGCCTCGCGCAGCGCCCAGGCGAGGGCGGACTCGCTCTCCTCGGGGACACCGGTGAGGTCGGGTTCGGCGGGTAGGTCGGCGGTGACGCCGGCCGCGGTCAGGGCGACCCTGGCACCGGCGAGTTCGGCTGTGAGACGGGGACGGCGGTAGCCGGTGACGGCCTCGCGTACGTCGACCAGGGCCTGGCGGCTGACCTGCTCGATGTCGGCGACCTGCTGGGCCGCCTTGCCGGGGTGGTCGGGCAGCATCCGGCCGGCCAGTTCGCTCTTGAGCGTGATCAGGGAGAGGGAGTGGCCGAGCAGGTCGTGCAGGTCCCTGGCGAGGCGCAGGCGCTCCTCGTTGGCGGCGAGCTGGGCGACGGTGGCGCGGGCCTCGCGCAGCGCGATGGTGGTGCGGACGAGTTCGCGTACGCCGGTCATCGCGAAGCCGCCGAGCAGGGCCGGGATGAGCAGGCTCGCCAGGTAGGACTCGCCGCCCGGCACCGCGAGCGCGACGGCGGTCAGCAGCGCGCACGCGGCCGGGATGGTCCAGCGGGCCATGCGCAGGGGCAGGGCGGCACCGGACGCGATCGACACGTACACGAACAGCACCAGCCACTCGCGGCCCAGAGTGACGGCGAGGAGCGCGGACTGGGCGGCGAGGACCCCGAGCGAGCCGAGGACCACGCCGTTGCGCTCGCCCCGGCCGGTGCGGAAGACCAGCAGCATGTACCAGGTGACGAAGGCGGCCAGGCCGATCCAGCCGAGGACGCGCACGCCCGTGCTGTGGCCGCCGTGCAGCAGGTCGGTGACGGGTGCGCTCAGGTAGACCAGCCAGATGCCGGTCCACATCGACTTCACCGCCCGCTGCCTGCGGTTCACGGGGCGCTGCCCCATGCCGAACCCGTCGCCGCTCACGCCTTCAAGGTGTCCTTCCGGTACAGCCAGGCCGCGCCGCCCGCGAACAGGACGAACGACACGACGAGGATGACGAGGTCCTGGACGTGCGGGGCGCGGCTCTGCTCGATGGCCTGCCCGAGGGCAGCGTACGCGTGCGTGGGCAGCCACTTCGCGATGTCCTGGAGCCAGCCCGGGAAGGTCGTCGTCGGCATCCACAGGCCGCCGAGCATCGACAGGCCGAAGTAGGTGATCATGGTGATCGGGCGGACCGCGTCCCCGCTGGCGAGGTACCCCAGGGCGACGCCGAGCGCGGCGAAGACGAGGCTGCCGGCCCAGATCGCTCCGGTGAGGGCGAGCCACTGCCAGGCGTTCAGGCGTACGTCCTTCACGGCCGCCGCGACGGCGAAGACGATGACGATGGACGGCAGGCTGACGACGGCGGCGCTCGCGGTCTTGGCGAGGACGTAGCCGCGGCCCGGCAGCGTCGTCAGACGCAGCTGCCGTACCCAGCCGCCCTCGCGTTCCTTGGCGATGCGTTCGCTGTTGCCCATGAGGACGGCGGTGAGGGCGCCGAAGGAGGCCATGGAGACCATCATGTAGGTCGGGAGGGTCAGGGCGCTGCCGGGCACTTTCGTGGTGCTGTCGGCGTTGCCCGCGATGATCAGGAACAGGACCGACGGGTAGATCACGGAGAAGAACAGGAACTTGCGGTTGCGCAGGGCGCGGGTGAGTTCCAGCTTGATCAGGCTGTTCACTTCGACTTCGCCTCCTCGGCGGCCGTGATCGCGACGAAGGCCTGCTCCAGGCCGAGCCCGGCGACTTCGAGGTTGCGGGGGTAGACGCCGAGGCCGTACAGGGCGTGGACGGTGGCGTCGGCGTCGGTGGACTGGATGCGGACGGTCTGTCCGGAGACCGTCAGGGAGGTCAGGAAGGGCAGGCGGCGCAGGGCGGGCTCGTCGACGGTGCCCGACAGGTCGAAGGAGATGCGGCGGGCGCCCGCCTTGGCCTTGATCTCGGCGGCCGTGCCGTCGGCGAGGACCCGGCCGCGGTGCAGGACGAGGACCCGGTCGGCGACGGCGTCGGCCTCCTCGAGGTAGTGCGTGGCGAAGAGGACGGTCCGGCCCTGGCCGGCCTGCTCGCGCATGGTGGCCCAGAAGGCCTGGCGGGTGGTGACGTCCATGCCGGTGGTGGGCTCGTCCAGGACGATGAGGTCGCTGTCGCCGGCGGTGGCGAGAGCGAAGCGGACGCGCTGGGCCTGGCCGCCGGAGAGCTTGTCGACCTTGCGGTCGGCGATCTGCTCGATGCCGGCGCGGGACAGGACCTCGGAGGGCCGGTACGGCTTCGGGTGCAGGTCGCAGGCGAGCCGCACTAGTTCGGCGACCGTGACCTGGTCCATCAGTCCGCCGCTCTGCAGCATGGCGCCCACGCGCCCGGCGACGATGGCGTCCCGGGGGCTGGTGCCGAAGAGGCGGACCGTGCCGCTGTCGGGCTTCTTGAGACCGAGGAGCAGGTCGAGGGTGGTGGACTTGCCGGCGCCGTTGGGGCCCAGCAGCGCCACGGTCTGCCCCGGGCGCAGGGCCAGGGTCAGTCCGTCCACCGCCCGTACGGCGGCGTATGCCTTGCTCACCTGGTCGAACGCGACCACCGGGGCTGTCGTTGTCATACGGACAGCGTGGCTTCGAGGGTGGGGGCGGGGGCAGTGTCGGGCGTCCGGAGTGACGTATGACAGATGTCATGTACGCGGGATGAACGGGCGACGACGAGAGCCCCTGCCCTCACCGGGCAGGGGCTCTCGTGGTGCGGGTGGCCGGAGGTCAGTTCGGCTTGGTGTCGATGACTCCGATGCGCTCCGCGGGCGTCTTGCCCCGCAGGGCCTCGCGCAGGGCCGTGACGACGTCCTGCGGCAGCACGTCGCGCTTGCCGCTCGCGCCGTCGATCTTCACGCCCTCGAAGGTCGTGCCGTACGCCTCCTGGAGGGCCTTGAGGTTGTACGTGTCCACCAGCTTGCCGTTGACGGCCTTGAAGCTGAGGATCTTCGGCAGGGACACACGGCCGAAGTCGATGCTGTGCGCCGCGTCGGTGCGAACGGTGGCGAGGTCGGACATCGCGGGCTGCGCGAACTCCTTGAGCATCCGGTCGACCTCGGCGTTCGAGACCGTCGGCTGCCGGGTGGTGGTCGGGAGGTTCACCGTGCCGGGCGTGCCGGTCTCCACCTGGTTGCGGTACGCCTCCTCGACCGCGGCGGTCGACTTGGCGACGTCGATGCCCTTGCCCGTCTTGCCGTACACGGGGACGGCCTTGCCGCCCTCGAACTTGATCGTGCCGTCGGTCGACGCGCCGGAGCCGCCCGCGGCGTTCTCCAGGGACGCGTGCAGCTTCTCCTCGTCGACGGGCATGACGGGCTTGACGACGCGGTGGTTGCCGAAGAGCGAGCCGATAACGGAGACCGGGTTGTAGTCGCTCTTCGCCGCCGCGTCGGCCGTGGCGTCCATGTCGAACTGGAGTCCCGCCTTGTCCGGGTCGAGGGACACGGTCCTGCCGTCCACCGACAGCTTGAGCGGCTTGCCCACCCGGCCGTCGAAGGCGTCGTCGAGCTTCTTGACCGCGCCGTCGCGGGTGGTGCCGCCGATGTCCACGCCGAGCACGGTGGTGCCCTTGGGCACGTCGGTGCGGTTCATCAGCAGTCCGGCGCCGTACACGCCACCGGCCACGACCACCAGGCCTGCGGCGAGCAGCACGAGCTTGTTGCGCCCCTTCTTCTTCGGCGCCTTCGAGGAGTTCGCCGGGGGCGGGGAGACCGGCTCGGGCAGCTTCGGGGCCGTGTGGGGCACCGGGCCGTCACCGGGCGCGCCCGGAGGGAACGACGAGGCCGCGCCGGGCGGTACGACCGGGATACCGCTGGTGACGGTGTGCCCGGAGACGTTGTCGTGCCGGGGGCCGTAGCCCTGGCCGTCCGGCGGCTCGGGGGCCGGCTTCTGCGGGGTGAGGATGGCGGTGTCGTCGCTCATCCCGCCGCCGGGGCCGTGGCCCGCGGCGCCGTGGCCGGTGGGAGCGGCGGAGCCGGGGGCGCCGCCAGGGTTTCCGGGGCCGGGGCCTCCGGGCCCCGCGGTACCGGCGGGTCCTCCGGGTCCGCCCGTGCCGGCGGGGCCGCCTATGGCGCCGGGACCGGCAGGCGCGCCGGGGCCGCCCGATCGGCCGGGGTCGTTGAAGGCGCTGGGGCCACCGGGCCTGCCGGGCTCGCCGAAGCTGCCGGGGCCACCAGACCTGCCCGGCTCACCGAAGCCGCCGGGGCCACCCGAGCGACCCGGCTCGTTGAAGCCGCCGGGACCACCAGGCCTGCCCGGCTCGTCGAAGCCGCCGGGGCCACCGGGACCACCCGGCTCAGTGAAGCTGCCGGGACCACCCGCGCGACCGGGCTCGTCGAAGCCGCCCGGGCCACCCGGGCGACCGGGCTCGTTGAAAGCGCCAGGCCCTCCAGGCCCGCCGGGGCCGCCACCCTGGTCGTCGAAGCCGCCCGGGACGCCGGGGCCGCCTGCCGGTGGGGCCATCGGGCCGTCGCCGGTGACCGGGCCGCCCGTCGGGCCGGCCGGGCCCTGGGTGCCGGAGCCGCCCGCGTCGCCGTAGCCGTGGGGAGCGCCCTGGCCGCCGTAGCCGCCCTGGCCGTTCTGGCTGAGGCGGTCGTTCTCCGAGAAGTACGGCAGGTCGTCGCGGCGCGTCTCGCCACCGTCACCGCCCGGGGCCGGACGTGAACCGTTGCCGAGGGGACCCGCCGCCAGTGCCTCGGTGACGTCGAAGGAGCCCGTGCCGCCGCCGTGCCCGGGCGCGATGGGGCCGCCGGTCGCCCCGCCGGGAAGCCCCGCACCGTTCTTGCCGCCGGACCGGGAGCCGCCTGGCCTGCTCATGGAACCGACCACGCCACCGGGCCGCCCGGCACCGGAACCACCCGCACCGGAACCACCCGTTGCCGGGCCGCCCGATCCGGCACCACCGGAACCGCCCGCGGCCGGACCCGAACCGCCCGGCAGACCGGCCCCGTTGGTGGAGCCGCCGCCCTGCCCGGGCTTGCCCGAGCCGGACTTGCGCGGCGCGAACCAGTCACTGGTCGGCTTGTCCTCGCCGGACTGGCCCGACGGACCGGACGGACCGGACGGACCGGACTGGCCGGACTCGGCGGCGGGCTCGACCGTGCCGGTGCCCCCGGGCGTGGCGTTGCCCGGAGCCTTCGCTTCGTTGCCCGCTCTCGCGCCGGAACCGGTACTGGTGTCGCCGGAGCCCTCCGCGTCCGCGACGGGCTTGCGCACCACCACCGGCGGAATGGGCCGTGACCCGGGGATGTTGATCCGGATCCGGGTCGTCAGCGTGGTCTCGGTCTTGCGTTCCTCCGGCCGCGTGGCCGAACGGCCCGCTTCCGTACCGCCGTCGGACACCGTCGGGGTCCCGTACGGCGGCGTACCCGACGGGTAGGCGGCTCCGCCGCGCCCGTTGGGCCCGGAGGACGGAGTGTCAGTTTCACGACTCAAGGCAGGTTCTCCCGGTTGGCTCCGCCGCCCGACACAACCTCACGCGGGCAGCTCGGCGGCGCGCACCACCATACTGGCCACTTCTCACCCGTATCTCAGGACCGCTGGGGAAACTCACACCGGACCCCCATGGGCGCGTCCTGGCGAAGTGGTACGTCACTTCCCAAGTCGGACGGGGTCGCCGTCCGGTTGCCGCCCCGGGGCGAGGGTGGCGCAGATCACAGCCACAGCGATGCCACCGAGCAGGAAGAGATAGGAGCCTTCGCCGGCCGCGAAGAGGAAGTCGCCCTCCGGGCGGCTGGCGGTGAGCAGGACCACGGAGAGCATCCAGCCGGCGGCGGCCGCGACGCCCCCGGCCCGCCCGCGGGTGACCCGCGCGGCACCGAGGACGAGCCCGGCCTCACCGGCGAGGGCGAGCAGCAGCCCGCCCGGGAACCACGCGGGCTGCACCAGTGCCCCTGCCGTGCCGATCACGGCCCCGAGCAGGAAGAACCCCGCACAGGCGGCGGCCCGCCCGGCGGAGGGCGGCCGCATCGGCTGGGCGAGCATCGGACTCCGGTCGCTCATGAGGACTCCTCGACACCGGCGAACAGGTCCGTCTCCCGTTCGCCGGGGCCCCGCTCGCCCCGCACCAGCTCGTAGTACTCGGTCGTGAGGATCGGCTGGGCGAGTTCGTTGGACAGTGCGAAGTACGGCCCACACACGCTGATCTGGGTGGCGTGGGCGCGCATCGCGGCGGCTTTGGCGGCGGCGTACGCGGTGCCGTCGACGACGGTGGTGATCCGCTCCTCGGCCACGACACCCGGGACGTCGTCAACGTCGGCCGCCTTGGCGAAGGGCGTGCCCGGCAGGTCCTCGCGGAGCCGGGCGAAGGATTCCTCGACAACCGGCCGGGGGACCCGGTTCCAGTAGACCTTGGGGGTCGGCCGGCCCGACTCGGCGGCCAGGTCGACGGCCCGCATCGCGACGCGGTGGGCCTGGATGTGGTCGGGGTGGCCGTAGCCGCCGTTGTCGTCGTAGGTGATCAGGACCTGGGGGCGTACCTCCCGGATCACCGCGACGAGGTGTGCGGCGGCCTCGTCGACGTCGGCCTGCCAGAAGCAGCCGGGGTCGTCGTTGTCGGGCAGGCCCATCATCCCGGAGTCGCTGTAGCGTCCGGCGCCGCCGAGCAGGCGGAAGTCCCGGACGCCGAGCTCGGCCATGGCGGCGGTGAGCTCCCGGCGGCGGTGCTGGCCCAGGGCGGGACCGCTCAGGTGCGCGAGCTCGGGCGGGATGACCTCGCCGCGCTCGCCGAGGGTGCACGTGACCAGGGTGACGTGGGCACCCTCGGCCGCGTACCTGGCCATGGTCGCGCCGTTGTTGATCGACTCGTCGTCCGGGTGCGCGTGCACCAGCAGCAGACGCCGAGAGGGCAGTTCCGTCATGGACCCAGACTACGAGGTCCGGCGGTCAGAACTTGATGCTGCCGATCATGCCCGCGATGTTGGTCGTCAGCTCGTTGATCGTGGGAGCCACGGTCGAGGAGGCGAGGTAGAAGCCGAGCAGCATGCAGACGATCGCATGCCCGGCCTTCAGCCCCGACTTCTTGATCAACAGGAAGACGATGATCGCCAGCAGCACCACCGCCGAAATCGAGAGTGCCACGGCGGCTCACCTCCAAAGATCCACGAGGGCGCGGGGGGTCGGACTATGGGGGCATCAAATCCGTACAGCAGCCAGCAGGTTCATACCCACTATGCGACATTGATCATAACTATCCGTCCGTGCGCATCGATCGGCGCACGGCCGCACAAGGGGGCGCATGGCCAATATGGTCAGGGCATGACGACCGAGCCTGACTCCTTCCCCCGGCGGCACGCCCGTACCCAGCGCTTCACGCTCGGCGCGCCGCGTTCGTTCACTGTGGCGCCCGACGGTTCACGTGTCGTGTTCCTGCGCTCCGGTTCCGGTACGGACCGGGCGAACTCACTGTGGGTCCTCGACACGGAGGAGGGCGGGGAGCGCGTGGCCGCCGACCCGCGCGCCCTGCTGGGCGGTGCCTCGGAGGACCTCTCGCCCGAGGAGCGCGCCCGGCGTGAGCGCAGCCGGGAGGGTGGCGCCGGCATCGTCGGGTACGCCACCGACACGGCCGTCGAGTTGGCCTCTTTCGCCTTGTCGGGGCGGCTTTTCGCGGCCGAGCTGCGGGCCGGGACGGCACGTGAACTGCCCACGCCCGGGCCGGTGATCGACCCGCGTCCCTCGCCCGACGGGCGGTATGTCGCCTACGTCGCGCAGGGTGCGCTGCGCGTCGTTGGCGCGGAGGGGGACGGCGACCGGGCGCTCGCCGAGCCGGAGTCGGAAAATGTCTCATATGGGCTGGCCGAGTTCATCGCGGCCGAGGAGATGGGGCGGTCGCGCGGCTTCTGGTGGGCGCCGGAGTCGGACCGGCTGCTCGTGGCGCGTGCGGACGACACGCCGGTGGACCGGTGGTGGATCTCCGACCCGGCGCATCCGGAACGAGAGCCGCAGCGGGTGGCGTATCCGGCGGCGGGCACCGGCAACGCGGACGTACGGCTGTTCGTGATCGGCCTGGACGGGGCGCGCACGGAGGTTGCCTGGGACCGGGCGCGGTACCCGTATCTGGCGCGTGTGCACTGGTCAGCGGCGGGCGCGCCGCTGCTGCTCGTCCAGGCGCGCGATCAGCGCAGCCAGCTGATTCTCGCGGTGGATCCGGAGTCGGGCGCGACCCGGATGGTGCACGCCGACGAAGATCGGATTTGGCTTGATCTTTTCCCCGGGGTGCCGTGCTGGAGCCCGGCCGGACGACTGGTGCGGATCGCGGACGAGGGCGGTGCGCGGCTGCTGGCGGTCGGGGACCGGCCGCTCACGGGGGCGCAGCTGCACGTGCGGGCCGTGCTGGACGTCTCCGACGACGACGTGCTGATCTCGGCGTCGGCGGGCGAGGAGGCCGCCGAGGCGGAGACCGGCCAAGTGCATGTGTACCGGGTGAACGAGCTGGGAGTGGAGCGGGTGTCGCGGGAGCCGGGCGTGCACTCGGCGGTGCGGGCCGGGGACGTGACGGTTCTGGTCTCGGCGGCACTGGATCGGCCAGGTGCGCGGGTGCGGGTACTGCGCGACGGGAAACCGACGGTTGTCGTCCCCTCGCACGCAGAAGATCCCGGTATGTCCCCCCGCGTGACGCTCACCGAGGGGGGCGCACGCCGCATCCCGTGCGCCGTGCTTATGCCTCGGGACTACGCCGGTGACACCCCCCTGCCGGTGCTCATGGATCCCTACGGCGGGCCGCACGGGCAGCGGGTCCTCGCGGCCCACAACCCGCACCTCACCTCACAGTGGTTCGCGGACCAGGGCTTCGCGGTGGTCGTCGCGGACGGCCGGGGCACCCCGGGCCGCTCCCCCGCCTGGGAGAAGGGGATCCACCAGGACTTCACGCTCTCCCTGGACGACCAGGTGGAGGCCCTGGAGGACCTGGCGAAGAGGTATCCGCTGGACCTGTCCCGGGTGGCGATCCGCGGCTGGTCCTTCGGCGGCTGGCTGGCGGGCCTCGCGGTGCTGCGCCGGCCGGACGTCTTCCACGCGGGGATCGCGGGCGCGCCGGTGACGGACTGGCACCTGTACGACACGCACTACACGGAGCGCTACCTGGGGGACCCGGCCGAGCAGCCGGACGCGTACGCGCGCAGCTCCCTCGTCACGGCGGACGGCCTGTCCTCCCCCGCCGAGCCGCACCGCCCGCTGATGATCGTGCACGGCCTCGCCGACGACAACGTGGTCGTCGCCCACGCCCTGCGCCTGTCCTCGGCCCTCCTGGCCGCCGGCCGCCCGCACGAGGTGCTGCCGCTGTCCGGGGTCACCCACATCACCCCCCAGGAACAGGTCGCGGAGAACCTGCTCCTGCTCCAGGTCGACTTCCTGAAGCGGTCCCTGGGCATCACCGGCACCTGAACACGGCAACGGGCCGGGGCGACATGGTGCGCCCCGGCCCGTTTACGGCACCCGCACGGCCGTACGCTGTCCAGCCTGACGCGTCCGTATATCGGAACCGGGTCAGCGAAGTTGCCTGCGTGTTAACGCAGTTCGCGGGGGTTTACCGGCACTTCGGCAGCGACCAGCTCCACCTCGAACCCGTCGCTGTCGGCGAGATGGGCGGCGTAGTGCCCGGAGCCTCCGGCGTGCGGGTAGCGGTCGGCGAAAAGAGGCTCCCAGCCGTGTGCCGGGGCGTCCCGAGCCAGCGCGTCGACGTCGGCCGGCGTCCCGGCATGGAACGCCAGGTGGTTGAGGCCCGGCCTCATGCGGTCGTGCTCGGCGGCACTCATCGCCGGTGACTGCTCGACGACGAGGTACGTCGGACCGAGCCGCCAACTGCGGCCGCGCTCCCACTCCTGATACGGGTCGTAGCCGAGGCGGCCGAGGAGCCAGCCCCATGCGCGGGTCGCCCGGGGAAGGTCGGGGACCCAGAGTTCGATGTGATGCAGCATTCCAGACCCTCGAAATTCCAGACCCTCGAACACCGGTTCCCGGCGTCTTCGGTGAGAAGGGCCGGGAACCGGACAGGAGGCCGTGCTGGGACGTCAGGCCGCGTGGACCACGTCCTTCTCCTCGGCGAAGTGGCAGGCCGACTCGTGGGCCGCCGGGGTGTCCTCGCCCTTGAAACGCTCGGGGATGGCCAGGAGAGGGGTCTCCTGGGCGCACTTGTCCTGGGCCTTCCAGCAGCGGGTGCGGAAGCGGCAGCCCGAGGGCGGGTTGGCCGGGGACGGGACGTCTCCGGTGAGGATGATGCGTTCGCGGCCCTCGCGGGACTCCGGGTCGGGAACCGGGACCGCGGAGAGCAGGGCCTGCGTGTAGGGGTGGGTCGGGTGGTCGTAGATCTCCGTGTCCGTACCGATCTCGGCCATCTTGCCCAGGTACATCACACCCACCCGGTCCGAGATGTGCCGGACGATCGACAGGTCGTGCGCGATGAAGAGGTAGGACAGGTTGAACTCGTCCTGGAGCTTCTCCATCAGGTTGATGACCTGCGCCTGGACGGACACGTCCAGCGCGGAGACCGGCTCGTCGCAGATGATGATCTCGGGGTTGAGCGCCAGGCCGCGGGCGATGCCGATGCGCTGGCGCTGACCGCCCGAGAACTGGTGCGGGTAGCGGTTGATGTACTCGGGGTTGAGGCCGACCACGTCCAGCAGGTCCTGGACCTTGCGGCGGCGGTCGCCCTTCGGCGCCACCTCCGGGTGGATCTCGAAGGTCTCCCCGATGATGTCGCCCACCGTCATACGGGGGTTGAGCGACGTGTACGGATCCTGAAAGACCATCTGGATGTTGCGGCGGACCGCCTTCAGGGCGCGGCCGGACAGCTTGGTGATGTCCTGGCCCTTGTAGAAGATCTCACCCGCGGTCGCCTTCTCCAGCATCATCAGCAGCTTGGCGACCGTGGACTTGCCACAGCCGGACTCGCCCACGATGCCGAGCGTCTCACCCTGGTAGAGGTCGAAGGAGACCCCGTCCACGGCCTTGACCGCGCCGATCTGACGCTTGAGCAGAATCCCCTGGGTCAGCGGGAAGTGCTTGACCAGGTTGCGGACCTGAAGGATGGGCTCACCGCGCTCGACCGGCGCTTCGATCGCCGCGACGGCCTCCTCGTCGGTGGCCGCGTCGACCGTCTCCACCTCGGTGACGTTGGGGGTGGCGTCCATGGACTCGCCCTTCGTGTCCTGCTCAGCCATGGATCGTCTCCTTCCAGAAGTGGCACGCGCTGCCGCGGCCGACCAGCTCTCCGCCGTCCCGCTCGGTGACCGGGTGCAGCGGCGGGACGTCCGTACGGCAGATGTCCTGCGCCTGCGGGCACCGCGGGTTGAAGGCACAACCGGACGGGATACGCGTCAGGTTGGGCGGCAGACCCTTGATGGCGTACAGGTCCTGGCCCTTCTGGTCCAGGCGCGGGATCGACTCGAGCAGACCCTTGGTGTAGGGGTGCGCGGGCCGCTTGTACAGCTCGTGCACGGGCGCGGTCTCCACGATCCGGCCCGCGTACATCACCGCGATCTTGTCCGCGACGTCGGCGACGACACCGAGGTCGTGGGTGATCAGGATCAGGCCCATGTTGTACTCGCGCTGCAGGTCCGAGAGCAGGTCCATGACCTGCGCCTGGACCGTCACGTCGAGGGCCGTGGTGGGCTCGTCGGCGATGATCAGGTCCGGCTCCAGGGCGAGCGCCATCGCGATCATGATGCGCTGGCGCATACCGCCGGAGAACTGGTGCGGATAGTCGCCGACGCGTTCCTTCGCGGCCGGGATCTTCACGCGGTCCATCAGCTCGATGGCCTTGGCCTTGGCATCCTTCTTGCTCAGGCCCTGGTGGACGCGGAACATCTCGCCGAGCTGGTAGCCGACGGACAGCACCGGGTTCAGCGCGGACAGCGCGTCCTGGAAGATCATCGCGATCTTCCTGCCCCGGATCTTGCGCCGGGCGTCGCCCGACATGGTGAGCATGTCCTCGCCCCGGTACAGGATCTGGCCCTGCGGGATCCGCCCGGGCGGCATGTCGAGGATGCCCATGATCGCCTGGGCGGTCACGGACTTGCCGGAGCCGGACTCGCCGAGCACGGCGAGCGTCTCGCCGGAGTTCACGGTGTAGTTGACGCCGTTGACGGCCTTCGCCACACCGTCACGGGTGTGGAACTCGACGTGCAGGTCGCGCACTTCGAGCAGGGGAACATCGCCCTCGGCCGCGCCTCGCGGCTCGGGCACGTTCCTGGTCTTGTCGATGGTGGTCACGTACGCCCTCCTCAGCGCAGCTTCGGGTCAAGGGCGTCGCGGACCGCGTCGCCGAGCATGATGAACGCGAAGACCGTGAGGCTGAGCATGCCCGCCGGGAACAGCAGCGTGTGCGGGTTGTCCCGGATCACCTTGCTGCCCTCCGAGATGTCGATGCCCCACGAGATCGTCGGGTCGCTGAGGCCGAGGCCGAGGAACGACAGCGTCGCCTCGGCCGAGATGTAACCGCCGAGGGCGATCGTGGCCACGACGATGGTCGGCGCGACGGCGTTCGGCATCACGTGGCGGAACAGGATCCGCGTGGTGCCGGCGCCCAGCGCCCGGGCCGCCGTCACGTAGTCGGCCTGCTTGGCCGTGATGACGGAGCTGCGCGTGACGCGGGCGATCGAGGTCCAGCCCAGGAAGGCCAGAGCCAGGATGACCACGTACACCTTGCGCTCGGTGAAGGCGTTCAGGACGACCATGGTGCCGAGCAGGAACGGCAGGCCGAAGAAGATGTCGACGATCCGGGAGATCACCGAGTCGATCCAGCCGCCGAAGTAGCCCGCCAGCATGCCGAGCAGACCGCCGATCAGCGTGACGGCCGCGGTGACGCACACGCCGACGAGGATCGAGGCGCGGGTGCCGTGGATGACGCGGGCGTAGATGGAACGGCCCTGCTGGTCGTAGCCGAACCAGTCGGGCTGGAAGAAGTGGCCCAGCTCCGGCTTGCCCAGGTAGTGGTGGACCAGGTCGCCGTCGCGCGGGTCGACGCTGGTGAACATGCCGGGGAACGCGGCGATCACCAGCAGCAGGACCAGCAGCACCGAGGAGATCCAGAACATGGGCCGGTGCCGCAGGTCGTACCAGGCGTCCCCCCACAGCGAGCGGGGCTTCTCGCTCTTCTGCGCGCTCTGCTTGCCGGCCGTGTCGACGGCGGGCGGGGCCACGGCGTCCACGGTCGCGGCGTCGGTGGTCTGGGCCTTGGTCACGTCAGGCATACCGGATCCTCGGGTCCAGGACCGCGTACAGCAGGTCGATGAGCAGGTTGATCAGGAGGATGACGAGGACGAGCACCGTCACCACACCCGTGACCGTCGAGCCCTCGCTCGTCTGGATCGCCCTGTAGAGGAGGTTGCCGACACCCTGGATGTTGAAGATGCCCTCGGTGATGACCGCGCCGCCGATGAAGCCGCCGACGTCGGTGCCGACGAAGGTGACGACCGGGATCAGCGAATTGCGCAGCAGGTGGACACCGATGATGCGGCGCCGGGGCAGGCCCTTGGCGAGCGCGGTGCGTATGTAGTCGGCCCGCAGGTTCTCGGCGAACGTCGTCCGGGTCAGCCGGGCCACGTAGGCCATGGACAGCATGGCCAGGACGAACGCCGGCAGGAACAACTGCGAGTAGTCCGTGGAGTCCTGCACGTTGGGCGGCAGCCAGCCGAGTTCGTCGGCGAAGATGAACCGGGCGATGAAGCCCAGCACGAACACGGGGATGGAGATCACCGTCAGGGTGAAGACCAGCACGCCCGTGTCGGCGGCCTTACCGGCCCGCAGACCGGCCCACGCGCCGAGGCCCACACCGATGATGATCTCGATGGTGATGGCCAGCAGCGTCAGACGCAGCGTCACCGGGAAGGCGTCGGCCATCAGGTCGGCGACCGGGCGCCCCGCGAGGTTGCTGCCGAAGTCTCCCTTGAGGAGATTCAGCATGTAGTGGAAGTACTGCTCGAGGACGGGCTTGTCGAAGCCGTACTCGCGCTTGATCTGCGCGATCTGTGCGGGATCGGGAGCCTTGTCCCCGTAGATGGCCCGGACCGGGTCGCCCGGCAGGATGTGGACCATCAAGAAGATCAACAGAGTTGTCCCGATGAAGATCGGGATCATCTGGAGCAGTCGCCTGGCGGCGTAGCGCCCCATCTTGCGCCTCCATGCCGTGAGGGGTCGGCGAGGCCTGCGCACTCATCTACCGCAGGTGAGGGGGTGAGGTGGAGGCCTGTGCCTACGGGCCGGTGCCGCCGCTCCCCTTTTCCGGGAGGGGCGGCACCGGCCTGCGGTCGTCTTGTTACTTCTGCTTGACCTGGATGGTGTCGAAGATCGGGTCCCCGTCCTGGCCGTACTCGATCTTGCCCAGGATGTTCTTGGACTGACCGCTGTTGACCTTGTAGAACCAGAGCGGGATCGCCGGCATGTCCTTGGCGAGGAGCTGCTCCGCCTGCTGGTACAGCTTCACGGTCTCGTCGATCGAGCTGGCCTTGTCCGCCTCGGAGCTCAGCTTGTCGAACTCCTTGTTGGAGTAGCCGCTGGTGTTGCCGGCCGCCGTGCTGCCGTACAGGTCGCGCATGAAGTTCGAGTTGACCGGGTAGTCGAGCACCCAGCCACCGCGGTACATGGACTTGACCTCGTGCTTGTCACGGGTGTCCAGGTCGGCCTGGAAGGTCGGCTTCGGGTCGCCGGTGCACTCCACGCCGGTGGACTTGCGGATCGAGTTGCAGACCGCGTCGACCCAGGGCTTGTGGTCCTGGTCGGCGTTGTACTGGATCTGGATCTTGTTGCCCGGGACGCCGCCACCCTCCTGGATGAGCTTCTTGGCCTGGGCCGGGTCGAACTTGACGATGTCGCCGAGCGCGCCCTTCTTGTAGCCGAGGACACCCGGGGCGACGTAGGAGTCGGCCGGGGTACGCGTGCCCTGGAGGACGGTCTTGGTGATCGTCTGGCGGTCGATCGCCATGGACAGACCCTGGATGACCTTGGGGTCGATGTCCTTGAACTGCTTGGTGTAGAACGCCGGGACGATCGACTGGACGGCCGAGTACGGCTCGTCGATGGCGCGGTCGCCGAGGTCCGTCTTGTAGTTCGTCAGCGCGGTGGTCGGGACCTGCTCGATCCAGTCCACGTTGTCGGAGCGCAGGTCCGAGTAGGCCGCGTCGGCGGTCGTGTAGTTCTTGAAGTCGATGCCGCCGTTCTTGGCGACGTTCGGGCCCTTGTAGTCCGCGAACTTGCGGACCTTGATGAGCTTGTTGTGCTCCCAGGAGACGAACTTGTACGGGCCGTTGCCGACCGGCTTCTCGCCGAACGCCTTCGGGTCCTTGAAGAAGGCCTCGGGCAGCGGCGCCCACACGTCGTAGCCCAGCTTGTACGCGAAGTACGAGACCGGCTGCGTCAGCTTGATGGTGAAGGTGTTGTCGTCGACGACCTTCAGGCCCGACATCTTGTCGCTCTTCGGGTCACCCTTCTCCGGGTGCACGTCCTCGAAGCCGACGATGTCGGAGAACCAGCTGGAGTTGGTCTGGTTGTTCTTGATGTTGGCCGACCAGTTCCAGGAGTCCACGTAGGACTTGGCGGTGACCGGGGTGCCGTCGTGGAACTTCCATCCCGGCTTGAGCTTGACGGTCCACTCGGACGAGTCGTCGTTCGGCGTGACCGACTCGGCGTTGACGTACTCGAGCTTGCCGGTGCCGGGCTCGTAGTCGACCAGGCCGGCGAAGATCGTGCGCAGGACACGGCTGCCCTGGCTCTCCTTGGCGTTGGCCGGCTGGAGCGGGTTCTGAGGCTCGCTCAGCTGCGCAGTGACGATGCCGTTCGGGTCGGCCTTCCCCTTGTTCATGTCGTCGCCGGCACTGTCGTCGCCGCCGCCGCAGGCGGTGGCGGCCAGGGCGACGACTATCGCCCCCGCGACCCACTTGGCGCTCTTGGCACCGCGCATGGGTTCCTCCTATGAAGTCATTGGTTCACCGCAAAGGGAGCACAGACAGACCACCGCCACCGCCCGTCGCCGGTGCCGGAAATCGTCAGGTGCCCCCGCGCTCGTGAGTCGGCGCCGCCTCCAGCGAGTGACCCGTTCATCCGAGCTCTACGCGCCTAACTATCTGCCATGCGCCAGGAGCGAACCACACTCTCGAGGTCTCGGTTCGATCACAGCTCGCGCCTACATCTTCCAAAATCCGGACAAAGGGTTTGGTGAAAGATCCCTGCGAAACGGACTTGTTACACATCTATCGGTGGCGCGTGTCCGCATTCCGGACGCGAGAGTGAGATAAACCGCTTGCGGCTACCGTGGCTGCCGTGCAGGCTGCCGACCGTGGCTGTCGCTCGCTCAAGAGGCCATCGCCGCAAGGCCGTTGTACGGACCTGTGCGCGGGCAGAGCGCGGTACTTCCGCAGCAGGGTAGTGCGAACAAGGCGCTCCGGACGGCCGTCCCCGGCAAATCGAGGGTTTTCCCTACCCCTTCCCTTCGCGTCCCTCCGCTTTACTACGACACCGGGCACCCCGCGAGGCGGGGTGCCCGGTGTCGTCGAACGGCAGGCGTCAGCCGTGCTTGGCGCGGCTCGCGGCGCGGGCGCGCTCGCGCGCGTCCAGGTTCACCTTGCGGATGCGCACGGCCTCCGGGGTGACCTCGACGCACTCGTCGTCGCGGCAGAACTCCAGGGACTGCTCCAGCGACAGCTTGCGCGGCGGGACGATCGACTCGGTCACATCGGCCGTGGACGACCGCATGTTGGTGAGCTTCTTCTCCTTGGTGATGTTGACGTCCATGTCGTCGGCGCGGGAGTTCTCGCCGACGATCATGCCCTCGTACACCTCGGTGCCCGGCTCGACGAACAGCACGCCGCGCTCCTGGAGGTTGGTCATCGCGAAGGCGGTGACCGCACCGGCGCGGTCGGCGACCAGGGAGCCGTTGTTACGGGTCTGGAGCGTGCCGAACCAGGGCTCGAAGCCCTCGTGGATGGAGTGGCCGATGCCCGTGCCGCGGGTCTGGGTCAGGAACTCGGTCCGGAAGCCGATGAGACCGCGTGAGGGCACTACGAACTCCATGCGGACCCAGCCGGAGCCGTGGTTCGACATGTTGTCCATGCGGCCCTTGCGGACGCCCATGAGCTGCGTGACGGCACCCATGTGCTCCTCGGGCACGTCGATCGTCATGCGCTCGACCGGCTCGTAGACCTTGCCGTCGATCTCCTTGGTGACGACCTGCGGCTTGCCGATGGTCAGCTCGAAGCCTTCCCGGCGCATCGTCTCGACCAGGATGGCCAGCGCCAGCTCACCACGGCCCTGCACCTCCCAGGCGTCCGGCCGCTCGGTGTCCAGCACCCGGAGGCTGACGTTGCCGATCAGCTCGCGGTCGAGGCGGTCCTTGACCTGACGGGCGGTGACCTTGCGGTCCTTGACGGCCGCCTTGTTGTCGGCGCCCTTGCCGGTGGCGCCGCGGCCGACCAGCGGGGAGGTGTTGGTGCCGATGACCATGGAGATCGCGGGCTCGTCGACCGTGATCAGCGGCAGCGCGACCGGGTTCTCCGGGTCGGCCAGGGTCTCACCGATCATGATGTCCGGGATACCGGCCACGGCGCAGATGTCACCGGGACCGGCCACCTCGGCCGGCTTGCGGGTGAGCGCCTCGGTCATCATGAGCTCGGAGATGCGGACGCTGCTGACGGACCCGTCGCGCTTCATCCACGCGACCGTCTGGCCCTTGCGCAGCTCGCCCTGCTCGACGCGGACCAGCGCGATACGGCCGAGGAAGTTGTCGGCGTCCAGGTTCGTGACGTGGGCCTGGAGCGGGGCGGAGGGGTCGTAGCTCGGGGCCGGGATGTGCTCCAGGATGGTGGAGAAGAACGGCTCCAGGCTGGTGGAGTCGGCCGGGACCGTGCCGTTGTCCGGCTTGGTCAGCGAGGCGATGCCGTCGCGGCCGCAGGCGTAGACGATCGGGAACTCGATCTGCTCCTCGTCGGCGTCCAGGTCGAGGAAGAGGTCGTAGGTCTCGTTGACGACCTCGTCGATCCGGGCGTCCGGGCGGTCCGTCTTGTTGATGCAGAGGATGACGGGCAGCCGGGCCTGGAGCGCCTTGCGCAGCACGAAGCGGGTCTGCGGGAGCGGGCCCTCGGAGGCGTCCACGAGCAGGACGACGCCGTCGACCATCGACAGACCGCGCTCCACCTCGCCGCCGAAGTCGGCGTGGCCGGGGGTGTCGATGATGTTGATGGTGATGACGTCCCCCCCGTCCTTCGGGTGGTACTTCACCGCCGTGTTCTTGGCCAGGATCGTGATGCCCTTCTCACGCTCCAGGTCGTTCGAGTCCATCATGCGGTCGTCGACCGAGTCGAGCTGGTGCGCGGCGAAGGCGCCGGCCTGCTTCAGCATGCCGTCGACGATGGTGGTCTTGCCGTGGTCGACGTGGGCGACGATGGCGACGTTGCGGATGTCGTGGCGCGTGGCCATAAGAAGGCGTACTCCCGGAGTGTGAGGAATGCCCTGCGCGTACGTCGGTGGTGCGCGGGCCCTGCCGGGCTCAACATGCCACGGCCTCACCCCATGGTACGGGTCCGCGGGTGCGGGGGTTAGCCGGGATACGTCGGTGCAGGTCAGACCCGGTTTTTGAGGTAGCCGGCACCAGTCCCCGGGCCTGCTGGGGGCTGCCGCCCCCAGACCCCCGCTTCGGCCTGAACGGCCTCGTCCTCAATCGCCGGACGGGCTGGAAGTGCCAGTCTCGCCCCGTCCGCAGGCGTGCTGGGCGACCTCCCCGGCCAGAGCCGAGTCCGGGCGCTCGTCGCAGTCGGTCACTCCTGCGAGATCAACCGTCCAGTTCCGGGCGCGGCCGGCGACGGTCCTGCCGTCCGGGCAGGTGTAACGGAAGTCCGCCGGCACTTCCCGCACACCGGCGTACTGGACGAACTCCCCGGCGGCGCGGGGTACGACACGGTCGTCGTCGAGCTCCGGGGCCGGGAGCCGGACGTCGGTGAAGGCCCAGATGTCTCCGCCGGCCTCCGCCAGGGTGCGCGCGCCGGAGTCGATCTCGCCGGTCTTCTTGCCAAGCGAGAAGAGGATCTCGGCGGCGGACGGGGCCGGTCCGTCGGCGCGTACCGAGGGGCTGGGGGTGTACACCCGCCGCATCGGGTTGTGCGGCCTGCCGCCACCCGTGCCCAGCCGCTCGAGGGCGGAGACGCCGGTCAGCCGGTCCCGCTCCGTGACCGGGACCAGGTGAAGGTGCCGTCGGCGCAGGCCTTCACGACGGCCCTGCCGGTCTTGGGGACCTCAGGGGCCGTGTCGTCGCCCGCACATGCCGTCAGTCCCGTCACCAGCACCCCGACGACCAACCCGGCCGCGCAGACCCGCCGTACCGTGCCGCGCATCCGCCGGCTCCCGTCCCCCGTGCACGGACGCCCGGCGCCCGCACCATGATCACTGCCGCGTTCATGGTGCGGGCGCCGGGCGGAGACGGCAAGGGAGCTACCGGGCCGCTGATCCCTTCGCCGACGGGCCCGCCGCCGGCTTCGCGCCCTTCTTCAGGAAGCCCATGTCCTCGTAGACCGGCGTGCCGAAGCCGAACGCTCCGGTGTTCACGAGGTTCTTGCGGGCCGCGATGAGCTGGGGGCGCTGGAAGAGGGGGATGGAGCCGGCCGCCGCCCAGATGCGGGAGTCGGCCTTGCGGATCAGGGAGCGGGACTTGCCCTCGTCGAGGGTGGACACGGCCTCGTCGAAGAGCTGGTCGACCTGATCGGTGCCGACGCGGGTGTAGTTCTGCTCGACGTTCAGGGAGCCGTCGGCGGCCGGGACGGGCTTGGCGTAGACGGGGCGGGCGTCGGTGGCGGGGAAGGCGGTGGCCGGCCAGGAGTAGAGGGCGAGGTCGTACTGGCCGGAGGCGATGTGGTCCTTGAAGTAGGACTCGTCGGAGACCTTGGAGATGTCCGTGCCGATGCCGACGCGCTCCAGCATGCGGGAGATGCGGCCGGCGACCGTGCGCAGTGTCTGGGAGCCGGGTCCGGAGGGGAGCACGAAGCGGAGCGTGAGGGGCTTGCCGTTCTTGGCGAGCGGGGCGGCCTCGCGGTTCGCCGGGGCGGCGGTGCCCTTGGGGGCGTACGCGCCGGGGGCACCGTCCCGGGCCGGGTGCTTGTACTGGGTGCCGTCGTGGGCGAGGTGGTCGGCGGGGTCCTGTCCGCCGTGCGCCTTGTTGTCCTCGCCGACGGCCTTCTCGCCCTGGGCGCCGGCCGCCTTCTCCTCTTTCTTTTCCTTTTCCTTCTTCTTCTGCTCCTTGAGGGGGCCGCCGCGCACCCACCCGGCGTCCGCGAGCAGGGCCTGGGCCTCCTTGGTGTCCTGGCCGCCGAGGGCGCCGCTGTTGTCGGCGTAGTGGGCCTGGCCGGACAGGGCCAGGTGGCTGCCGACCGGGACGGCGGGCAGACCCAGGGGCTTCAGTACGGTTTCGGCCAGTTTCTTGCGGTCGAGGGCGCGGGCGACGGCCCTGCGGACGCGCTCGTCGGCGAGGGGGCCCTCGGCGCCGTTCAGGGCGAGCTGGGTGAAGGCCGGCTCCAGGGACTTGCGCACTTCGAAGCCGCGCAGGGCCTGCTGCTGCCGGGCGTACGTGACGGCCGCCTTGCGCAGCTTCTTGCGGGCGACGGTCTCCTCGTCGGCGTCGTCCTCGTCGGTGCCGTTGGCGACGGCCCAGGAGTGCAGGGCGTCCGCGGCGGACCGGTCGGCGGCGGGGCCCATCAGCGGGCTGCTGGAGCTCCGGGGGCGGGCGGCGACGGTGATGCGGCGGGCCGCGGAGGGATCGATCTCGGCCACGTCGAGGGTGCCGGCGGCCAGCTCGGAAGCCCGCTTGTCGCGGGGCACCGTGCGCAGCACGATCTCGGAGAGCTTGGCGGGCTCGCCCCACCAGCGGGGGTTGCGGGCGAGGGTGATCTCGTCGTCCTCGCGGTCGACCTTCTTCACCGTGAAGGGACCGGCGGTGACCTTGAGCTTCTTGCGGGCACCGTCGTTGAAGGAGTCCGGGGTGCCCATGACGTCCTTGGGGTACAGCGGCGAGAACAGCGACCGCCAGTCGGCGTAGGGGCGGCTGAAGGTGACCCTGACCTCCAGGGCGTTGTCCCCGCGCTCGATCTTCTGGATGCGGTCGTAGCCGGCGTTGCGGGCGGTCCAGTAGGCGGTGTCCTTGCCGGACAGGGCGCGCCACTGGGCGGCGAAGTCGGCGGCACCGATCTCCCGGCCGTCGCTCCAGACGGCCTGCTGGTTCAGCTTGTACAGGACGACCTGCTTGGGCTCGGTCTCGACGACCTCGGCGGACTCCAGGTAGGCGGGGTTGCGCTCGGGTCGGCCGGCGGCGTTCATCCGGAACATCGACGGCAGGACGGCCTGGGCGACGCGGAGGGTGGTGGCGTCGGCGTCCGACTGGAAGGTGTTCAGGGTGTCGGGCACGGAGTCCACGGCCCAGCGCAGGGTGCCGCCGTCGGCGATCCGGTCGCGGCCCGCGGGCTGGATGTCCGGTGCGGCGAGCGGCTTGCCCGCCGGGTCCTCGGAGCCGCATCCGGTGAGCGCGGGCACCGCGAGCACACCCGCGGTGAGGAAGGCGACCGAGCGCGTGACCGCACGCGGGCCGACGCCATGCTGGGACATCTGTGCTACCTCCGGGAAGCCGCGGGCGTTATGATCACTTTTGGCGGTATTTGGAGTTCATCTGATGTATGCCGCCACTGAAGAGGAAAGGGTTCGGCAACACAGGGCGACACGGCGGTCACGGGCGGGAAGCCACCCGTGCGGCGCAACGCACCGCAGGATGCACCCGCACGCCTCGGCCAATCGATGCACATCCCTTCACAGCACAAGGTGTGACGCGCAACACTCGCAGGCGCATGAGCGTTGCCGCCTTGGGCCTCGAAGGACCCGCGGAAGTGAGGGCAAGTCATGTCCGTTCACGACGAACTCACGTCAGTCCAGCGCAGCCTCGACGAGCTGTTCCGCTCGCTGGGACGCCTGGAGAAGCAGCTCGGCACCGGCGGCCTGGAGATGCGCCGCGTCCGTGCCGACGCCAACCACCTGCGCGAGAGCGTCGCCCTGCTGCGCGACGCCGCCGCCACACCGGCCGCACCCAAGCGTCCCGACCTCGTCACCATCTCGGACGCGCCGTACGACCCGTCGCTGTGGGTCGACTCGGACGACGAGGGGCTCGGCGCCCGGGACCGGCGCGCTCCCTGACCGGGAGGGCGTCGAACGACCGACACGTCCCCCGAACCCGACCGGAGTCGTCACGTGGCCACTGGTACGGAACCCCCCGCCACAGAACCCCATCCCCGCAGCGGCGGCGTACGGGCGGGTACGCGCGCCGCGATCGACGCCCCGCACCTGCGCACCGACCGCTGGTGGCTGGCCCCGGCCGGCACGGTCGCCGGGCTGCTCGCCTTCATCGTCTACTCGACGTGGCGGGCCTTCGCCGACGCCGACTACTACGCGGCGCCGTACGTCTCGCCCTTCTACTCGCCGTGCCTGGCGGAGCGCTGCGAGCCGATGAGGGCCGGCCCGAACTGGGAGATCTTCGGCAGCTGGTGGGGGATCTCCCCCGCGATCATCATCCTGATCTTCCCGCTCGGCTTCCGTCTGACCTGCTACTACTACCGCAAGGCCTACTACCGGGGCTTCTGGGCCTCCCCGCCGGCCTGCGCGGTGGCCGAGCCCCACAAGAAGTACACCGGCGAGACCCGCTTCCCGCTGGTGCTGCAGAACATCCACCGGTACTTCTTCTACGCCGCGATCGTCGTCGCCGGGATCCTCACCTACGACACCGTGCTCGCCTTCCGCGACGAGCACTACGCATGGGGCCACATGGGCCTCGGCACGCTCGTGTTCCTGGTCAACATCGTGCTGATCTGGGCGTACACGATCTCCTGCCACTCGTGCCGGCACATCGTCGGCGGCAAGCTCAAGCACTTCTCCAAGCATCCCGTGCGCTACCGGATGTGGCAGTGGGCGGGCCGGCTCAACGCCCGGCACATGCAGCTCGCCTGGGCGTCGCTGGTGAGCGTGGCGCTCGCCGACTTCTACGTCTACCTGGTCGCGTCCGGGGCCTTCGACGATCCGCGGTTCTTCTGATGAGGGGTGCGTTCTGATGTCCGTGGTCGACCGGCAGGAGTGGGACGTCGTCGTGGTGGGGGCGGGCGGCGCCGGGCTGCGCGCCGCCATCGAGGCATGCGAGCGGGGCGCCCGTACGGCCGTGATCTGCAAGTCGCTGTTCGGCAAGGCGCACACGGTGATGGCCGAGGGCGGCATCGCGGCGGCGATGGCCAACGCCAACGAGAACGACAACTGGCGGGTCCACTTCCGCGACACCATGCGCGGCGGCAAGTTCCTCAACCAGTGGCGGATGGCCGAGCTGCACGCGCAGGAGGCGCCCCAGCGGGTGTGGGAGCTGGAGACCTGGGGGGCGCTGTTCGACCGCACCAAGGACGGCCGGATCTCCCAGCGCAACTTCGGCGGCCACGAGTACCCGCGCCTCGCGCACGTCGGCGACCGCACGGGCCTGGAGCTGATCCGCACCCTCCAGCAGAAGATCGTCGCGCTCCAGCAGGAGGACTTCAAGGAGACCGGCGACTACGAGTCCCGGCTGAAGGTCTTCCAGGAGTGCACGGTCACCCGCGTCCTCAAGGAGGACGGCCGTGTCTCCGGGGTCTTCGGCTACGAGCGCGAATCGGGCCGCTTCTTCGTCCTGGAGGCGCCGGCTGTCGTGATCGCGACGGGCGGCATCGGCAAGTCCTTCAAGGTGACGTCGAACTCGTGGGAGTACACCGGCGACGGCCACGCGCTGGCGCTCCTCGCGGGCGCTCCCCTGCTGAACATGGAGTTCGTGCAGTTCCACCCGACGGGCATGGTCTGGCCGCCGTCGGTGAAGGGCATCCTCGTCACCGAGTCGGTGCGCGGTGACGGCGGGGTGCTGCGCAACTCCGACGGCAAGCGGTTCATGTTCGACTACATCCCCGACGTCTTCAAGGACAAGTACGCCGAGACGGAGGACGAGGCCGACCGCTGGTACGACGACCCGGACCACAACCGGCGTCCCCCCGAGCTGCTCCCCCGCGACGAGGTCGCGCGGGCGATCAACTCCGAGGTGAAGGAGGGGCGCGGCTCGCCGCACGGGGGTGTGTTCCTCGACGTGTCGACCCGGATGCCCGCCGAGGTGATCAAACGCCGGCTGCCGTCGATGTACCACCAGTTCAAGGAACTGGCGGACGTCGACATCACGGCCGAGGCGATGGAGGTCGGGCCCACCTGTCACTACGTGATGGGCGGCATCGCGGTCGAGTCCGACACGGCGGCGGCGCGCGGGGTGCCCGGGCTGTACGCGGCCGGTGAGGTGGCCGGCGGCATGCACGGCTCCAACCGGCTGGGCGGCAACTCACTGTCGGACCTGCTGGTGTTCGGGCGCCGGGCGGGCTGGCACGCGGCCGAGTACGCGGCGGGGCTGGCCGGGGCGCGGCCCGTGGTGGACGACGGCCAGGTCGACGCCGCCGCCGCCGAGGCGCTGCGGCCCTTCTCCGCCGAGGCCGAGATCGAGGAGCCGAAGGGCGGCCCGCCGGAGAACCCCTACACCCTGCACCAGGAGCTCCAGCAGACGATGAACGACCTGGTCGGCATCATCCGCCGCGAGGCGGAGATGAAGCAGGCCCTGGAGAAGCTGGGCGAGCTGCGGGCACGGGCCCGCCGGGCCGGCGTCGAGGGGCACCGGCAGTTCAACCCGGGCTGGCACCTCGCCCTGGACCTCAGGAACATGCTGCTGGTCAGCGAGTGCGTGGCGCGGGCCGCGCTGGAGCGCACCGAGTCGCGCGGCGGGCACACCCGCGAGGACCATCCGGGGATGGACCGCAAGTGGCGCCGGATCAACCTGCTGTGCGCGCTGACCGACCCGACGGGCGGGCTGGCGGCCACGGACCCGGTCCGCGGCCAGATCACCCTCACCCGGGAGACCACCGAACCCATCCGTGCCGACCTGCTCGCCCTCTTCGACAAGGAGGAGCTGGTCAAGTACCTCGCCGAAGAGGAGCTGTACGAATGAGCAGCTACACGGCCCACTTCAAGGTGTGGCGCGGTGACGTGGGAGGCGGCGGCCTGGAGGACTTCGAGGTCGAGGTCAACGACGGCGAGGTGGTGCTCGACATCATCCACCGCCTCCAGGCCACCCAGGCCCCCGATCTCGCGGTGCGCTGGAACTGCAAGGCGGGCAAGTGCGGTTCGTGCTCCGCCGAGATCAACGGCCGGCCGCGGCTGTTGTGCATGACGCGCATGTCGGTGTTCGACCGGGAGGAGACGATCACGGTGACGCCGCTGCGGGCGTTCCCGGTGATCCGCGATCTCGTCACGGACGTCGGCTTCAACTACCAGAAGGCCAGGGAAGTACCGGCCTTCGTCCCGCCCGCGGATCTCGGTCCCGGCGAGTACCGGATGATGCAGGAGGACGTGGACCGTCCGCAGGAGTTCCGCAAGTGCATCGAGTGTTTCCTGTGCCAGGACACCTGCCATGTGGTCCGCGACCACGAGGAGAACAAGAAGGCCTTCGCTGGGCCGCGTTTCCTGATGCGGGTGGCGGAGCTGGACATGCACCCGCTGGACGCCGCTGCGGAATCCGGCCTGGACCGCAAGACCACCGCCCAGGACGAACACGGCCTGGGCTACTGCAACATCACCAAGTGCTGTACGGAGGTCTGCCCGGAGGGCATCAAGATCACGGACAACGCGCTGATCCCGCTGAAGGAACGGGCGATCGACCGCAAGTACGACCCTCTGGTGTGGCTGGGCTCGAAGATCAGGAGGCGTTCTTCAGCAGGCTGAGCGCCTGCTGGAGGTTGTGTTCCGCGATCTCCCGCATCCGCTCCGGGTGCGGGAAGTCGCCCTCGATGAGGGTCAGCGGGCCCGAGACCAGGCCGAGGTGCATCGACAGGCGGTACAGGCGCATGCGGGCCTCGTCCAGGCCGGGGGCGCGCAGGGCGTCGTAGTGGGGGCCGAAGCGGAGCTCGAGGAAGACGTGCTCGTGCTCCACGTCGAAGTACATCAGGCCCTCGATGTCGATGAGGGCCGGCTGCCCGTCGGGCGTGAGCAGGACGTGGTCGGGGCCCAGTTCGCCGTGCAGGAGGGTCTGGCGGTCGCGCGGCCGGACCTCGGCGGCCAGGGCGAGGATCGTGTCCTCCAGTTCCCGGCGTACGGCGGCGGCACGGGGTTCGCGCCGGGCCGCCTCCGCGAGGCAGCGCAGGGCGCCGTCGGTGATGCGCTGTTCGCAGGAGACGCCGTGGGAGGAGCCGCCGTTGTCGATGACGGCGACCTTCCCGAAGCGGGGGCCGGTGTGGGCGTGCAGGGTGGCGAGGAGTTCCGCCATCCGGTCCATGAGCCGGGGTGCCTCGCGCGGGTCCTGGGCGAGGGCGTCCTCCAGGCTGCCGCCGGTCATGTCCTCCACTACGGCCGCGTCGGCCGGGAGGTGGGTGTGCGTGGCGTCCGCGTACATCAGCCGTGGGGTGCGGACGCCGGAGGCGGCCAGGCGGTCGTGGGCCGCCGTGAACAGACCGAGTCCGGTGCCGTGGGAGAAGACGTCCCGGGGGTCGGGGTCGGGCTGGTCCCAGTAGTCCTCGTCGGCCGACCACACGTAGGCGACGGCCGTGGAGTCGTCGTCGAGGGTCAGGCGGTAGACGCCCTTCTTGGTGCCGCCGCGC
Organism: Streptomyces sp. NPDC050416; assembly: GCF_044458845.1. Lineage (NCBI taxonomy): Bacteria > Bacillati > Actinomycetota > Actinomycetes > Kitasatosporales > Streptomycetaceae > Streptomyces > Streptomyces sp. NPDC050416. The sequence continues at coordinate 279,387 of NZ_JBITII010000002.1, forward strand.
AGCCGTTCCACACCGGTGAGGGTGCGGCCGGGGCCCAGGGCCGCGCGGGCGAGGGGGGCGAGGTCGGTGCGGGTGAGGGGCCTTCGGATCCTGGTCACCGCACCCAGTCTTCCCTGTACGCGCGCCAGTCCGCCTCGGTCGCGGCGAAGTCGATGTACAGCGCGACGCCGAAACGGGCCCGGTCGGCGTCCGTGCGGGACAGGCCCAGGCGGACGCCCCGGACGGCGGCGGGCACGGTCTCGGCGTGGCCCCAGTGGTCGAAGTTGCTCTCCCAGTAGAAGGGCAGGCCCATCAGCAGGTCGGTCGTGGGCGGGGTGACCTCCAAGGCGAGTGATGTCTGCTGGGCAACGTAGCCGCCGTAGGTGCTCTCCAGCGGCTGCGCGGTGTCGTACGACATCACGGCGATCTGGTCGACGCGGCGGGCGACCTGGCCGAAGAACTCCTGGGACCACCACTTGGGGTGGTCGGTGAACGTCCCGGCCACGGAATGGAGGGCGGGGAGCGGGTCGATCTGGTGGGAGGCGACCGAGAGCAGGGCGTCCCGGGAGCGGGTCTCGCGGCGCAGGGCGTCCAGGAGGGTGAGGTAGTTCCGGTCCCCGGAGTGCAGGGGCTCCAGGTCGAGGTGGATGCCGTCGTAGCCGGTGTCCAGGATCTGGCGGGAGGAGCGGACGACGGCGGCTCGGGTGTCCGCGTTGTCCAGGCGCATGCCGTCGGGGCCCTCGGTGGCCAGGACGTCGCCCAGGAAGGCCTGGACGCGGACGCCGGGGAGTTTCTCGTGGACGGCGTCGATGAACCAACGAGCTCTTGGATAGACCGACTTGGGCAACGTGCCGTCGTGTTCCAGCGGGCCCGAGTGGACGTACAGGTCGCGGATGCCGGTGCCTTGCAGGCGGTGGGCCAAGGCGGTGACGTCGGCGTCCTTCTTGCGGCCGTCGACCCAGGCGTGGCCGAGCCAGAGCGCGTCGCGGTTCCGGGTGTGAGTGCCCTGGGCGGGATCGCCCTGGTAGTTGATGTAGAGAGCTGTTTCGGCGGTCAGAAGGGGGAGGAACAGGGCCAGGAGCAGAGCGAGCGTCGTGCGTTTGACCCAGCGATGGCGCCGCCTTTTTCTTTCCTTGTCGGGTGCGGGAGCCTCCGGTGAGGGATCCTCCCCGTCGGCGGCTGCCGCTGCGGTTTCGTCCGAGGTCGTGCCCTCCACGCGGTCCATGCCGTCTCCCCCGGTGATCGATCGGTGTTGCCGGGGAGGACGATCCGTACCGGTGTTCGGTTGCGATCAGAACAGGCTCAGCAGTGCCTCCGCCGGGTCCGTCAGGCTCGTTTCACCACCCGGCAGGGGCAGTTCGAACCAGACCGTCTTGCCCCGGGGCGTGCGGCGGGAGCCCCACGCGGCGCTGAGGAGGCCGACCAGCTGGAGGCCCCGGCCGCCCTCGTCCGTGTCGCGGGCGCGGCGGCGGCGGGGCTGGACCAGGCCGGAGTCCCAGACCTCGCAGACCAGCGTGCGGTCCAGCAGCAGCCGCAGCCGGATCTCGCCCTCGCCGTAGCGCAGGGCGTTGGTGACGAGTTCGCTGACCAGGAGTTCCGTGGTGTCGACCAGGGGTTCCATGTCCCAGCTGAGCAGCTGGGCGCGCGCGTACTCGCGGGCCCGGCCCACGCTGCGCGGCTCACGCGGCAGGGTCCAGTCGCCGACGGACTCGGTGGGCAGGCCCTGTACACGTGCCATCAGCAGCGCGATGTCGTCCTCGCCGTGATGGGTGTCGAGGGTGTTGAGGACGTGGTCGCACACGTCCTCCAGGGGCTGGGTGGGGTCGGAGAGGGTGCTGACGAAGGCCTGGAGCCCCTCGTCGAGGGGATGATCGCGGCTTTCGACCAGTCCATCCGTGTAGAGCGCGAGCAGCGCGCCCTCGGGGAGTTCGACCTCGACCTCCTCGAAGGGCTCGCCGCCGACGCCCAGCGGCAGGCCCGGCGGCACGTCGAGCATCAGGGCCGGCTCGCCCGGTTCGACCAGGACGGGCGGCAGATGGCCCGCGTTCGCGAAGGTGCAGCGCCGGGTGACGGAGTCGTAGACGGCGTAGACGCAGGTGGCGAGGTACACCTCCGACAGGTCCGCCTCCCGGGGGCGGCGGGCCGCCCGGGTCGCCTGCTGCACTCCGCCCGGGGCGCCGAGGCCGCGGGCGATCTCGTCCAACTGGGAGAGCACCTCGGCCGGTTCGAGGTCGAGTTGCGCCAGGGTGCGTACGGCCGTGCGGAGTTCGCCCATGGCGACGGCGGCGCGCAGGCCTCGGCCCATGACGTCGCCGACGACCAGCGCGGTGCGGTGCCCGGGGAGTTCGATGACGTCGAACCAGTCGCCGCCGACCTCGCTGGGCCGGCCGGTGTTGGCGTTGCCGGGCAGATAGCGGCAGGCGATGTCGAGGCCGGAGGCCTCCGGGTCGCCGGGCGGGAGCAGGGAGCGTTGCAGTATCAACGCGCGTTGGTGCTCGCGCCGGTAGAGGCGGGCGTTGTCGATGCAGACGGCGGCGCGCGCGGCGAGTTCGACGGCCAGGTCCCGGTCGCGGTCGCCGAACGGCTCGCTGCCCTTCGTACGGGCGAACTGCACGAGCCCGACGACGGTGTCGTGGGCGACCATCGGCACGGCGAGCGTGGACTGCACGAGTCCGCCGTCCTCGCCGGGGACGGTCTGCGGGCGGGCCGTGCGCAGGGCGTCCGCGCAGGGCGAGTTGAACGGGTAGTGGTGGACGGCGCCGACCGCGACGGGCACCCCGGTGCCGGTGAAGGGCGCGTCGGAGACGGCGCTGGCGAAGGCCACGCGGCGCAGTTCGGCGCTGCCGTCGGCGAGCCCGGGCGGGGTCTCGTCGCCGACCAGCAGGCCCTGGTAGAGGTCGACGGTGGCCAGGTCGCAGAAGCCGGGCACGACGACGTCGAGGAGCTGACGGGCCGTGGTCTCCAGGTCGAGGGAGTTGCCGATGCGGGCGCCGGCCTCGTTCAGCAGGGCGAGGTTGCGGCGGGCGGCGGCGGCCTCGCGGGCGGCGGCGCGGCGCGAGGTGATGTCCGTACCGAGCCAGGCGATGCCGATGGGCCGGCCCGAACCGCTGTGCACGCGATAGAGGTTGACGGACCAGTGGCGGCGCTCGTCGGAGCCCGGCACGAAGCCGGTGACGTGCATGTCGGTGATGGAGTTGCCGGTCTCCAGGACGCGGCGCAGCGTGGCGGCGACCCGCTCGGCCTCGCCGCGCTGGAGGTAGTCGTGGACGCCCTTGCCGCGGTGGTCGTCGGGCTCGCCGCCGAAGACGGACGCGAACCGGTGGTTGGCGCGGCGGACCCGCAGGTCGGAGTCGATCAGCAGGAAACCGAACGGGGATTGACCGAAAATGGCCTGCGAGGCGGCGAGGTCGGTCTCGATGCTGCGCAGGGTGCGGACGTCGACGACGATGCAGACGGCGGCCTTCTCGCCGTCCTCGGTGCGCGTCGGCATGACGTACACCTCGGCGAGCCCCTCGCGTCCGCACTCCCCCTCGGCGTCCTTGGGCATCCGGAACGGCACGACGCCGGTCCACTCGCGGCCGTCGAGGATCTCGGCCATCTTGCGCATGCCGCGCTCGCGCAGGCTCGGGTCGATGAACGCCTCTATGGGGTCCATGCCGACGGCGCGTTCGGCGGGGATGCCGAAGAGGTGCTCGGCGCGCAGGCTCCACTGGTCGACGAGGCCGTCGGGGCCGATGGAGAAGGACGCGACCTTGATGTAGTCGTAGATGGATCCGGGGGGACTGCTCTGCCACATGGCGTCCCCGGGCTGCACGCCGTCGGCCGCGAGCGCACCTCCCACCGCGGAAGCCAGGCCGTCCGCGGCCATCGCCCTCGCGCCCTCCGACGGGTCCTCGGACTCCGTGGCCTTCGCTGGTATCTCGCTCACGCGAACCGTCCCCTCCAGCTCACCGCGTCCGGCACCGGTCACCGGGGGCGGCTGCCCGCAGTATCCAGCACTACGGTGCCGCACAACACGGTGTTCACGATCACAGCACGGTCCCGATGGTTTTCGGTCCGGACCGTGACAACACTTCCCGTCTTCTAACCAGGGGACACGTCGTCGAATCCCGTCCGTCGGCAACCGCCACTGGCCTGAACCATTCGCTCGACAGCGGCCGGGCGGACGTACACCGATTTTTCACTCCGGAACGGCGAGTTCGAACCACACGGTCTTTCCCACGCTGCCCGGCCGGGTGCCCCAGCGGCGGCAGGAGGAGGCCACGAGTTGGAGCCCGCGGCCGCTCTCGTCCTCGGGTCTCGCGGCGCGCTCGCGGGGCGGGTCGGGGAGCGGGTCCGAGACCTCCACCAGCAGGACGCCGTTCAGTTCGGAGGGGCGGAGCAGGCGGACGCCGATGGGGCCCGTGGCGTGCCGCAGGGCGTTGGTGACCAACTCGCTGACCAACAGCGCCGTGAGGTCGGCGAGGCTGTCGAGGCCCCAGCCGAGGAGCCGGCCGCGGACGGCCTGACGTGCGGTGCGCACGGCGCCCGGCTCGGCGGGAAACGTCCACTCGGCGCGGTCACCTTCGGTGTCGATCACGCCGATCACTTCCCCGGCAGCGGGTCCACCCATGTCCTGTTTCATGGGGTTAATGGGCACATACCCGATATCCGGGGCGGAGTACCGCACGGGGCAGCGCACTGTGGCGCGCACACAGTCGTCTTCGGACCTCGCACGCCCTCGGCCGGCCTCAGGCGCCGGGCACTTCTCCGGTACGGGGGACGCCGTCGAGAGGCCCCAGGTACGCGAGTGTCTGCCGCAGCGCGGGCACGTCCTGGTCGAGCCAGTCCACGTCCCAGATCTCGTCGGGGCCGAGCCAGCGCAGCGCGTCGTGGTCCTGAAGGGGCTCGGGAGCGGCGGAGCCGGGCCGCAGTCGCGCGGTCCACACCTGCAGCACGTACGGCGACTTCAGCGGCCACTCTCCCGGGACGCGACCGCCGGCCTCGGCGTCGACGCCGAGTTCCTCGCGCAGCTCCCGTACGAGCGCCGCGTCGGCCGTCTCCCCCGGCTCGACCTTGCCGCCGGGCAGTTCCCAGCGCCCGGCCAACTCGACGGGCGCGCTGCGCCGGGCGGCCAGCAGCCGCCCGTCGTCGACCAGCGCGGCACCCACGACGACGATCCGCTCACTCATGCGGGGAGCCTACGACGACTGCTGCGAGTGCTCCGACCGCGATCCGATCCGGACGACAGGGCGCGGGTCAGTCGTGCGCCGCCCCCGACCCGTTCTGGCCGAGCCGCTCGACCCAGTACAGCTGCTTGTGGCCGCGGCCGTCCAGGCTGTCCGCGATCTTCTGGGCCTCGGCCCGGGTCGCGTACCGGCCGACGCGGTAGCGGTTGCCGTTGTCGTCTTCGCGTATCACGAGCCAGGGAAGAGTGATCGTGCTGTCGTTCATCGCGCCCCTCCACTTCCCACTCGCGGCCTGTGCCGTGCCCCACCCGATAAGGAAACCGCAATGCGCATATGCCCGAGCCTACGCCTAACCTTCACGCAGCGAATACGGCTTTTCACAAAGAGGTACGCAACCGGCCAGAACACAGGGGCGCACGACAACGAATGCGCCGTCCGCGTACCTCGACGCGCCCGGCCGGAGGCCTACCGCATACGCCGCCACCGACCTGGGAGAACGACGACCGGCTCGGAGAGAGCGACCGCTCCGGCCGGGGACGGCCGGAGCGGTGATCGTGTGAGCGGGGCGCGCGGGGGGCGCGCCGCGGGACTGAAGTGAGCGTTCGCTACTTGACCGGAAGGTGGTAGGCGACCCGGTACCGATCGGCAGGGATGACCACGTCGGCCGTCTCGACCGGGCGGCCGGAGGCGTAGAACGTGCGCTGGACGACCAGGACCACATGGCCGGGGACGCCCCCGAGGACGAGCAGTTCCTCGGCGAGGCCGGGGCGGGCACCCACCTCCTCGGTGACGTTGTCCACGATCACGTCGATCGCGCGCATGCGCTCGACGACCCCCATGCCGCCGAGCGGCCCCTCCTCCGGCAGCATCACCGGCGTACGGCCTGTGAGGGCGAGGGGCTCCCAGGAGGTGGAGAGCATCATCGCCTCGCCGCCCTCGCGGAAGAGGTACTTCGTGCACATCACGCGCTCGCCCGGCTCGATGCCCAGCCGCTCGGCGACCGCGACACTGGCCTCGGCCTGCTCGCTGCTGGACTCCCAGGTGCCGCGCCCCTCGCCGTCGGCCTGCTCCTGGCGGAACGGCGTGGCCCCGCCGGTCGGGCGGTATCCGGAGCGGGCGATGCGCCGGGGCACGGGCCGCTCGCGCACATACGTCCCCGAGCCGGAGCGGCCCTCGACCAGGCCTTCCGCCATGAGCACCTTGCGGGCCTCCAGGGCGACGGTGTCCGAGACGCCGTACTCCTGGCGGATCCTGGCCTGGGAGGGGAGGCGGGTGTGCGGTGGCAGCTGACCGTCGACGATCTTCTTGCGGAGATCACCCGCGACGCGCAGATACGCCGGCTGCTCACCGAATGTCACTGGCCGCTCCCATCAGGTTGTACAGACAGCAACAGCGTGGCAACCGTAGGTTGTGCGGTGCAAGCAAAGGCCAGAGAATCACTCGATGTGATGACATGGGGGCCCCGAGGGCTTTACGCAGGCACTTTCTCCCCGCTATAGCCGCCGTCACACCTCGGCTTCGGAGTCCCCGCCCTCGGTCTCGCCCGGGGCCGGCGGGGCCGTCGCGAGCCCGAGGGCCTTGCGCGCGGTGACGGTCGCCGCGCCGTCGACGTACGCGTAGGCCTTGTCGTAGTGCGTGTAGTAGGTGTCCGGGTCACCGGCCGTGCTCGCCTTCGCCCACTGCTCGCGGGCGTCCTCCATGTCCTTCACCAGGTCGGCGACGGGCTTTCGGGCGCCGGACGGCCAGGAGTGCCCGCGCAGGGCCTCGATCTGCTCGCCCATCACGTCGTGCACCTGCGTGGCCCAGGCCCGGTGCCCGGCGAGGTCGTCCTCGGCGGTGTCCTCGGGCTCCTCGTACAGCGCCGCGTCGACGGCGTTGGCCGCCGACAGGAAGACGACCTGGTCGGTGTCGAGCGTGGTGGGGTCGCCGCGCAGGGAGCCGGTCAGTTTCGCCTTCGCGTCGCTGTGGCCGAAGACGCAGCTGATCGCGCGGTCGCCGTAGCGCCAGCTGTCCCGGGACGGCATGAGGTAGTAGACGTCGACGTCGGCCGGCATCGCCCAGGAGTCCATGGCGTACTGGTCCTGGAGCGCGTAGCACCTCTCGTCGGCGATGTCGGTGATCTCGGCGTCGCCCGGGAAGGCGCCGCCCGGCAGGGTCACGACCGCGAACACCTCGCCGTCGTGCCCGCCCGCGCAGGACACCCGGTCGACGTCGTAGGTGTCGCCCTCCAGACCACCGGGCGCGTCGAAGCAGTCGCCCTTCCTCAGCGAGAGGCTCTCGTTGCCCTGCGCGCCGTCCCTGAAGCCTTCCCAGGCCTCGGACAGCACACCCGTGGACAGCGCCACCGCCCACAGCGCGATCCCGACGGACGACAGCGCGGCCCCGGCGATCGCCAGCCCCCGGCCGCTCTGGCCGTTCCGCCTGATCTGCCGCAGCGCGATCAGCCCCAGCACGAGCCCCGCGGCGGGCAGGAAGCAGAGCACGCCGAGCGCGAGCGCGGCGACGGCGAGCGCGTTGACGGAGACCGGGGCGCCGTACGGGCGGCCGGTGGGGCCGTAGGGGCTGCCGGTGGGGCCGTAGGGGCCGTAACCCTGGCCTCCCTGGGGCCAGTGCGCAGGCGGCGGGCCGTACGGGTCCCCGGGCTGCTGGTTCCCGGAGGGCGGGGGTATCGACACGGGTACGGTGCTCCTGGCTGAGGCGGTGGGAGAGAGCGGCCGTGCGGAAACCGACGTACGGCTGGCCGCATCGTAAGCGGCACGGTGACGGGGGCGGAATGCGGACGATCGACACGTCGGCAGCAGCGGTGAACCGCCTGACGGCACGCTGGGCGTCGGGAATCCGCGCGGGCACGGTGTTCTCGGCGGCCGGAGTCTGGCCGCTGCTGGCCTTCCTGGCGGCCGGGGCGACGGGCCGGGCACGCGAGGAGCTGACGGAGGCACTCGGCCTGCCGGCGGACCGGGCGGGCGAGGCCGGGCGGGAGTTGCTCGGGATGCTGGCTGAGGTGGACGGCCTGGAGTCCGCGCTGGGGCTGTGGAGCGAGCGGACCGTGGAACTGCGGGAGGAGTGGGCGGAGCGGCTTCCGGTGGGAGCGCACGGGGTGCTCAGGGGCGAACCGGAGGCCGACCGGCGGGCCCTGGACGCGTGGGCCGCGCGGCGGACGGGCGGTGCGATCGAGCACATGCCGGTGGCGCTGCGGCCGGACACGGCCCTGGTGCTGGCGAGTGCGCTGGTCCTGCGGACGGACTGGGAGGTGCCGTTCGAGGGGCATTTCGGCGGCTGGCTGGGCCGTTACGGCTCGGCCGGGCTCGTGCGGGAGGTGCCGGACATCGACAGCGTCTCGGTGGCCCGGGCCGGGCCGGGAGCCGTGACGCGCGTGGTCGTGCGCGGGGACACGGGCGTCGACGTCCATCTGCTGCTCGGCACGGAGCGGATGGGGCCGGGAGAGGTGCTGGCGGCCGGGACGGACCTGCTGGCGGGCACGCTCGACGCGGTCCCGGGAAGCCGCCTCCCGGAGGGTGCCGCCGGCCCGGGCCTGTCCGTCCACAAGCGGCGCACCCACACCGCCGAGCCGCCGTCCCTGACCCTGTTCACCGTGGAGTTCACCCTGCGGGCGGATCACGATCTGCTGGCGTCGGGCGCGCTCTTCGGCCTGACCACGGCCGCCCAGGACACCCCGGGCCTCATCCCCTTCCCGGGAGTGAGCCCCACGCCGCTCGTGCTGCGCTCGGCGCGGCAGGCCATGACGGCCACCTTCGGCGCGGAGGGCTTCAAAGCCACGGCGGTGACCACGATGAGTACCCTCTACCGGGGCCGGGCGCTGGAGGAGCCGCCGTACGAGACGGTCAGGGCGGTGGCGGTCTTCGAGCGGCCCTTCGGCCTGCTCGCCGTCCACCGCGAGACGAACCTCGTCCTCGCGGCGGGCTGGGTCGCCGACCCGAAGCCCTTCCCGGAGGACGAGGACGCCTACGTGCCGGCCAGGTCAGGAAACTGACGGCCGGTCACCGAACCAGGTCAGAACTGGAGCGCCCAGGCGTCGATCCGACCGGTGTCGAAGCGGGCGTTGTCGCTCACCCGCAGCTTCCACGTGCCGTTCGCGGCCTCCGACGAGGCGTTCACGGTGTACGTGGTGTCGATGTCGTCCGCGCTGCCGCCGGTGCCGTAGCCCTTCAGCGTGTACGCCGTGCCGTCGGGGGCGATCAGCTGGACCTGGAGGTCGCCGATGTAGGTGTGGACGATGTGGACCTCGACGGCCAGGGCCGAGGGCGCGTTGCCGGAGACGCCGGTGACGGTCACCGGGGACTCGGCGGTGGCGTTGTCGGCGATGGCCTGGTCGGCGGTGTTCTCGAAGCGCGGGCCGGGCGGGGTGGTCGTACCGCCGCCGACGTTGAGGAGCCGGTTGGGCGAGCCGGTGCCGGGGCTGGTGACGACGCCGGTGGTGGCGGCGGCCGTCAGCGCGGCGGAGACCTGCGCGGGGGTGGCCGTGGGGTTGTCGGCCAGGTGCAGGGCGGCGGCTCCGGCGACGTGCGGGCTCGCCATCGACGTACCGGAGATGGTGTTGGTCGCCGAGTCGCTCGTGCTCCAGGCCGAGGTGATGGACGAGCCGGGCGCGAACAGGTCGAGGACCGAACCGTAGTTGGAGTAGCTCGCCTTCGCGTCGCTCGACGTCGTCGCGCCGACCGTGACGGCCTCGGTGACGCGGGCCGGGGACCGGGTGGAGGCATTGGTGGACTCGTTGCCGGCCGCGACCACGAAGGTGACGCCGGAGGTGATGGCGCCTCGTACGGCCGTGTCGATGGCGGTGTCGCCGGGGCCGCCGAGGGACATGTTCGCGACGGCCGGCTTGACCGCGTTCCGGGCGACCCAGTCGATGCCGGCGACGACCTGGGCGGTGGTGCCCTGGCCGGAGTTGTTCAGCACCCGGACGCCGACGACCTTGGCCTTCTTGGCGACGCCGTAGGCACCGCCGGCGACCGTGCCGGCGACGTGCGTGCCGTGGCCGTGGCCGTCCTGGGCGGTGTTGTCGTTGTCGACGGCGTCGTAGCCGTAGGAGGCACGGCCGCCGAAGTCGCTGTGCGTGATGCGGACGCCGGTGTCGATGACGTACGCGGTGACGCCCTCACCCCCCTTGTCCGGATAGGTGTACGAGCTGTTGAGCGGCAGGTTCTTCTGGTCGATGCGGTCCAGGCCCCAGGACGGCGGGCTGGGCTGGGTCCCGGTGATGCGGAACGTCCTGTTCTGGACGACGGAGCCGACGGCCGGGTCGGCGGCGAGGCGCTTCGCCTCGGTCTCGGAGGCCTCGACCTCGTAGCCGTTCAGGGCCTTGGTGTACGTGCGCTCGATGTCGACGCCGTACTTGTGCGCCAGGGCCCGGCCCGCGGCGGAACCGGCCTTCTGCGTCTTCAGGGTGACGATGTAGCTGTCGGCGACGGCGTTCGCCGCGCCCTCGTACTGAACGCGCCCTTCGGAGACGGCCGGTGCCGCGCCGGCGGGGAGGGCGGAGACGAGGCTCGCGACGAGCGCCGCGGTGGCCGTCGCGCCGAGCGCGGCCAGTCTTCGCCGGGTGGATCCGTGGGGAGTACGCATCACTGCCATCTGAGGGGTCCTCCTCAATCGGTGGTGCGCTGTGGGGAGTGGTGCACGCCCGTCGAAGCCACCCTGGAGTCATGGTCATGTCAAATCTGGGCGACTCCTGTGCGTCAGCCGAAAGATTGAGGCCTCCACAGGAATTGCACAAGGGCCCTGCACGACCGAGGCCGGAGGAGTTCGGCGCCCTGCGCCAGGGCGCCGAACTCCTCCGGCCTGGTGGTCGGGGACGGTACGAGACCGCCTAATAGCTGTCGTAGCCGGGCTCACCGTTCGGCCGGTAGACGCCGACGACGGTGCCGCCCTTCGTCGTCGAGACGCTGACCGGCTCCAGCGCGGTGGGGATCGCTCCGTCGGCGAACAGCCGCTTACCGGTGCCGATGATCACCGGGTGGATGGTCAGGCGGTACTCGTCGACGAGGCCGTGCCGCATGAGGGTCTGGGCGAGGTCGCCGCTGCCGACGACGTTGATGTCGCCGCCGTCGGACTCCTTCAGCTCGCGTACGGCATCGACGGTGTCGCCCTCCAGCAGCGTGGAGTTCTGCCACTCGACGGACGTCAGGGTCCGGGACGCCACGTACTTGCGCATGCTGTTCATCCGACCGGTGAACGGGTTGCCGGGATCGGCGGTCGGCCAGTACGACGCGAAGATCTCGTACGTCTTGCGGCCGAGCAGCATCGCCTCGGAGTGCTCGTACCAACCGGCGATGGCCGAGCCGACCTCGTCGTCGACCACCGGCTTCTGCCAGCCGCCGTGCTCGAAGCCGCTCTCAGGGTCCTCATCCGGACCGCCCGGCGCCTGCATGACGCCGTCCAGCGTCAGGAACGTGCAAACGATGATCTTGCGCATGGTGTGCTCCCTTCGTCGACGGATAGACCACACCACCACCGGAAACTCATCGGCGGACCTTGCGCGGCGCGGCGCGGTCAGTCGCCGAACCCCGTGGCCCGGGAGCGCTTCTCCCATGCCAGGACCTCGTCGCGTACCTGGTCGAGATGGCCGAGGACCGCGCTGACGCCGTCGTCGCCGAGGGGCAGGCGCAGCGGCGTGGTGTCGGCGTCGAGCGCGGCCAGGATGAGGGCGGCGGCCTTGGCCGGGTCGCCGGGCTGGGTGCCGTCACCGCCGGCGACCGCTCCCCGGGTCCGGCTCACCTTGCCGTACACGCCGCTGTCCGCACTGGTACCGGCCCGCCCGGTCTCGAACAGGCCCGTGCGGAAGGCGCCCGGCTCGACGATCAGCACCTTGACGCCGAACTCCGCGACCTCGTCCGCGAGTCCCTCGGACATGCCCTCCAGGGCGAACTTCGTGGCGCTGTACGCCGAGAAGCCCGCGAAGGACATCTGTCCGCCCATGCTGCTCATCTGCACGATCGCGCCCGACCGCCGCTCGCGCATGTACGGCAGCACGGCCCGGGTGAGGGCGGCCGGGCCGAAGACGTGCACCTCGAACAGCGCCCGCAACTCCTCCTCGGTGGTCTCCTCGAAGGCACCGACATGGGTCCGGCCCGCGTTGTTGACCAGGACGTCGATCCGTCCGTGCCGGGCCACGACGTCCCGTACGGCGGCCTCGGCGGCGCCCGTGTCGGCGACGTCCAGGCGCAGCGCCTCCACCCGGTCGGGGTGGGCGGCGGCCAGGTCGTCCAGCGCCTCCGGGCGCCGGGCCGCGCCGACCACCACGTCGCCCGCGGCGAGGGCCGCCTCGGCGATCGCCCGCCCGAAACCGCTGCTCGCACCCGTGATCAGCCACACCTTGTTCATGACAGCTCCCCGTCCCACGTCGTCACATCCTCGTTACGCCGATCAGCCTCTCGCCCGGGCCGCCGCCCGGTCCAAGACTTTTGGTGATAACCAATGGCTATGACCCTGGACGTTCATGTGCGCGACCTGCGCTACTTCGTGGCGGTGGCCGAGGAACTGCACTTCACCCGCGCCGCGGAGCGCCTGTACGTGTCGCAGCCCGCGCTGAGCAAGCAGATCCGGGCGCTGGAGCGGCAGTTGGGCATCGAGCTGTTCCGGCGTGACCGGCACGGCGTGGCCCTCACCGACGCCGGTACGGCACTGCTGCCGCAGGCGCGCCGGGTGCTGGACGCATGGGAGGAGGGTGCGGCCGCGATGGACACCGCCCGGGCGGCGCAGCGCAGCACGCTGGTCGTGGGCATGAGCACCAGCCCGGTCCGCGGCGGCCTGCTGCCCGCGATCCGCTCCCGTTTCACGGCCACGCACCCGGAGACGCTCATCCGGCTGCGGCAGGTCAACTGGGAGGACCCGACCGCGGGCCTCGCCGACGGCGCCGCGGACGTGGCCTTCGTCTGGCTGCCGCTGCCCGGCCAGGAGCGCTACGACTGGACGGTCGTCGCCGAGGAACCGCTCATGGTCGCCCTCCCGGACGCGCATCCCCTCGCCGGCCGCGCCGAGGTCGACTTCACGGACCTGCTCGACGAGCCGTTCCTCGCGCTGCCCGAGAGCACGGGCCCGCTGCGCGACTTCTGGCTGGCCCTGGACGCCCGCGACGGCCGCCCTCCCCGGATCGGCGCCGAGATCGCGAGCACGGAGGAGACGTACGAGGCGCTGACCGCCGGTCTCGGCGTGTGCCTCGTGGCCGCGGGCAACGTCCCCCTGCTCACCCTGGGCGGCGTGACCGCCCGCCCGGTGCGGGGTGTCACACCCAGCCGCTATGTCCTGGCCTGGCGCCGGGAGGACGGGCGACGACCGCTGGTCCGGGCGTACGCGGACGCCTGCAGGCGGGTCACGGGCCGGGAGTAGCCGAGTGCTCCGGCTCCGGCTCCGGCTCCGACCGGGCCGCCACCACCCGTCGACGCTCACGCCGGCCTCTCATGAACGTCTCGTTGCAGCCCACCCCCGTAGCCCTCCGGGCCGCTGATACTGACCGCACGTTCGAAGGGCCAGGGGATGCGGGGCGGCGGTGGACTGGACGGTGTGGGGAGGGCTGGCCGCCGGGTTGGTGATCGCGACCGTGACCGCCCCGGTCGGAGTCTCCGGGGCGGTGTTCCTGCTCCCGGTCCAGCTGAGCGTCTTCGGTGTGCCCAACCCGGCGGTCACCCCGACCAACCTGCTGTACAACGTCGTCGCCGGCCCCGGAGCCCTGTGGCGCTACCGTCACGACGGCGCCCTGCGCGGCGACCTCTCCCGGCGTCTGGTGCTGGGCACGCTGCCCGGCGTCGTCCTCGGCGCCGCCGTCCGGGTCTTCGCGCTCCCCGGCCCGGGCGTCTTCCGGCTCCTGGCAGCCGCCCTGCTGCTGCCGCTCGGCCTGTGGCTGTCTCTGTGCGCCCTCGCCCCGGCCCGCCACCGTCCATCATCCGCGGGTGAGTTGGCCCCGCGCACGCTGACCGGCCTCGCGCTGGCGGTCGGCGTCGTCGGCGGCATCTACGGCATCGGCGGCGGCTCCCTGCTCGGCCCGGTCCTCGTCGGACGCGGCCTGCCCGTCGCCCGCGTCGCCCCGGCCGCGCTCGCCGCCACGTTCGCCACGTCGCTCGTCGGCGCCACCACCTATGTGGTGTTGTCGCTGATGAGCTCCGGAGAGGTCGCCCCCGACTGGTGGCTCGGGCTCGCCTGCGGCACGGGCGGCCTCATGGGCGGCTACCTCGGCGCCCGCCTCCAGCCCCACCTGCCCGACCGGACCCTGCGCCTCCTCCTCGGCATCCTGGCCACGGCCGTCGGCATGCTGTACGCCGCCCAGACCCTGGACTGACCGCGTTGGAAACCCGTCCGCCCGCCACAGCGACGCATTGTGTACACATGAGACACTCGGTACCCTTGGGCGCATGACGCGGCCGCTGCCCAGAGAGTCCATCCGTGATGTACGCGCGCACTTGGCTGAGGTCGTGGAGCGCGCCGATCGCGACGACGTCCCCACAGTGATCACGCGCCGGGGCAAGGAAGTAGCCGCCGTCGTCTCCATCGAGGTGCTGCGCAAGTACCAGGAGTGGGAAGAGCGCGAGATCAACCGGATCATCGATGAGCGCATGGCCAACCCGGCACCCGGCATCCCGATCGAGGACATCATGAGGGAGACGCTGGCGCGCGGTGAGTGAGTACCGAACCGTCTTCCGCCCCGAGGCACAGGCCGAGCTTCGCAAGATCCCCCGCGACATGGCGCTGCGCATCCTGGCCAAGCTGACCGAGCTGGAGAGCGACCCCTTCGGATTCAACACTACGGCGCTCGTATCGCAGCCAGAACGCCGTCGCCTGCGGGTCGGCGACTACCGCGTCGTCTACACGATCGACAACGGAGAGCTCGTGGTGTGGGTCGTGCACGTCGGACACCGCTCGACCGTCTACGACACTTGATACCAACTGATCCGGCGTCAGAATATCCAGCACCCATCCAGCACGGTGACGGCGAAGGGGTCGACCCCTGGAGGAGTCGACCCCTTCCGACCTGCACACTTGCGGAATCACGTCGCGTACAGTAACGAACTAGTCACACATTGAAGCGGAACTCCACCACATCCCCGTCCTGCATCACATAGTCCTTGCCCTCCATGCGGGCCTTGCCCTTCGCGCGGGCCTCCGCGACCGAGCCGGACTCCACCAGGTCGTCGAAGGAGATGACCTCCGCCTTGATGAAGCCCTTCTGGAAGTCGGTGTGGATGACGCCGGCGGCCTCGGGGGCCGTGGCGCCCTTCTTGATGGTCCAGGCGCGGGATTCCTTGGGGCCTGCCGTCAGGTAGGTCTGGAGGCCGAGGGTGCGGAAACCGACGTGGGCCAGGGTCGCGAGGCCGGGCTCCTCCTGGCCCACGGACTGGAGGAGTTCGAGGGCCTCGTCGTCGTCGAGCTCGGCGAGGTCCGCCTCCAGCTTGGCGTTGAGGAAGATCGCCTCGGCGGGTGCGACCAGGGCGCGCTGCTCGTTCTTGAAGTCCTCGTCGGTCAGCTCGTCCTCGTCGACGTTGAAGACGTAGAGGAAGGGCTTGGTCGTGAGCAGGTGCAGGTCGTGCAGGAGCTCGGCGCGCTCGCTGCCCTGGACGATGCCATGCGCGAAGAGCGTGTCACCCTTCTCCAGGATCTCCTTGGCCTCCTCGACCGCCTTGACCTTGGGCTGGATGTCCTTCTTGATCCGCGACTCCTTCTGGAGACGCGGCAGGACCTTCTCGATGGTCTGGAGGTCGGCGAGGATCAGCTCGGTGTTGATCGTCTCGATGTCGTCCTTGGGCGAGACCTTGCCGTCGACATGCACGACGTTCTCGTCCTTGAAGGCGCGGATGACCTGGCAGATCGCGTCGGACTCACGGATGTTCGCGAGGAACTTGTTGCCCAGGCCCTCGCCCTCGGACGCACCGCGCACGATGCCCGCGATGTCGACGAAGTCGACCGTGGCCGGGAGGATCCGCTCCGACTTGAAGATCTCGGCCAGCTTGCCGAGCCGCGGGTCGGGGACGCCGACGACACCGACGTTCGGCTCGATCGTGGCGAACGGGTAGTTGGCCGCCAGCACGTCGTTCTTGGTCAGGGCGTTGAACAGGGTCGACTTGCCGACATTCGGCAGACCGACGATTCCGATCGTGAGCGACACGTTGCGACTTCCCGTGAGTGGAGAGGGCAGGAGGCCGGGAGACCGGCCGATCCACCAGTCTACGGCGTACCCGGAACCGTCCCGGCGGCGTATCGAACGCTTGGCCAAGCCTCGGTCCACGGCGTGTCTGAAGGCCTATTCGGCATATTGAACGACCTAAGTTGGTGCAGTGGAGCAATACAGGACGCGACCTGCCCAGTACGGACCGCGACGTGACCGGCCGAGATCGTCCCTGCCGCCGCAGGCAGGACGGGGAGCGGGCGGCGGTGCGGTGCGAGCGGTCCGGCAGCCGGGACCGCAGCGACGTCACCCGGCGGTACGTCGGCCGGCCCCCGCCCCGGCACCCGCCGCGGCGAGGTTTCCCAACCCCCGGCTGACCGGGCTGGGCAGCGGGTTGTTCTGCGCGCTGGTGATGTTCCTGCTCGGCGGGCTCTGCGCCGTGCTGTTCGGGGCGTCGCTGACGGCGTACGGGGTGCTGTTCCTGCCGGTGTGCGTGCTGACCGCCGTCTGGGTGCGGCGCGGGGATCTGATGACCGCGCCCGTCGTCGTGCCGATCGCCTTCGCCGTGGGGCTGGTGCCGGTGGCGGACGGCGACGGCGGGACCGGCGGCAAGCTGATGGGCCTGGTGACGGCGCTCGCCACGCAGGCCGGGTGGCTGTACGGCGGCACGCTCATCGTCGGGCTGATCGTGATCGCCCGGCGCATCCGGCTGGTGCACCGGCGACGGACGGCGGCCGGAGCCCGTCCGTCCGCCGGTGTGACGCCCCGGCTCTGACCGGCTCTAATGCCCTGCCGCCCGCATCGCCGCCCCCACGATCCCCGCGTTGTTCTGCAACTGCGCCGGGACGATCTCCGCCTTGATGCCCTCGATGTGCGGCAGGAACTTCTGTGACTTACGGCTGACGCCGCCGCCGATGATGAACAGCTCCGGCGAGAACAGCATCTCGACGTGGGCGAGGTATCTGCGCACGCGGTGCACCGCCCAGTGCTCCCACGTCATGTCGTGGTCCTCCCGGGCCTTGCTGGAGGCCCGCTTCTCCGCGTCGTGCCCGTCGAGTTCCAGGTGACCCAGCTCCGTGTTGGGGACCAGGACGCCGTCGACGAAGACCGCGCTGCCGATGCCCGTGCCGAACGTGAGCACGATCACCGTGCCCCGGCGGCCGCGGCCGGCGCCGAAGTGCATCTCGGCGACACCCGCCGCGTCCGCGTCGTTCACCACCGTCACCGGCAGTCCGCCCAGCCGCTCGCCGAGCAGCACGCGCGCGTCGGTGTCGATCCAGCTGTCGTCGACGTTCGCCGCTGTTCGGATCGTCGCTCCGTCGGTGACCACGCCCGGGAACGTGACCCCGACCGGGCCCGTCCAGCCGAAGTGGTCGACGACCTGCTTGACGCCGTCGGCCACCCCGTCGGGCGTAGCCGGCTGCGGGGTGAGGACCTTGTGGCGCTCCTGCGCCAAGTCGCCCTTGTCCAGGTCCACCGGGGCACCCTTGATCCCGGAACCGCCGATGTCCACGCCGAAGATCTGCATGGCCCTACGTTACGACGAGGGACAGACAGTCACCGGCCGGATGGCGAACCCGCCCGGCGACTCCCCGATCACTCCCCGATCACTCCCCGGAATCCTCACCGGTTCCGGCACCGCCGCGCTCGGCGGCCAGCGCCGTCGCCTCCTCACGCAGGTCGCGGCGCAGCTCCTTGGGCAGCGAGAAGGTGATGGACTCCTCGGCCGCCTTGACGATCTCGACGTCCTCGAAACCGCGCTGGGACAGCCACTCCAGGACCTGCTCGACCAGGACCTCCGGGACGGAGGCGCCCGAGGTGACGCCGACCGTGGAGACGCCCTCCAGCCAGGCCTCGTCGATCTCGTCGGCGAAGTCCACGAGGTACGCGGCGCGCGCTCCGGCGATCTTGGCGACCTCAACGAGCCGCTTGGAGTTGGAGGAGTTGCGAGAGCCGACCACGATGACCAGGTCGGACTCGGCGCCCATCTGCTTCACGGCCAGCTGGCGGTTCTGCGTGGCGTAGCAGATGTCGTCGCTGGGCGGGGAGATGAGCTGCGGGAACTTCTCCTTGAGGGCGTCGACGGTCTCCATGGTCTCGTCGACGGACAGCGTGGTCTGGGAGAGCCAGACGACCTTGGACGGGTCGCGGACCTCGACCTTCTGCACATCGCCCGGGCCGTCGACGAGCTGGATGTGGTCGGGGGCCTCGCCGGAGGTACCGATGACCTCCTCGTGCCCCTCGTGGCCGATCAGGAGGATGTCGTAGTCCTCGTTCGCGAAGCGGACGGCTTCCTTGTGGACCTTGGTGACGAGCGGGCAGGTGGCGTCGATGGTGGCGAGGCGGCCGCGCTCGGCCTCCTCGTGGACGACCGGGGCCACGCCGTGCGCGGAGAACATGACGATGTTCCCCGGGGGCACCTCCTCCGTCTGCTCGACGAAGATCGCGCCCTTCTTCTCCAGGGTCTGCACGACGTACTTGTTGTGGACGATCTCGTGCCGGACGTAGACCGGAGCGCCGTACTGCTCCAGCGCTTTCTCGACGGCGATCACGGCGCGGTCCACACCCGCGCAGTAGCCACGGGGGGCGGCGAGCAGGACACGGCGGCCAGGCGAAGCAGACATGCGTCCCATCGTAAGGCCGCGTCCGGCGGGTCGAAGATCGCATCCGTGTGGAGTCCCCGGGAAGACCGACGGGGGGCGAGGTGAGTGACGCCCGGATGGTGGGGGTGCTCCCCCCTCGGGCGGGGGCCGTCTTCGTCGTGTCGGCCGACAGGCCCCGGCGGGCCGGTTGCTGTTCGCGATGGTGGGGAATCGGCCGCTGCCGCACGTGCTGCCCCGCGCGGACGCCGGGGTGTCCCCGGTGGCGCTGCGGCGCTCGGCCGTTGGGGCACTGGCCGCGGCGCGCAAGCAGCGGGACCGGCTTCCCCGGCCGACGGTGCGGGCCGGGCCCGGCAGGCGGGAATGGCGTCGCCCCCGAACGGCCCAAGAGCGGTGCGCCCGGCGGTGCAGGGCACCCGCCCGCGTCGCCGGGTGGGTGAGGTGTGTTGTCAGCGGCGGCCACTACGCTCGCGGCATGGCTGTGAACACGTCTGCGGAATCCCCGCTCCCCGTCGGTGAGGTGTCGCGGCTGATCGGGGGGTGGATCGACCGGCTCGGGGCGGTGTGGGTCGAGGGGCAGATCACGCAGTTGTCGCGGCGGCCGGGCGCCGGTGTGGTGTTCCTGACGCTGCGGGACCCGTCGTACGACATCTCGGTCAGCGTCACCTGCTACCGGCAGGTGTTCGACGCCGTCGCGGACGTGGTGAGCGAGGGTGCCCGGGTCGTTGTCCTGGCGAAGCCCGAGTGGTACGCCCCGCGGGGGCAGCTGTCGTTGCGGGCCGCCGAGATAAGGCCCGTCGGGGTCGGTGAGCTGCTCGCCCGCCTGGAGCAGTTGAAGAAGGCCCTCACGCGCGAGGGCCTGTTCGCGCCGGAGCGCAAGAAGCCGCTGCCCTTCCTGCCGCAGCTCGTCGGGCTGGTCTGCGGACGGGCCTCGGCCGCCGAGCGGGACGTGCTGGAGAACGCCCGGCACCGCTGGCCGGCCGTGCGTTTCGAGGTGCGCAACGTCGCCGTGCAGGGCGTGCACGCCGTGCCGCAGGTCGTGCAGGCCGTGAAGGAGCTCGACGCGATCGAGGCCGTGGACGTGATCATCGTCGCGCGCGGTGGCGGCAGCGTGGAGGACCTGCTGCCGTTCTCCGACGAGCAGCTGATCCGGACGGTGGCCGAGTGCCGTACGCCCGTGGTGTCCGCGATCGGGCACGAGCCCGACACCCCGCTCCTCGACCTCGTCGCCGACCTGCGCGCCTCCACGCCGACCGACGCCGCGAAGAAGGTCGTGCCGGACGTCGGCGAGGAGTACGAGCGGGTGCGGCTGCTGCGGGACCGGGCGCGGCGGTGCGTGGCGGCGCTGGTGGAGCGGGAGGAGCGCGGGCTGGCCCACGCGCTGGCGCGGCCGTCGATAGAGGATCCGCACCGGATGATCGACGAGCGTGCCGACCACGTGGCGGACCTGCTCGACCGGGGCCGGCGCTGTCTGCGGCACCAGCTCGACCGGGCCGACTCGGAGCTGACGCACACGCACGCGCGCGTGGTGGCTCTCTCCCCCGCCGCGACCCTGAAGCGCGGGTACGCCGTGCTCCAGAAGGCGGACGGGCACGCGGTCCGCGATCCCGGCGAGGTGGCGGTCGGCGAGGCCCTGCGCGCACGGGTCTCCGAGGGTGAGTTCTCCGTACGAGTGGACACATAGGGTGGGTGGATGACCAGCGAGGTTGATGAGACACCGGGCATGACCGAGGCGCTCGGGTACGAGCAGGCGCGGGACGAGCTGATCGAGGTCGTCCGCCGCCTGGAGGCGGGCGGTACGACGCTGGAGGAGTCCCTCGCGCTCTGGGAGCGCGGCGAGGAGCTGGCCAAGGTGTGCCGGCGCTGGCTGGACGGGGCGCGGGCGCGGCTTGACGCGGCGCTGGCGGAGGAGACCTCGGGCGAAACGGACGCCGAGTAGCGAAGCGGGCGCGGAGCGGTACGGGCGGTTCACTGTGAAGTGAGACACGACACCCCACAGTTGGTTGAAGGTTGAACTTTACTGTCGTACGGTCGGGGACATCCGACATACCCGCTCGAGAAGGTTCAGAAGGTTCACCCATGTCTCTCGCCCTTGACCCCGCCGCGCAGGACCTGCTGTTCCGCGAGGCCCGTACCGCCAACGCCTTCACCGACGAGCCGGTGACCGACGAGCAGGTGCAGGCGATCTACGACCTGGTCAAGTACGGCCCGACCGCCTTCAACCAGACCCCGCTGCGCATCACCCTGGTCCGCTCCCCCGAGGCCCGCGAGCGCCTGGTGCGGCACATGGCCGAGGGCAACCGGCCCAAGACGGCCGCCGCCCCGCTGGTCGCGATCCTCTCCGCGGACAACGAGTTCCACGAGGAGCTGCCGCACCTCTTCCCGGCCATGCCGCAGGTGAAGGACCTCTTCTTCGCCGAGCGCCCGGTCCGCGAGAACGCCGCCACGCTGAACGCCGCCCTCCAGGCCGCGTACTTCATCGTGGGCGTCCGCGCCGCCGGTCTCGCCGCCGGCCCGATGACCGGCTTCGACTTCGAGGGCGTGCGCAAGGAGTTCCTGGACGACGACCACACCCCGCTGATGGTCCTCAACATCGGCCGTCCGGGCCCGGACGCCTGGTACCCGCGCTCCCCGCGCCTGGAGTTCGACCAGGTCGTCACGACCGTCTGACCGACGGACGCAAGAACGGACACGAGAAGGCCCCCGGTGCACGCCGGGGGCCTTCGTCATGGATGGGGGGCTCACTCCGTCTTCAGTGCGTCCGCCATCTTCGTCAGCTGTGCGAACGACGCGGTGCCCGTCACCACCGTCGTCGAGCCCTTGGTGCCCTCCAGGACCAGCGCGTCGTACCGGCCGCCCTCGTAGCGGGTCCAGGTCCGGCCGTCGATCTTCTCGGTCCTGCCGGTCTCCCGCGCGCCCTGGGTGGCCTCGTCGACGAAGACGGGGCGCCGCTGAGTGGACTGCTCGACGGCCACGTACTCCCCTTCGGGGTCGTGGAAACCGAGGTGCCAGGCGTCGAACTCGTCCCCCTGGAAACGGACGGAGGTGGCCTTCCAGGCGTCGGGCAGGCCCTGCGGCGCGGCGATGGGGTACGAGGCGGCTCGGCGCGCCGTGAGCAGCTCGACCCGGTAGTCGACGCGCTTGAGGTCGGGCGCGCTGTCGTCGTGCGGGATGAAGAGGTATATGACGCCCGCCACGAGGACGATGACTCCCAGAGAGAGGATCATGTCCCGCGCCGTCTTCTGCTTGCCGTTCGTGCCTGCCACGCCCCCTATCGTCGCAGGTCTCCGGTGCGCTCATCCGTGGGGGCCCCTGCTCATTTTGCGGTCTCGGCGATAGAGTCGGGCAACAACACCCTCATCCGGCCGTCGTCGTACAGAAAGGTGCGCTCCGATGACCGAGCATCATCACTTGCCGTCCGAACTCGATGTGCCCTCCGAGGCCCCCGACCGCAACCTCGCCCTGGAACTGGTCCGGGTCACCGAGGCAGCGGCGATGGCCGCAGGCCGTTGGGTCGGGCGGGGTGACAAGAACGGCGCCGACGGTGCCGCGGTGCGTGCCATGCGGACCCTCGTCTCCACCGTCTCGATGAACGGCGTCGTCGTCATCGGCGAGGGCGAGAAGGACGAAGCCCCGATGCTGTTCAACGGGGAGCGCGTGGGCGACGGGACCGGGCCCGAGTGCGACATCGCCGTCGACCCGATCGACGGCACCACGCTGACCGCGAAGGGCATGACGAACGCGATCGCGGTGCTGGCCGCCGCCGAGCGTGGGTCCATGTTCGACCCGTCCGCCGTCTTCTACATGGACAAGCTCGTCACCGGGCCCGAGGCGGCCGACTTCGTCGACATCAACGCGCCGGTGTCGGTGAACATCCGCCGGGTCGCCAAGGCCAAGCGGTCCGCGCCCGAGGACGTGACGGTGGTGATCCTGGACCGGCCGCGGCACGAGGGCATCATCAAGGAGATCCGGGACACCGGCGCGCGCATCAAGCTGATCTCCGACGGCGATGTGGCCGGCTCCATCCTGGCGCTGCGCGAGGGCACCGGCGTCGACCTGCTGCTCGGCATCGGCGGTACGCCGGAGGGCATCATCTCGGCCTGTGCGGTGAAGTGCCTGGGCGGCACGATCCAGGGCAAGCTGTGGCCCAAGGACGACGAGGAGCGGCAGCGGGCGATCGACGCGGGCCACGATCTCGACCGGGTGCTGATGACGGAGGACCTGGTCACCGGGGAGAACGTGTTCTTCGTGGCGACCGGGATCACCGACGGCGAGCTGCTGCGGGGCGTGCGGTACCGGGCCGAGACGGCCACGACCGACTCGATCGTGATGCGGTCGCGGTCGGGGACGGTGCGCAGGATCGATTCGGAGCACCGGCTGAGCAAGCTGCGGGCGTACAGCGCGATCGACTTCGACAAGGGGAAGTAGCGCCGTAGAGCCGTAGAGGGGGTGGGGCTCGGTCAGCTCACCCCGCGACGAAAGGGCGCCCCCGGTGCGGTGGGGGCGCCCTTTCGTCGTGCGGGCGATCAGCCGGCCGCGGCTATCGTGCTCGCCGAGCGGGCCGCCTTCTTCAACTCCAGGTCCCGGCGGCGGCGTCGGGCCAGGACCACGCGGCGTTCGGCGGCGGTGAGGCCGCCCCAGACGCCGTAGGGCTCGGGCTGGAGCAGGGCGTGCTCGCGGCATTCGACCATCACCGGGCAGCGGGCGCAGACCCGCTTCGCCGCCTCCTCCCGGGAGAGCCGGGCGGCGGTCGGCTCCTTGGAGGGGGCGAAGAACAGGCCCGCCTCGTCACGCCGGCACACCGCCTCGGTGTGCCACGGGGCGTCTTGGTCCCTGTCTCGCGCTGGCACCCGCGGGGCCGGAACGGCAGCTACCAGGGACGAATGCGGCGGTTGCAGCACGGTCTACTCCTGACGACGGCTTCGCGAGCGAGAGACGATGCAGCAAGGCCTACCCGCTGTGCGCGCGCCTATGCACTGAGTTCCGAAGCGCTGGTTTCGCCCCCGTTTCCGCGTTCCGTCGAGCGGCGTCACCGGTGGGCCGTTTTGCCCCGACCCCCGGTGGATTCGCGACTGTCAATGGTTGAGGTGCTTGCGCAAACTCTTGTCGACCTTGCGCTGCACCCGGTCGAGGATGTCCGCGACGACCTTGCCGCGCCGGGGCCGCGCCTCGACGCTGCCCAGGACGGCCCAGCCGTCGACGTAGACGATCGGGGCCTCCGGGTCGCCCGAGTCGAGCGTGTCCACCTCGAAGCTGCCGAGCACGCCGCCGCCCATGCCGCGCAGCGACACGTTCTCCGGGACGCGGATCTCGACGCTGCCGAAGACCGAGAACGCCTTGATCATGACCTGCTGGTGGTCGAAGAGCGCCTCGCTGAGGTCTATCTCGACACTGCCGAAGATCGAGTACGCGTGGATACGGCGGCCCGTGCGCCAGCGGCCCTTGCGGACGGCGCTGCTGAAGATCGCGACCACGTTGTCGTCCGGGTCGATCGGGATGGCGCCGGCCGTGGGGCGGTACGGAGCCGGGGCCGGCGAGGGGCCGGGGCCCTGGCGGTGGGCGGCGGGCAGATCCCGTATGAAGACGTCCAGTTCGCCGACCGTCTTGGCGCGCAGCACCCCCTCGACGCGCTCGGCGTGCTCGTCCGCGGTGAGACGGCCCTCGGCGAGGGCGTCGCGCAGGATGTCGGCGATGCGGTCGCGCTCGGCGTCGGAGGCACGGAGCTCGGAGACTGCGGGCGCGGTCTGCTTCTGAAGGTCCACGGCAGCAGCGTACCCAAACACGATAGATCGCGACACCCCCCGCGCGACGCCTCTGTGTCGCGGCCGAGTGTGACGAACTGAGCCTTACCTCAGGGGGTCACTGCCGGAGGCAGGTTCTAGGCTGTTGGCGCTCGCCAAAGGAGGCGGGCCGCCGTCCGTCGAGTGAGGAATGGGCTGAGATGCCTGAGTTCGCGTACACCGATCTGCTTCCCCAAGGGGAGGACACCACGCCGTACCGGCTGGTGACCTCCGAGGGCGTCTCCACGGTCGAGGGACCGGACGGGCGGACCTTCCTCAAGGTGGAGCCGGAGGCGCTGCGCAAGCTCGCCGAGGAGGCCATCCACGACATCCAGCACTACCTGCGCCCGGCCCATCTCGCGCAGCTGCGCCGCATCATCGACGACCCCGAGGCGTCGGGCAACGACAAGTTCGTGGCGCTGGACCTGCTGAAGAACGCGAACATCGCGGCGGCGGGCGTCCTGCCGATGTGCCAGGACACGGGCACGGCGATCGTGATGGGCAAGCGCGGTCAGAACGTGCTGACGGAAGGGCGCGACGAGGAAGCCCTGTCCCGCGGCATCTACGACGCGTACCAGAACCTCAACCTGCGCTACTCGCAGATGGCTCCGCTCACCATGTGGGAGGAGAAGAACACCGGCTCCAACCTGCCCGCGCAGATCGAGCTGTACGCGGCCGACGGCGGCGCCTACAAGTTCCTGTTCATGGCGAAGGGCGGCGGCTCCGCCAACAAGTCGTTCCTCTACCAGGAGACGAAGGCCGTCCTGAACGAGGCCTCCATGATGAAGTTCCTGGAGGAGAAGATCCGCTCGCTGGGTACGGCGGCCTGCCCGCCCTACCACCTGGCGATCGTGGTCGGCGGTACGAGCGCCGAGTACGCGCTGAAGACCGCGAAGTACGCCTCCGCGCACTACCTGGACGAGATCCCGGCGGAGGGCTCCGAGCTCGGGCACGGCTTCCGGGACAAGGAGCTGGAGCAGAAGGTCTTCGAGCTGACGCAGAAGATCGGGATCGGGGCGCAGTTCGGCGGCAAGTACTTCTGCCACGACGTGCGCGTGGTCCGGCTGCCGCGGCACGGCGCCTCCTGCCCGGTCGCGATCGCCGTGTCCTGCTCCGCCGACCGCCAGGCCGTCGCGAAGATCACGGCCGAGGGGGTGTTCCTGGAGCAGCTGGAGACGGACCCGGCGCGGTTCCTGCCGGAGACGACGGACGAGCACCTCGACGAGGCCGGTGACGTCGTCAAGATCGACCTCAACCAGCCGATGGACACGATCCTGGCCGAGCTGACGAAGTACCCGGTCAAGACCCGTCTGTCGCTGACCGGTCCGCTGGTCGTCGCCCGCGACATCGCGCACGCCAAGATCAAGGAGCGGCTGGACGCGGGCGAGGAGATGCCGCAGTACCTGAAGGACCACCCGGTGTACTACGCGGGTCCGGCCAAGACGCCCGAGGGGTACGCGTCGGGCTCCTTCGGCCCGACCACGGCCGGCCGGATGGACTCCTACGTCGAGCAGTTCCAGGCGGCGGGCGGCTCCAAGGTGATGCTGGCCAAGGGCAACCGGAGCAAGCAGGTCACGGACGCGTGCGCGTCCCACGGCGGCTTCTACCTGGGCTCCATCGGCGGTCCTGCGGCCCGGCTCGCCCAGGACTGCATCAAGAAGGTCGAGGTCGTCGAGTACGAGGAACTCGGCATGGAGGCCGTCTGGAAGATCGAGGTCGAGGACTTCCCGGCGTTCATCGTCGTCGACGACAAGGGCAACGACTTCTTCCAGGACCCGGCGCCGGCGCCCACGTTCACGAGCATTCCGGTGCGGGGGCCGGGGCTGGCGTAGTGCCCCGTGGGTGCGGCGGGGTGGTTCTCGCCCCCGCCGCCCCTACCCGTCCCATCCCCAGGGGCTCCGCCCCTTCGACCCGCCAGGGGGCTCCGCCCCCTGGACCCCGGCATCGCCCAACACGGTTCGGACGTGAGGCCTGGGCCCGGCGGGGACTACGTCCCGTGCACCCCTCAGGGGTCTCGGGTCCCGGGCCCCTCATTGAACCTCGGCCCGCCCCCTCACGGATCGTCACACCCTCATTCGGCCCACCCAGGAACATCACCGCCCTCTCGATCGCTATAGGCGGTATGAGCGACGAATACCGCATCGAGCACGATTCCATGGGTGAAGTACGTGTCCCGGCCGACGCCAAGTGGCGGGCTCAGACGCAGCGCGCTGTCGAGAACTTCCCGATTTCCGGGCAGCGGATCGAGCGGGCGCACATCGAGGCTCTCGCCCGTATCAAGGGCGCCGCGGCGAAGGTGAACGCGCGGCTCGGGGTGCTCGACGAGGACGTCGCCGGCGCGATCCAGGAGGCCGCCGGCGAGGTGGCCGAGGGGAAGTGGGACGAGCACTTCCCCGTCGACGTGTTCCAGACCGGGTCCGGGACCTCGTCCAACATGAACACCAACGAGGTCATCGCCACGCTCGCGACCGAGCGGCTGGGCAGGAGTGTCCACCCGAACGACCACGTCAACGCCTCCCAGTCGTCCAATGACGTGTTCCCGTCCTCCATTCACATCGCCGCGACCGCCGCCGTCACCCGTGATCTGATCCCCGCCCTGGACCACCTCGCCGCCTCCCTGGAGCGCAAGGCCGAGGAGTTCTCCGATGTCGTGAAGTCGGGGCGGACCCACCTGATGGACGCCACGCCCGTGACGCTGGGGCAGGAGTTCGGTGGGTACGCCGCACAGGTGCGGTACGGGATCGAGCGGCTTCAGGCGTCCCTTCCCCGGCTCGCCGAACTGCCCCTGGGGGGTACGGCCGTCGGCACGGGGATCAACACCCCGCCCGGTTTCTCCGCCGCCGTGATCGAGGAGGTCGCCCGGACCACCGGGCTGCCTCTCACCGAGGCCCGGAACCACTTCGAGGCGCAGGGCGCGCGGGACGGCATCGTCGAGACCAGCGGGCAGCTGCGGACCATCGCGGTCGGGCTGACGAAGATCGCCAACGATCTGCGGTGGATGTCCTCCGGGCCGCGCACGGGCCTCGCCGAGATCGCCCTGCCCGACCTCCAGCCCGGGTCCTCGATCATGCCGGGCAAGGTGAATCCGGTCATTCCGGAGGCCTTGCTCATGGTGTGCGCGCAGGTCGTGGGCAATGACGCCACCGTCTCCACCGCCGGCGCGGCCGGGAACTTCGAGCTCAACGTCATGCTGCCCGTCATCGCGAAGAACGTGCTGGAGTCCGTGCGGCTGCTCGCGAACGCCACGCGGCTGCTCGCCGACCGGACCGTCGACGGCATCACCGCGAACCGCGAGCGGGCGCGGGAGTACGCCGAGTCCTCCCCGTCCGTGGTCACGCCGCTCAACAAGTACATCGGCTACGAGGAGGCCGCGAAGGTCGCCAAGAAGGCGCTGGCCGAGCGGAAGACCATCCGTCAGGTGGTCCTGGACGGCGGGTACGTGGAGCGCGGCGACCTGACCCCGGAGCAGCTCGACGAGGCGCTTGATGTCCTGCGGATGACGCATCCGTGACGATCCGCCGCCGTGGCGCGCCCGGCGCGTGAACCGTGACACGCGCCGCAGCGTCGTATGCCCAGGGCACCTAATATCTGTGCATGGCAGACGGTGAAGCGGTGAGACGCGTGGAAACGGGTGGTGCGGCAGGCTTCTGGGAGCCCGGGAGCGAGATCCTGTGGCGGTACCGGGAGAACGGCGGCGCGCGCTTCCACATCGCGCGTCCGGTCACCGTCGTACGGGACGACGCCGAGCTGCTCGCCGTGTGGCTGGCGCCCGGCACGGAGTGTATGCGGCCCGTGCTCGCCGACGGCACCCCCGTGCACCTGGAGCCGCTGGAGTCCCGCTACACCAAGCCGCGGGCCGTGCAGCGCGACCGCTGGTTCGGCACGGGCGTGCTGAAGCTGGCCCGGCCGGCCGAGCCCTGGTCGGTGTGGCTGTTCTGGGAGCCGGGCTGGCGGTTCAAGAACTGGTACGTGAACCTGGAGGAGCCGCTGGCCCGTTGGGAGGGCGGTGTGGACTCCGTCGACCACTTCCTGGACATCTCCGTGCACCCGGACCGCACGTGGCACTGGCGTGACGAGGACGAGTTCGCCCAGGCCCTGCGGGACGGGCTGATGGACGATCAGCAGGCCGAGAAGGTACGGGCGGCCGGGCGGGCCGCCGTGGAGATGATCCGGGCCTGGGGGCCGCCGTTCTCGGAAGGCTGGCAGCACTGGCGCCCGGATCCGTCCTGGGCGGTACCGTCACTGCCGGAGGACTGGGACCGTACGCCCGCGCATGTGTCCTCATGAGACCCTTGATGCGCCCCCGGGCAAGAAACGTAGGATCGTCCTCCGCAAGGGCGCGCGGCGGCAACTGACGGAGCACGCGCTGAGCTTGACCGATCGTCACCGAGGGGCGGCAGGACGTGAGCGAGGGGTACGAGGGCAACACCGGCAGGGCCTGCGCCACGGGCCCCAGGGGCCGGCAGAAGGCCCCTGAGGGCCGCAGACGGTCCGCCGGTTGCACAGGAACAACCTCTGACCACGCGGGAATTCCGTTCCTGGGACACGTATTCCGGGTATCGGAGTTTCGGCGGGACCCACTGCACCTCTGGCGTGCAGCCCCGGACGGATGGATGCGACACGCGTGACGGAGCAGCCGACCTCCTTCGAACGCCCACAACCGGGCGTCGACCCCGCGGACCCCCGCGGGGGGCTCTTGCATACCCCGACACCGGCGCGTGCGCCCGGCGCGGGCGCCTTACCGGTACAGGGCCGCTGCGGCGGCGACGTCACCGCTCCGCTCACGACGGCGCACACCACGCCGGGCACGTCGGAGCCGGGCACCTCCACGCCGTTCGGCAAGGGCAAGGACACCGTGAGCGACCCCGCCTCCGAGCACTCCCAGCCGGGTACCGAGCAGACCGCCGAGCGCGACACCCCCCGGCCGCGGCCCGCCCCCGAGGGCATTCCGGTCCAGCCGGCCGACGAACAGGACCGGCCGACGCCGGGCCCGGACGGGCAGGAGCGCCGCAGCGGCCAGAGTCTGCCGCCCGGCCGGCCCACGCCGATGCGGCGGGACGGGGACCGGCTGCGTTTCGTGGGGGCCGCCACCCGGCGGATCGCCCGCGGCATCGATCTCGACGAGATCGTGATGGGGCTGTGCCGGGCCACCGTGCCCACGTTCTCCGACGCGATCCTGGTCTATCTGCGCGACCCGCTGCCCGTCGGCGACGAGCGGCCCACCGGCCCGCTGGTGCTGCGGCTGCGCCGCACGGACCGGATACCGGCCGAACGCGACACGGAGAACGGCTTCCTGCCGGCCACGCAGCCCGAGCCGAACGAGCTGGACGCGGTCGGCGCCGAACTGTGCGAGGTGCGGCCCGGCAGCGCGCTCGCCGAGGTGCTGCGGGGTGTGCGCCCGGTGTTCACGGACGCGCCCGCGGCGCGCGCCGCGCTGCCCGAACTGCTCGGGGACGGCGGCGAGTTCGCCGTGCCGGACGGCCAGCGCGCGATCCTCGCCCCGCTGCGCGGCCGGCGCCGCGTCATCGGTGCCGCCCTGTTCCTGCGCCGCCCCGAACGCATCGCCTTCGAGCCGGACGACCTGCTGGTGGCCGCCCAGCTCGCCACGCACAGCGCCCTGGGCATCGACAAGGCCGTGCTGTACGGCCGCGAGGCCTACATCGCGGACGAGCTCCAGCGCACGATGCTGCCCGAGACGCTGCCCCGCCCCACGGGCGTGCGGCTCGCCTCCCGCTACCTGCCGGCCGCGGAGACCGCCCGGGTCGGCGGCGACTGGTACGACGCCATCCCGCTGCCCGGCAGCCGGGTCGCCCTGGTCGTCGGCGACGTCATGGGCCACTCCATGACCTCGGCCGCCATCATGGGCCAGCTGCGCACCACCGCCCAGACCCTCGCCGGTCTCGACCTGCCGCCGCAGGAGGTCCTGCACCACCTCGACGAACAGGCCCAGCGCCTCGGCGTGGACCGCATGGCGACCTGCCTGTACGCCGTGTACGACCCGGTATCGCACCGCATCACCATCGCCAACGCCGGTCACCCGCCGCCCGTCCTGCTCCACCTGGGCGGCCGTGCCGAGGTGCTGCGCGTGCCGGCCGGTGCCCCCATCGGCGTCGGCGGCGTCGACTTCGAGGCCGTGGAGCTGGACGCGCCCGCCGGCGCGACCCTGCTGCTGTACACCGACGGCCTGGTCGAGTCCCGGCTGCGGGACGTGTGGACCGGCATCGAGCAGTTGCGGGAGAAGCTCGCCGCGACCGCGCAGCTCACCGGGCCGGACCATCCGCCGCCCCTGGAAGCGCTGTGCGACGAGGTGCTCGACATGCTCGGCCCGGGCGACCGGGACGACGACATCGCGCTGCTCGCCGCCCGCTTCGACGGCATCGCGCCCAGCGACGTGGCGTACTGGTTCCTGGAGCCGGAGGACGCCGCGCCCGGCCGGGCCCGCCGCCTGGCCCGGCGCGCACTGCAGCGCTGGGGCCTGGAGGAGCTCAGCGACTCCGTCGAGCTGCTGGTCAGCGAGGTCGTGACGAACGCCGTGCGGTACGCCTCCCGGCCGGTCACGCTCCGGCTGCTGCGCACGGACGTGCTGCGCTGCGAAGTGGGCGACGACGTCCCGCAGTTGCCGCGCCTGCGGCAGGCGCGCGCCACGGACGAGGGCGGACGCGGGCTGTACCTGGTGAACCGCCTGGCCCGGCGCTGGGGCGCGACCCGGCTCAGCACGGGCAAGGTCGTCTGGTTCGAACTCAACCGCAACTGACCGTCTCGGCCGCGTGACGCCGACCGGCACAGGACCGCCCCCGGAGTTTCTTCGGGGGCGGTCCTTCTGTCGCCGGCGGGCTGCCGCCGCCTTCCTGGCACGGCGGGTCGATCATGGGATCTTCCCGCTCCGTACGGCCAGCCCCGCGGCGAGGAGGAGACAGAGGGCGGCGGCGGCGAACAGTGCCACCACGGTGGGCGCGATCCAGGCGGGAACAAGGTCGATGACGCCATGGTCCGTATGACGGACCTGGCGGGCGGGGAGAAAGGAGACGGCCCGGCCACGGTCCCCGAACACCGAGGCCACGCCGTACACGTTGATCAACCAGGCAACACTCGCGAGGAGCACCGCGGCTTCCGCCAGGGTTCCATGGGCCATGTCCGCCAGCAGCACCCGCCTGGTCCACGAGAACATGATGACCTTGGCGATCAGAACGCCGATGGCCAAGACGGTGGTGGCGAGCACGACGACCAGCATGATCGTCTCCTGCTATTCGTCCTGTCGGTCATCGCCCGGCTTGACCGGGTCGAACGGGTCGCCGCCACCGTCGTCCGGCGGTGACGTCTGCGGGGACGCGGGCGGGGTGATGGTGGGCGGTGTCGTCGAGGGACTCGCCGGCGGGGAACTGCTCGGCTCCTCCGTCGTCGGCGGCGGTGACGACGACGGTTCCTCGGTCGTCGGCTCCTGCGTGGGCTCCTTGGTCGGCTCCCGCGTGGGCGTCGGCGTCCACGTCGGCTGGACGGCCGCGCCCTGCTCAGTGTCCAGGTCGAACTTGCTGACGCCACCCATCACGCCGAAGGTGTACGACGCCCAGATCTGCGCCGGGAAGCCGCCGCCGTTGATCCGGGGCTCGCCGGCGGCCTTGTACATCGGGACCTGGGCGTGGGTCTTGGCGTCCTCGCCGAACAGGCCGACGGAGGTGACCAGGTTCGGTGTGTAGCCGGTGAACCAGGCCGACTTGTTGTTGTCGGACGTACCCGTCTTGCCCGCGACCTGCTGGCCGTCGCGCCCGGGGTTGTCACGCACCGACTTCTGCGCCGTACCGTCGTCGACCACGCCGGTGAGCACCGAGGTCACCGAGTCGGCGGCCTCGCGGCTGACGGCCTGGTCGCCGACCGGGTCGGGCATGGTGACCGTCTTGTTCAGGTGCTCCGCCGACTTCACGAGGGCCGGGGTGACCTTCTTGCCGTGGTTGGCGAGGGTCGCGTAGACGCCCGCCATCTCCAGGGGGCTCGCACCCATGCTGCCCAGGGTCTGAGCGGGCACGGCCTCCATGTTCTTGGTGTCCATGCCGAGTTTGCCGGCGACGTCGACCACGTTGGTCATGCCGACGTCGACGCCCATCTGCGCGAAGACGGAGTTGACGGACTTGTTCATCGCCGTCTGAACGGAGATCGGGCCGTAGTTCTTGTCGTCCTCGTTCTCGGGGGCGAAGCCGACCTCGCTGCCGTTTTCCACGACCTGGCGCTTGCTCGTGCCGTCGTAGACCGTGTTCGCGGTGATCGGCTTGCCGTCCTGCGTCTCGGCCTGCTCCTCCAGGGCCGCGGCGAGGATGACCGGCTTGAACGTGGAGGCGGGCTGGTAGTCGGAGCGGGTGGCGTTGTTGGTGTAGTGCTTGAAGTAATCCACGCCGCCGTACATCGCGACCACGGCGCCCGTCTTCGGGTTCACCGACGCGGCACCGGCCTGGATGTCCCCGTCGACCTTGCGCTTCTCGGGGTCCAGCTTGCTGGTCAGCTGCTGCTTGACGGACTTCTCCAGCGCCGCCTGCTTCTTCTTGTCGATGTTGAGCGTGACGGTCCAGCCGCCGGCGCTGACCATCGCCTCGGCTTCCTTGGCGTTGCTCGCGGTGCCCTCGGCGACGAGCTGCTTCTCCAGGGCCGCGTTGGCCGCGTTGACCAGGTAGCCCTTCTGGCCTTCCATGCCGGGGGCGGGCCTCGGCTCCTTCGGCACCGGGAACTTCATGCCGGCACGCTCGGACCGGCTCAGCCAGCCCTCGTCGACCATGTTGTCCAGGACGTAGTTCCAGCGGGCCTTCACCAGCTTCCTACCCGTCGGGGAGGCGGCCGCCCAGTCGTACTGGCTGGGGGCCTGGAGCAGCGCGGCGAGGTAGGCGCCCTGCGCCACGTCGAGCTTCTCGGCGTCGGTGCGGTAGTAGGCCTGGGCGGCGGCCTGGATGCCGTAGGCGTTGCGGCCGTAGTAGCTGGTGTTGATGTAGCCGGCGAGGATGTAGTCCTTGGACTTCTCCCGGTCCAGCTTCAGGGAGATGACCAGTTCCTTCAGCTTGCGGGAGACGGTCTGTTCCTGCGTCAGGTAGTAGTTCTTGACGTACTGCTGGGTGATCGTCGAACCGCCCTGCGCGCCCCGGCCCGCGAGCGTGTTGAACAGGCCGCGGGCGGTGCCCTTGAGGTCGACGCCGGCGTCCTTGTAGAAGGTCTTGTTCTCGGCCGCGACGAAGGTGAGCCGCACCTCCTTGGAGACCCTGGCCAGGTCGACGACCTCGCGGTTGACCTTGCCGTCGCGGGCCATGATGGCGCCGTCGCTGTACTTGTAGATGTTGCTCTGCCGCTTGGCGTCGGCGTTCCCCTCGGGGATACCGATCATCATGTACAGCACGATGAAGGCCCCCATGCCCAGCAGGCACAGGCCGAAGAAGGTGCCGAGGATCTTCTTCCAGGTGAAGAGCCTGCGTATGCCGCTCTTCCCGGCCGCGCCCGACGAACGGCGGCGCTTGGGTGCCGCCCGGCGCCCACCGCGCTGTCTGGCGCGTCTTTCTTCCGCTCGTCCCATGGGTCCGACCGCTCCGCTTCGTTCGTGTGTGCTCACATGTCACACGGGTTCGCCGCTCAGGTCAGCTCAGAAAGCTAACACCGGGAGACAAGAGAGAGGGCTGCCGATCCGGCCCTTCGCGGGCGTGACAATCAGCACCCATCCCAACGGAACCGACGTTCGAGACACGCGTAGGGTTGCCAGGACGCGAAAAAGTGATATCACTTAGATAGATGGAAGCTATGCAGGAGTGGCTTCGACCGAAGAACGGGGGACCACCCATGTCCACGCACGACACGCAGGTCACGGCCGACGTGCCCGAGATGCCGGCGCCACGGGTGCGGGAGTTCACCGCACACAGCATCGGCGGCGGGCTCGCCCTGCTGCTCGGCCTCCTCGGACTGCTGGCCGGCGCCGGTCTGATCGCGGTCGCCACCTCGGTGGACGCGACCGGCGCGCAGGCGGGGCTGATCATCGGCGGCATCCTGGTCGCGCTCGCGGCCTTCCTCGCCATGTGCGGGCTGAACATGGTGGCGCCGGGCGAGGCCCGGGTCGTCCAGCTCTTCGGCCGCTACCGGGGCACGATCCGGCAGGACGGCCTGCGCTGGGTGAACCCCTTCACCTCGCGCACCAAGATCTCGACGCGCGTGCGCAACCACGAGACGGCCGTCCTGAAGGTCAACGACGCCTACGGCAACCCGATCGAGCTCGCCGCGGTCGTGGTGTGGCGCGTCGAGGACACCGCCCAGGCCACCTTCGAGGTCGACGACTACATCGAGTTTGTCTCCACCCAGACCGAGGCGGCCGTGCGGCACATCGCCATCGAGTACCCCTACGACGCCCACGAGGAGGACGGCCTCTCGCTGCGCGGCAACGCCGAGGAGATCACCGAGAAGCTCGCCGTCGAACTGCACGCGCGCGTGGAGGCGGCCGGCGTGCAGATCATCGAGTCCCGCTTCACGCACCTCGCCTACGCCCCCGAGATCGCCTCGGCGATGCTCCAGCGGCAGCAGGCCGGAGCGGTGGTCGCGGCGCGGCGGCAGATCGTGGACGGCGCGGTGGGCATGGTGGAGGCCGCGATCGCCCGCATCACCGAGCGGGACATCGTGGAGCTGGACTCCGAGCGGAAGGCGGCGATGGTCTCCAACCTCATGGTCGTGCTGTGCGGTGACCGTGCCGCGCAGCCGGTCCTCAACACCGGGTCCCTCTACCAGTGACGGTCCCTCCCGAGGGTCCGGGCCCTCAGCGCCGGCCGCAGCAGCAGCGCAAGCAGGTGCTGCTGCGGCTGGACCCGGCGGTGTACGAGGCGCTCGCGCGGTGGGCCGGGGACGAGCTGCGGTCGGCCAACGCGCAGATCGAGTTCCTGCTGCGCAGGGCGCTGGCGGAGGCGGGCCGGCTGCCGCGGGAGACCGGGCCGCTGCCCCGGCGGGGACGGCCGCCCGGGTCTCCCGGAGGCTCGCCCCCCGGACCCCCACCGGCCTGAACGGACCGGCTCCGGGGCTGTTGCGAAACCGTGACAACCCGGCCCGACCTGCACGGCGGCACCGCCCGCCATGGCCTACACACTCGGCGTATACATCCGGCGTATACACGGTATGTAGAGTCATCACATGTCCATCGGTCACACCCTCCTGGGACTCCTGGAGTCCGGCCCGCGCCACGGTTACGACCTGAAGCGGGCCTTCGACGAGAAGTTCGGTCACGACCGGCCGCTGCACTACGGCCAGGTCTACTCGACGATGTCCCGGCTGCTGAAGAACGGGCTCGTCGAGGTCGACGGCATCGAGGCCGGCGGCGGCCCCGAGCGCAAGCGGTACGCGATCACCGAGGCCGGCATCACCGACGTCGAGCGGTGGCTCGCGACGCCGGAGAAGCCGGAGCCGTACCTCCAGTCGACCCTCTACACCAAGGTCGTCCTCGCGCTGCTCACCCACCGCGACGCCGCCGACATCCTCGACACCCAGCGCTCGGAGCACCTGCGCAGCATGCGGATCCTCACCGACCGCAAGCGCAAGGGCGATCTGGCCGACCAGCTGATCTGCGACCACGCCCTGTTCCACCTGGAGGCGGACCTGCGCTGGCTGGAACTGACCGCTGCCCGCCTGGACAAGCTCCGTGAGGCGGTGGCCCGGTGACGATTCCCGCTGGTTCGCTGCTCACCGCCCAGGACCTGCGCAAGGCGTACGGGCCGACCACCGCGCTCGACGGTGCCGAGTTCTCCATCCACCCGGGCGAGGTCGTCGCCGTGATGGGTCCGTCCGGGTCGGGCAAGTCGACGCTGCTGCACTGCCTCGCCGGGATCGTGACGCCCGACTCGGGCTCGATCACGTACAACGGGCGTGAGGTGACGGCGATGAGCGACGCCGAACGCAGTGCGCTCAGGCGCTCGGAGTTCGGGTTCGTGTTCCAGTTCGGCCAGCTCGTGCCCGAACTCACCTGCGTGGAGAACGTGGCGCTCCCGATGCGCCTGAACGGGTCGTCCCGCAAGGAGGCCGAGCGGACCGCGCTGGCGTGGATGGAGCGGCTGGAGGTCGACGAGCTGCGCAAGAAGCGGCCCGGCGAGGTGTCCGGCGGCCAGGGCCAGCGGGTCGCCGTCGCCCGCGCGCTGGTCACCAACCCGCGCGTGGTGTTCGCCGACGAACCGACCGGCGCCCTCGACTCCTTCAACGGCGAGCGCGTGATGGAGCTGCTCACGGACGCCGCCCGGTCGGCCAACACGGCCGTGGTGCTCGTCACGCACGAGGCGCGGGTGGCCGCGTACTCCGACCGCGAGATCGTCGTACGGGACGGCCGGTCGCGGGACATGGAGCGCGTCGTATGAGCGTCGGGCAGTGGGCCCGGGACCTGGCCATGGGGGCGCGGTTCGCCTTCGCCGGCGGACGCGAGGGGTGGACCCGGGCCCTGCTGACGGCCGTCGGCGTCGGGCTCGGCGTGGCACTGCTGCTGCTCACCACCGCCATCCCGAACGCCCTGGCGGAACGGGACCGGCGCGAGGAGGCGCGCAGCGACCACACCTTCGGCCAGCAGAAGATACCGAAGGCCGACGACACTCTGATCGTCCTGGACTCGGACACCACGTTCCGGGACCGGGACGTGCGCGGCCGGTTGCTGGAGGCGGAGGGCCCGCGGGCTCCGCTGCCTCCGGGGGTCGCCGAGTTCCCTGCGGCGGGCGACATGGTCGTCTCCCCCGCGCTGAAGGAGCTGCTCGCCTCCGACGACGGCAAGCTGCTGCGGGAGCGGCTGGACTACCGGATCACGGGCACCATCGGCGAGCAGGGGCTGGTCGGCTCGCAGGAACTCGCCTACTTCGCGGGCGGCACGGGGCTCGCGGAACGGCTCGAGGGCCCGGCGAGCGGGGCCCGGATCGACAGTTTCGGCAACCCGGACCTCGCGCCGTCCGACCCGTGGGACCCGGTGCTGCTCCTGCTGGTCCTGGTCGTCTTCGTGGTGCTGCTGATGCCGGTCGCCGTGTTCATCGCCGCGGCCGTGCGCTTCGGAGGCGAGCGGCGTGACCGCCGGCTCGCGGCGCTGCGGCTGGTCGGCTCCGACAGCCGGATGACCCGGCGGATCGCCGCCGGCGAGGCACTCGCCGGCTCCGTGCTGGGGCTCGTCCTCGGCACCGGGTTCTTCCTGCTCGGACGGCAACTGGCCGCATCGGCCGAGGTGTACCGCGTCAGCGTGTTCCCGAGCTATCTCAACCCCTCGCCCGTGCTGGCCGTCCTGGTCGCGCTGGCCGTGCCGGCGGCCGCGGTCGTGGTGACGATCCTCGCCCTGCGCGGGGTGGTCATCGAGCCACTCGGCGTGGTGCGCACGGCCAGGCCCGCGCGGCGCCGGCTGTGGTGGCGGCTGCTGCTGCCGCTCGGCGGGCTCGCGCTGCTCTTCCCGATGGTCGGGCAGGGCGACGACGGCGGAGAGTTCAACCAGTACCTCGTCGTCGGTGGGGTGATGCTCCTGCTGGTCGGCGTCACGGCCCTGCTGCCCTGGGTGGTGGAGACGGTCGTGGCCCGGCTCGGGTCGGGCGGGGTGGCCTGGCAACTGGCCGTTCGCAGGCTCCAGTTGAGCAGTGGCGCGGCGGCCCGGATGGTCAACGGCATCGCGGTGGCGGTGGCCGGGGCGATCGCCCTGCAGATGCTCTTCGCGGGAGTGGAGGGCACCTACACCAGGGCGTCGCAGTACGACGTCAGCCGGGCCCAGATGAGCGTGGACGTGCCGGACGGTGGCGACACCGCGTCCACCGTCGCCGAGTACCGCGACACCGACGGCGTGCGCGAGGTCACCGCCCTGTCCGATGTCCATCTCGGCGACCGTCGCGGCGAGGCGGAGGCCATCATCCAGCTGACCGTGGCCGACTGCGCGTCGCTGCGCGAGGTGGCCACGCTCCCCTCCTGCCACGACGGTGACGTCTTCGCGGTCAAGGGCTCGGCGTACGACAGCGAGGGCGAGCACCTGGCCAAGCCCGGCACGACCCTGTGGGCCGAGCCGGACGACTCCGACCGCCCCGGCGACCGCTCGGTCTCCTGGACCGTGCCGCGGAACATCCGGCAGGCCCAGTCCCGCGAGGACCCCACCGGGTACGAACGCGGCGGCATTCTGCTCACCCCCGGCGCGCTGCCCGAGAAGCTCGGGGCGCTGACCTCCACGCAGCTCTTCCTGAGCGTGGACCCCTCGGTGCCGGACGCGTACGACCACGTGCGCAACACAGCCGCGCGGTTCGACCCGACGATCCAGCCGATGACCTGGCGCAGCATCGAGAGCAACGACCGCTACGCCACCATACGCACCGGTCTGTCCGTCGGAGCCGCCTGTGTGCTCGCGCTGATCGGGGCGAGCCTGCTGGTCTCGCAGCTGGAGCAGTTGCGCGAACGCCGCAAGCTGCTGTCGGCCCTCGTGGCCTTCGGCACCCGGCGCCGCACCCTCAGCCTGTCGGTGCTGTGGCAGACGGCGATCCCGATCGGGCTGGGACTGCTGCTCGCCGCGGCGGTGGGCATGGCCCTGGGCGCGGTCCTGCTGCGGATGACCAACACGTCGGTCCGGGTCGACTGGCCGAGTGTGCTGTCGATGACCGGCATCGGCGCGGGCGTGGTCCTGGTCGTGACGCTGCTGAGCCTGCCGCCGCTGCTGAAGCTGATGCGGCCGGACGGGCTACGGACCGAGTAGGAGCCGCAGGCTCTTCTGCGCCGGACCGTCAGGCGTCCCGGTCCAGGACCCGTACGGGCAACGGCCGTAGCGCCTCCCGCAGGGCCGCCGCCAGTTCCTCGTACTCCGCGCCGCGCGCGGCCCCCGCCCGCATCGCGAGAGCGACCCTGCGGGTGGGGGCCGGGTCGGTGAAGTACCCGGTCAGGAGCTGGCTGCTGCGGGAGATCTCGACCTTGAGGGCGGTGCGCGGCAGCAGCGTGACGCCGAGCCCGCCCGCGACGAGCTGCACCAGGGTGGACAGCCCGGCGGCGGTCGTGGTGACCGGCGCGTCCTCGCGGCCGGCCTCCCGGCAGATGTCGAGGGCCTGGTCGCGCAGGCAGTGCCCCTCGTCCAGCAGCAGCAGGTTCAGCTCGCGCAGCGCCTCGCGCGGGATGCCCTCGCGTCCGCCGAGCGGGTGGTCGAGCGGGGTGACGAGGACGAAGTCCTCGTCGAACAGCGGCAGTTCCGCCACACCCGGCACGCCCAGCGGTACGGCGAGCAGCAGCAGGTCGAGCCGGCCGCTGGTGAGGCCGTCGAGCAGGCTGGCGGTCTGCTCCTCGTGCACCTGGAGGTCGAGGTGCGGATACCGGTCGTGGACGAGTCGCAGGACGGTGGGCAGCAGATAGGGCGCCACGGTCGGGATGACCCCCAGCCGCAGCGCGCCCGTGAACGGCGCCCGGACCGCCTCGGCCTCCTCCATCAGCGCGCCGACCTCGGCCAGCACCACCTTGGCCCGTACGGCGATCCGCTCGCCCTCGGGTGAGAGCAGCACCTTGCGCGTCGTACGCTCGAGGAGCGTCACTCCGAGTGTCTCCTCCAGCGCCGAGACGGCGCCCGAGAGGGCGGGCTGGCTCATGCCGATGGCCCCTGCGGCGTCCCGGAAGTGCAGGTGCTCGGCGACCGCCGCGAAGGCTCGCAGCTGGGCGAGGCTCGGCTGCCTGCGCTTATTACCCACAGTCACTGATAACTACCTCCGATCAACTCGACCGAGTGTAGCTATTTCCGTAATCAATCGCCCCTGTGCCAACATCAATAACGTCCAACCCATGGGAAACACCCGCAATCCGGGTCTTTCTTCGCTGCAAGGAGAGCGTGTGCTCACTGTCGGTGACAAGTTCCCCGAGTTCGATCTGACCGCCTGCGTCTCGCTGGAGAAGGGCAAGGAGTTCCAGCAGATCAACCACAAGACCTACGAGGGTCAGTGGAAGGTCATCTTCGCGTGGCCCAAGGACTTCACCTTCGTGTGCCCGACCGAGATCGCCGCCTTCGGCAAGCTGAACGACGAGTTCGCCGACCGCGACGCCCAGGTCCTCGGCTTCTCCGGCGACTCCGAGTTCGTCCACCACGCCTGGCGCAAGGACCACGACGACCTGCGCGACCTGCCGTTCCCGATGATGGCCGACTCCAAGCACGAGCTGATGCGCGAGCTCGGCATCGAGGACGAGGACGGCTTCGCCAAGCGCGCGGTGTTCATCGTGGACCAGAACAACGAGATCCAGTTCTCGATGGTGACCGCGGGTTCGGTCGGCCGTAACCCGAAGGAGGTCCTGCGGGTCCTGGACGCGCTCCAGACGGACGAGCTGTGCCCCTGCAACTGGTCGAAGGGCGACGAGACCCTCGACCCGGTCGCGCTGCTCGCCGGAGAGTGATCTGACATGTCCCTCGACGCACTCAAGTCCGCCATACCGGACTACGCCAAGGACCTTAAGCTCAACCTGGGCTCGGTCATCGGCAACTCGGACCTGCCGGCCCAGCAGCTGTGGGGCACGGTCCTGGCGACCGCGATCGCCTCGCGCTCCCCGATCGTGCTGCGCGAGCTGGAGCCGGAGGCGAAGGCCAACCTGTCGCCCGAGGCGTACACGGCCGCCAAGTCCGCCGCCGCGGTGATGGCGATGAACAACGTCTTCTACCGCACGCGGCACCTGCTGTCGGACCACGAGTACGGCAA
Organism: Streptomyces sp. NPDC050416; assembly: GCF_044458845.1. Lineage (NCBI taxonomy): Bacteria > Bacillati > Actinomycetota > Actinomycetes > Kitasatosporales > Streptomycetaceae > Streptomyces > Streptomyces sp. NPDC050416. The sequence goes on from NZ_JBITII010000002.1 coordinate 320,673, forward strand.
CCTGCGCGCGGGCCTGCGGATGAACGTCATCGGCAACCCGGGCGTCGACAAGGTCGACTTCGAGCTGTGGTCCTTCGCGGTCTCCGCCATCAACGGCTGCGGCATGTGCCTGGACTCCCACGAGCAGGTCCTGCGCAAGGCCGGCCTCGACCGCGAGGTCATCCAGGAGGCGTTCAAGATCGCGTCCGTGATCCAGGCGGTCGGCGTGACGCTGGACGCCGAGGCGGTACTGGCCGAGTAACCCCCGGCTGTACGCCCCGCATTGCAGGGCCCCGCCCACCTGACCGGTGGGCGGGGCCCTGTTGGCTCTTCGAGTGCTGCTTCTTGTCCGACCGTGTCGGGCGGCGGGTGGGCATAGGTCCGGGGGGGGCCAGTGGGCGGAGCCCCCTGGGAGCCGGGCTACTCCGACGGCGCCTCGGAAGAAGTGCCGGGCTGATCCACCGCCCCCACCGCTGTCGCACCCCGCGGGCGAACCGAATGCCGCAACGCCGACTTCCGGGAGTACGCCCGCAGATACCCCACCACCGTGTTCGTCACGGCCACCAACGGCACGGCCACCACCGCGCCCCCGATCCCGGCGACCATCCCCCCGCACGCCACGGACAGCACCACGGCCAGCGGATGCACCCGCACCGCCCGCCCCAGAATGAACGGCTGCAGGATGTGGCCCTCGATCTGCTGCACCGCGAGCACCACCACGAGGGTCATGACAGCCGTGAACACCCCCTGGGTGACCAGCGCCACGACGACCGCCAGCGCCCCGGACACCACCGCACCCACCAGCGGGATGAACGCGAACAGGAAGATGAACACCGCCAGCGGCACGGCCATCGGGACGTCGAGGAAGTAGATCCCCAGCCCGATGAAGATCGCGTCGATCAGGGCGACGACCACCGTGCCCCGCACATACGCCGTCAACGTCCGCCACGCCGCCGGCCCGGCCCCGGCCACCCCCGGCCGCGCCGCCGCCGGCACCAGCTTCAGCGTCCACTCCCAGATCCGCTTGCCGTCGTAGAGCAGGAACAGGGTGGAGAAGACCGCCAGCAGAATCCCCGTCAGCGACTCGACGACGACCGTCACGCCCTCCAGTCCCGCCGAGGTGATCTGGTCGGTGTTCGCGCCGACCGCCTCCCGCAGGTTCTTGGCGATCTCGTTGATCTGCTTGTCCGTGACGTGGAAGGGGCTGTTCAGCAGCCAGTTCCGCAACTCGTCGATGCCGTCCTGGATCTGGCCCGAGAGGTCGTCGATGTTCTCCATGACCTGCCAGGTCACGAACCAGCCGATGAGCCCCATGACGACGAAGCCGAGGATCGCGGTCAGCGCCGTGGCCGGCCCGCGCGGCACCCCGAGCCGTCGCAGCCGCGCCACGGTCGGCTGGAGGATCGCGGTGATGAGCAGCGCGCTCACGAACGCCAGCACCACCAGCTGGACGGCGCTGATGATCCGCATCAGCACCCACAGCGTGCCCGCGAGGACGAGCAGCCGCCAGCCGGCCTCCGCGGCGACCCGCACCCCCCACGGCACGGCCAGCGCGGGATCAGGCCGGGCGGGTACGTCGGGCGCGTAGTCCGGGGGCGGCGGCACGTGTTCGTCGGACGACGTCCGGGACTCGGCCTCGTCCCGCTCCCGTTCGGCCTCGGCGCGGCGTTCGTTCCACCGCTCGCTCATCTCGGTCAGTTCGGCACCGAGCCGGCCGAGCCACCCTGGCACTCGCGACATGATCCGTCCTTTTCCCCCGTCTCTCCGCACCACTCCCCCCTGGAGTCGTCCGTCAAGACCGTACATGGCGCGAGCCCCTCACCGTACGACGGTGAGGGGCTCGCGCTGAGGATGGCTGCGGCTGAAGGGCCGCGGGCTCAGTACCAGTTGTTGGCCTGCCAGAACGACCAGGCGTCACACGGGCTGCCGTAGCGGTCGTTCATGTAGTTCAGGCCCCACTTGATCTGGGTGGCCGGGTTGGTCCGCCAGTCGGCACCGACGGACGACATCTTGGAACCGGGCAGCGCCTGGAACATGCCGTAGGCCCCGGAGGAAGGGTTGACCGCCTTGTAGTTCCAGTCGGACTCGTGGTCCACGATGTTGCTGAAGCACTGGAACTGACCCGCCGGCACCATCTGCCGCGCCATCGCCTGGATCTGCGCGATGGAGTAGGAGGTCGCGACGGGGAAGTCGGAGATGTCCTTGGAGCGGCTGGCGGCGGCCTCCTTGGCCTCCGCGCGCTCCTTGGCGGCCTTCTCGGCCGCGGCGGCCTTCTCGGCGGCTTCCTTCTTCTTGGCGATGGCCGTCTCGGCGGCAGCCTTGCGGGCGGCCTCCTCGGCGTCCTTCTTCGCGCTCGCGTCGGCGGCGATGGCCTGTGCGTCGGCCTGCTGCGTCAGCGACGCCGTCTGCACCTGGGCCTGCTGGCCCGCGGGAATGTCTGCGAGCAGCGTGGTGCCGCTGGCCGTCGCTTCGGCGTCGTTGTTCTGCGCGGTGCTGCCCGAGGCAACGCCGACGACGCTTCCGACAGCGGTGACCGCCGTGGCCGAGGCCACTGCGAATCCCCGGACCGAGATCCGGCTCACACGGTTTTCCTTCCAGCATCGCCCGCTTCGGTGACCCTCGCGGACGCAATCGTGCCCCTGGCACTGGCCTCCCCAACTGCGGGGTCACGGGAGGCGCGGGCCCGGTGGGCAACTCCCTCACGGGAGCGCCGCGTAGTGCTCGGGCGGCATACGACATCGCTATGAAGTTGAAGCTGTGCTCTTAGTGGTGCCGTACCGCTGGGGGTACAGGTGTGTCGTATGCGGGGCCTGACAGGAGTGAGACTCTGCCGCAACTCGACGGGGCTAGGCAATTCCGAGTTGCGTGTGAAAGCTCACATCCCGTTTGACGCGGGAGATTCACAGAAAAGTCCACACGCGAAGGCGCCGCCCGGCTAGGCTCTTCGCCTCTCCGGACGGCGCCAACTACTGCGTAACCGCCCCCGTTCAGGGCAGGACGGTCAGATGTGTCCGTCTTCGAGCATTTCGGTCACAAGAGCAGCGATCTGCGACCTCTCGGACCGGGTCAGGGTCACGTGCGCGAAAAGCGGATGCCCCTTCAGCTTCTCGACGACGGCGACGACTCCGTCGTACCGACCGACCCTCAGATTGTCCCGCTGCGCCACGTCATGGGTGAGAACCACACGTGAATTGGCCCCGATACGGGACAGAACGGTAAGAAGTACGTTCCGTTCCAGCGACTGGGCCTCGTCGACGATCACGAACGCGTCGTGCAGCGAGCGGCCGCGGATGTGGGTGAGCGGCAGCACCTCCAGCATCCCGCGGGCGGTGACCTCCTCGATGACCTCCCGGCTGGTGACCGCCGACAGCGTGTCGAACACCGCCTGCGCCCAGGGGCTCATCTTCTCCGCCTCGGAGCCGGGCAGATAGCCGAGCTCCTGGCCGCCCACCGCGTACAGCGGACGGAAGACCATCACCTTCTGGTGCTGGCGGCGCTCCAGCACCGCCTCCAGACCCGCGCACAGCGCCAGCGCCGACTTTCCGGTGCCGGCCCGGCCGCCCATCGACACGATCCCGACGTCCGGATCGAGCAGCAGGTCGAGCGCGATCCGCTGCTCGGCGCTGCGGCCCTTGATGCCGAACGCCTCGCGATCCCCGCGTACGACACGGACGTTGCCCTCGGCCGTGACCCGCCCGAGCGCCTTGCCGCGCTCCGACTGGATCATCAGGCCCGTGTGCACCGGCAGGTCGGCGGCCTCGGGGACGTAGACGTGCCCCTCCTCGAAGAGGATGTCCACCTGCTCGCCGGTCAGGGTCAGTTCGGACATTCCGGTCCAGCCGGAGGAGTCCGTGATGGCGAGCTCCGCGCGGTACTCCTCGGCGAGGAGCCCGACCGAGGACGCCTTGATCCTGAGCGGGAGGTCCTTGGACACGACGGTGACGTCGAACCCCTCGGCCTGGAGGTTGCGGGCGACCGCGAGGATGCGGGAGTCGTTGTCCCCCAGGCGGTAGCCGCTGGGCAGCACGCTGGGGTCCGAGTGATTGAGCTCGACACGGACGGTTCCGCCGAGATCCCCGGTGGGGATGGGGGCATCGAGGCGGCCGTACCGCACCCGGTAGTCGTCGAGCAGACGCAGGGCCTGCCGGGCGAAGTAGCCGAGTTCGGGATGGTTCCGCTTGGCCTCCAGTTCCGTCACCACGACGATGGGAAGCACGACCTCGTGCTCGTCGAAGCGGCTCAGGGCGTTCGGGTCGGCCAGCAGGACGCTGGTGTCGAGAACATACGTGCGCCGGTCGGGCTTGTGGCGCTTTGTGCTGGTCACCACGGAAGGACGTACCCCCTCGGATGAGGTCGGGGAGCGACGGAGTGGAGCTGGACCGGTCGTCGGCCGCCCTGCGCGGGCCGAGAACCGGCCCTCCGCCTCTTCGTCCGTGCTGTGACCGCACGATCGGGCTGGTGCAAAGGGCCTCCCGGGCGGACGGCCCCGTGCCGTCCGCTGAGATCCGACACCCGGGGTTCGGGCGTCGACCTGACTGGCTTATGCCCTCGAACGGGCGTCGCCATGCCACGGCATATGACGGCGGTCCGGTGAACTCCGCGTTACACGCTCCTTGGGAGGGGTACCGGGAAGGTTTACGACGTGCAGCGACCGCGGTACCGGGCGGCCCGCGCGGCCCCGCGAAGTCCCGCGTCCGGCGGCGCGCGCCGGAGCGCGGCCCGGCGGTCGTGGGCGCCGGGGCGGGCGGTGCAGCGCGGTCCATCTGCCGGGGGTGGGCGGCATAGCGAGGTTCAGTCAAGTGGCGTAGCGCGGTTCAGCCGTCATGGCCGCCAGGGGCGGGCGGTGAAGCGCGATCCAGCCGCCGAAGCGCCGGGAGCGGGCCTGCGGAGCGGGGTCCAGCGGTCCAGCCGCCGTCGCCGCCGGGAGCGGGCGGCGTAGCACGGTCAGCCGTCATGGCGCCGGGGCGGGCCGACGTAGCACGTTCAGCCGCCATGGCCGCCGGGGACGGGCTGACGTAGCACGTCTCAGCGCCGAAGCGCCGGGAGCGGGCCTGCAGAGCGGGGTCCAGCAGCCGTCGCCGTCCCGAGCGGGCTGCGTAGCGCGGTTCAGCCGCCGTTGCCGCCGGGGGGCTGACGTAGCGCGGTTCAGCCGCCATGGCCGCCGGGGACGGGCTGACGTAGCACGTCTCAGCCGCCGTTGCCACCGGGAGCGGGCCGGCAGAGCGCGGTCCAGCCGCCATCGCCGCCCGGAGCGGGCCGACGTAGCGCGGTTCAGCCGCCGAAGCGGCGGTGGCGGGCGGCGTAGTCGCGCATGGCGCGCAGGAAGTCGACCTTGCGGAAGGCCGGCCAGAACACGTCGCAGAAGTAATACTCGGAGTGCGCGGTCTGCCAGAGCATGAATCCGGACAGGCGCTGCTCACCGCTGGTGCGGATCACCAGGTCGGGGTCGGGCTGGTCGCTGGTGTAGAGGTGACGCCCGATCATGTCGATGTCGACGGCCTCGGCGAGCTCCTCCATCGAGGTGCCCCGTTCCTGGGCGTCGAGCAGCATGGAGCGCACGGCGTCGGCGATCTCCTGGCGGCCGCCGTAGCCGATGGCGACGTTGACCACTATCCCGTCGACGTGCGCGGTGGCCTCCTCGGCCTCCTTCAGCACCGTCTGCATCCCGGAGGGCAGCAGATCGGGCGTGCCCACGTGGTGCACGCGCCAACGACCGTCGGCGGCCAGGGTGCGCACGACGTCCTCGATGATGCCGAGCAGCGGGACGAGCTCCTCCTGCGGCCGGTCGAAGTTGTCCGTGGACAGCAGCCAGAGGGTCACGACCTCGACGTCGGTCTCACTGCACCAGCCGAGGAACTCCTCGATCTTCTCGGCACCGGCCCGGTGACCGTGGACGGTGCTGGAACCGGCGGCCTTCGCCCAGCGCCGGTTGCCGTCCATGATGACGCCGATGTGCTTGGGCACCTGAGCGTGGTCCAGGTGGCCTTCCACCCGGCGTGCGTACAGCCTGACCAGCAGGCCACGCAGCTTGTCGCGCAGGTTCACGTGATCGTCAGCCCCTCCGTACGGATCGGACAGGCCGCGGCATGCGGCCCGGTCGTGGCCGCGGGCGGTCCCTGTCCGTGTGGCAGTCCCCGGAGGCGAAGCCTACCCCCGCTGCCGCCGTGGGCCGCCCGCGGGTGCGGAACGGAGAATTCCGGCCGGTGTTCCGGACGGCCACGGCGCACAAAAAAACGGGCCGGTCCGTGGGGGGGATACGGACCGGCCCGAGGGGGGGTTTCCACCATAACCCTTTGTAAGTGATGCTGCGTGCATCGGCGTGCCACAACTACTCTCCGGAGCCACCCGACGACGCCGTGATGCCCGCGGAACCTCTCGCTCATGGCTTACCCCTGGCCGAAACGCAACCCCTACACAGCCCATACGCAGGGGAATCGTGTGCCCTGAGGCGGGATCCTGATGATTTGCTGCATCTTGCGGCTCGCTCGCCGACTTGTCCACCGTATCCCCCAAATGGGTGACGTCGACCCCGAACATGTCCTTGACCCCCACACCCGGAGTAGGTCACTTTCTGTCCTCTTTCGGGGCTAGCGTCGTGCCATGACGACCATCTCTGGGATCACGTGGGACGCGGCGAGCGCACGGCGGACCGAGCGGCAGTTCCTGGCCGCGCCGACGGGGGACGGGACGCAGGTCGCCGAGGTGGTCGGGGTGATGATGGGGGCGCACGCGCAGGTGCTGTCCGCGGCCGAGGTGTCGGTGGGCGTGCGGACGTCCGCGCTGACCAGGGCTGACGTACGGACGGCTCTCTGGGACGAACGGTCACTGATCAAGACGTACGGTCCGCGCGGCACCGTGCATCTCCTCCCGGCCCGGGAACTCCCCCTCTGGTCGGCCGCGTTGACCGCGATCCCGACCGGGCCGAGCCCTTTCCCGCCCGACGTACGGCTCACCGAGGAACAGTCCGCACAGGTCGTGGCGGCGATCGGGGAAGCACTCGACGGCACGTGTCTGACGCTCGACGAACTGACCGAGGAGATCGTCGCGCGGACGGGCCCGTGGGCCGGCGACCGCGTGATGCCGGCCTTCCAGGACCTCTGGCCGCGCTGGCGGCAGGTGCTGCACCGGGCGGGCTGGGCAGGCACGCTGTGCTTCGGCCCGAACCGCGGCCGGAAGGCAACGTACACGCGCCCGCCGGCCGTGGATCCGGCAGCGGACCCAGCCGGGGGGACGGGCGGAGGGACGGGCGGGGCGTTGGGGGCGCTCGTGCGCCGCTACCTGTATGCGTACGGACCGGCGACGCCGCAGCACTTCGCGAAGTGGCTGGCGGCGGCGGCCGGCTGGGCCGGCACCGTGTTCCGGGAGCTGGCCGCCGCGGGTGACATCGAGGAGGTCGACTTCGAGGGCACGCGGGCGTGGGTGGCCGCGGGCGACACCGACTTCCCTGACGGGCCCCCGCGGGGCGTGCGGCTGCTGCCGTACTTCGACGCGTACGTCATCGCCGCGCAGCCCCGCGAGCGGCTGTTCCCCGGTGCGGCCTACGAGCGTGCCCTGGCGGGCGGCCAGGCGGGCAACCATCCCGTGCTGCTGGTCGACGGGGTGGTGGCGGGCGTCTGGCACCAGCGGCGCCAGGGCCGTCGTACGACCGTCACCGTCGAGCCCCTCGTCCGGCTGACGGCACGGCAGGAACGGGAGCTGGGTGAGCAGGTGGAGCGGGTGGGCGAGGTGCTGGAGGCGAAGGCGGAGTTGGTGGTGGGAGAGGTGAGGGTGGGCCCGCATGCGTGAGGGGCGGCTGCGGTGAGGCGCGGCTGAGTCAGGTGGGTGGGGCGCTGGGACTGCCCGGCTTGCGAGCCTCGAAGAGGTGCCGGGTGCTGTGGGCGACGAAGGGCCCGTCGGCCTGGATCCGCTCGTGCAGTGCGCGGAGCTGCGGCTCGTACGCCTCGACGGTGAAGCCGGGCACCATCCACACCACCTTCCGCAGGAAGTGCACGACCGCGCCGATGTCGTGGAACTCCATGCGGAGCCGCTCCGCCCGCAGATCGACGACGTCGAGCCCCACGGCCTCGGCGCCGGCCCGCTCGCGCTCGGGGTGCCGCCCGCTGCGCGCCTCGTCCGGCTGGGGCCCGAGGAAGTGCTCGACGAGTTCGAAGACGCTGGCCGGTCCCACGTGCTGGGCGAAATACGTCCCTCCGGGCTGGAGGACGCGGGCGATCTCAGCCCAGTGCGGACGGACGGGATGCCGGCTCAGGACCAGGTCGAAGGCACCGTCGGCGAAGGGCAACGGGGCGTCCTCGGGCGCGGCGACGACCGCGACTCCGCGCGGACGGAGCAGGGCCGTCGCCTTGGCCACGTTCGGCGGCCAGCCCTCGGTGGCGACGACGAGCGGGGGCCGCTTCGGGGCCTGGGCGAGAGCGAAGTCCAGCACTTCCCCGCCGCCGGTCTGGATGTCGAGCACGGCTGACGCCCGCCCCAGCCGCGCGGCCGCCGACGTCGCGTACCCCCAGGAGGGCCGGGCCTCGGTGGCCCGCCCCTCGAACCAGGAGAAGTCCCAGCCTTCGGTGGGGACGGAGGCGCCTTCGGCGACGAGGTCTTCGAACGTGCGGTGCCCGGTCACGTCAGAACGAGCAGGAGATGCTCGTCGTCGTACTGGACGGTGCCGGCGGGACGGAAGCCGTGCTTCTCGAGGAGACGTACGGAAGCGGTGTTACCGCTGAAGGGATCGGCGTGCAGGGGCCGGTTCCGCTCCCGCTCCAGGAAGAGTTCCAGGGCTCTGGTGCCGATGCCGCGTCCCCAGTACGCGCGCCCGAGCCAGTACCCCAGGAAGCGACGGTCCTCATCCCACCAGGCGACGAAGCTGCCGGCGACCTCACCGTCCACGGTCACGGTCTGCACGCAGTTGGCGTCGTCGCCGAGGACCCGCTGCTTCCAGTGCGCCATGAAGGCCTCCCGCGGCCGGGGCGTGAACCTCGACCGCCGGGCTGCCTCGGGATCCTGCTCGTAGGCGCAGAACGCTTCGAGATCGTCTTCCACGACATCGCGCAGCCGCACGTCTTCGGTAGTCATGCCATGAGTGTGGCACCGGCCACTGACAACGGCGCCGCGGAGCCGTCGCACCGCGGGCCCCACCTCGCCTCAGGGCCTTGGGCCTTGGGCCTACGGAACGAGCGGCCGTACTTCCTCCGCGGCGAACCGCACGAAACCCTCGGGGTCCGGTTCGTCACCGGTGGGCTGGAGGACCACCGTGTCGGCCCCGGCCTCGACCAGCCGCTCGACGGCCTTGGCCACGGCACCCGCGTCCCCGGCGACACCGAGGTCCGGAACGGATTCGAGCCCTTCGTCGGCCAGCTCGGCACGCAGCCGGTCGGCGGCGTCGGCCCCGGTGGCGGTGAGCAGATACACGACGACCGGGTGCGGCCCGGCCCCGCGACCGGCCGTCTCCCGCCCCTCCTCGATGAGCTGCCGCGCCTTGCACACGCCCTCCGGGTTGGTGGCGGCGGTGAGAATGGTCCCGTCGGCGGCCTCCCCGGTGAGCCGCAGCGAACGCGGCCCCGTGGCCCCGGCCAGCACCCCGCCCCCGCCACCCTCCGGCGGCCAGTCGAGGGCGACGTCGTCGAGCCTGACGTACCGCCCGTCGGTGGTCACCCGCTCCCCGCCCAGCAGAGCCCGCAGCGCGACGAGATGCTCCCGCAACAAGGTCACCGGCGACTCGACCCGCGCCCCCACCTGCCCCATCCAGTCCTGCACGCCATGCCCCACACCGACGATGGCCCGCCCCGGAAACATCCGGTGCAGCGAGGCCACCTCCATGGCGGTGATGGCAACGTTCCGCAACGGCACGGGCAGCAGCCCGACACCGATCCGCACGCGCTCGGTCCAGGCGAGGGCAGCGGCGGCGGTGGAGATGCCACCCTCTCTGAAACAGTCTTCCCAGAGCCAGAGCTCTTCGAGGCCCGCACTGTCTGCCACTTCACAGACCGATCGCAGGCGCTCGGGGGCGAGTTGGGGTCGGAAGACGGCGCCGAGTGTGGTCATGGGGCCCTTCATACCCAGTCCGAAAGGCGACGAACAACACCTGCAAGAGCTGAGGAGACGGTCCGGTGAACGCCGACGTCAGGTGGACAGACGGCCCCCGGCACGGCGGTCCCGCTCCACCGCTTCGGGAGAAGCGCTCCGCTCCCCGTCGGCACGGGCGTTCAGCCCGGCGAGCTGGTAAAGCACGAACAGGCGCTTGGGACCGGGTACCGCGATGACTCCGGCGAATCGTGGGTCACCCGCGGACCAGATGTCGGCCACCTGGGCTGTCTTCTCGATCACATAACCGCGCCCGAGACGACGGCGCCACCATGCGGACCGCGCATGACCGTGAAGGATGATGTGAACACCATCGTCAGGCCGGTCCGGGTTGGGGAACGCCAGCCAAACGTCGCCGAGCTTCGCTCCGGGAATCTGCCCGATCCCGCTCTCCGGGGTCTTGTGTGTCTGCCAGGGATACGCCTTCAGGATGCGCCGTGCCTGCACAGCAAGTGACCATGAGGGCCGTCGGCACCCGCTACCCCTGAGGACGCACCCTCGACCCCGGATACCTGCGGGACGGGCGCGTTCGACAGCCTGCGGGCCGGCTGCTTGTGCTCCTGCAGGAATGCCTCCGTAGCTCGAGCGCTGGCAGATGACATAGAGGCGTCGACGTCCGGGGACAGCAATGACGCCGCGAAGCGGGGATCCCCGGCGAACCAGACCTCGGTGTCAGCGGTTGACGGCCTGGACCTCCTGTACGACCACGTTCTGCGTGGCGCCGAAGGTGCCGTCGGGCAAGTCGCCGCCCGCTCCGCCGGTGCCGGTCCACCGGATCTCCCAGGTGACGGTGGCCTGGAGCGGGTAGGTGCCGTCGCCCGAGGAGCGCAGGTATTTCACTCCGCAGGGCGGGGTCCGGTCCGCCTTGCCCTTGGCGTAGGGCTCACCGATGCGGCCGTTGTCGATGTCGCAGACGCCGGAGGCCGGGTAGGTCACGGCGTCCTTGGTGCCCGGTTCGATCCTGAGCGACACCGGTTCCGCCGTCGCGGTCGCCTGGATGCCCAGCACCGGGACGGAGGCGGTCACGGAGACCGGCTGGAACTCGGCGCCGTCCAGCCAGGCCCAGGTCGGCAGGTTGACCTTGGTCGCCTGGGCGGGGGCCAGGGTCACCTTGGTGCTGGGGACGCGGATCTCCGCGTAGGCGAGTTCGGCGAGGATCTTCGGGGTGACGGCATTCTTGATGTTCGCGGGCGGGGGGTCGCCCTGGTCCACCCAGAAGATGGGTTCGTCGCAGGAGTCCCAGCCCGGGGGGAAGGCCTTGTTGACGAAGGAGTCCCAGAAGTAGCCCTTGCCGGTCTTGTCCTTGTTGAAGTCCTTGTAGGGATGCCCCTTGACGTAGCGGTCCCGCTGCTTGGCGTCCCACTCGTAGCCCGTCGAACCAGCCTCCCAGGTCGGCTCCAGGTACTTCTGCAGCTGTTCCGGGGTGTACTTCGGTGCGTACCAGCACGGCGGGGGCGTCCAGGACGTGGACGACGTCAGTGCGCCCGCGGAGTTACCGCTTCCGTTCTTCGAACGGTCGAAGACGACGCCGCCCGCAGTGACGGAAAGGGTGCCGTCCTTGCTGGCGTTGGCGCCCTGCTCGGCGCCCTGTGTGCCGTCACCCAGTGTGTCGTCAGCGTGGGCAACGCCGGGAAATGCAAGGACAGACCAGCACGTGCCGGCTATGACCAGCGTCGAGAGCGTCGGCAACGGACGTGTCATGGCTGGCACTTGGGACTCCCGCTCTGCGAAACGACCTTCTGGATCATCCAGACACCCTTGTCGTTCTTCTTGAGCGACGTGTGGTAGATGACGTAGCTCTTGGCAGTGACCTTCGTCTTCTTGACCTTGTCGGTCTTGAGGTACTTCACATACGCCTTGCCCTGGTCCTCGCAGTAACTGAGCGACGCCGTACCGTCCTTGTCAACCGCCACTTGGGGGGCGTAGAAGCGGTAGGCGCCCGTGATGGCGGCCTTGTTATCGACGTAGTTCTGAATGAACTTCTGCGTCGTGGCGGCGGCTTCGCCCTCGTAGTAGTAGAGGTACGGCTTGTCGAGCGCGTTCTGGTTGACGATCGCCAAGTCCACAGCCTTGATGGACTGCTCGCTGTCCGAAAGGACCGCGTCCTCCTCCTTGTCCCCGGTCTTGGGCCAGTCGAAGGTGTAGGACAGGTCGGACGGCAGGTCGATCTTCGGACGTTCGGCGGCAACCGGGTCGGACTTGGGCGGGGACGCCGAGGTCTCGCTTCCCGTGTCGGCTCCCGCGATCTTGTCGTTGTCCTTGCCCTTGGAGCTGTCATCGCTCCCGCACGCGGACAGCGTCAGGGCCGCAGCGGCGGTCAGCGTGAGCGCTGCGAGGAGGGTGGGGCGGCGGTTCACGGTCGGCTCCCGTTAAGAGGCGAGGCTTCTCTTGAGCGAACCAAAGCTATACAGCGGTGTGGAGCCGCACCAGAGTGAAGGTTGTCAACTCACGGGGTGTATGCGGAGGAATCGGCGTTTCGCTGACCAGTTCAAGCCGTAACGGTTGCATAACGCGCCAATCCGTCCGTCAGGCGTGACAGCATGCCGGGCGTTTCACTCAGGAACCAGCAAAGGGCGTGGGCCCGTGGACCCATGTGAGGCCTACGCCTCCATGGATACGTTCGGGTTCGTACAGCCGTTGGCAAGTGGCAGGCGGCGCGGTCGGAGGGGGCCCGGATGGGGCGGCGTTGGCGGGACGGTCGCGGGGAACTGGTCGTGCATGGGGGTGGTGAAGGGCCTGTCACTGTTCCTTTGGAGATCGCCACCTCCTACCGCGCCCGGACGAAGGGGCTGTTGGGGCGGGACTCCGTCGAGGGGGCGATCCTGCTCTCCCCCGCCAACAGCGTGCACACCTTTCGTATGCGCATGCCGATCGATGTCGCCTATCTCGATCGGCACCTTCGCGTCATCGCCGTGCGGACCATGCGGCCGGGGCGGTTGGGGATGCCGCGGCTGCGTGCCCGGCATGTTGTGGAGGCGGAGGCAGGGGTGATGGCGGGGTGGGGGGTGCGGGGAGGTGTGTCGGTCGAGGTCATCACTTAGCACTTCACCCCCAGCCGGGCGCGGACAGGCTCTCCTGTTGACCAGGGCGTCCTCCACGTAGATGTCGAGTTTCAACCTTCTTGGCCGGGGCTTGCTCCGACACGGCCCGGGCCCCGGGACAGATCTCGCCTGGGACACGGCGGCCCGCCCGACGCGTACGTTCGGCCGCCCGGCAGCTCAGGCCGGCAGGGCCTTCAGGATGAAGCCATGAAGCGCGGAAAGCCGCGCGGTCATCGGTCCGACACAAGTTGGAGCACGGCCGTACCGTCCTCCCCGGCCGCCGCCTGGATCACCACCGCGTCCGGCTGCGGGCTCGGGCGATCAGCGTCCCCGAGGCCGCCGCACGAGTTGCCGCTGCCGTTGCTGCGGAGGACGGTGATACAGCCCTGCCCCGGGCCGCTCGCGCTGCCCTTGGACTGGCCTCTGCCCGACTTCACCGTGTACGCGATGCTGTTCGGGCCGACCTCGGTGACGGACAGGGTGGCCGGGCCGCGCGGACCCGTGAAGGGGATGTTCACCGACTCGGAGACAGCGATCTCGCAGTTGCCGTCCGCGCAGGCGGTGATGTCACGGCCGTCCGCGGCCGACACCGAGGGCTTGGGCTCGGGAGTGGGCTTGGGTTGCTTCGTGGAATCGGCCTTCGAGGGCCGCTCACCGGGTGCGGACGACGATGCCTTCGCGGGCTCGTCCGAGTCGCTTCCGCAGCCGGCCGCCGCCGTCAAGGCGATCAGTGCGGCGAGTACAACTCCACTTCTGCGCAGTCCGCGTGCTGCCGTCGCGGCCATGGACTTCCCCCGTGTGCTGTGCTCCGGCGTGCATGCCTCGGCTCCGGTGTTCGGCAGGCAGTATTCCCTCGTGTCGCTGGCGCCATGCGCCCGGCAGCCGCGGCTACCTCATCGGCGAACTGGGCGAGGAACGGAGTCGTCCTGGTCAGACCCCCAGGCCTCCGAGCGCGCTCCGCTTCACTTCAGGCACTGCTTCGCTCCTGCGGTCGAAACGATGCGCGTGGTCTGCCAGACCCCCTCGCTGGTTTTCTCCAACCGCGTGTTGTAAAGGATGAAGTCCTCATCGGAGGGCGTGGTGACCTTCGGCTTGTTCGTCTTGAGGTCCTTGGCGTAGCCCTTGCTCTCATCGGCGCAGAACACGACCGAGGCCGCCTTGCTGCCATCGAGTGTCACGGTCCGGTCGTAGTACCGGATGGTGCCCGTGATGCCGAGATCGGCCTTCTTGAACTTGTCCACCCAGACCGCGGCCGCCTCCAGCGCCCTGCCGGTGTTGTAGAAGTTCAGCGCCTCGGCCTTGGGGTCCGTTCCCGCAATCGCCGCGTTGACCGAGCGCATACGCTCGGCGTTGTCAGCGAGTACGGCGTCCTTGACGGCGTCATCCGTCTTGCCGCCTTCGAAGGTCATGGTCAGGTCGGACGGCAGCTTGATCTCCGGGCGACCGGCGGCCTGCTGGACCGATGCGCTGGGCGAGGCGTTGCCAGCACCGGTATCGGCTCCCGCGATCTTGTCGTTGTCCTTGCCCTGGGAGCTGTCATCGCTCCCGCACGCGGACAGCGTCAGGGCCGCGGCGGCAGTCAGCGTGAGCGCTGCGAGGAAAGTGGGGCGGCGGTTCACGGTCGGCTCCCGGTGAGAGGCGAGGCTTGGCTTCAGCGAACGAACCAAAGCTATCCCGCGATGGGAGCAACGCCGCGATGGAAAAGCCCTCGTGGGCGTCCTAGTCGGGGAACCCCTCATCGGAACGGGTCACCCCGGCGAACAGCACGACCGGCTCCTCTTTGTCCTCATGGCCGACGCTCGCAGCGACCAGGCGGTCGCCGACCCGCCAGTACAGGAGGTCGCCGAAGTATCCGCTCTCGCACAGCTCCCGGAAGAAGGGCGGGAGCTCGTCGTCGTCCGGGTCCAGGAAGGCGTTGGCGTAGTCCTCCATGGACATGGACCCGTGCGGACCCCACCGGGCGTCCAACGCCGCTGCCAGGTCCTTCAGCTCCGCCTCGAACTCCTCGCTGGTCCGCATGAGTTCGTTCCAGTCGTCGTTCGGCGGAGCGAAGTCCCTGCTCTCGCGCAGGGTCACGAGGTGGTAGGCGTCGCCGCCGGTCAGGGGGCGGGCCAGGAGTTCGTCGATGCGGGCGATGTACTGCTGCACGCTCATCGAGGGGCACTCACTGTTTCGTCGTTCACCGAGATCTTGAACCGCTCACCGACCCGCACCGTCACAGCTTCGCCTCCGTGGCCGGGACCGGCAGGGGGTCCAGAGCACCGGTCCCGGCAAGCGTCTTGTGAGCGGCGAGCACCGCCTGGGTGGACGGCGTTCCGCCGGAGCTGTCCGCGATCTCCAGCACAACTCCGCCGTGCCTGCCGGGCAGGCGCCGCAGAGCGGAGAAGTCGTCCGGGACGCGCGCGGCGCGGCTCTCCGACAGGTAGACCGCCCACCCCGCGCGTGGGTGGGAGGCCCGCAGGCCGTAGGCCGACCTGAGCTCGTTGTACAGCGGCCGGTCGTAAGTCAGCCCATGGTCCGCGTCCCACACGTCCGCCAGAAGCGCCAGCACCTCGGTGAACCGGCCCGTCAGGGGTACGGCCGCCGAATCGGACGCGGGGAACAGGTGCACCACCGCCGTGAACGGGGAGTATTCGTTCGAGCCTCCCGCGATCACCCTGGCCCGCACGTATGCGCCGTCCGACTGAGTGGCCACAACGTTGGCTGTGTAGCCGAGGATGTCCCGGTCGTCCTGGGTATTGGCCGCCTCCAGTGCCGCCGCCAAACCCTCGGATTCCACGGGTACGAGCTGCCCCGGGCCGGAATCCTCCTCCCAGCGCCACTCGGCCGGCGCCCCCTCCGACAGCTCTGACAGCTCCGACAGGCCGGTCAGGAGCTCCAGCCACCGCTGAGCCAATTGCTCAGGCGTCTCCGGCCTGGGCCCCCAGGAGACCTTCACGACCACTTCGCCCGACATGCGCGCTCCTCTTTCCTACTTCTCCGCCGGGATGTGCTTGACCACTACGTCCAGGTCGGCGTCGTCGAACGCCTTCTGTGCGGCCTCGGCCACCCGTTTGTTGGAGAAGTTCCATTCGACGGGCTTGCCGTTCGCAGCGCGCAGCTGGCGCTGCGCCTGCTCGATGAACTTGTCCGCCTGGGCCTTCTGAAGAGTCCCGTCCTCGCCGACCTTCTTGCCGTATCCGAACTTCGCCTCGATGTAAGTCTGCCGTGACGAGTCCCAGCCATCGAAGTCGACGTCCCTGCCCGTCCTCGGATCCTTGACAGCGTATTCCTTGCCCCGCTTCACATTGGTGACCTGCTCCTGGTAGCGCATCCAGCGCTCCATGCTCGGCCAGTACGCCACCGCCTTCTTGGCCTTCCACTGGCCGTCACCGCCGTCCTTGGAGCCCTTTCGCGGGTTCTTCAGGTCGTTGTACCAGGAGGGCTTCTTCCACTTGGCGACCTTCTTGCGGCTTTCTTCCTTCTTCGCCTCCTTCTCGGCCGCCTCGGCCTCCTCGGCCTGCTTGCGGGCTTCCTCCGCCTGCTTTTTGGCCTCCTCGTCGCAGCCGCCTTCGGCCAGTACGACATAGGGGGCGCGGGACCCGCCGGCGGCGAGGACCGTGGTGCCGCTGCCGGCGGACCCGGTCAGGCCCGGGATGTCGCCGTACGGGACGCGGCGGCCGGAAGCAGAGGCAATGGTGCAGCCGGATTTCCTCGCCCTCTCCTCGGCCGCGTCCGCCGCCTCGTCGGCCTCTTTCGCCGCCTTCGCTGCGGCGTCGGCGTCACCGGCCTTGGCCGCTTTCTTGGCGTCCTCCGCCGCCTTCGCGGCTTTCTCGGTGAGCTTGCCGACTTTGCCAAGTTTCCCGAGTTTGCCGAGTTTCTGAACGATCTTGGCTTCGCCGTAACCGGGGATGAAGAGCGAGCCGACGTTCCAAACGACGTTGGTGACCGCGCGGGTTTTCTCGCCGTTGTCCCACTGGTCACGGACCTCGTCGCCCACGAACGTGTCGTCCAGGACCTTGACACCCGTGTTCAACGACGCGCCGCCCCAGTCGGTGAGCGCGTCGAAGTAGTCGCCGTTGTCCCACTTCTCGCCTGCGTCCTTGGCGTCCTCGGACCACTGGTCGCCCAGCGAGCTGCCGTAGTCCTTCAGGCCCTCCCACGCCTCACCCGGGTTGGTGACCGTGTCCCAGATGCCCGTGACGTCACCCCAGATGCCGTCGACGAACAGGCCCTGCCCCACCTGCTTGAACTGGTCCCCCACACAGCCGAAGAAGGCCCCGACACCGGAGGTGCAGCCGTCGTCGCCGTCGTCGTCGCCGCTGTTCCCGGCGGCCTGCTCGTCCTCCTCCCATCCTGGCTCGCCCTCAGCTGCGTCGTTCTTCTCCTCGTCGGTCTCCTCGGGGTACGAGACGGTGGTGTCCTCGCGGCCCTGCGAGGCGGAGCCGTTGTCGACGCCTTCCTCACCGACCTGGCCGCCCGAGTCGGACCCGGGGGTGCCCTGGCCTCCGGAATCGGCTCCGCCGGGCCCGTTTCCGCCGGCGCCGTCGTTCCCGGTGCCGCCGTTGCCGGTGCCGCCGTCGCCGGTGCCGCCGTCGCCGGTGCCGCCGTTGCCTGTGTCGCCGTTGCCTGTGTCGCCGCTCCCCGTGTCACCGTCAGCGGATCCGCCGTTCTCGGCGGCTTGGCCGCCCTTGCCCTGACTGCCTTGGCCTTGGCCGGCTGCGCCGTCACCGTCGGTCTCGTTCGCGCCGTCGCCGGCCTGAACCTCCTCCCCGCCGTTTCCCGCTTCCGCCGGGCACGACGTTCCGGTGACCTTGCACACCGCCGACTGAATGCCGGTGAATATCTGCGTTCCCAGACCACCGACCAGCAGAGCGACGATGATCGCCGCGACCACGGCCACCAGCCCCACGTACTCCACCGCCGTCTGGCCCTCGTCCCGGCGCCAGCGGATCATCCGGGCCAGGGAGAAGGGGCGGCGTTCGGCCCTGGCCGACTCGGGGAGGCGGTACCAGTCGCGGCTGTCCCGGCGGGTGAGGAAGTAGAGGATCAGCGAGGGGAGGAAGAGCTGGGTGTAGCCGCGCGGTGATCCGTCGGTGATGTTGGATATCGAGCCGAGGATCAGCCAGATCTGTACGGCGATCAGCCCGCCCCTGATCCTCGCTCCGCCCTCCCAGGTACGTCGGGCCAACCACCAGCCGACTGCTCCTGGGGCGGCGGCGTAGGCGGTCAGGGCGAGTACGCCGCCGTCCAGGGCGTCGTACGAGGCCGCGGTGAGCAGGAGGCCGAGGCCACCGACGACCGTGACCGCGAAGAGGGTGTGGACGAGGACCAGCGCCGTCGCGAGCGAGCCGGGCAGGTCCCGCCGCCCACCACTCCCCGACGGCCACCCGGCCCCGAACTCCGGCGCTCCCCCGATCGAGGCCATGTCCCCCCACCTTCGTTCTACGACACGGCCCGAGGGTAGGAAGGGGACGGCGGGACGGGATGGGCCCGTGGCCCCAAAACGGGGCCTAAATGACGGGGCCTATCGCTCGAGTACGCCGGCGCCGCGTACGTACGCCCGGGCGCCGTGGTGCGGAAGCACGGCCCACATGCGCGTACCGCCGCCCGGCTCGCGCGCATCGCCGAAACCCCAGTTGCCGCCGCACGCCTTGACCACACAGGCGAGCACCCGCAGAGCCGCTCGGCGGCGGGTGTCGCACGCCGCCGCCAAGTGGGGATTCGTGTGACGCGGGTGGCCGTCGTAGAGGATCACGCGCAGGGCGGACTCCCGGTAGCGCAGCGACATGTAGACCTCTGCGGAGGGTGTGAATCGGCAAGCACAGGCCGCGAGTTCGCCGACCGCTTGCACGGCTGCGTCGGTAACGTCCTCCAGGCTGTGGGCTCGCAGGATCGTCCGCGTCGCCGTGCGGGCGATGGCCGGGCTTTGGAGTGCGGCAGGGAGCGTGAGGCTGTAGGTGAGGGTTTCGGGGGTCGGGGGTGTGGGCGCGGTGGCCGGGGACGAGCAGGTGGTCACGGACGCGGGCATGGCAACTCCCTTGGTCGTCGGGGGATTCTGCTCCGCGGGTGGCTCGTCTCCCTGACGCGGGCCCACCGCTCCCAGGGCAGGAGTGTGTGGGCGGGCACGCGTGATGCGCTTCCGTTTGCGGCGGAGAGTTGTGTAGTCGATCTGTCACTGACCGTATAGGGAGTAGAGTCACAGTGTCCATCGGATTGGAGATAATTACCCCTACCGCGATGGACCTTGGCGTCGCGCACCGGCAGACTGAGGGCCACCACAGCTGAAGAAGGGGCGGCATGGCCACGAGAAGTACGCCGACGGAGCGACAGAAGCGTCTGGGTGCCGAGTTGCGGAAGATGAGACTCGCGGCGGGGGCGACCACGGAGTACGCCGCCGGATTGCTGGGCATCGACCGGACCCGGCTGTCCAACATGGAGTCGGGGATCCGCCCGTTCTCGGCCGACCGTGTCCGCACGCTCGCCTGCAACTACGCATGTGCGGACGCACGTTACGTCGAGGCGCTGGTCGCCATGGCCGACAGCAAAGAGCGGGGCTGGTGGGAGCGCCACCGCGGCACGCTACCAGCCGGGCTGCTGGACATCGCCGAGTTGGAGTGGCATGCGACGCGCGTACGGACCGCACAGGTCATGCACGTGCCAGGACTTCTCCAGACCGAGGAGTACGCCCGTGCCGTCTTCGCCGCCGTCCTCCCCACGCTGAGCCGGCTGGAGGTGGAGCTGCGCGTGGCGCACCGCATGGAGCGGCAGCAGGTCTTCGACCGGCCCGAGTCACTGCCGTACGTCGCGTACGTCCACGAAGCCGCGCTCCGTATGCCGTACGGCGGCGTCGAGGTGACCCGGCAACAACTGGAGCACCTGGCCGAGCGGTCCGAACACGACGCGATCGACGTACGGGTGATCCCGACGAGCGTGGGTGGGTTCCCCGGGGCGGGGCACGCGCTCCTGTACGCGGACGGGGACGTGCCCCAACTCGACACTGTGCAGCTGGACTCCGCACACGGGCCGGAATTCACCGGCGCGGAGGCGCAGCTCACCAAGTACCGTGCTCATCTGGACTGGATGGACGACGCAGCGCTGCCGACGGCGGCCTCGCGTGACCTCATTCGCAGCGTCGTCCGCGAATTCTGACCGTAAAGGAAGCCACCGTGACCGGCATCGACTGGGAAGACCCGTACTGCGGCGAGGGCAACAACTGCTTCCGCATAGGCACCGATGCGGATGGCAACGCCTACATCGCTGTCGCCGGGCAGGAGGAGCGCCATCTGACCGACAGCCGCGATGCCCTCCGGGCGCTTATCCGGGACATCAAGGCGGGCAAGGCCGACCATCTGCTGTAGGCCCCCACTCCGAGCCGGCCTCCGCTGCCTCGGTCAGCAGGCGGGTCGCTTCGGCGACGGCGACGTTCCGGTCGATGTAGCGCATGGCCAGATCCAGCGCCCAGGGGGCGAAGCAGTCCTCACGCCACAGCCATTCGAGCACGCCCCGTGCCAGAAACTCGCCGATGCGGGTTGGCCAGCATTCGGCGAAAGCCTCCGGATCCGTTTCCTCCACGTCGATGCCCAGCCGCCCACAATGGCCGGGGCGGATAGCCCTCAGTTCGTCCCCGTGCTGAAGACGATCCGGGTTCGTCTGCCGGTCGGGGCCGGCCCCGCAACCGGCCGGGCCCAGTTGCCGCGAACAAGGCGTACTCGTCCCGCGCCAACCACTCCCACCTGTGCAAACGCCGTATCAGAGCGGTCATCCCGGAGAGAAGGACCATGTGGCCAACCGCAAGAAGAAGGGCAGCCGAGGCGGCCGTCCCGTCACTTTCGACGCCGGTCTTTACCGTGGTCGCAACACTGTCGAGCAACTGATCAACCGGATGAAGGACTGGCGCGGCATCGCCACACGCATCGACAAGACGCCCGAGAGCTACCTCGCCGGCCTCGAACTCCGCGCCTCGATGATCTGGCTCGGAGGTCTCCTGGAAGCAGCCGATTGATCACGACACCACACAGGCCCTGGGGCACGCCGGAGCCGTTGTCAACCGAACCAGACGACCAGACGTACGTTGTCGTCCCCGTGCTTGTCGACGAGGTCCCGCATCGCATTCCAGACCCGGGACCAGGGTGCCTGAGCCGGAGGAGCGAGCATCCGCGCTGTGAGAATCACGGGGCGGTACACGGCGCCGTCCAGGTGGACCTCGCCGCCCTGCGGCCATTCCGCTGGGCTGTACACATCCTCGCCGAAAGCATCGGCCGCGGCCTCATCCAGGCCGGGCGTGGCTGAGCCCCACACGATGTCGTGCTGGACGAGCTCGCCGTCATCACCAGGCGCCACAGGCCTGCCCAGTAATAAGCAGGCTCGTCGGCGAGCGGGGCGTCCCAGTCGACCACGGCGACTTCGGCCCAGGTGGCATACGTGTGGCTGTGCTGATAGTCCTCGCCTCCGGTATCCCGTACCGGATCCGAGGGGTCGCTCGGAAGCCCGCGGTCGGCAAAGAGGGGACGATCCACACCCCCCGTCCCGCCGAAGTTGAAGAGACACCCCCACGCCTCGTGGTCCCGCCACAGTTGCAGGTCCAGAAGGTCGACCGCCATCTCCCAGTGTCCGTCGGCCGAGCGAGTCTCGATCACACCATCTATGTCTGCGCCCACTGAGTTGATGCTAAGGCCCAGTGCAGGTGCGCAAGTGTGAGCGTCACCGGTTCATAACCGTCGGGGGAGGACAGTGAGCAGTTCCGCTCCAAGGGCGTGCCGCGCTCCTTCTCGTCCTCGCGGGCTCACCATGGAACATGCCTTGGACGCCGACACCACCACCAGCGCTCGGCCTTCTCGTCGTTCCCGGGCTCGGTGCATGCACGGAAGATGCCGTCCAATCGCGTCACAGCGGATCTCAGGCCGCCGGCGTATACGTCGTCGACCTCGCGCAAGAGACGCGCCAGAGTGTCCCGGGCCTCCAGATCACGCCGGAAGAGGTCTTCCCGGTACCGGCCAGAAGGGCTCCCGTCGGACTCCAACCGGCGCACCAGCCTCTCCCACACGCGCAGGCTGTAGTGGACGCGCCCTTCGACGCTCGCCGCCGTGTCCGTCGGATACGGGGCCAGGAAGGCATCGGAGAGAGGCGTCCCGATGGGCTCGTATTCGAGAGCTTCGGGGAGCCACTCCACCTTCGCGCGAGGGAGATCGGCCACCTTCTCCTCCACCGCGTCGACCCGGTATCTCGTGTCCTCATCGGCGTCGATCGCCTCCAGCCGACATCTCACGAGGCGTCCATCCGGCACCGCGACCCAGTATGCGGAGTCCAGGTCGATGTCCATCGAGGGGAAGAGGACCGAGGTCGTCGTACGGACCGCGAGCCCTTGCGCCAAGTCCGCCTCACTGAGAGCTCCGGCCGTCTCGTCCTCGACGTAGATGTCGAGCTCCAGCGCCAGGTCACCGGGCGGCAGCACGCGGTACGTGCACAGAACAGGTGAGTCCCAGCGACGCGCTTCCTGGTCCCCGTCCGTGTCGGCGACGTCGACCGCTTCGGGCGTCACGGCCAGCAACTGAGCCAGCGCCCCGCGGAGCCGCGACGGCTCTGTCTCCGCGACGGTGAAAAGATTCGCGATCACTCAGCGTATTCAATGCGGTCCATGGCGACCAAGCCAGGGCCGGGGACCGGAAAGACGGTTCCGGTGTCCTCTACTCAATAGGTCCGTCCGTTGATCTCGTGCGTGTTGTTGTCCGGCAGCAGCTTGGCACGCCCCTTCGCAGCGGCCAGCGGAAGCCGGAGCCCCACGTGCAGGGAAGCTCTTGTGCAGGTGGGAGCAGGAGAGGCTAATCGTCCTTTCCCTCAGCTCCGCGCCTACTACCGCTCCGCCTCTCCCTCCCCATATCGAAGAGTTTCCCCTGTGCCGCCTCCGCGTTGTCCCAACTCGCCGGACCGCCCGGCTTCACCGACAGGCGATCCAGAGCTGCCCTGGCCTCAGGACTCCCCATCGCGCCCAGCAGCTCGATGGCAGAGTCCGCGCCGATGTCCTCGATCACGCAGCGCTCGGCCGTATCCACCGCCCAGTCGGCGAAACGGCCGGGGTCGGAGTCCAGGGCCAGCCAGCGGAACACCGAGTCGGCGGTGTCGTCCCGCAGCCGCGGGATCATGGCGAGTATCGCCGCTTCGACGTGATCAACGACATGCCGCTGAAGCGGGTACAGCCTCTCCCGCCCCCGCCACTCGCGCACCAGTTCGTCCACACCGGCCCACGTCACCTGGCTCGTGCGGGGCATCCTCTCCCCCACCGCCTGGTGGAACTCCTCCCACACGTGCCACAACAGGCCCGGAGACGGCGGCTGAGGCACATCCGGCGCCAACTCCGGGTCCTCCAGCAGCTCGGTCACCACCTGCCGAGCCTCCGCCACCCGCTCATCGGTGCGCGGCAGGTCCCCGATCCGATCCCAGTCGCCCTCGTCCCAAGGCTGTGGCAAGGATCGAAGGGCGCGGGGCAGAACGTAGTCACCCTCCGGATCACGCCATCGCGCGACCTGCGGATCCCACATCTCCTCGGCACTCAGCTCCGCGTCCGACTCGCTCATTTTCGCCGTCCTGCCACGTCTCGTGGCTGTCGTCCACTCGTTCGTCTTATTCGATGCCCAGATACGCCTTTGCGCTGTCCGGATCCTTCATCTTCCTCCAGTCCATCGTGCCGTTCGCCGTCCGCTCGTCGATGGCACGCTGCATCCTGCCGAGCTGGTCGGCGGACAGACCCTGGCCCGCCACCTTCACGTCCACACCGTTCTTGGCCATCTCACCGGCCGCCGTTCTGGTGTCGCTCGCCGGCTTGCCGTTCCGGGCGGGCTTGAACTCGCTGAAGACCGACGTCCAGCGGTCCGCCGTCTCGATCTCCACGGTGGCCTTGCGGCGCGGCTCCTTGCTCGCCCACTCCTTGAGCCTCTCGACCTGATTGGCGAAGTCCGCCTTGCGTGTGGCCGAGCCGGCGTTCTTGACCTCCTTGACGTGCACGGTGCCGTTCTTGTCCTTGTAGACCACGTCCGCGTCCGGGATCTCGTCGAGATTCACCTTCTCCCCGTTGCCCAAGTCAGCCTCCTTGCGGTTCATCTTGCCGCCGACTCCGGCGTCCACGTGGGTTCCGGGGGCCGCGTCGTCGGCAGCGCGGCGTACGGCGTTCACCTCCGCGCGTGCCTGGGCGAGCTTGTTGGCGTCGGAGGCATTGGCGACCTTGCCTTCCAGCGCCGCGGCGGCATCGCCGTTGACGTTTCCGCGGCGTGCGAGGTCGGTGATCTCGTCGAGCGAGTCAGCCGCGTCCTTCATGCTGATCTCACCGGGTTCCGGGGGGTCCTTGGCGCGGTTGACGAGCCCGTCGATCTGGTCGTCAGGCACCGAAGAGCCCCGCTCCCGCAGTGCGGCCTTCGCCGCTTCGGCCCGCGCGTCCAGCGCCTCCTGCTGGGCCTGGCGCGCGTCGTCGGCGTCGTCGCCCGTGCACTCCTTGCCGCCTCCTTCGGCGACGACGATCCGGCCGCCCTGAGGGGCCGCCAGGACGCCGGTGCCGGTGCCCGGGACTCCGCGCAGGCTGCCGCCACCGCCGTACGGGACGCGCCCGATCGCGATGGTGCAGCTGCCGTTCTTCTCGGCCTTCTTCTTCGTCTCGTCGGCGTGCTTCTGGGCCTCGTCCGCGGCCTTCTTCGCGCCGGCGAAGTCGCCCGCCTTCGCCGCCTTGCGGGCCTTCTCGGCCGCGTCCGCCGCCTTGTCGAGGGATTCACCGACCTCGGCCAGCTTCTTGAACTTGGTGAACTTCGTGATGGTCTTCGGGCTGAAGATGCCGACGACGCCGACGACGGTGTTGCCGATGGAGGCGCCGTAGTTGCCCTTCTCCCAGTTCTCTTTGTCGATCAACGTGTCGGTCGCAAGGTCGGACACGAAGTCCTCGGGCGAGTTGACCCAGCCCCATACGGAGGAGACGTAGTTCCCCTTGTCCCACTCCTTGCCCAGCTCGTCGGCCTTGTCGCCCCACCAGTTCGTGGTGTAGCCCTTCAGGCCGTTCCAGCTGTCCTTGATCGAGCCGACCGGGTCGCTGACGACGTCCATGGTGCTGGCCAGGAAGCTCTTGGTCGGGGCCACGAAGAAGCCACGGACGTGGTCCATGAACGTCCTGTCGTGGCGTTCCTGGTCGTGTACGTCGTCCCAGAGCGACCTCTGGTCGAACGGCCCCGGAGCGAGAGGGACCGTGTCGTTCGTCCCCGCGCCCTCGTAGGTGATGATCCGAGTCGACCAGGCCGGACCGCCGTCGGTGTTGTTGCCGCCCGTCCCACCGTCGGCGGTCGTGCCTTCCTGGCCGCCGGGACCGGCCTGGGTGCCCGAGTCGCCTTCCGTACCTGTCTCGCCGTTCGCGCCGCCAGCGCCATCTGACCCCGTGCCATCGTCCGCGTTCGCGCCGCCGTCCGCGTTCGCGCGGCCGTCCGGGTCCGCGCCGTTGCCGCCGTCGGTGCCGGTGCCGGTGCCGGTCTCCGAACCGTCTTGCTGCGCATCGTCGTTGTTGTCCCCGGCCGCACCCGTCTCCGTGCCATCGCCCTGCGGAGCGGGGCAGGCCGTGCCCGTCACCGAGCAGACCGCCGACTGGATGCCGTCGGCGATACGCCCGCCGAGGCCGCCCACCGACAGCGCGACGATGATCGCCGCGACCACCGCGATGAGCCCCGCGTACTCCACCGCGGTCTGGCCGTCGTCCCGCCGCCAGCGGATCATTCTCGCCAGGCTGAACGCCCGGCGCTCCTCCCTGTCCTGGGGAGGGATCTCGAACCACTCTCGCGACCGGGCCCGGCGCAACAGCACGATGACCGCGATCGGCATCGCCGCCTGCGTGATGCCCCGCAGATCGCCGTGCAACAGCGTGCCGAGCGACAGCCACACGATCCACGCCTGTATGGCGATCAGTGCGCGGCTCGTCCACACCCCGCCCCGCCACAGGCGCCGGGCCAGGTAGACCCCGGCCACGCTGGGCAGCGAGTCGTACACCAGGATCCCGAAGATCTCCCCGGAGTAGTACGTCACCACCGACAGCACGGTGACCACGTACAGGACCGTCAGCGCGAACTGCACCCACAGGAGTACCTGCGCCCAGCCCAGTTCGCGTGGCAATGGCGAACGCCGGTCCCAGGAGGGGGTGTTCTGTGCGCCCCACATCCCGCTCGGGGGTATCGGGCTACCGGCACCGGACATAGGTGACCTCAGTTCGCGGGCGGCGATTCAAGGCGGACACCCGGCCGAGGCTAATGAGAATCGATTACTGACACATGGGCCCCTGGGCCCAACCCTGGGCCCGCGGCCGCAGTTGCCCCCGAGTTCACTCACGGCGCGGCACCCGCGGGCGTCACGAGACGGACATCAAAGCCGGTAAGGCGGACCACCCGCTGTAGGCGTTGCCTGCGCGGCGCCCGGAGTCGGGCTGGTCAGCGGTTCAGGTCCATGACCCCGACTCCGAGCCCGGCATAGAGTTCCGGCGCGACGGTGGTCACGAGCCCTCCGTCGGGGAGCATCGGGTTCGGCCGCGCAGTATGTACGGCTGCCGCTACGCCGAAGTCAAGACCGTCGCGGCACAGCTCGGCAACGGTCACAGCCATCGCGTAGTCGTCATCGACGATGCGGAGTACGTCCAGCAGCACACCGGCGTGAGCGACGATCCCCCCACGCTCGCGCTCAGCCTCGAGGAGGCACAGAACTGGCACCCACAGGCGCACGTCATCGCTGGCCGCCGCCGCATGGATGAGACCGGAGACCTGCTTGTTGCCTCCCATCGCCAGGAGCGTGGCAGTGTCGAGGACATAGTGTTCGGTGAAGTTCAACGCGACGGCTCCGCCTCGGCGAGCGCGGCCCGATGAGCGGCAGTGGCTTCACGCATCTTGCGCCGCATCTCCGCAGACTCCGCGTCCGTCACATAATGCCCGAATCGCTCCGCAAGCACGGCGCGGGTGTGCTCGGCCCGTTCCTTGATCTGCTCGGGAGTCAACGTCTGAGCAGCTATCTCCTGCATGAGGGCGCGCAGGCTGGTCCCTCGCGCCTCCGCCACGGCGGCGAGCTGGTCACGGACTTCGGCGGGCACACGAATCATGACGTCGGACATGCGGAGAGTATACGTGACGTATACGCCGAGCGCTCCCTGTCTGCGCCGCACACGCCAGAAGCCCCTCCCAGTTCGCGGTTGTGGGAGAGGGCCTCCGGCGTCCGAACGGCGCTCAGCTCTCCGTGCGGGGGAAGGAGACCTCGACGCGGCGGTTCTTCTTGCGGCCGGCCTCCGTGGAGTTGTCCGCGATCGGGTACTGCTCGCCGTAGCCACGTACCTCGTAGGTGACGTTGGAGTCGTTCAGCTCCTGGTCCAGGACCTCCTGTACGGCGTTGGCGCGCTGCTTGGACAGGACGTCGCCGTGGGCGGAGGAGCCGAGGTTGTCGGTGAAGCCGAAGACGCGGATCTTCGTCGCGTTCTGGGTCTTGATCTCCTCGGCGATCGCGGAGATGCGGGCCTTCGCCTGGGCGCCGAGCTTCGCGCTGTCCTTGCCGAAGAGGACCTCGGCCTGGAGGGCGAACTTGACGTCGGCGTTGGTGTCTTCCCGGCGTTCGTCGCCGCTTTGGTCTTCTACGACCTGTTTGATGTCGAGGACCTTGGCGGCGGCCAGGGTGGCGCCCTCAGGGAGTTTGAGGTCGGGGTCGTTGGGGTCGACCTTGACGGGGGCCGTGGCCGTCGCTTCGGTGCCCGGGGGCACACTGGGGCTTTCGTCGGCGTGGGCGGTTGCGGCGCTGAAGATGCTTGTCGCGACCATGATCGAGACGACGGGGACTGGCCAGGCGAGGCGGTGAGACGCTGTTCGGACAGAGGTGCGGGTGTAGGTCACGGTGGGCCTCACCCGGAGATCTGGATGGCGGCGCTGGCGAACAGCGGCAACTGGAAGTTGACTTCGGTAGTGCTCGACGGCGGTGCCGGGAACTGCAGGAACACGTCCATCGTGTCACCCGGTTTGATCGTCGAGAAGCCCGTGGTCGTCAGCGGGCGCCCATCCGTGTCGCGCAGTACGTAGTACCGCTTCTTGCCCTTCGAGTCGACGAGCGTGGCACCACCGAGTGACCTGCCATTGTTGAGAATCTCGGTCTCATTGCCGCTCAGCGCTGCTGGAATCACCGTGACCTCGGAGCCGTCGTTCTTCAGATCGCCGCTCAACGTCACGAAACCACCTGAGTCGCGGACGGCAGATGTGATCTGGAGGAGCAGCCCGCTGGGGCCCTTCAACTCGGCCAGTGGCTCGCTTGCCTGTCCCTCTTGAGCACTCGGTTGGGATCCACCACCCTTGGAGGCGGACGCCGATGCGTTCGGCTTTTTGTCGTCGCCGCCTCCGCTGCAGCCGGCCACGCCGAGAGCCAGTCCAGCCACAACGGTCATCGCGACCATCCCCCTGCGGGCCTTCGTAGTGAACCGAATGCTCATGCCTCTGCTTCCTTCTTCACTCGTCGTTCGCGTTCGCTTATTGGTCGGCCAAATAGACCTCGAAGAGGTCCTCGGGTCCCGGCAAGTCGGTGAGGTTGCCCGGCTTCAGGTCCCAGTGCGTGCCCTTGCAGGTGAGTCCCGGAAGCACATCGTCACCGGCGCCCTCGGCAAGGGGCTTGAACTCACAGCGTGATTTGATCACCGCTGTGGCCGATGCATGCGCGTACCTGTGCTCCGTGCCGGGGAGGACGGAGTCTCCGACGGGCTTGTCGGTCTGGACATGGACCGTGTAGCTCAAGGGCAACTTCGGTTGGCAACCACCGGCGGCGGCATCCACATGCGCATCGTTCTGGGAAGCGAGCTGGTGCGCACGGAAACAGCCGTCCAGGACCGCTCCTTTACCCTCGAAAATGCCCTGCCACTTGCTCGGGTCGAGTACGTCCTCCACCCACTTGCCGGCGAGCTTGTCCCGGGTGTCCTGAGCCGCCGCGAGAGCGGCTGCGTCCGCAGCCGTCTGGGCGCCGTTCCGATTGACCGCGGCTTGGCCGACCGCAAAGTACGCGAACGCGAGGAAGAGCAGGCTCCCCACCACGGTGATGTAGATGGGGAATGCCTGCCCTGCGTCGCCGTACCTGCGAGGTCGGATCAAGGAGCGACCTTGGCGATCTGAGCCGTGAGCTTGTCGACGATCGTCTGACCGAGGTTCGTAGAAGCGATCAGCACGACGATCGCCACGACGACCGCGATGATGCCCAGGTACTCGACCGCGGTCTGCCCCTTGTCGCCGGCGCGGCGCTGCATGGCCTCGACCGTGGTGTTCTTCCAGCCGTTCACGCGGACCTTGGTCGCAACAGCCGTCTTCAGCATCAGGTCGCTCATGATGTTCCCCTCCGGTTTCGGCGGTGCCGCTTTCGACACGAGAAACGTACGGCGGAACATCCCGTCCGCCAGAGGGTCCCAGGACCCAATCCAGGGCCCAATCGTGCGGGCCCAACGAATTCTCCCCCCATACCGTCACCGAAGGTCACCCCAGTCCTCGGTGTGAGCCCGGTGCCGTGCCGAGCCACTTCGCCGCGGCCTCGGAGCGGCTGGTGCTGTGGAGCTTGGCGAAGATGCGGTTGATGTGGTTCTTGACCGTCTTCTCGCTGATGAAGCAGGTGGCGGCGATCTGTTGGTTGTTCATGCCGGATGCGATGAGGTCCATGATCTCCGCCTCCCTCGTGCTCAGTTGGAACCGCGACCTGTCGGGAGCGGCCGGACGGCCGCTCATCCACCCAGACGAAGACTGTCCCACATCTGGTTGCAGTTGCGAAAGGTTTTCGGGCGAAGCAGGCGGAGCCGGGACGCGCGGTAGATGCGAATTCCCTGGTGGAGTGAGATCTGGGGCCTGAGTATGCGGCATTGCGGACGCCGTTGTTCCGTATGCAGTCGCATCCATCTGCCCCAGGCCTTCGGGTAGCGACGGACCCGCCGTTCCCTGCCCCTGACGCAGTTGCGCCAGCAGGGCGCCTGCCGCCGTGGGTGTGAAGTGGGCCCTGCCCTCTTTGATGTCCCTTACAGCGGAGACGAGTTCGTCCGAGGTGAACTCACCGTGGACCAGGTAACCGCCTGCTCCTCGACGGAGGGCCTCCTGGACGATCTCCGACTCCCTGCTGTACGTCAGCATCAGGACCGGGGCGATCTGCACCAGGTACGGGAGTGCGGAGATGCCGTCCACGCCCGGCATGCGGACGTCCAGCAGGACGACGTCGGGGCGATGGTGGCGTGCTGCCTCGTAGGCCCCGCGGCCGTCGGCCGCCTCCGCCACGACCGTGATGTCCTCGCGGCCGGAGAGCAGGGCGGTGAGGCCGGCGCGGACCACCGGGTTGTCGTCCGCGACGACGACGCGCAGAGCGGCGGGTTGTCGGGCCGTCGGGAAGTCGTCGAACGGATTCGGTGGCGGTTGGAGCGGCTGCTGAGAGCCGGGGTGGGGAGTCGGGTCCGGCATCGGTGCGGCCTCCTCTCGTGGTGCGGGGACGGGTGCGGCGTACTCAGGCGTTCCTTCTCAGGCGTTCCTTTGGTTCTATGCGCGCGGTGTCGTCAGAGCCGCGAGAGGCAGTTCCAGGCGTACCTCCGTGCCTCTGGGATGGCTACCGCGGCCGATACGGATCCGTGCGCCGACCGAGGCGGCCCGCTCGACCATGCCGACCAGGCCGAAGTGCCCCGCTCGGCGGAGTTGTTCGAGGGTGGTGCCCGAGGGGAGGCCACGGCCGTCGTCGTAGACGCTGATGCGGAGCAGGTCGCCGTGGACGCCTGCGCGCACGTCAACGCGGGTGGGCGCTGCGTGACGGTAGGCGTTTTCCATGGCCTCCGTGGCGATGGTGAGGAGTTGACGGGCCACAGCGGGTGGGACCGGAGGGACTGTGTGCTCGCCGGTCGGGCGGTAGGCGGCGGGGAGGCCGGTGCGGCCGCTGAAGTCCCGAGTGCGGGCGGCGAGTTCCACCAGTACGTCCGTGGCGTGGTCGGGGTCTGTCTCCCGGCGGAGGTCGGCGAGGAGTTCTCGCGACTCGGCAGCGGCGCGGCGAGCGGAGCGGGCGACCAGTTCGGCCTGTTGTTTCACCAGGGCCGGATTCATGCGGTCGGCCCCTGCCGAGCCTGCCAGGCCATCGGCGGCCAGGGCCACGCCGTGCAGGGTCTTCGCGACCGAGTCGTGCATCTCTCGGGCCAGACGGGCGCGTTCGGCGCTGACCGCTTCCGTGACGGCGAGGCGGGCCTGAACCGCTGTCAGAGCCTGGGTGGCTGAGCCGAAGCGGAGCACGAGGTTGCGGAGGTTCGAACCCACGGCTCCGGCGATGAGGCAGAGGCCCGGAAGGAGGGATGACTCGGCGATGCCGGCTTGCAGGTCCGTCGCTGTCGCGTAGACCAGGACGAGGATCAGCGACTGGAGCGACGCGAACACGGCTGCGCCACGCCAGCCGTAGACCAGGCCGGCGAGGAGGGGGGTGCAGACGCTGACGTAGGCGAGGGTGGTGTCCGGGCCCGCCGAGATGAGGAGCAGGGAGCCGAAGAGGGTGTCCAGGGCCAGGAGGGAGGGATGGCGGAGGAGGAGAGGGCCGAATCGTTCCCAGTCCCGGAAAAGAACGTAGGAGCCCATGAAGGTGATGACGACGGCGACGGCCACCAGGCGGGTGGGCAGGCCTGGACCGGCGTTGAGGATGGCCGCCGGTGCGGCCAGAGCGATCATGGCCAGGCGGAAGCCGAAAACCTGACGGCACATGGCCTGGAGAGCGTTGATCTGGATGGGGATGGTGGGGCTGTCCGC
Source organism: Streptomyces sp. NPDC050416 (assembly GCF_044458845.1). Classification (NCBI taxonomy): domain Bacteria; kingdom Bacillati; phylum Actinomycetota; class Actinomycetes; order Kitasatosporales; family Streptomycetaceae; genus Streptomyces; species Streptomyces sp. NPDC050416. The sequence continues at coordinate 352,513 of NZ_JBITII010000002.1, forward strand.
GGCCGCGGGTATGGGGTGGGTCACTCGGCGTACGGCCGCGTTCGGGCTCTCATCCGCACCTGCAGTGCGGCCTTCGGGGCCGAGTGCGGGTGGCCCCGGTGGTGGTTGCACGCGGTCGGTGGCACCTTCACCCTTCGTCCGTGCCGCCGACTCGCCTTTCGCCTGTGCCGCCGGCCCGCCTTTCGTGTCCGCCGTCGGCCGGTCGTTCGCCGGTGCCGCCGTTCTGCCCTGCGAGCGCGGCGCCGTGGCATTCGTCCGGGCCGTCCCATCCCGCCGAAGTCCCCGCCTGATCCGCACCGTCCGCTCGGGCACGGCGGTCCCGCCCGCGTCCGGCCCAGCGGTGTCCGTCGGGGCCGGGGCGTCTGCCGGGATCCATCCTGGTGGGAGGGCCGGAGTCACGTAGGTCACCGGGACGTCCCGGGCTCCCGTCCTGACGTGATCCGGCAGGACTGTGCCCGCCGGCGGTGTCGTGATCTCCGGTGTCTTCGGACGGCGGCGCAGCAACCCCGTCCGCTCCCTCGTTGCCGACATGCTGTCGCCACCCCCGTCCTACTGGCCCGTGATCGTGCTGAAGTCCGTACCGGAACCGAGCAGCATTCCCGCGCCGAGGAGGATCATCGTGGCCGGGACCATGAACGTCGTGATCATCAAAGTGGCCTTGGGAACCGCGCGTGCGGCTTTTCGACGAGCGTTCTGTGCATCCGTGCGGCGCATGTCCTTGGCGAGTGCGACCAGGGTGTCCACGATCGGGGCACCCAGCTCCTCACCCTGTTGCAGCGCCGTCACGAACATGGCCACCTGCTCCGAGTCATTGCGTCGCCGCAGTTCGGTGAAGGCGTCGCGGCGGCTCATGCCGAGGTCCATCTGGCGCAGGGTGATGCTGAGTTCGTCGGCCCAGGGGCCCTCGTACTTGGAGGCGACGCGTTCCAGCGCCTGGCGGAATCCGAGGCCCGCGCTGACCACAACGGCAAGTACGTCCAGGAAATCAGGCAGTGTCCGCTCGATGGCGTCCTTGCGGACGCGGATCGCCGCCCAAATGCCGACCTCTGCCCAGAAGGCCGCGAAGGCGAACATGATGACGGCACTGAAGAGGCTTCCTTTGCTGAGCGCGATGAGACCGCCCAGTCCCCCGATCGCCCCGTATACCGCGCGCCTGGCCGCGTAGCGGTCGATGGTGAGGCCGCCGGGGTTGCCCGCGAGGTCGATCTTGCGGCGGTACTTGGCGACCTGCTTGGGGCCCATCAGACGCAGGACGGCGGGCGCGTATCGCATGCCAAGCCGGTCGACGAGCGAGCCGACGGCGCTGGTGCGGGACGCGCCGACCTCCAGTGCCAACGCGAGGTCGCCGGGAAGCTTTGCCTCTGCACGGTAGATGCGTATGCCGACGAAGATGCCCCACACGCTGAGGCCCATGACTAGTGCGAGAAGAAGTCCCATGATTCGGCTCCGGCCTTCTCAGACGTCGATGCGAGACAAGCGGCGGATGAGGAAGAACCCGATGGCGTAGAGACCGAAGGCGATGATCACGCTGGCCTGACCGACCGGCGACCCGGTCATGCGGTCCAGCGCTCCGTCCTCGATGGCGTTCAGCATGAACAAGGCGCCCACCCCCAGCACCGGCACCGCATACGACGTCATGTTCACCTGCGACAGCTGGGTACGGACCTCCCGTCGCGTCTCCTTGCGTTCCTCAAGTGTCTCCGTCAGGTTCCGCAGCGCGCTGACCACCTGGCCGCCCGCGCGGTTGGACAGCACCAGCGTGGTGACCAGGACGACCAGTTCACGGGAGGGGAGGCGGTCCGCCAGTTCGCCCAGGGCGTCGTCCATCGACGCGCCGATCGCCAGTTGGTCGGCCACCTTGCCGAGTTCCTCGCCCGCCGGGGCCTCCAGTTCCTCCGCGGCCATGCCGATGGCCGTGCGCAGCGCGAGTCCGGCCTGGGTCGCGTTGGCGAGGATGCGGGCCATTTCCGGAAGCTGGTTGATGAACTTCTCGATCCGTTTCTGCCGCTGCCAGTTGAGGAACTGCAGGGCCGCCCAGATGCCCAGCAGACCGGCCAGCGGGCCGAAGAACGGGGCCAGGGCCGCCTGGCCGATCAGCCACAGGCCCGCCACCGTGGCGAGCATGTAGACGAAGAACTCACCCGGGGTGATGTCCAGGCCGGTGGCGGCCAGGCGCAGTTCCAGTTTCTTGCCGAGCTTGGTGCGCCGCAGGCGGCGGTCGATCCCGCGGAAGTTCCGGCGTCGGCCGCCGACCGGGATCTGGCCGGTGGTGGACAGGCGGTCGACGAGCGCCTGCCGCTGCGCCTTGCCCATGGCGTAGGAGTGCAGGCCCATGACCGCCAGGACGCAGGTCAGCAAGGTGATGCCGGTCGTGAGCGTGATGAGCGTGTGCAGTTCCATGGGGACGGTTCCTACCTGGCTTCTCGGGTGGCTAGCTGGTCCGCGGACTGGGCGATGCCGAAGGCCTGGGGGATGGGCTGGCTCGCCATGTAGAGGCGGTCGGCGGTGCGGCGCGGGAGGGGGTGGTACTCGAAGGCGCCGTGGATACGGCCGTCCGCCGCCATGGGCCGGGCGTTGAAGCGGGCGACCGTGACCAGTCGGTACGGCTCACTGCCGTGGCTCTCCAGCAGCGCGATCTCGGTGATACGGCGGGCGCCGTCCGCGAAACGGGTGAGCTGGACGATGACGTCGACCGCGCTGTTGATCTGGTCGTGCAGCGCCACGAACGGGATCTCCACCTCCGACATGGATGCCAGGGTCTGCAGGCGCATCAGCGCGTCCTCCGCGCTGTTGGCGTGGACGGTGGCCAGCGAGCCGTCGTGGCCCGTCGACATCGCCTGGAGCATGTCCAGCGACTCGCCGCCGCGGACCTCACCGACGACGATGCGGTCGGGGCGCATACGCAGGGAGTTGCGGACCAGGTCGCGGATGGTGATCTGGCCCTTGCCCTCCACGTTCGCCGGGCGGGACTCCAGGCGGATCACGTGCGCCTGCTGGAGCTGGAGTTCGGCCGAGTCCTCGATGGTGATGATGCGCTCCCCCTCGGGGATGAGCCCGGAGAGCGCGTTCAGCAGGGTCGTCTTTCCCGTGCCCGTCGCGCCCGAGACGATGACGTTGAACTTCGCCTGCACCAGGCCCGCCAGCAGGTACAGCATGTGCTCGTCCAGCGAGCCCAGGCCGATCAGCTCCTGGAGCGTGAAGGAGCGCGGGAAGCGGCGGATCGTGAGCGTGGCGCCCGTCAGGGACAGGGGCGGGATGATGACGTTGACGCGCTCGCCGGAGGGGAGGCGGGCGTCGACCATCGGGTTCGACTCGTCCACGCGGCGGTTGACCGTCGAGACGATCCGCTCGATCGTCTGCATCAGCTGGTCGTTCGAGGCGAAGCGCATCGGCAGCTGCTCCACCCGGCCGCCGCGCTCCACGAAGATCGCGTCCGGGCCGTTGACCATGATCTCCGTGATGGACGCGTCCTCCAGCAGCGGCTCCAGGATGCCGAGGCCCAGCGCCTCGTCCACCACCCTGCGGATCAGCTGCGAGCGTTCCACCGTCGACAGGACCGGGCCCTCACGGCTGATGATGTGCCCGAGCACCCGCTCCAGCCGCGCCCTGCGCTCGGCGGCGACCAGCGAACTCATCTCCGCGAGGTCGATCTCCTCCAGGAGCTTGGCCCGGTAGGAGGCGACCATGTGGCCGTCCTCGCCCCGGTTGCCGTTCTCCTCCGGGGAGTTGATGCGTGCTCGCAGGCTCATACGTCCGGTGCTCCTTGCTCGTCGTTCAGTGGTCGAGCGGCATCGTGGCGGTCTTGCGGGCCGTGCCGAAGTCGCCCTTGCCCGGGATGATCGACGGGATGGTGATCTCGGCGGTGACGGTGACCTCTTCGCCGCCGTACGACGCGGGGCATCTGGTGGTCCGGGCCAGCCAGTCGCTCACTGCGGCTTGGCAGTCCCGCTCGTGCGGTCCGTCCAGCGAGGCGCTGCGCGCCCCCGCCCGTGCCGCCGTCCCCGCCTGCTGCGCCGTGTAGGCGATCAGCCCCAGCTGTACGGCCGCCATGGCGACGAGCAGCAGGATCGGCAGGAACCCGAGGTACTCGATGGCGACCTGGCCGCGGTCGCGCTCTCTACGGACGTACGCCATCTCACTTCGCCTCCTCGACCGCACCCGCGTGGCCCTCGACCGTGAACGGGAAGGCGATCGCGCCCGGGAAGAGGACGGGGACCTGGAGGTCGACGTCGGAGGTGACATAGCCGCCCCCGGTGGTGCAGCCCACCTCGGCGCCGGCCCTCCACGCGTCCGACAGCTTGTCCAGTCCCGCCTGCTCGCACTTGCCCGGACGGTCGTACTCCGCCGCCGTCCCCGCCCGCACCGCCTCATCCGCGGCATTCCCCGCGAGCGTGTACGTGTAGCCCACCAGCACGAGCTGCCACAGCACCACCAGCGTCACGATGATCGTCGGCATCATGCCGAGGAACTCGATGGTGACCTGGCCGTCGTCCCGCTGTCTCGCTGACCTGGGCATCGTCATCCCCCTCCCTCCTTCCGCCGCCGGAAGTTCACCGACCCCCGGTCCCCCCGCGACCGGCCCGCCTTCTGGGCGCCCTCGGGGACCTTGACCAGCCCCAGTTCGCCGGCCAGGCCCCACAGGGCCTGCTTCACCGTGCTCTTGCTCTCCAGTTCGTGGATGCGGCCCGCGTCCACGACGCTCTGGAGTTCCTTGAAGTTGGCGGGGACCGCGGTGGCCGCGACGGCCGTGCCGGTGATCTTCTGGATCAGTGGCGGCTGGATCTCCGTACCGCGCGAGTACCGGTTGACGACGACGGTCGTCTCCTCGGCCTTGCGGATCTGGAGCCGGTCCCACATCCGCACCGCCCGCTTGGCGCCCCGTACGGCGACCACGTCCGGCGTCGTGATCAGCAGGGCCCTGTCTGCCATCTCCACGGCGGCCGCACCCGCGCCGTTCAGCTGGGCGCCGCAGTCGATGACGACGACCTCGTAGCGGGAGCGCAGGGCGCTGACGATCTGGCGGGCGGCGCGGTCGGTGACGTCCTCGCCGCGTTCCCCTTCGGCCGGGGCGAGGAGCAGGACGAGTCCGGTGTCGTGGCGGAAGACCGCGTCGGCCAGGACACGCGGGGAGATGTCCGTGATGGCGGCCAGGTCGACGACGGACCGGCGGAACTGGACGTCCAGGTACGAGGCAACGTCACCGGTCTGCAGGTCCATGTCGACCAGCGCCGTACTGCGCCCCGAGGCCTGGGCTGCGAGGGCCAGTTGGATCGCCGTCAGGGTCGTGCCCACGCCGCCCTTGGCTCCGCTCACCGTGACCACCGTGCCTCCGACACCGGTGAACACGTCGGCGCCGGCGCCCAGGTGCCGGCGTACGCCGACGGACCACTGGGCGACCGCCTGGACGCGGCTGGCGAGTTCCTCGTAGCTCAGGGGCAGGGCGACCATGCCGCGGGCGCCGTAGTCCATGGCGGCCTGCATGAGGCCGGGGCTCGCGTCCGAGGTGACGAGGATGACGCCGACGGCCGGGAAGCGCAGGGCGACTTCGCGGATCAGTTCCAGTGCGGGGACGGGGCCGATGCGCTCGTGCACGACCACGACCTCGGGCAGTTCGTCGACGGACTCGGCGGCCAGCCGCGCGAGGGTGTCGATGAGCTGGGTGGAGTCGACCACCGGGGCGACCGGTTCGGCGTCCGGGAGCTGGCTGAGGAGCGTCGTGATCGACCGGACCGCGTCCGCGTCACCGACTGCCGGGAGGATCCTCGTGGGCATGCGGGCCTCTCACTTGTCCTTCGCGAGTTCGTACGTCCGGTCCTGCTCGGGGACGGTGGTGTCGCTGCCGGGCGCGACCAGGGCGAGCCGGACCCGCTGGGCGAACGACTCGGCGTAGGTGAGGCGCTGGGCGTCGAGGGCGGACAGCGCGAAGGTGATGGGGACGGCGTCGGTGGGCTGCTGGGTGCGGTTGTTCTCGTCCGGTTCCAGCGCGGTGAGTTCGCCGACGTCGAGGACCTTGGCGTTGGTCACGATGATCTTCGACTGGTCGGGGTCGCCCTCGCGCTTGCCCTCGAAGGTGGCGTAGACGTTGACCGAGGAACCGGGCGTGATCTTGCCGGCCACGCCGGTCGCCGCGTCGATCATGATGGCGACCTCCTGCTGGCCGGGCTGGAGGGCCGGCTGGCGGACGATCATGTCGGACTGGAGCAGGGAGCCCGCTTGCAGCGTGGTCACGGCGATCTTGCCCTGGATCTCGCGCAGGTCGGTGACGGCGTTGTCCGACAGCCACCGCTCGGGCATCTTGATCTTCTCGAACTGGCCCGTGCTGAGGGTAGTGTAGGGCGGTACGTCCGACTTGAGCCGGTAGGCGGTGACCTCGGGGCCGACCTTGGACTTCACGTCGCTGATGACGGACAGCACGCCGGTGAAGGCGCCGAGGGCGCAGACGACCGACAGGAGCAGGAGAATCACGCCGCGGCGCTGACGGGAGTTCATGAACCGTACAACCTCATTGGGGATATCGGTCGAGCGGAAACGAATGGGTGTGAGCGGTGGTCCGTACGGGCCGGAACCAGGACCCCGGGACGCGAGTCCCGTGGCGCGTCCCGTGGTTCAGGACTCACCCGACGGGCGTTCGGTTCTCGTGCGGGTTCTGGCGGGGCTGGTCGTCGACGGGCGGCGTGGCCGAGCAGAAGACGCAGCGGTCGCCGATGACGTCGATGCCGCACCAGTGGCAGAGGGTCCGCCGCACGGAGGTGACCAGTTGGTAGAGGACCGACAGGTCGGGCAGGTAACTGCAGAACTCGATCAGCTTGCCGGTGCCCCACCAGCCCGGTGACTCGGCCGGGAGCGGGGTCTCGCGCAGACCCTGCACCTTCCAGGACGGGGCCAGGGTGCCGGTGACCCAGTCGGACTGGAGCTGCCCCTTGGCGACCAGCATCCAGGTGCCGAACTCGGGGCCGGGCAGGGCGGCTTCGGGGGTGATCCTGACGAGCTGCGGCTCGGGGTGGGCGAGGACGCCGAACTGGCTGCCGGGCACCCAGGACTTGGCGTGCGACTTCAGGCCGACGGGGACCCGGTCGAGCCGGGCGACCGAGTTGAGCAGCGCGCCGGCGTGGATGTAGTGCACGAGCAGCCGCCCCGCCGAGGCGAGTACGCCGGGGCTGATGTCGCAGGACGCGAGCTGTCGTAACTGGCGGGCCAGGACGGCGAGTCCGAGCGGGGGCAGATCGGGATGGAAGAGGGCGATCCGGTCGGTCTCCATGAGGGAGCGCAGGGTGTACAGCCGTCGCTGCACGGCGAGGGGCGCGGCCTGGGAGCAGACCACGATCACATGCCCGTGGTGCTCGACCAGGGTCTGCAGGTCGGCGAGGGCCTGCTCCAGCGGGCGCCGGTCGACCTCCCGCAGCACGACGGCGGGCAGGGTGCGTTCGTCCTGTGGCGGCAGTGCCATGTCGGCACTGGTCACGGCAATGGCAGTTGGCACGCGCAGCTCCCCGTTTCCCCATGCCCGTCGGCGCGCCGCCTTGTTACCGCGGCACACCTCGGTGACTTCACTGCGTGACTACCTCAGCACTGTATCCACGGCTCTGTGACCGGAGAACAGCGTTTGTGTAGCTGAGGAGCAACTGTCGTTGCACAAGATGCGTCAAAACGGGGCAGGTTGAGCATCTTGCCGGTCGCGGGCGGGGGCTCGGGTGGTCCCGGCCGGTGGTCCCGGAGAGCCCAGTGTTGACGGTGGGCCTCCGTTTGGGCCCTGAGGCCCACGCCTTGCGCCGGTGCGCGTACCTACTCTCACCGTCCAAGGCACATGGTTCGGGCAAGGAGGGGTGCCGTATGGCCGGCGGGGGTGGCATACGGACGTACGGACACAGACCGGTCTTCGACGATCGCGGCGCGACCGGCACCGAGTACCTCGGCATGGTCGTCGTCAGCGCGGCGATCGTCCTGGCCGTCTCGGCCACCGGCGTCGGGCAGCTCGTCCACGACAAGATCGCCGCGCAGATCTGCGAGGTGGCCGGTGACGGCGACTGCGGGGCGGGAGGGACCGGGCCGGGCAAGCCCCTGACCGACGCCGACTTCGAGCCGGCGCTGTGCCAGGTCTCCTCCGTCACGGACAAGGCGGGCTCCAAGGCGAAGATCTTCTTCTGGGAGATCGGCAAGGAGTACGGCTTCCAGGAGCAGCACATCAAGGCGAACACGGACGTCAACGGCGACGGCACGGTCGACGGCAAGGACCAGCTGGTCTATCTGACCTTCACGGATGCCGCGTCCGTCGCCGCGAAGAAGGACTTCAAGCCGGGCATGAAGGTCGGCAGGTTCGGCACCGACAAGGTGGAGCTCGGCCTCGGCATCAAGGTGACCAACGGCGACACCTGGGTCTTCCAGAGCCCGGAGGAGGCCCAGCGGTTCCGGGACGACGTGGAGAAGCTGCAGATGTCGAGATGCGGCGCACCATGCCCGGGGGCGCGGAGGCCGGTCTCGGCGACAGCATCGCCTATCTCTTCGGCACCGGTCCGCTCAAGGACGAGGAGGACACGCAGAACCGGATCAAGGACCAGCTGGGCGACAAACGGAAGATCACCTACGGCAAGGTGGGTCTGGAGGCCTCGGCGTCGGCGGGCCTGAAGATCTCGGCGGGCGACGAGAAGAAGCTGAGTGCCGCGCTCGGCGGCACCTTCAAGTACTCCCCCGACATCACCTGGACGGACAACGCCTACAAGAACACCAAGTCGTACACGTACTCCTCGTCCATCGAGTACGGCTCCAAGGTGGGCTACGAGGCGGGCCCGCTCAGCGGCGAGTATGCGGCGAACACGACGCAGACCGGCACCATCACGGTCACCTACGACAAGGGGACCGGCAAGCTGGTCCGCATCGACATGACCCGCACCGTCGAGAAGGGCGGCCAGAAGGACGGCGCCAAGGCCGGCGGTGACAACGGCAAGAAGGACGGCGACAAGCGGGGCGGAAACGCCGGCGTGAAGGGCACGGACTCGCAGACCGGCATCGAGATCGTCACCAACTCCGTCAGCTTCGACCCCGGCCCCGAGGGCGACGCGGACCGGGCGATCGGGGAGCGGTGGCTGGACAGCAACAACGAGCAGGTCGCCACGCCCTTCCAGTACATGTTCGACGACCACGCGCCGACCTCCCGCCCGGGCGCCGACGATCCCTTCGGGCAGCTGATGTTCGACAAGGGCAGGTCGAGCCGCATGACGTACACGGGCGAGGTGAACGCGGCCGAGTACGGCTTCGAGTTGAATCTCGGGCTCAGTCTGGGCATGACGATCAGCACGGAGAAGAAGTCGGAGACGCTGACCGACGCCCAGTTCCTGGGGGCGCCCCGCGGGGACGGTCGCTCCTATCTTCCCTACAGCTACTGTGCGAACTGACGAGACGGAGTCCAAGCCGATGAAGACCCGCCGTGCCCTCCTGGCCGCCGCCCTGCTGACGGCCTCCTTGGCCCTGACCGGCTGCGGGGGCTCCGACGCCGGCTCGGTGCCCGACGGCTGGGGCACCCTGAGGACCAAGGGCGTCGACGTCTCGTATCCGAAGGGGTACGAGGAGCAGAGCGCAGGTGAGCGCGGCAAGCACAACGCGGCCGCGGCGGTGCGCACGGAGGACGGCAGGAAGGTCTCGGTCATCACCGTGCAGCTCGGGTTCACCGAGGCGAACTCCGCCGAGCAGGCCGCGATCGCCGCCGAGGCGGGCATCCAGATGGGCGCGGACGTCAAGGGCCAGAAGGACGTGGAGCTGGCCGGCGCGGACGGGGCGAAGCGGATCGACTTCACCTTCAAGGCGACCGGCGAGGACGGCGGCCCGCCGAAGGGCACCCCGGTCGAGGGCGTGATCCTGGCCGGTCTCGACTCGGCCGACACCGCCTTCGCCATCCGGGTCGACGCGCAGCGGGGGTCCCTGCCGGACGGCGACCTGGACCGGATCATCGACTCGGTCGAGGTGCACTAGCCATGGAGGTGCCGGGCGCCGGTTACGGCGTGCTCGCGCTGCTCGTGGCGCTGTTCGGCGCGCTGGCGTGGAAGTACGCGCGGCGCCTGGTGACGGTGGCGCGGGTGCTGCGTCGCGGGGCGCGGGCGGAGGGCGAGTGCGTCCGGGTGGAGACGGAGCCGTACCAGCGTTCGGACGCCCGGCGGCACTTCTTCGCCTTCCGTACGGCCGACGGCACGCCGGTCGAGTTCGAGGACCTCGCGGGCTGGTCCACGACGGAGGGCACCCGGGTCACCGTCACCTACGACCCGCGCGATCCGCGGGGCACGGCGACGGTGGCGGGCCGGGGCAGCTGGTCCCCTGTGCTCCAGGCGCTCGCCCTGGTCGCGGGCTGCGGCATGGCCGCGCTGGGCTTCGCGGTCCTCCTCTACGTCGAGATCTTCCGGAGCGGTTGATGGCGCTCGTACGCTGCTGGGCCGTCGGCATCGTCGTCCTGGTCGTCAGCGAGTACGTCCAGATGACGCTGGTGTACCGCCCGTTCGTCGGCCCGCGGGGCGTCGGCTCGTTCGGTGCCGCCCTGGCGCTGGTGCACCTGCCGAACCTGGTCTGTGTCGTGCTCGCCACCTGGGCGGCGGCGCGGGTGCATCCGGAACCGTGGCGCGAGATGCCGGTGCGGCATCTGGCCGCGGCGTGCGCGGCTCCCGCGGCGGCGCAGGTGCTGTTGCTGGCGCTGCGGCCGGGTGTGCTGGACCCGGCGGGGCCGGCGTTGTGGATGTCGACGGGCGTGCTGCTGGCGGGATGTGCGGTCGGGCTGCTGCTGGACAGGTTGGTCTGGACCTCTTGACAGCGTCGTTGGTCTGGACCATTTTCTTGTCATGTCCAGATACAGACGATCCCTGCGGCTGTGGTCGGGCGCCCTCATGGCGGCCCTGGCCCTCACTGTCACGACCGTCGGCCAGGCGTCCGCCGCCGACGTCAACAACGCCAGGAACGCCGGCTTCGAGTCGGGCCTGAGCGACTGGACCTGCTCCGCGGGCAGCGGGACGACCGTCTCCTCCCCGGTGCGCACCGGCACGGCGGCGCTGAAGGCGACCCCGGCGGGGCAGGACAACGCCCGGTGCGCCCAGACGGTCAGGGTGAAGCCCGGCTCGACGTACACGCTGGGCGCCTGGGTCCGGGGCGGTTACGCCTACCTCGGGGTCTCGGGCACGGGCACGACGGACGTGTCCACCTGGACGCCGGACTCCGCCTCCTGGAAGCAGCTGTCGACGACGTTCACCACGGGTTCGTCGACGACGACGGTGACGGTGTACACGCACGGCTGGTACGGGCAGGCGGCGTACTACGCGGACGACGTGTCGGTGTTCGGCCCCGACGGGGGCGGCGGCACGGACCCGGGCCCGACGGTCCCGGCCGCGCCGAGCGGCCTCAACGTCTCGGGTACGACGTCCTCGTCGGTGTCCCTCGCCTGGAACGCGGTCTCGGGAGCGACGGGTTACACCGTCTACCGCGACGGCACGAAGGTCACGGCGGTGACCGGCACCTCGGCGACGGTGACCGGCCTCGCGGCCTCCACGTCGTACTCCTTCCAGGTCACGGCGACGAACGCGGCGGGCGAGTCGCCGAAGTCGGCGGCGGTGACGGGGACCACGAGCAAGCCGAACGGCCCGGGCCCCGCGCTTCCGAAGCACGCGGTGACGGGTTACTGGCAGAACTTCAACAACGGGGCGGCGGTCCAGAAGCTGGCCGACGTGCCCTCCCACTACGACATCATCGCCGTCTCGTTCGCGGACGCGACGGCCACGCCGGGCGCGGTGACCTTCACCCTCGACTCGGCCGGGCTGAACGGCTACACGGTCGACCAGTTCAAGGCGGACATCAGGGCCAAGCAGGCGGCCGGCAAGAAGGTCGTCATCTCGGTGGGCGGTGAACGCGGCACGGTGGCGGTGAACGACGCGGCGTCCGCGGCGAACTTCGCGAACTCGGTGTACTCCCTGATGCAGACGTACGGCTTCGACGGCGTCGACATCGACCTGGAGAACGGCCTGAACGCGACCTACATGACGCAGGCGCTGCGGTCGCTCTCGGCGAAGGCGGGCTCGTCGCTGATCATCACGATGGCGCCGCAGACCATCGACATGCAGTCGACGTCCAACGCTTACTTCCGGACGGCGCTGAACATCAAGGACATCCTCACGGTCGTCAACATGCAGTACTACAACAGCGGTTCCATGCTCGGCTGCGACGGCAAGGTCTACAGCCAGGGCTCGGTCGACTTCCTCACCGCCCTGGCCTGCATCCAGCTGGAGAACGGCCTCGCCCCGTCCCAGGTCGGCCTGGGCGTGCCGGCCTCCACCCGGGCGGCGGGCAGCGGGTACGTGGCACCGTCCGTGGTGAACAGCGCCCTGGACTGCCTGACCAGGGGCTCGGGCTGCGGCTCGTTCAAGCCGCCCCGGACGTATCCGGACCTCCGGGGCGCGATGACCTGGTCGACCAACTGGGACGCGACGGCCGGCAACGCGTGGTCCGGCGCGGTGGGGCCGCATGTGCACGGGCTGCCGTAGCGGCCCCTATCCCATCGGACGGTAGTGGCCGAGGACCCAGGCCAGCTGCGGGAACCACTCCTGAAGCCGCGTCCTGGGCCTGGCCTCCACCACGCACTCGTAGAACCTGCCGTCCATGTGGACCACGGCGACCATCAGCGCCTTGCCGTCCGGGCTCGCCCTGTAGTGGACGCCGCGGATCTCCGGCCAGCGGAACTCGACCGTGAGGCCTGAGGTCTCGAAGGCGACGCCGGACGCGTCGACGACGACCGCGTTGCGCTTGTCGACGGCCAGGAAGTCCGGGCCGGCCGCCACCTGCTGCTGAGGCGGCGGCGGAGCCTGGGAGTACGGAGGCTGTGCGGGGGCGTACAGGGGTTGCGCCGGCGCGTACTGCGGCGGGGGCGGGCCGAAGCCCGGGCCGGGTGGCGGGTGCTGGGTCATCCGGCCATTCTCCCGCCCTAGAAGAACTCCCCCCACGGCTGGTCCCAGATCTGCTTCACGCACAGGACCAGGAACAGCAGGCCCGCGACGGCGAGCATCACGTTGCTGAGCGGGCCGTTGCGCCACTCCCTGGGCGTGCGGGAGGAGTTCAGGAGCCAGATCAGCGTGCCGGCGAGGAAGGGCAGGAAGGCCGCGCCGAGGACGCCGTAGATGATGATCAGGCGGAAGGGCTGGCCCTCGAAGAGGAGGATCATGGGCGGGAAGGTCAGCCAGAGCAGGTAGGCGCGGAAGGGCCAGGAGCGTTCGCGGGTCCCCGAGGCGACCTCCTCGCCCTTGGCCTGGCCCCTGCCCGACAGCCGGGCCACGAAGTCGGCGAACATCAGGCTCACTCCGTGCCAGACGCCGATCAGGGAGGTGAACGACGTGGCGAAGAAGCCGATCAGGAAGAACTTGGCCGTCGCCGCGCCGTACTCGTCCTCCAGGATGTCGCCCAGCTGGATCAGGCCCTTGTCGCCGCTCGCGATCGCGACGTTCGCCGAGTGCAGGAGCTCCGCGCCGACGAAGAGCATGGCGATCACGAAGATGCCGGTCGTGGCGTAAGCGACGCGGTTGTCCAGGCGCATGACCTTCATCCAGCCGGTGTCGGTCCAGCCCTTGGCGTTGACCCAGTAGCCGTAGGCCGCCAGGGTGATCGTGCCGCCGACGCCGCCGATCAGGCCCAGGGTGTTGAGGATCGAGTCCTTCTCGTCCGGGAGGACCGGTAGAAGTCCCGCGAAGGCGTCGGGGATGTTGGGCGTGACCCGGACCGCCAGGTACACGGTCACCAGGAACATGACACCCACCAGGACGGTCATGACCTTCTCGAACACCGCGTACTTGTTGAACCAGACGAAGACCAGACCGACCAGTCCGCAGGCGATGCCCCACCACTTCAGATCCATCACGCCGGGGAACAGCGCCTGGAGCGGCAGCGCGCTCGACGACATCGCCGCCGCGCCGTAGACGAAGCCCCAGACCACGACGTAGACGGCGAAGAACCAGGTCGTCCAGCGGCCGAGGCTCGCCCAGCCGTCGAACAGCGTGCGGCCCGTGGACAGATGCCAGCGGCCCGCCGCCTCGGCCAGGGAGATCTTCACCAGGCAGCCGATGATCGCGGCCCACAGGAGGGTGTAGCCGAAGTTGCTGCCGGCGATCAGCGTGGCGACCAGGTCGCCCGCGCCGACACCGGTCGCCGCGACGACGATGCCCGGACCGATGTACTTCCAACTCGCCTTACGAGGCTGGGGGTGCTGCGACGCCTCGTGGCCCTTGGTGTTTCCCGTGGTCTTCGCCATGCAGGTCAACAAACCGCAAAGAGCCCGGCCCGACAAGAGGGCATGAGCGCAAACCCCCTAGGGGCGCGGGGCTGTATCGATATGCGGCTCCGCCGCGTGGGCGCGATCAACCACGACGGACCCGCGGACGGGAACGCCCCCCCGGCGGCTGGGCGAGCCCCGGGGACGGCCGAACCCAGCGGAGCGTCACGGCTGTCGCCGACCACAGCCGTCCGATCCGCACGGGCCGAGCTCGAACCACACGGTCTTGCCCGGCCCGACGCCGGCACCGGGGAGAACGGCCGTGGGACGTTCCTGGTGGACGCTGGCCCAGCGCTGGGGCTGCCACCGGGACCGACGCTCGGTGTCGGCCACCTCGCAGCGCAGGACGCCGTGCGCGGCGAAGAGCGTGAGCTTGAAGCGGCTCTCGCCGTGCACCAGGGCGTTGGTGGCCAGTTCAACCGACAAGCAGTTCCGCCACGTCCGCCACCTCACCGCGCTCCGCGAGCCCCCAGCCCTCCAGCTGCCTGCGCACCTGCGCGCGTGCCTCGCGGACGGCGGAGGGGCCGGGGTCGTACTCGACGCTCAGGTGGCCTGCTCCCAGGGGTGGTTGCGGGAAACGGGCCGTACCGGACGTCGGGGTCCGGGAGGTGGCGCCCGGAGAGTCGCAGCATGGCTCCAGGGTGTCCCGGGGGCCGGTCCGGCGCAGGGGGAGGACTACCCGATCCCCTACCTGCTTGCGCAGGTGGGTGGGTTACGCGTACTGGAGGCGGACCGTGGCTCCCTGGGTGTCGTCGCGGATGTCGACGTACGCGCAGACCTGCCGCGCGTACCACAGGCCCGGGCCGGGTTCCGGGCCCGTGGGGGGCGGCGGGACGAAGCCGGCGAGCGGGTCACCTACGGGGCGGGACGAGCGCAGTTCGCACACGCAGGCGGGTGCCTCGCCCCACAGCCAGGCGGTGCCGTCGAGGGGCGCCAGGGCCGCCGCGGTCTCCGCGACGGCCGCGGCGAACAACTCCGCGTCGGCGGCGGGCAGCCCCCGGGCCCGCGCCCAGGCCTGCACGGCCGCGGCGTGCGGCTCCGCGAGCGGCTGCGCGTCCGCCGGTGGCAGCGGCAGCGGCAAGGCGTCGAGTTCGGCCGCGAGCCGCACCGGTTCCTCGTACACCTCCGTGTCGGGGTGGGCGCGGCGGGCCGCCGCGACGACGGCCGGGCCGGCGGTGCGGGTGTCGTACGCGCACAGGGCGGTGGTGGCCATGGGCGCGAACAGGAGGTTGAGGAGGGCCTCGTAGCGGATCCACTCGGTGGTCTCGCGGGCCGAGCGGCCGGCCCGGCCACTCCAGACGGGCTCCATGAGGAGGTGGATCCTGCCCCCGGGACCGGCGTGGGCGGTGAGGTAGGAGGCGGCCTGGGCGACGGCGTTGGCGGCGGAGCCGGTGTACCAGTCGGTGTGCGGGATGCAGGTGACGTCCTTGGCGTCCCCGCCGAGGGCGTCCCGCAGGAGGTCCAGGTTGCGGGGGTCGGCGATGGCCACGGGGGGTGGTTCGCCGGGCGCGGCGAGGCCTTCGCCGAGGAAGGGCAGGGCGGCCACCACGAAGTCGTCGTCGGTGCCGAAGACGGCCATGCGGTGGTCGAACGCGGCGGGCGTGGGGGGCTGTCGGGTCGTCATGGGTTCCCCTCGGGGTTCGCGGTGCGGGCGGGTCAGCGCTGGGCGGTCACCCAGGCGGCGATCTGACTGCGGTTGCTGAAGCCGAGCTTGCTGATGGCCTTCGGCGGTGCGGCGGGCGATCACCAGACGGTCGGCGATCTGCTGGTCGGCGAGCCCTTCGGCGACGAGCCGGGCGCGGGACACGATCCGCGCCCGCTCCGCCCGGCAGGAGCGCCTCCGCCGGTGCCGGGCCCGTTCCCCGCCCGGCGTCGGGCTCGGCCGTGTCGTCCGCGCACACCGCCTCCGCCGTCGCCAGGTCGAAGCTGCCCGCCAGGACCGACAGCCGGGCCCACACCAACTGCTCGGGGCCGGTGCACAGGTCGTGGCTCCAGGCGACCGCCGCGCGCAGGGCCTGGAGGCGGGGCAGGGCGGCGGGGCTGCCGGTGGTGAGGAAGCGGTAGCGGTCGTCGAGGCGGTCCAGGAGCTGGTCGACGTCCAGGACGCGCATCCGGGCGGCGGCGAGTTCGATGGCGAGCGGGAGGCCGTCCAGGCGGTGGCACAGGCGGGCCACCAAGGCGCGGTTGTCCGGGGTGAGGCGGACGCCGGGGACGACCGCGGTGGCCCGGTCGGCGAAGAGGGTGAGGGCCGGACAGCCCTCGGCGGCGGAGAGGTCACCGTCCGGGTCGGGCACCGGCAGGGGCCGCACCACCTCCAGCAGGTGTTCCTCGGTGAGGCCGAGCCGGTGCCGGCTGGTGGCGAGGACGCGGACGCCCTCCGTGCCGTGCAGCGGGGCCGCGACGAGCCGCGCACACGCTCCCGCCAGATGCTCGCAGTCGTCGACGACGAGCAGCAGCCGCCGGTCCCGCACCTGCTCGACGAGGGCGTCCAGCGGCGGCTGGGCGGAGTGGTCGTGCAGTCCCAGCGCGTCGGCGGCGGCGAGCGGCACGAGCGCCGGGTCGTGCAGCCCGGAGAGGTGCACGAAGCGCACGCCGTCCGGGAAGGCCCGCTGCACCCGGGCCGCGATGCGCGCGGCGAGCCGGGTCCTGCCGACGCCGCCCGGCCCGGTGAGCGTCACCAGCCGTGCGCGGGCCATCAGCTCGCGGCCCTGGGTCAGTTCGCCACGCCGGTCGACGAAGCTGGTCGTCTCGACCGGCAGTTGGGGGTCCCGTCGTGGCGCTGATCCGCCCATGATCAGCCAGTCCTCTGGGGGTGCGGTGCGAGGGCCGACAGGCCCTGGCGCGGGTCCTCACTCTCCACCGCTGCGTACATGTACGCACGCCCGGGTCACACCCGTGGGTGTACTTCCACCAGGACAGCTCGACCGCCGCGCAGCCCGCGTACCATGCGCGACCGCTTTCCGTCTTGACCTGCTCATGCCATTGGCAGAACGATGTGCGCCACCCGCACCACGTACGTCGCACGGAACAACCCCGCCTCCCACAAGGAGATTTCATGCGACTTCGCATACGAGGCTCCGGTGCCGGCACCGGCAGACGCACCGCCGCCCTCGCCGCCCTCCTCGCACTCGCCCTCGCGGCACCCCTGTCCGCGACGACCTCGGACGCCACCGCCGACAGCGCACGCAAGGCGGCCCCGTCGGCCGACGACGTCCGGCAGTACGAGATCCACCTGCACGCGACGGCCGAGGACCGCACGGCGCTCCAGCGCACCGGAGTGACCGTGGACGAGGCCCACGGCCACGGTGTCGTCGTCTCCGGACGCGCGGACCAGATCAGGAAGCTGCGCGCGCTGGGCTACGAGGTCACCCCGCTCGGCGCGGTGCCCGACCGGTCCGCCGGGAAGGGCGACGTCCGGGTCTTCGACTTCCCGTCCGCCGACTCGCGCTACCACAACTACGCGGAGATGACGAGCGAGATCAACTCGATCGTCGCGGCCAACCCGTCCATCGCCAGCCGGCGCGTGATCGGCACGTCGTACCAGGGCCGGGACATCGTCGCCGTCAAGATCAGCGACAACGTGGGCAGCGACGAGGCCGAGCCGGAGGTGCTGTTCACGCACCACCAGCACGCCCGCGAGCACCTCACCGTCGAGATGGCGCTCTACCTGCTGCGCGAGCTGACCTCCGACTACGGCTCCGACTCACGCGTCACCGGCATGGTGAACAACCGTGAGATCTGGATCGTCCCGGACATCAACCCGGACGGCGGCGAGTACGACATCGCGACCGGGTCGTACCGCTCGTGGCGCAAGAACCGCCAGCCCAACAGCGGCAGTTCGTACGTCGGGACCGACCTCAACCGCAACTGGAACTACCGCTGGGGATGTTGCGGCGGCTCCTCGGGCTCGACGTCCTCCGAGACCTACCGGGGCCGGGCGGCGGAGTCGGCACCCGAGGTGAAGGTCGTCGCCGACTTCGTGCGCAGCCGGGTCGTCGGCGGCGTGCAGCAGATCAAGGCCGGCATCGACTTCCACACGTACAGCGAGCTGGTGCTGTGGCCGTTCGGCTACACGTACTCCGACACGACGACCGGGATGACCGCGGACGACAACGCGGCGTTCAAGGCGGTCGGGCAGAAGATGGCCGCGAGCAACGGGTACACGGCGGAGCAGTCCAGCGACCTGTACATCACGGACGGGTCGATCGACGACTACCTCTGGGGCACCCACAAGATCTTCGGGTACACCTTCGAGATGTACCCGAGGTCCGGCGGTGGGGGGTTCTACCCGCCCGACGAGGTGATCGAGCGGGAGACCTCCCGTAACCGGGACGCGGTGCTGCAACTCCTGGAGAACGCCGACTGCATGTACCGGGCCATCGGGAAGGAGACCCAGTACTGCCGGTAGCCGCCCGGCCGGTTACTCCGCGTCTTCGTCGAAGTAGGCGTCCAGAACCGCGTCCAACTGCTCGTCCCACTCCGTGAATCGGCTCCTGGCCGGCGCCTCGATCTCGATCGGGTACCAGCGCCGGTCAGGGGTGTGGACGGTGACGGTGTAGCGCTTGCCGAAGCGGGCCGTCTCCGTCTCGACCGCCCCGATCTCGTCCCAGCGGAACTCGCATTCCTGGTCGTCCAGGGACAGGCGTACGCCTCTGCGGTCGGCGACTATTCTCGCGCGGCGGTCGGACGCCTCGAAGACGGGGCCGTCGACGTCGGCCTCCTCCGGCTCGGCGGCGGCCGCCCGAGCCGTCTCCTCCGGCTCGGGGACGGACTCCTCGGCGACCTCGGCCGCGGCGGCCTCGGGCTCCTTCTCCGGCTCGTCGTCCTCCGTCCGTCCGGACGCGGGTGACGTGAGCCCGGGGATGAAGGCCGGGTCGAATCCGGCGCCCTCCAGGGGCTGACTGCTCGAACCTATGCGCTGCTGCTCCACAGCGGAGCAGTATGGTCGACAAACCTGTGCCGCACACAGCCGGTCCCGACTTCGTTATCAGACGCCTACACGAACAGGCTCAATACCGCCGCCACCGCGAACCCGGCCACCGACAGCACGCTCTCCAGCACGGTCCACGACTTGAGCGTGTCCCGTTCGCTGATGCCGAAGTACTTGGCGACCATCCAGAAGCCGCCGTCGTTGACGTGCGAAGCGAAGATGGAGCCGGCCGAGATCGCCATGATGACCAGGGCGACGAAGGCCTGGGAGTGGTCCCCCTCGGACAGCAGGGGCGCCACGATGCCCGCCGTCGTCACGATCGCCACCGTCGCCGAGCCCTGGGCGACGCGCAGCACCACGGAGATCAGGTACGACAGAACGAGCACCGGCAGGCCCACGTCGTTGAACGTGTCCGACAGGGCCTGGGCGACGCCGCTGGCCTTGAGGACGGCGCCGAAGATGCCGCCCGCGCCGACCACGAGCAGGATGTTGCCGACCGGCTTCAGGGACGCCGTGGACACCGTCTCCAGCGACTTGCGGGACCAGCCGCGCCGGATGCCGAGCAGGTAGTACGCGAGGAACAGGGCGAGGGTGAGCGCCACGAACGGGTTGCCGAAGAACTCGATCACCGAGCGGAGGGTGGAGGGGTCCAGGGCGATCGAGGAGAACGTCGCGGCCAGGATGAGGACCAGAGGGGTGCCGATGATGCCGAGGACCGTGCCGAGGGAGACGGGCTGCTCGCGCGGCTCCGTGCCGGCCGCCCGCTGCTCGTCGACGACGGCCTGCTTGGCCTCCTCCGCGGCCTCGACCATGTCCTGCGGCACGGCGACGAAGATGCGGCGGCCGATCCACGCCGAGTACGCCCAGGCGGCGGCCACGGCCGGCAGACCGCAGACGATGCCCATGAGGATGACCCAGCCGAGGTCGACGTGGAGCAGGCCGGCTGCGGCGACCGGGCCCGGGTGCGGGGGCAGGAAGGCGTGCGTGACCGACAGGCCCGCGAGCAGGGGCAGGCAGTAGAGCAGGATCGACTTGCCCGAGCGCTTGGCGGCGGCGTAGACGATGGGCGCCAGGACGAAGATGCCGACGTCGAAGAAGACGGGGATGCCGAAGATCAGGCCGGTGAGGCCCATGGCGAGCGGGGCGCGCTTCTCGCCGAACATTCCGAGCAGGCGACCGGCCAGCACCTCGGCGCCGCCGCTGACTTCGAGGATCGCGCCGAGCATGGTGCCCAGGCCGATGATGATCGCGACATGGCCGAGGATGCCGCCCATGCCGGACTCGATCGTGGAGACGGCGTCCGACTTCTGGACCGTGCCGAAGAGTTCGGTGACCGACAGGCCGGCAGCGAGGCCGACGGCTATGGAGACCGCGAGCAGGGCGACGAACGGCTGGAGTCTCATCCTGATGATGAGGAACAGCAGCAGCCCGATGCCGAGCGCGGCGGTGAGCAGGAGTCCGGCCGTACCGTCGACCAGGAGGAGCAGGCCTCCGGTGTGGGGCGGGGTCTCGGCGGGGGCGGACGCGGCGAGCGGAAGGGACATTCGGGGGTCCTCTACGTAAATGCATGCAGCTTCTGGGTAGGGGGGAGCGCGACGCGGCGCATCGGGGGCGCCGCGCCTCACGGACGTGCGGGAGTGGGGGGTGGGTCAGCCGAGGACGGCCAGCGCGTCGATCTCGACGAGGAGACCCGCGGGCAGGCCGACGTAGACCGTCGTGCGCGCGGCGGGCGGCTGGGTCAGGCCCTGCTCCTCGAAGTACGCGTTGTAGATCTCGTTGAACTCGGCGAAGTGGGCCACGTCGGTGAGGTAGACGCGGATCATCATGGCGTCGTCCCAGCCGGCGCCGCCCTCTTCGAGGACGGACTTGACGTTGGCCAGGGTCTGGAGGGTCTGCTCGCGCAGGGTCGGCCCGGCGGGCGTGGGCGGCTTGCCCTCCTCGGCGGGCAGGAAGCCGACCTGTCCGGCGACCTGGAGGATGTTGCCCTTCCTCACGCCGTGCGAGAACTTCGCCGGCGGGGTGGTGTGGGTCTTGGGGGTGAGTGCGGTCTTGTCCGTCATGCGGTGCCCTTCACTGGTGTTCTGCCGGAGTACTCGCCGCTGATGGCGTCCGCCGTACGGCGCACCAGCGGCAGGAGGGTGAGGAGTTCGTCGGCGGTGACGACGACGTTCGGCGCGGAGACCGACATCGCGGCGACGACCCGGCCGTCGGCGCCGCGGATGGGCGCCGCGACACAGTTGATGGACTCCTCGTGGCCGCCGAGGTCGGTGGCCCAGCCCTGTTCGCGCACCTTCTCCAGCTCGCGCAGGAACGCGGTGGCGTTGGGTGTCGAACGGGCCGTGTACGCGGGGTAGTCGAGCTTCTCCGCCACCGCCCGCCGCTCGTGCTCGGGCAGGTCGGCCAGAAGCAGCTTCGCGACCGCGGCGACGGTGATGGCGACGGGCTTGCCGATCCGTGAGTACATCCGCACCGGGTAGCGGCTCTCGACCTTGTCGATGTAGAGGACCTCGTTCTCCTCGTACACGGCGAGGTGCACGGTGTGCCCGCAGCTCTCGTTGAGGCGGACCAGGTGGGGATGGGCGATCTCGCGGACGTCGAGGTTCTCCATCGCCTCCTGGGCGAGCGCGAAGAGGCGGGCGCCGAGGCGGTAGCGCTGGTCGGACTGGCGGTAGACGAGGCCGTGCTCGTGGAGGGTGCGCAGCAGGCGCAGGGCGGTGGACTTGTGCACGCCGAGGCGGTCTGCGACCTGCCCCAGGTCGGCGGGGCCCTCGGCGAGCAGCGGCAGGATGCTGAGCGCGCGGTCGACGGTCTGGCTCATGGCGTACGTACCTCCTCGGGGGCCCGCTGTGTGTCATCGGTCCAGCCCGGGCCGAGTCGCAGTCTCCCCCATGCGGCGTCGTCCAGGGCGGCGAGGCGGTCGGCGTGCTCCCGCGCGGGCGGCGCGGCGAGGTCGCCCGGGACGGTGAGCGCGGCGGCGGCCAGCAGATGGCCGTGCCGCAGCCGGTCCCGGACGGGCAGTCCGCGCAGGGTGGCGGAGAGGAACCCGGCGGCGAAGGCGTCCCCGGCGCCGACGGCGGCGACGACGTCGACCCGCGGGGCGGGCACGAAGGTGACGTCCCGCCTCTCGAAGACGGTGGCTCCCGCGGCGCCCTGCTTCACGACCAGCACCTCGGGTTCGGGGAGGGCGGCGCGGACGGCCTCGGCGCCGCGCAGCCCCCAGGCCTCGTCCTGCCCGACGAACACGAGGTCCGCGCCCCGCGCGAGGTCCCGGAGCACTTCCGGGGCGTCCGTGTCGCGCCACAGGCCGGGCCGGTGGTTGACGTCGAAGGAGACCAGGGGGCGGCCGGGCCGGCGCGCGGTCAGCTCGCGCATCAGGTCCAGGCAGGTCCCGGAGAGCGCGGCCGTGATCCCGGACAGGTGCAGCACGCGGCCGGCGCGGACCGCGTCCAGGTCCACGGTGCCGGCCGACATGGCCGAGGCCGCTGAGCCGGCCCGGTAGTAGGCCACCTCGTGCGCGTCGGTGGCCCGGTCCCCGGCGGTGCGGAAGTAGATGCCGGTGGGGCGGGCGGGGTCGCGCCGGACGTGGGCCACGTCGACCCCGTACCCGCCGATCGCCTCGACCAGGTGGTCGCCGAACGGGTCGTCCCCCACCCGGCTGACCCACCGCACGGAGTGCCCGGCGGCGGCCAGCACGCACGCCGTGTTGGACTCCGCGCCGCCGATGCCCCGGTCGAAGGAGGGGACGTCGGCGAGCCGTCCCGGCCGGGACGGCAGGAACGTGACCATGGACTCGCCGAGCGCGACGACGTCCACGACGTCGGGGGCGTTGCAGGGTCCGGTGGGGGTCACGATGCTCGTAGCTCCTGGTCGCTCGGCGGGGGCGGCGGGTGCGGCCGCTTGCGTTGACCCCGGGTGGCCGAGATGTTAGACAGCGTTGAGCGATATACGCAATGAATGTTGCAGTAAGTGCAACACCCCTGATCAGGGAGGCTCCATGCCAGCCGATACCGCCGCCGAGTCCCTCGCCCGGCTCGCCGCCGAGCACGTCGACCACCGTTTCAAGGGCCTCCCGCCGGACGCCGACGGCCTGACCGTGGGCGAGCTGGCAGCCCAGCGCCGGAACCTGTTCACGGGCGGTTTCGCCACGCCCGTGCTCGCGCTGTCCGCCGAGCGCCTGGAGCACAACCTGAGACTCATGGAGACCTACGCGGACCGGCACGGCCTGGCATTCGCGCCGCACGGCAAGACCTCCATGGCGCCGCAGCTGTTCCAGCGGCAGATCGAGCACGGGGCGTGGGGCATCACGCTGGCGGTGCCGCATCAGGTGCGGGTGGCGCGCGCGTTCGGGATCCGGCGTGTGTTCCTGGCGAACGAGCTGGTCGACGCGGCGGCCCTGCGCTGGGTCTCCGCCGAGCTCGACGCCGACCCGGAGTTCCGCTTCGTCGCTTACGTCGACTCGGTGCGCGGGGTGGAGCTGATGGACGCCGCGCTGGGCGAGGCCCGGCGCCCGCTGGACGTCGTCGTCGAACTCGCCGCCGGGGAGGGGGCCCGTACCGGTGTGCGGACGGAGGCGGAGTGCGCGGCGGTCGCGGACGCGGTGGCGGGCACGCGGACCCTGCGGCTCGTCGGCGTCGCGGGCTACGAGGGCGAGGTGCCGAAGGCCGACCCGGAGCGGGTGACGGCGTGGCTGCGGCGGCTGGTCGCGCTCGCCGCCGGCTTCGACGAGGCGGGGCGCTTCACGGACGTGGACGAGATCGTCGTCAGCGCGGGCGGCAGCGCCTGGTTCGACGCGGTCGCCGACGCCTTCGCGGAGATCCCCGAACTCTCCCATCCCGTCCTGAAGTTGCTGCGTTCGGGCGCCTACGTCTCGCACGACGACGGCCACTACCGCAAGCTGACCCCGTTCAACCGGGTGCCCGAGGAGGGGTCCCTGGAGCCGGCGTTCCGGCTGTGGACGCAGGTGGTGTCGCGGCCCACCGCCGAGCAGGCCTTCGTCAACGCGGGCAAGCGGGACGCGGCCTACGACCTCGACCTGCCCTTCGCCCAGCTGATCCGCCGGGACGGCGCCGAGCGCCCGGCGACCGGCGTGTCGGTGACGGCCCTGTCCGACCAGCACGCCTGGCTGAGCACCACACCGGAAGCGGATCTGGAGGTGGGTGACTGGGTCGGCCTGGGGCTGTCCCACCCGTGCACGTCGTTCGACAAGTGGCCGCTGATCCCGGTCGCCGAGGCGGACGGCACGGTCGTCGACTACGTCCGTACGTTCTTCTAGGAGGCCGGGAGCGATGGAAGAACTCGTCATCCGGGACGCGGACGTCGTCGACGGCTCCGGCGCGGACTCCTACCGGGCCGATGTCGTGGTCGACGGCGGCCGGATCGTGTCCATCGTCAAGGAGGCCGCGGCGGCCGGCTGCCAGCGGCCGAAGGCACGCCGGGAGCTGGACGCCGAAGGCCTGGTCCTGTCGCCCGGCTTCGTCGACATGCACGCCCACAGCGACCTGGCCCTGCTGCGCGACCCCGACCACAGCGCCAAGGCCGCGCAGGGCGTCACACTGGAGGTCATCGGCCAGGACGGGCTGTCGTACGCGCCGGTCGACGACCGGACGCTCAGCGAGGTGCGCCGGGCGATCGCCGGGTGGAACGGCCCCGGGGACGACATCGACTTCGACTGGCGGACGGTGGGCGAGTACCTCGACCGCCTCGACCGCGGGATCGCCGTGAACGCGGCCTACCTCATCCCCCAGGGCACGGTCCGCGCGCTCGCCGTCGGCTGGGAGGACCGGGAGGCCACCCCGCGGGAGCTGGAGCGGATGCGGCAGCTGGTCGCCGAGGGCATGGAGCAGGGCGCCGTCGGCATGTCCTCGGGGCTGACGTACACGCCCGGCATGTACGCGAAGGACGCCGAACTGACGGAACTGTGCCGGGTGGTGGCGTCGTACGGCGGCTACTACTGCCCGCACCACCGTTCCTACGGCGCGGGCGCCCTGGAGGCGTACCGGGAGATGGTGACGCTGACCCGGGAGGCGGGCTGCCCCCTGCATCTCGCCCACGCCACCATGAACTTCGGCGTGAACAAGGGCCGGGCGCCCGAGCTGCTGGCCCTGCTGGACGAGGCGCTGGCGGCCGGGGCGGACATCAGCCTCGACACCTACCCCTACACCCCGGGCTGTACGACGCTGGCGGCCATGCTGCCGAGCTGGGCGAGCGAGGGCGGGCCGGAGGAGACCCTCAAGCGGCTGGCGGACGAGGGCACGGCCGAACGGATCCGCCACGACCTGGAGGTCACCGGCTCGGACGGCTGCCACGGCGTGCCCATCGAGTGGGACACGATCGAGATCTCCGGCGTGGGCGACCCGGCCCTGGCCGACTACGTCGGCCGGACGGTCCAGGAGTCGGCGGACCGGCGGGGCGAGGCCCCCTGGGTGACCGCGCGCGGGCTGCTGCTGGCCGACCGGCTGGCGCCGACGATCCTCCAGCACGTCGGCCACGAGGAGAACGTCCGGGCGATCATGCGCCACCGGGTGCACACCGGGGGCTCGGACGGCATCCTCCAGGGCGCCAAGCCGCACCCGCGCGCGTACGGCACGTTCCCGCACTATCTCGGCCACTACGTGCGGGAGTTGGGGGTGCTGTCGCTTCAGGAGTGCGTCGCGCACCTCACCTCGCGCCCGGCGGCCCGGCTGCGGCTGCCGGACCGGGGCCTGGTGCGCGAGGGGTACGTCGCCGACCTGGTGCTCTTCGACCCGGCGACGGTCGCGGCGGGGTCGAGTTTCGCCGAGCCGCGCGTCCTCCCGACGGGCATCCCGTACGTACTGGTCGGCGGGCGGTTCGTGATCGAGGACGGGCGTCGCACGGACGCCCTGGCGGGCCGGGCGATCCGCAGGACTCCCGCGTGACCGCCCGACCCGGAGGGACCTGCCCCGGCCTTACGGCTTGGGCAGGGTGCAGCCGCTCGCGCTCAGGTCGAGCTTGTTGTCGATGCCGAAGCAGGACGGGATCTGGTAGGTCTCCTGGGCGTAGTTGATGCCCTTGCGGACGGTCACGTTGCCGCTCTTGTCGACCTCACAGGGGTTGTTCACCGTGCAGCGCTCGCCGTCCTCGTTGCCGGTGTTGTTGATGGCGACGACCTTGCCGGTGGCCTGGTCGACGACGGGCGAACCGGACGTGCCGCCGATGGTGTTGCAGGCGGAGGTGTAACGGACCGAGTCCTTCCAGGTCCAGTCGCCCTCCTTCAGGCGGTACGCGAACCCGTCGATGTCGCAGCTGTAGATCCGCTTCCAGTAGCCGGACGGGATGCTGATGGCGGTGCCGGCGACCGGGTGCGTGTCGTTCAGCGTCAGCGGGCTGATGCCGTACGAGCTCTTGATCTGCCCGTAATTGGTGGTGAGTTGGTAGAACGCGACGTCCGTGTCGGTCATCGTGGCGTACGCGAGCTTGGCGGCGCGCAGGGTCGCCACGCGCGAGCCGGAGGCGTTGAGCAGGCTGAAGGTGCGGCTGGACGCCTTGTCGACCTGGACCTCGCCGGGACCGGGGAAGCCGGACTCCAGGCAGTGTCCGTTGGTCATCACCAGCGCCGGGTCGTCGGCCTCGGAGTCCGGCATGCGGACGACGGAGCCGGAGCAGTTGCTGAGCGCGACCGTGCCGGCGAAGTTCACGCCCTTGGGCGCCGGGTTGGTGAGCCCGGACACGGTCTCCGCTGCGGACGTGACCACGTCCGAGACGGCGGACGTGACCGCGCCCGCGTCCGCGGCCTTGCCGACGCCCGTGGGGGCGGCATCGGCAGCGGTCGCGGGAGCCGCGCCGGCCCCGGCTATCGCCAGGGCGCAGAACGCGGCTGCGAGAGGTTTTCTCATGGGGGGTCCCCTCTTGCGACGGAGGCGGCCGGAAAACTTCCGGCCGCCTGCACAGTTGTCATGCGCATTGTGATCGTCGCAAGGCGGATGAGGCAAGGAGTTGTTCCGCGTGCGGAACCAGCCCGTCCGGTATGACCCTACTCAACCGCCTTGACGGACGGATCACTTGGGGCCCTCGGTGCCGCCGGGACCGTGTGCCGTCGACGGCCATCGGTTCCGATCGGCCCGCCCCCGCCAAAACCCCCTGAAAAAATGACTACTTGGGACCCTTCGTGCCGCCGGGACCATGCCCGGGCTTTCCCTCGGTCCGGCCCGGGGGCGTGGCAATGACGGTGGGAGCGGAGGTCGTCGGGGTACCGGTCGTGGGGCTGCCGGCCGAGGGGCTCGGAGTGTCCGGCCCGGACTCGGACGGGGTGGGGCTCGCCGCGGTGGACGGGCTCGCGGACGCGGCGCCGGACGGCTCGTCACTGTTCGCCGGCGGGGCGCCGAGAGGGGTCCCGGGGGTCGGTGTCCGACCGGTGCCGGCGGACGGCGCCGTCGGCGACTCCTCCGCCGTCGGTCCCGTCCGGCCGCCGCCGCCCTCGCGCGTCCCGCCGGAGGGCGCGTCCGAGAAGCCGAGACCGGCGATCAGCGCGGCGGCCGACACGGCACCCACGGCTCCGGCGGCGACCGCCACGCGCCGGGCACGCCACGACCCCCGCCCTCGCCCTCGCCCTCGCCCTCGCCGGGAGTGGCGGCCCGCGGCGGACCGGCCGTGCGCCGGCATCGACACCGGCACCGGCGGCAGCTCGCGTGTGGCGTCCATGCCCTGCGTGGCGCCCATACCCCGTGTGACGCCCCTGCCTCGCGTGGCGTCCTGAGGGTCGTACACGTCGTCCTGCCATCCGTGCGCCGCCGCCGGATCGGGGTACGCGTCGTACGCCGGGGGCGGGTCGGCCTGCGGCACGTACACGTTCGGCGGGCCCTGGGGCTCGCCGCTCGTCACTCCGTCGGCGTACTCGGATGGCCTGAACATGGCGGCGAATTCTAGACATCAACAGTGCTGGTGGGACAGCGCGCGGCGATATCCGCACAAACCGTTGCGTCTCACGTGGCGGAAAACACGACCCGTGGCGCATTACCGCGCCGTAAGCTCCCAGACATGCAGGTGATCCAGTCGACCAAGCTCGCCAACGTCTGTTACGAGATCCGGGGCCCGGTGCTCGAGGAGGCGATGCGGCTGGAAGCGGCCGGTCACCGGATCCTCAAGCTGAACACCGGCAACCCGGCGGCGTTCGGCTTCGAGTGCCCGCCCGAGATCCTGGAGGACATCCTCCGCAACGTCTCCTCGGCGCACGGCTACGGGGACGCGAAGGGCCTGCTGGCCGCCCGCCGCGCGGTCGTCATGCACAACCAGACCCTCGGCATCGAGACCGACGTCGAGCACGTCTTCATCGGCAACGGCGTCTCCGAGCTGATCGTCATGGCGATGCAGGGCCTGCTGGACGACGGGGACGAGGTGCTCGTGCCCGCCCCGGACTACCCGCTGTGGACCGCCGCCGTCTCCCTGTCCGGCGGCACCGCCGTGCACTACCGGTGCGACGAGCAGGCCGACTGGATGCCGGACCTGGCCGACATCGAGCGCAAGGTCACCGACCGCACCAAGGCGCTCGTGATAATCAACCCCAACAACCCGACCGGGGCCGTCTACGACGAGGCGATGATCAAGGGGCTCACCGACATCGCCCGCCGCCACAACCTGCTGATCTGCTCGGACGAGATCTACGACAAGATCCTCTACGACGGTGCCGCGCACACCCCGACCGCCGCCGTCGCCCCCGACCTGCTGACCCTCACCTTCAACGGCATGTCGAAGGCGTACCGGGTGGCCGGCTACCGGGTCGGATGGATGTCGATCTCCGGGCCCCGCGCACACGCCGACTCCTACATCGAGGGCCTGACGATCCTGGCGAACATGCGGCTGTGCGCGAACATGCCGGGGCAGCACGGCGTCGTCGCGGCGCTCAGCGGACGCCAGACGATCAACGACCTGGTGCTGCCGGGCGGCCGGCTGCGCGAGCAGCGGGACGTCGCCTACGAGCTGCTGACCCAGATCCCCGGCGTGACCTGCGTGAAGCCCAAGGGGGCGCTGTACCTCTTCCCGCGCCTGGACCCCAAGGTCTTCAAGATCAAGGACGACCGGCGGATGGTCCTGGACCTGCTCCGGCGCGAGAAGATCATGGTCGTCCAGGGCACCGGCTTCAACTGGCCGGAGCCGGACCACTTCCGCGTGGTGACCCTGCCGACGGTCGGCGACCTGCGGGACGCGGTGGGCCGGATCGGGCACTTCCTGGACGGCTACAGCCAGGCCTGACCGGACGCCTCGTTCACCGTACGTGTACGGCCAGTCCGGAATTGCGAACAACTCAACTTTAGACGAAATCTAAGCTAGGATGGCTTCCTGTAAGCACACAGGAGGCCTTCCATGTACGAACCGATCCGCACCAAGTCGGTCCACAGCACGGTGGACGGCCCCGCCCCCGACTTTCCCCACCGCTCCCGCGAGGAAGAGCTGGACATCCAGCTCGCGGGCCATCTCGCCGCCCTGCTCGCCGTCACGGACGAGCTGCGGGCCGCGGAGAGCTCGACCGACCTGGACACCGCGGCGGAACGGCTCGCGGAGCAGGTGAGCCGGCTGCGCGGAGGACGCACGCCCGTCCGCGCCCCGATGAGCGGCGCCCGCCGCGAGCGCGGCGTGGCGGCCCTGCACCGGCGGGCGCACGCCCTGGCGGGCCGCGCACTGGTCGTCGCCGCCTCCCGCGCCGACACGGCGGCCGCCATCCTGTCCGCCGAGCGGATGGACGCGCACGCCGCGGCCCTGGGGCCGCGCGAACTCGCGTCCCGCTGAGCCCTTTCCTGGGCTCCCCCCTGACGGCCCCGGTCCGCGCGCACCCTCAGCGACGCGCGGACCGGGCGCCACGACAGCACTGCGTTGACTTGGGCTGTTCAGCGCCGTTGTGGTTCTTGGGTGTGGGTTTGTGCGGGCTGGGTGTGGCTGGTCGCGCAGTTGCCCGCGCCCCTGAACGGCGGAGGCAGGGGCCCGCACGCCGTTGTGCGAACCCCTGCCTCCTGTGGTGCTGTCACCGCGGCCGGCCGTGACGATGTTGCTGGTCAGGGCACGATCGGAGCCGGCCGCGGCGTCGGTGGAGGGCTGTCTCAGCCCAGGCGCTCGACCAGCGCGCGGTACTCGTCCCACAGCTCCTTGGGCGTGTGCTCGCCGAAGGTGTTGAGGTGCTCGGGGACCAGGGCGGCCTCCTCGCGCCAGACCTCCTTGTCGACGGTGAGCAGGAACTCCAGGTCGGAGTCGGCCAGCTCCAGGCCGTTCGTGTCGAGGGCGTCCTTGGTCGGCAGGATGCCGATCGGGGTCTCGACGCCCTCCGCCTTGCCCTCCAGGCGCTCCACGATCCACTTCAGGACGCGGGAGTTCTCACCGAAGCCGGGCCAGACGAACTTGCCCTCGTCGTCCTTGCGGAACCAGTTGACGTAGTAGATCTTCGGCAGCTTGGACTGGTCCTTGTCCTTGGCCACGTCGATCCAGTGGGCCATGTAGTCGCCCATGTTGTAGCCGCAGAACGGCAGCATCGCGAAGGGGTCGCGGCGCAGTTCGCCGACCTTGCCCTCGGCGGCGGCGGTCTTCTCGGAGGCCACGTTGGCGCCGAGGAAGACGCCGTGGTTCCAGTCGAAGGACTCCGTCACCAGCGGTACGGCGGTGGCGCGGCGGCCGCCGAAGAGGATCGCCGAGATCGGCACGCCCTTGGGGTCCTCCCACTCCGGCGCGATGATCGGGCACTGGGCCGCGGGGACGGTGAAGCGGGCGTTGGGGTGGGCGGCCGGGGTCTCGGACTCCGGCGTCCAGTCGTTGCCCTTCCAGTCGGTGAGGTGGGCGGGCGGCTCCTCGGTCATGCCCTCCCACCAGACGTCGCCGTCGTCCGTCAGCGCGACGTTGGTGAAGACCGCGTTGCCCCACAGCGTCTTCATCGCGTTGGCGTTGGTGTGCTCGCCGGTGCCGGGCGCGACACCGAAGAAGCCCGCCTCGGGGTTGATGGCGTACAGCCGCCCGTCCTCGCCGAAGCGCATCCAGGCGATGTCGTCGCCGATGGTCTCGACCGTCCAGCCGGGGATGGTCGGCTCGAGCATGGCGAGGTTGGTCTTGCCGCAGGCGCTCGGGAAGGCGGCGGCGACGTACTTGGCCTCGCCGCGCGGCGGGGTCAGCTTCAGCACGAGCATGTGCTCGGCCAGCCAGCCCTCGTCCCGGGCCATCACGGAGGCGATGCGCAGGGCGTAGCACTTCTTGCCGAGCAGGGCGTTGCCGCCGTAGCCGGAGCCGTAGGACCAGATCTCGCGGTCCTCGGGGAAGTGCGAGATGTACTTGGTCGTGTTGCAGGGCCAGGGGACGTCCTCCTGGCCGGGCTCCAGCGGGGCGCCCAGGGTGTGCACGGCCTTGACGAAGAAGCCGTCGGAGCCGAGCTCGTCGAGCACCGCCTGGCCCATGCGCGTCATCGTGCGCATGGAGACGGCGACGTACGCCGAGTCGGTGATCTCGACACCGAGCGCGGACAGCGGCGAGCCGAGCGGGCCCATGCAGAACGGCACCACGTACATGGTCCGGCCGCGCATCGAGCCGCGGAACAGGCCTCCCTGACCCCCGGAGCCCTGGAAGATCTCCCGCATCTCGGCGGGGGCCTTCCAGTGGTTGGTCGGGCCCGCGTCCGCCTCCTTCTCGGAGCAGATGAACGTCCGGTCCTCCACGCGGGCGACGTCGGTGGGATCGGAAGCCGCGTAGTAGGAGTGGGGGCGCTTGATCGGGTCGAGTTTGCGGAAGGTGCCCTTCTGGACGAGCTCCTCGCACAGTCGCTCGTACTCGGCCTCGGACCCGTCACACCAGACCACGTTGTCCGGCTGCGTCAGCTCGGCGATCTCGTTGACCCACGAGATCAGGCCCTGGTGGGTGGTGGGGACGGTGGGAGCCGCGATGTCGCGCGCCACGATTGCTCCTAAATGAGGGATTTTTTTGATGTGGAGGCCCCGTGGGGGCTGCGACCCGGATGCTTCACGGTGCAACTTGGCGCTCATCCGGTGCCGACCGCACTCATTTGATCATCCGACGCCTGCGCCCATCTGTCCAGAGGAGCGCACAAGTGAGCGACGTGAGGATCGCCACGGTTTCTCGCGCCCCTTTTGCATGCACGTTGGGTTCACCTGACCGTCCGTTTGCGTAACCACCCTTCGGCCACGGTGAGAGGATGGCCACTCTTCATCGGCCAATCGACTCGACTGATGGGTCACTTACGGTTCCGTAGCTACCATTCCGGCATGACTGCGTTCGCCCCCGACGCGCCTTCGGACACGCCGGCCGACGGCCGTGGTCCCACGGCGCTCTCCCTGCCGCACCCGGTGAAGCCCAAGCTGCGCGGCTGGCTCCACCTCGGTATGTTCCCGGCCGTCCTGGTCGCCGGCCTGGTGCTGACCGCCCTCGCCGACTCGACCAGAGGGCGCATCGCCTGCGGGATCTTCGCCCTGACGGCGTGCCTGCTGTTCGGTGTGAGCGCGCTGTACCACCGGGGCGACTGGAGCCCGCGCATGGACGGCGTGCTGCGCCGCCTGGATCACGCCAACATCTTTCTGATCATCGCGGGCACCTACACACCGCTGGCCATGCTGCTCCTGCCGGGCGCCAAGGGCGAGTGGCTGCTGTGGGGCATCTGGGCCGCGGCGGCGGCCGGCATCCTCTTCCGCGTCTTCTGGGTCGGCGCCCCTCGCTGGCTCTACACGCCCTGTTACATCGCCATGGGCTGGGCGGCCGTCTTCTACCTGCCGGACTTCATGCGGACCGGCGGCGTCGCCGTCCTCGTCCTGGTCGTCGTCGGCGGCCTGCTCTACAGCGCGGGCGGCGTGATCTACGGGCTCCAGCGGCCCAACCCGTCACCGCGCTGGTTCGGCTTCCACGAGGTGTTCCACTCCTTCACCCTGGCGGCCTTCATCGCGCACTACGTGGGGATCTCACTGGTGGCGTACCAGCACGGATAGAAATCCGCTCCACCTTCCCGGCCACGGCTTTCGAGCCGTGGCCGTTTTCCTTGCACCCGAGGCGAAATTGACAGTGGGTGATGACTGAAAGTTACTGTCAGTTCATGGCTAGTGTCACCCCCGCCGACCGGCCCCCACTGGGGCTCCGGGAGCGGAAGAAGATCAAGACCCGCCAGGCGATCCGCGCCGCGACCTACGCGCTGATCGAGGAGCAGGGCTACGACGCCGCGACGATCGAGCGGATCGCCGACCGGGCCGAGGTGTCGCCGTCGACCGTCTTCCGGTACTTCCCGACCAAAGAGGACATCGTCGTCACGGACGAGTGGGACCCGGTGATACTGGCGGAAATGCGGGCCCGGCCGGAGGACGAGTCATGGGCCGACGTCCTGCGGCACGTGATGCGCACGGCCCTCGACCTGAGCCTCGCCGAGGAGCCCGGGGTGACCCGGCTGCGGAGCCGGCTCGCGGTCGAGGTCCCCGCCGTCCGGGCCCGGATGATGGAGAGCATGGCGGCGACGGGGCGGCTGCTCCGCGAGGCCCTCGCCGAGCGCTCGGGGCTCGACCCCGACAGCCTGGAGCTACGGGTCTTCGCCATGTCCGTGCTGGGCGGGCTGACGGAGGTCTCCCGCTACTGGGCCGAGACCGGCCACCGGGACGACATCCGGGAACTGGTCGACCGTGCCCTGGACGTCCTGGAACACGGCCTGCCGACCCGAAAACCCTGAGGCCGGCGCCCGCCGCCGTGACATCCTGACCGGGTGAACGGTCCCGAGATCCACGTCGAGTTCGCCCCCGAGCTGCACGTGTTCGTCCCCCAGGCCCGGCGGGCGGGCACCCTGCGGGCCACCACGGACGGCGTCTCCAGCCTGGGCCATGTCGTCGAGTCGCTGGGTGTGCCGCTGACCGAGGTGGGCGCCCTGGTCGTGGACGGCCGCGAAGTGCCCGTCTCGCACGTCCCGGCGGCCGGCGAGTCGGTGACCGTACGGACCGTGGCCCGCCCCCAGCGGGTGCCGGGCGCGCCCCTGCGGTTCCTCCTCGACGTACACCTCGGCACGCTGGCCCGCCGGCTGCGGCTGCTCGGTGTCGACACGGCCTACGAGTCGACCGACATCGGCGACCCGGCGCTGGCCGCGCGGTCGGCGGCGGAACAGCGGGTCATGCTGAGCCGGGACCGGGGCCTGCTGCGGCGCCGGGAGCTGTGGGCCGGGGCGTTCGTCTACAGCACGCGCCCCGAGGAGCAGCTCCGGGACGTGCTGGACCGGTTCCGGCCCGAGCTGCTCCCCTGGACGCGGTGCACGGCCTGCAACGGGCTGCTGCGCAAGGCGACCAAGGACGAGGTCGCCGACCAGCTGAAGCACGGGACGCACGCCACGTATGACGTGTTCGCGCAGTGTGCCGAGTGCGGTCGAGCGTATTGGAAGGGTGCGCATCACGATCAGCTCGAGGCGATCGTGGAGCGGGCGTTGGAGTTTCGGTCCGAGCGCCGTTGACGGTTGAACGCCGTGGGGGACTGCGCGGCCGTCGTGGCTGGTCGCGCAGTTCCCCGCGCCCCTTCGGGGGCGCTTTCTAGCGTCTGGCCACGTCCTTCTTGCCGCAGGCGATCCCGTCCCCGTCGCGGTCCAGGCCCAGCGGATCGTCCCTGCCGTTGACCTTCAGGCGGCCGTAGTCGTTCGCCTTCAGCCACGCGCAGCGGGACGCCGTCGTCTTCTTCACCTCCGTCGGGAAGCCGGTCGGCACGCAGACGTTGACCGAGCCGTAGTGGCGGTCGCAGCCGGAGATCGTCGGGCTGACCTTCTGCGACGTGCGCTTCTTGCCCGGTCCCGCGACCTTGCCCTCCGGGGCGTCCGCGAAGTCGTGGACGTGGGCCGAGGCGTCCGTCGCCTCGAGGGCCTGAGGGCCCTTCAGGTGCACCCACTTCGCCACCGACGGCACCCCGTTCGCGTCCACCGCGAAGAGCACGTACCAGCCGGGCGGGGCGAGGTTGGGGTTGCTCGTCACGTTCAGGTCGACGTTGTTCCCGTCGACCGACAGCGGCAGGTCCACGAGCCGCTGGTTCGGATCGGAGGAGTGGGTGACGGCGGCCGGGCGGATCAGCTCGGCCTTGGCGATGGGCCGGTCGACGGTGATCCGCTGAGTGTCGCCGTAGTTCCACTCGGTGTCGATCACCGAGGTGATCGCCGGTCGCGGGCCCTTGAACAGGTAGGGCGGGCTGTAGACCGACACGTCGTGGTTCCAGGAGCCGTTGCCCGGGTTGTCGCCGGTGGTCATCACGCGGCCGTCGGGGAGCAGGAACGCGCAGGAGTGGTAGCCGCGCGCCTCGGGGTCGACGGCCACCGGGTCGAAGGTCTCCGACTCGGGGTCGAAGACCGACGTCTCGTAGACCGGGTTGGCGCGGTTGTGCAGCGCGCCGCCCGTCTCCAGCACCTTGCCGTCGGGCAGGAGCACGGCGGAGACGTACATCTTGCCCTGGTTCCCGGTCTGCGGGACGGGCCGGCTCGGGGAGGCGGCCAGCGTGAAGGCCAGCAGCGTCCACATCACCGCGAGGTTGTCGAGGAAGATCTCCCGCTGGAGGACGACCGCCAGCGGCGAGAGGCCGAAGAACACCATGCCGAGCGCGGCCGCCCAGCGGGGCAGGGCGAGGCGGCGGCCCAGGACGTAGACGAGGACCGCGCTGATGCCACTGATCACCAGCATCGTGGCGCGCATGGTGCCGACGGTCATCGACTCGGGGCTGATCAGCGCGGGGATCCAGGTCAGCACGGCGATCTGGATCCAGCCCAGCGGCGGGTGGTCGTACCAGTAGGTGTAGTGGGCGAGGCCGTCGCCCTGCTGGACCGACCAGGCCTGGGCGAGGTAGGTGCCCTCGTCGTCGCTGAGGGCCGGGCTTCGCCAGGCGTGCATCTGCCACCACAGGGTGAACGCCGCCATCCAGAACAGGGCCAGTGAAACGGCAGCGATGAAGACAGACGTCAGCAAACAGATCCCCCCAGATCCCAGAACCCCCCGCCGTGACGGCTTACCTCATCCGTCACGGCACTGTGCAGAGATCAAGGGGGAACTGTGAAGCCTGGGGCCTGTTCAGATAAAGAGCATGCTTCCGCTGATTCCCGACTTCAGTTGGTCAACGCCGCCCGCAACCTCTCGACTTCGGTCGTCGGAGCGTCACATGTGAAGTTACGGCAGACATACGCGGCCGGTTCACCGCCGACCAGCGGACGGTCCGCGAGCAGCGGAAACTCCTCGCTCCCGGGGGCGCCGACGGCGACGACCGCGCCCGGCGCGGTGCCCAGAAGTGCCGTGCGGTGCAGGGCCCTCGTCCCCTCGTGATCGAGGGACGGCCCCACGATGGCGACCTCGCGCGGCCCGTCCAGCGCGGCCTCGGCGGCGGCGAGCCCCCAGCCGATGAAGCGCGGCACGCGCGGCCCGAGCGCCTTGACGACGCCCAGGGCCTTCTCCGCGGCGGTGCGGTGGGGCTCCGACCCGGTGTGCGCGGCGTAGCTCAGCAGGGCGCCCGCCGCCGCGCTCCAGCCGGACGGGGCGGCGTTGTCGGTCGGGTCCTGCGGGCGGCGGATCAGCCGCTCGGCGTCGGCGGCCGTGTCGAACATCGCGCCCGACTCCTCGTCGGTGAAACGCGCCAGGACGTGGTCGAGCAGGAACCCGGCGAACTCCAGCCAGACACCCTCCCCCGTGACGGACGCCAGCGCGAGGAAACCCTCCGCCACGTCGCCGTAGTCCTCCAGCACGCCCGCGTTGGCGCCGGCGTGACCGTCCTTGCTGGTGCGGGTGAGCCGGGCCTGCTCGTCGAGGTGCAGCCGGACGAGGAGGTCGGCGGCGGCGAGGGCGGCCTCGACGAGGTCGGGCCGGTCGAAGTAGGCGCCGGTCTCGGCGAGGGCGGCGATCGCGAGCCCGTTCCAGGCGGCGACGACCTTGTCGTCCCGGCCCGGAGCAGGACGCCCGGCCCGCGCCGCCAGCAGCCGCTCCCGGATGGAGGCGATCTTGTCGGCGTCGAACAGCCCGTCCTGCTGCGGCAGTTGGAGGACGGACTGACCGTGCTCGAAGGTGCCCTCCTCGGTCACCCCGAAGTACTGGACCGCGAACTCGGCGTCCTGCTCGCCGAGCACCTCGCGCAACTGCTCCGGCGTCCACACGTAGTACGCGCCCTCGACGTGCTTGCCCGTTCCGTCGTCGCTGTCGGCGTCCAGCGCGGAGGCGAACCCGCCCTCGGCGGTGCGCAGTTCGCGCACCATGAAGTCGGCGGTCTCCAGGGCGACCCGGCGGGCGAGCTCCGAGCCGGTGGCACGCCAGAGGTGGGCGTAGACCCGGCACAGCAGGGCGTTGTCGTACAGCATCTTCTCGAAGTGCGGCACGATCCAGTCGCGGTCGACCGAGTAGCGGGCGAAGCCGCCGCCGAGCTGGTCGTAGATGCCGCCGCGGGCCATGCGCTCGCAGGTGTCCTGCGCCATCTGCAGGGCGCCCTCGGCGCCGGTCCGCGCATGATGCCGCAGCAGGAACTCCAGCACCATCGACGGCGGGAACTTCGGCGCCCCGCCGAATCCGCCGCGCTGCGGGTCGTACTCACGGGTGAGCGCGAGCAGCGCCTGCGCGAGTTCCTGCTCGCCGGGCGTCTGCGCGTCGCCGTAGGAGATCTCCCGCCCGGCCAGGTCCCGGACGATCTTCCCGGCGACCTCGGTGACCTCGTCCCGCCGGTCCTCCCACGCCTGGTGGACGCCCTGGAGCACCTGCCGGAAGGACGGCATGCCCTGGCGCGGGGCGGGCGGGAAGTACGTGCCGAAGTAGAACGGCTCGGCGTCCGGGGTGAGGAAGACGGTCATGGGCCAGCCGCCCTGGCCGGTCGCCGCCTGCACGGCCTCCATGTAGACCGCGTCGACGTCCGGGCGCTCCTCGCGGTCGACCTTCACGCTCACGAAGTGCGCGTTGAGGTACTCGGCGGTCTGCTGGTCCTCGAAGGACTCGTGAGCCATCACGTGACACCAGTGACAGCTGCTGTAGCCGACACTGAGCAGCACGGGCACGTTCCGCTTACGGGCCTCCTCGAAGGCCTCCGCCGACCAGGGCCACCAGTCCACGGGGTTGTCGGCGTGCTGAAGGAGGTAGGGGGACGTCTCGTGCGCCAGTCGGTTCGGCATGGTTCCCATCCTGCCGCAGTACCCGGTCCGGCACGCGTCAGGCGCCGCACGGGCGCCGTCCGGGACGCACGCCCGACGGACGCACGGCACCTCAACCCGCCCGTGTCTTCACATAATCGGGCCGGGCACGCCCCCTCGCCCCGATGCGCCGCGGGCAGCACACTTGACCAAGGAAACGACCGGTACGACGACCTAGGTACGCCGGTGCCGCCGGAGGGGGACGTGACATGCGGGACAGTCATCGGGCGGATGCCGAGCGGCTGTTGGCACGGGCCGTGGAGGAGGAGGTGCGCCGGACGGGCGGGCGCACGGACGGGAAGGTGCTGCTCGCGCGGGCGCGCGGGGCGCTCGACACCATGGCGCAGAGCGCGGCCGAGGAGTACGAGGCCTACACGCGTGCCCTGGACGAGGCGGCGGCCGGTCAGCTCACCTTCGGGCAGCGCTACGCCCGGGAGGGCGGCGGGACACCGCTGCTGGTGGCCGCGGTCGCGGCGGTCGCGGCCGTCGTCGCCGACATGGCCCTCGGCACGGACACCGGGACGGCGCTGGGCGCGGGCCTGACCGTGGGTGTCGTGGGCGCCGCGGCGACCGTCGTGAAGGTCGTCGGCTCGCATCTGCCGGCCGCACACCACCGGGCCGGGGCCGCGAGCCAGCCGGGCGGGCCCGAACAGCTGCGGCTGCAGTGGCTGACGGCACTGGAGGTGCGGGGCATCCGGCCGTTCCTGGACCAGCAGCGGGTGCTCGCCGCCTCCACGGGGCCGAAGAAGACCGGGCCGCGGCTGCGGGGCGCCGACAAGAGCGCGGCGGCGCGCGGGCGCAACGTGCTGGAGCAGTCCTTCGCGCAGCTCCCCGAACCGGCTCAGCCGTTCGCGGGGCGGCGACACGAGCTGGCGCAGATCCGGCAGTGGGTGCAGGCGGCCCGAGCGAGCACGGAGACGCAGCCGACGGTGGTCGTCCTGCACGGCACGCCCGGCAGCGGCCGCACGACCCTCGCCGTGCACGCCACGCACGAACTGAAGGACTACTTCCGCGGCGCCTGCGTCGTCGACCTGCGCGCCGACGGCCCGGGCGAGTCCCCGCTGTCCACCCGCGACGCCCTGCTGCACCTGCTCAACCGGCTCGGAGCGCCCCGCGAGCAACTGCTGTTCCGCGAGCGCTCCTCCCCCGACCAGCAGGTCAAGCGGCTGGGCGAGCTGTACCACCAGCATCTGACCGGCCTGCCGGTCACGGTCGTCCTGGACGACGCCTCGGACGCCGGGCAGGTCCGCGCCCTGGTCCCGGAGCGGTCCGACAGCCTGGTGCTGGTGACCGCGCGGGGCCCGCTGGAGCTGGGCGAGCTGCCCGCGCGGGTACACCAGCTGGCGGTAGCGCCGCTGGACGCCGCGGGTGCGGAGGAACTGCTGGGCGCGGCGGCCCAGGACCGGTCCGGGCCGTACGACGCCGAGTCCGCCGACCGGGTCCGGGAGCTGTGCGGCGGGCTGCCGCTGGCGCTGCGCATCGCCGGCTCGTGCCTCGGCCCGCGCTCCCCGCGCGCGCTCGCCACGGACCTCGGGGCGTACGGCCCGGTCGATCCGGTCGAGCGCGCCCTGTGGCTGCGCTACACCGACCAGCCGGAGCCCGTACGGCGGCTGCTGCGCCGACTGGCCCTGGCCGGCCGGGCCTCGCTGGGCGCCGCCGCGGCCGCCGCCCTGCTGGCCACCGACGAGGCCGAGGCGACACGCCACCTCCAGGCCCTGACCCGGGCGGGTCTGATCGACCACGTCCGGGGCGATCGCTACCGGCTGCACGACCTGGTCCGTGCCTTCGCCCGGGCCCGGCTCCTCGACGAGGAGGAACCGGCCGAGCGCACGGCGGCGCAGGAACGGCTGATCGTGAACTACGCCGAGCTGGCCGACTCGGTGCTGCGCATGGTCGACGGCAACATGTCGACGCGCACGAACCGCTTCAGCCCGTACGGCTTCCCCTCCCTCGACGAGGCGCTGCGCTGGCTGGACGACGAGTCGAGCTTCATCACAGCGGCCCTGCGGCACGCCGAGGGCGTGAACCAGGCGGCGGTACTGAACCTCCTGGGCGCCCTGTGCGACTACTGCCTGCTGCGCGGTGACCTCTACCGCCTGGGCGAGATCAGCGAACTGGCCCAGGCGGTGGACGAGGGCCTGCTGGTCCGCTCCGTGCAGTGGCGCACCGGCATCGCGGCACGGCAGCTCGGCGAACTGGACAAGGCGCGGACGACCCTCGCCTCGGTCGTCGACCTGTACCGGGAGGCCCATCACGACGCGGGGGCCGCCCGGGCCTTGTGCTCCCTCGGCATCACCCTGCACCACCAGGGCAATCTGACGGAGGCGTCGGCGAAGCTCCGCGAGGCGCTGGCCATGCAGTCCTCCCCCGAGCTGGCGACGGACCGGGCGTGGACGATGCACGCCCTCGCGGCGGTGGAGCGGGACCGGGCCCGGGTGGCGGAGGCGCTGGACCTGCTGACCGAGTCGCTGGTGCTGCACCGGCGGGGCGAGTCCGTGCACGGCCAGGCCTGGGCGCACTTCCAGCTCGGCCAGCTGGGCCTGCGCATGGGCGACGTCCCACGGGCCGAGGCCGAGCTGCGGGCGGCCCTGGAGCTGTACGGCCGCACCCGTGACGCCCGCGGCGAGGCCTGGGCCCTGACCCAGCTGGCCCGCGCCCTGCTGGTCGCCGGTGACGCGTCGCCGGCCGTGGAGGAACTGCGCGGGGCCGCCGCCCGGCACCGCGAGAACGAGGACGCGCGCGGCGAGGCGTGGACGCTGTACTACCTCGGCCAGGCCTTGGAGGAGACGGGCAACCTGGACCAGGCCGTCCGCGAACTGGAACGCTCCCGCACGATGTTCTCCCGCATGCGGGACGTCTACGGCCTGGCCTGCGCCCGCCACCACTCGGCCCGCGTCACCCGCGACCAGCGCGCCGCCCAGACGGGCTCCCTGCGCAACTCCGGCTTCGCCCGCCAGCTGCTGGTGGACGCCCGCGCCGACTTCCAGCGCATCGGCGTCGCCCACGGCGAGGCGTGGACCTGCCTGGAGCTGGCGGTGGTGGACGCGGGCAACGCCCGCACCCAGCAGGCCCTGGCCCTGTGCGACGAGGCGGCCGGCCTCTTCGCGTCGTACGGCGACCGCCGGGGCGAGGACTGGGCCCGCTTCCTGCGCTGCACCCTGCTGCCGTACGCGGCCCCCGGCGGCATGGAGGTCGGCACGGCCGTGGCCCAGGAGGAACTGGCCCAGCTGTCCCGCGCGAGCCATCCGCTGCGCGACCCGAAACTGGACGACTACCTCGACGCGTACGCCCTGCTGCTGGAGCGCGGCGTGACCCTGGAGGCGGGCTGGCAGGCCTGGCGCCTGGGCATGGTGCCGAACCGGCATGCGCGGGAGGTGATGGGGGTGGCCGTGGAGTCGAAGGCCTAGGGGGTGTCCGCAAAGTCCCGTCGTCCGCCCGGAGGGCGGGCCATGCGGCGTCCGGTGCGTGCTCTGGGGTCCCCCCGGCCGAAGGCTGGGGGAGTGCCGGGCGGACGCCCGCGTACTGGTTTCACGCGGGTGTTCGACCGGTGCGGCGAGTGGGGGGCACCTCCCACGCCCTTAAGGCAGTGGGGGAGCGTGCCGGGCGTCGCAGGGCAGGCGGGACTTTGCGGACACCCCTAGGGACACACCCAGGGCAGGCGCGCGACGTACCCGTCAGCGGCGGTCGGCCGCCGACGGGTGTCCTCCCGGGGAGGGAGGAATCGCCCCGCCCCGGGAGGGAGGTCAGCCCTGCTTCTGCTTGCCCTGGCCGGAGGTCTCCGCGTCCGCGGACTCCGGCTCCGCCTGCTCGGCCTGCTCCGCCTGCTCGGCCTTGGGGTCCGGGACCTGTGTGAAGTCGACCCTGTTCATGTGCCGGCTCATGGACTTCATCAGGGCCCACACCGCCAGGGCCATCGCCGCGAAGACGATGAAGCCGAGGACGCCGGGGGTGACCTTGTCCTCGTCGACCTCCTTGGCGAAGGTGACGAGGTGCGTCATTGCCAGGCTTGCGCTTGCGCTCATATCAGGCATTGTCGCGGACGCCCGCGAAGAGGTCGTCCTCGGGGAGGGAGGTATCGACGAGGGACTTCGCCAGCTCGTACTCCTCCGTCGGCCAGACCTCCCTCTGGATGTCCATCGGCACCTTGAACCAGCCGCCGTCCGGGTCGATCTGCGTGGCGTGCGCGATCAGCGCCTTGTCGCGGATCTCGTAGAAATCACCGCAGGGCACGTGCGTGGTGAGCGTGCGCTCCTTCATGCCGAACTCGTCCCAGCGCTTGAGCCAGTCCCCGTAGGGCGACTCCAGACCCCGGTCGAGCATCGCCTGGTGCAGCGCCTCGGTGCGGGGGCGGTTGAAGCCCTGGTTGTAGTAGAGCTTCTGCGGCTGGTACGCGGGGCCGTACTCGGCCTCCGGGTACTTCTCGGTGTCCGCCGCCCCCTCGAACGCCACCATCGAGATCTTGTGGGTCATGATGTGGTCGGGGTGCGGGTAGCCGCCGTTCTCGTCGTAGGT
This sequence comes from Streptomyces sp. NPDC050416, assembly GCF_044458845.1. Taxonomy (NCBI): domain Bacteria; kingdom Bacillati; phylum Actinomycetota; class Actinomycetes; order Kitasatosporales; family Streptomycetaceae; genus Streptomyces; species Streptomyces sp. NPDC050416. The sequence goes on from NZ_JBITII010000002.1 coordinate 395,320, forward strand.
CGTGATCACCTGGGGACGGAAGGCGCGGATCTTCCGTACCAGCTCACCGGCCGCGTGGTCGACGTCCTGCAGGGCGAAGCAGCCCTCCGGCAGCGGCGGCAGCGGGTCGCCCTCGGGCAGGCCCGAGTCGACGAAGCCGAGCCACTCCTGCCTGACGCCCAGGATCTCCCGGGCCTCGTCCATCTCCTTCTTGCGTACCTCGTGGATGTGCTCCTCGACGTATTTGTCCCCCTGGAGCTTCGGATTGAGGATGGAGCCGCGTTCCCCGCCCGTGCAGGTCACGACCAGCACGTCCACCCCCTCGGACACGTACTTGGCCATGGTCGCCGCGCCCTTGCTCGACTCGTCGTCGGGGTGGGCGTGAACGGCCATCAGTCGCAACTGGTCAGTCAAGACTCATTCCTCAGTAAGTCGGCGCCCTGTGTGCGTCGGCGCAATCAGCGGCTTCTATAGTGACCGAACCGGGGGGCGAATAATTCCGGGCCCCGGTCCCGGGTCGCCTTACGGGACGTTCGTCCCGGCCCTGTCTGGAGGACGATCATGAGTACGGCGAGCACGCGACTGCCCGAGGGGCGTTACGGCCGTTCCTCGGACGAGCGCGCCGACCGCACGCTCAAGATCGTCGGTGCCGTCCTCGCGGCGGCGCTGCTGGGACTCGTCGGCTGGTTCGGCTACCACTACGTCGCCCAGACCGAGATCAGCGCCGAGGTGATCAGCTTCGAGCCCGGCAAGGAGTCCGTGCAGGTGCACCTGGAGGTCCGCAAGGACGCCGGTGCCGAGGGCTACTGCACCGTGCGCTCCCAGGCCGAGGACGGTGCCGAGGTCGGCCGGGCCGATTTCCGCTTCGACGGGGACGCCACCCGCATCGACAAGGTCGTCACGCTCCGTACGACCTCCCCGGGGACGACGGCCGAGCTGCTGGGCTGCCACACCGGCTGAAACCCCGCCCGGGTCACCCGCAATACGTAGCGCCTGACCTGCGTCGACGTGAAACTGGTGGCTTATGTCCTCCCCCTTCTGCCCCTGAATTGTTAGGCTCGTGGTTTCGCCCATCCGTGAAGGAACATGCTTCTGGGTAGGGCGATGCTTTGTATTCCCAGTACCTACGAGGAGCACCTGTGACCCAGACCAGCGAGAACGTCACCTGGCTGACCCAGGAGGCGTACAACAAGCTCAAGGCTGAGCTTGAGTACCTTACTGGTCCCGCGCGGGCTGAGATCTCCGCGAAGATCGCCGCCGCGCGCGAGGAGGGCGACCTGCGTGAGAACGGCGGGTACCACGCAGCCAAGGAGGAGCAGGGCAAGCAGGAACTCCGTGTGCGCCAGCTCACCCAGCTCCTCGAGAGCGCCAAGGTCGGCGAGGCGCCCGCGGCGGACGGTGCCGTGGCGCCCGGCATGGTCGTCACGATCGCCTTCGACGGTGACGAGGACGACACGCTGACGTTCCTGCTCGCCTCGCGCGAGTACGCGAGCGCCGACATCGAGACGTACTCCCCGCAGTCCCCGCTGGGCACCGGCGTGATCGGCCACAAGGTCGGCGAGGACGCGCAGTACGAGCTGCCGAACGGCAAGAAGGCCTCGGTGAAGATCCTCAAGGCCGAGCCGTACGAGGGCTGAACCGCCCCTGCCGAAGTCCTGACCCGCCCCCGGCGTCCTCGCGGCACCGGGGGCATCGTCATGCGGTCGCGGACCGGTACTTGCGCACCGCCAGTGTCCGGAAGACGACCAGGATCAGGATCGAGTAGATCAGCGAGGCCCAGACGGGGTGCTGCATGGGCCAGGCGTCCGACGACGACTGGCCCGGGTTGGCGAACAGCACCCGGCAGGCCTGGACCGTGGCGCTGAAGGGGTTCCACTCCGCGATGTGGCGCAGCCACGGGGTCATGTGGCTGGTGTCCACGAAGGCGTTCGAGATGAAGGTGACCGGGAAGAGCCAGATCAGCCCGCTGGACGTGGCGGCCTCCGGGGTCCGCACGGACATGCCGATCAGGGCGCCGATCCAGGTGAACGCGTAGCCGAGCAGGAGCAGCAGACCGAAGGCCCCGAGCACCTTGCCGGCGTTGGTGTCGCCGTCCGACCCGACGCGCCAGCCGACCAGGAGGGCGACGACCGCGAGGACGACCAGGGTGAGGGCCGTCTGCGCGGAGTCGGCGAGGGTGCGCCCCGTGAGCACCGCGCCGCGCGCCATGGGCAGGGAGCGGAAGCGGTCGATGAGGCCCTTGTGCATGTCGTCGGCGATACCGGCGCCGGAGCTGGCGGTGGCGAACGTGACGGTCTGCGCGAAGATGCCCGCCATCAGGAAGTTCTTGTAGTCGACGGCGCTGGTGCTGCTGCCGATCTGCATGGAACCGCCGAAGACGTAGGTGAACAGCACCACGAACATGATCGGCTGGATCAGTCCGTAGATGATCATTTCCGGGATCCGGGACATGCGGATCAGGTTGCGTTGCGCGACGACCAGCGAGTCACGGATCGACTGGCTGACCGGGTTCGCGGCCGGCGCGACCCGCACGGTGTCGGTGACGGCGCTCACTTCACGGCCTCCTCGTCGTCGTCCTCGTTCTTCGCCTCGGCCACGTGTCCCGTCAGCGACAGGAAGACGTCGTCGAGGGTCGGCCGGCGCAGGCCGATGTCGTCGATCTCGATGCCCCGGTTGTCCAGCTCCCGGATGACCTCGGCGAGGAGCTTGGCGCCGCCGGTGACGGGCGCGGTGAGCTTGCGCATGTGCTCCTCGACCGTGGTGTCGCCCTTGCCGAAGCCGGTGAGCACCTCGGCGGCGGCCTGGATGTGCTCGCGCTCGTGCACCACGACCTCGACGCGCTCGCCGCCGGTGCGGGCCTTGAGCTGGTCGGAGGTGCCCTGGGCGATGACCTTGCCGTGGTCGACCACCGCGATGTCGTGTGCCAGGTGGTCGGCTTCTTCCAGGTACTGCGTGGTCAGCAGCAGCGTCGTGCCGCCGGAGACCAGTTGCTTGATGACCTCCCACAGCTGCTGGCGGTTGCGGGGGTCGAGGCCGGTGGTCGGCTCGTCCATGAACATCACGGGCGGCGAGACGACGAGGGCCGCCGCGAGGTCGAGCCGGCGGCGCATGCCTCCGGAGTAGGTCTTGGTGGGGCGGTCGGCCGCGTCCGCGAGGTGGAACTGCTCCAGCAGTTCGGCCGCGCGCTCTTTCGCCGCCTTCGCCTTCATCTGGTAGAGCCGGCCGACCATGTACAGGTTCTCGCGGCCGGTCAGGTACTCGTCGACGGCCGCGAACTGGCCGGACAGGCCGATGGAGCGGCGGACGGCGTCGGGCTGTTTGAGCACGTCGATGCCCGCGACGACCGCCCGGCCGCTGTCGGGGCGCAGCAGGGTGGTCAGGCAGCGGACGGTGGTCGTCTTGCCCGCGCCGTTCGGCCCGAGCAGGCCGAGGACCGTGCCCTCGGGCACGTCGAGGTCGACTCCGTCCAAGGCTCTTACGTCACCGAAGGTCTTCACCAGTCCTTCGGCATGGATGGCGGCTGGCATATGAATCTCCGCGTCTTCGGGGAGTGCCGGACAAGGGCATCACGCTTCACGACACACCATAACGCGATGTATCGCGTCTCACAATGGGGCTTTCCGCGTTCTGCTCCGTGACGAAAGGATCTTGAGCCCGGTGCGCCGAGCTCGGCAGCCGGTCAGCCCATGACCGTGTAGCCCGCCTCGCGCAGCGCCTGGCCCACCTCGGCGCAGTGCGCCGGGCCCTTCGTCTCCAGGTGCAGTTCGACCTCCGCCTCCGTGAGCCCGAGCCGTGGGTCGGTCCGTACGTGGCTCACATCGAGGACGTTAGCGTCGACCACTGACAACACGCCCAGAAGTGTGGCCAAAGCTCCGGGCCGGTCCGTCAGCCGCAGCCGGACGGCCAGGTAGCGGCCCTGCGCGGCCATGCCGTGCCGCAGCACCCGCTGCATCAGCACCGGATCGACGTTGCCGCCGGACAGCACGGCGACGACCGGCCCCTCGAAGGAGTCGGGCCGGCTCAGCAGCGCCGCGACCGGGCTCGCCCCGGCAGGCTCCACGACCAGCTTGGCGCGCTCCAGGCACAGCAGCAGCGCGGCGGACAGCTCGTCCTCGCTGACCGTCCGCACCTCGTCGACCAGATCGCCGACGATCCCGAACGGCACGTCGCCGGGCCGCCCGACCTTGATGCCGTCGGCCATCGTCGCCGGATTCTCGACCGTGACGGGCCGGCCCGCCGCCAGCGACGGCGGATAGGCGGCCGCGCCCTCCGCCTGGACGCCGATGATCTTCAGGTCTGGCCGCAGGGCCTTCACCGACACCGCGATCCCGGCGGCCAGTCCGCCCCCGCCGATGCCGACCACGATCGTGCGCGCCTCGGGGCACTGCTCCAGGATCTCCAGGCCGACCGTGCCCTGGCCCGCGATGATGTCGGGGTGGTCGAAGGGGTGGATGAACACCGCGCCCGTCTCGGCCGCGTACTCCTGCGCGGCGGTCAGCGTCTCGTCGACCACCTGGCCGTGCAGCCGCACCTCGGCCCCGTAGTCCCGGGTGGCGCTGACCTTGGGCAGCGGGGCGCCCTTCGGCATGAACACCGTGGAGCGCACGCCGAGCAGAGCGGACGCCAGGGCCACGCCCTGCGCGTGGTTGCCGGCGCTCGCGGCGACGACACCGGCGGCGCGCTCCTCGGGCAGCAGACCGGCGATCCGGACGTAGGCGCCGCGCAGCTTGAACGACCCCGTCCGCTGGAGGTTCTCGCACTTGAGATGCACCGGCGCGCCGACCATCTGGGACAGGTGCCTGCTGCCCTCCATCGCGGTCACCCGCGCCACGCCCGAGAGCATCTTCTGGGCGCCGCGCACGTCGTCGAGGGTGACGGGCCGCAAGGAGTCCGCCGTGCTGTAGCTCATGACTCCAGCATCGCAGTTCACGAACGGGAACCGCCGTTGTGACCAACGTCCGAGACCCGCTTTGCGCAGCGCCGGTACGGCCCGCCCCCCGGCCGCGTACCCTGTCCCCCAATCAGCCAGCCCTTCACGAAGTGAGCCCCCGGCCATGCCCACAACACCTGAAATGTCGATGGACATGACGACCGTCGGTGACACCGGTCTTCTCGACACCCTCCAGCACGAGGTGGCGGTGTTCGCGCGTCGTGCCGAACAGACCCGGCTCGGCGGGGTCGGGCAGGTGCGCAACTCGATGGACCGCGCCGCGTACCTGCTGCTCAACCGTCTCGACAAGGAAGGCCCCATGGGCGTCAAGGCCCTCGCCGCGAGCATGGGGATCGACTCGTCGACGGTCACCCGGCAGGTGGCTCCGCTCGTCGACACCGGCCTGGTCAAGCGCACGTCGCACCCCGAGGACGGGCGTGCGGTGGTGCTCCAGCTGTCCCCGCGCGGGCAGGCGCGGCTGGAGGAAGTGCGCTCGTCCCGGCGGCAGTTGATGGCCGAGCTGACCGAGGACTGGCAGCCGGAGGAGCGCGAGGCGTTCTGCTCGCTCCTCACGCGCTTCAACAGCGCGCTGTCCGCCCGGATGGCGGTCCAGGGAGTACCGGGGCCGGAGGCGCAGTCGCCGTCCTGACCCCCACGCGCGCGTGGCCGGTGGAGCGGGCGGGACGCCGACGCCGTCCGCCGACGGGCCGCGACGCACCTGTGGCAGGAGGCCGGTCGGGCCCAAAGGGGGCGCGGGCCGCCGTCCGCCGACCCGCTCGGTGCGCGGCTCTTGACCTCGGGGCCGCCCCTGGCCTGATATGAGACCGGGTCCCCGTCGTACGCGGCCGTCGCCCGTGTACCCGGCCGGGCCCGCATCCTCAGGATCGCCGTAGGGCGGGAGGCGCGATGCGAGAGCGGCATGCGTCCCAGGCAACCCGCCGGGCCCGGGAGTTCGAGGCGTTCGTCGCGGGCGCGGCCGGGCGGCTGCTGCACGCCGCCACCCTGCTCACCGCGGAGGACCCGGACGACAACCCCCGCGCGCGGCGCCTGCTGACCCTGTCGCTGGCGCACACATACGCGTGCTGGGACCGGCTGCGCGGCGAGGATCCGTACGACCGCACCCGGCAGTATCTGGCGACCCGCTTCGCGCGCGGCGCCTGGCACCACTACGGCGGTCCCGGCCGCTCCCGGCCGCACCCGGCGAGCCCCCTGGCCCCGCTCGGCCCGCAGGAGCGGCTCATCGTGGTGCTCATGCTCTACGAGGGCGTCGCCGAGGAGCAGACGGCGGCCCTGCTCGGCCTGTCCGCGGAGCGCGTACGGGCCGTCTGCCACCGGGCGACGACGACCCTGCTGCACCGCGCGCGGGGCCCGGCCCCGGCGGTGAGGGCCGCGAAGGCGGTGCCGTCATGAGCGGGAACGACCGCGAGGCGACCGTACGGCGGCTGCTGGAGCAGGCGCCGTCGCGGCCCGTGCCGCCCGAGATCCACGCGGAGGCGGTGCGCCGGGGCAACCGGATGCTGCGGCGCAGGACGGTCGCCCGGCGCCTGTTGTGGCTGCTGATGTTCGCGGCGGCCGTGGCGTTCATCGTGTGGGCGCTGACGGCCCGCCCGTGGGTGGAGCCGCCGTCGGACACGACTCCACCCCTCACCGGCTGGTGACCCGGCCGGGGCCGTCCTAGCCGAGCGCCTGCTGGAGGTCCTCCAGCAGATCGTCGGCGTTCTCGATGCCGACGGACAGCCGCACCAGGTCGCCGGGCACCTCCAGGAGCGAGCCCGCCACGGAGGCGTGCGTCATCCGGCCGGGGTGCTCGATCAGCGACTCGACGCCGCCCAGGGACTCGCCCAGCGTGAACACCTTGGCGCGGTTGCAGACCTCGACGGCCGCCTCCTCGCCGCCCGCCACACGGAAGGAGACCATGCCGCCGAACGACTTCATCTGCTTGGCCGCGACCTCGTGACCGGGGTGCTCCGGCAGGCCCGGGTACAGGACGCTCGACACGCGCGCGTGCCGGGTGAGCATGTCGGCGATCTTCGCGGCGTTCTCGCTGTGCCGGTCCATGCGCACGGAGAGGGTCTTGGTGCCGCGCAGCACCAGCCAGGAGTCGAAGGGCCCGGCGACCGCGCCCATCGCGTTCTGGTGGAAGGCCAGCTCCTCGCCCAGCTCCGGGTCGCCCGTGACCAGGGCGCCGCCGACGACGTCCGAGTGGCCGCCCATGTACTTGGTCAGCGAGTGCACGACGACGTCCGCGCCGAGCGCCAGCGGCTGCTGGAGGTAGGGCGTGGCGAAGGTGTTGTCGACGACGAGGCGGGCGCCGGCGTCCCGGGCGACCTGAGCGACGGCGGCGATGTCCGTGATGCCGAGGAGCGGGTTGGAGGGGGTCTCCACCCACACGGCCTTGGTCTTCGGGGTGATCGCGGCCCGTACGGCGGCCGGGTCGCTGGTGTCGGCGACCGACCACTCCACTCCCCAGCGGGCGACGACCTTGGCGATGAGGCGGAACGTGCCGCCGTAGGCGTCGTTGGGGATGACCATGTGGTCACCGGGCCTGAGCAGCGTACGCAGCAGGCAGTCCTCGGCCGCCAGCCCGGACGCGAACGCGAGACCCCGGCGGCCGCCCTCCAGGGCGGCGAGGTTCTCCTCCAGCGCGGTCCTGGTCGGGTTGGCGCTGCGGCTGTACTCGTAACCGCCGCGCAGGCCGCCGACGCCGTCCTGCTTGTAGGTGGAGACCTGGTAGATCGGCGGGACGACCGCGCCCGTCAGGGGGTCGGCGGTGTTGCCCGCGTGGATCGCGAGCGTCTCGAAGTGCTGACTGATATGCCTGTCGCTCATGGGGACCGAGGGTAGTGCGCCGACGCGATGAGTGCCGGGCGACGAGGCGGCGGGGCCCGGGGGGCGGGTTTTCCACAGGGTGGCGGGTGCGGCTCGGCCGGGTTTTCCACAGGTTCGGGGACCAGGTTGGCCAATTGTCGGCGCGGTCTGGTTCGCTTGTTGCATGGAGATTCTCTGGGTCCTGATCGCACTGGTCATGCTGGGCTTCGTGCTGCTTCCCTTCCTGCGGCGCAGGCGCGGGGCCGCGATCGGGCTGGTCTCGCCCGACCACCCGGACGCCGCGGACCCGGCGAACTACGGCTTCGTCCGCGAGGAGGAGCTGGACATCCGCATGCCCGGCCCCGACCAGGACCTGCTGGACGTGCTGGACGTGGTGCAGCGCACGCAGGACTACCGCGCGGCCCAGCAGCTCCTCGCCGGTACGGAGACGGAGGGCGAGCGCCGCTGGCAGCGTGTGCAGGCCTTCGCGGGCGCGGCCTCGCTGGAGCTGCAACAGCGGCCCGGCGGGGTGGGCGAGGCGCCGGGCGGGCAGTGGCTGCGGGTGTGGCGGGCCGAGGCGCCCAAGGACGCGGGCGGGGCCGCGGTGCACGCGGAGTTCCTGGTGCAGCAGGCGTGGCGGACGGCGACGCCCGGGACGGACGAGTTCCGGATCATCATGGAGGAGGCGAAGGCGGCGTGCGGTGAGGCGGCGCTGCTGGCTCCCGGCGACCCGATCCCGTACATCGTGGAGCTGTCGGTGGCCCGCGGGCTGGGCTACTCCCAGAAGGACTTCGAGCAGCTCTGGCTGAAGATCCTGGACCGCGCCCCGGCCCACATGGGAGCGCACCTGGCCGCGCTGCACTTCTGGTGCGAGAAGTGGCACGGCTCGCGTGCGCTGGCGTACGAGTTCGCGGAGGCCGCGGCGGCCCGCGCGCCCAAGGGTTCCCTGCTGGCGGCGATGCCCCTCTTCGCCGTGTTCGAGCACCTTCCCGAGGTGACCCTGGTCAGCAGCTTCTGGCAGACCGAGGTCGTCACTAAGGCGGTCCACGGCGCGCTGCACGCGGTGCACTCGGCCCGCCCCGACGACCCGATGCTGGCGCACGTACGGCACATGCTGGTCTTCTTCCTGGTCCGCAGCGAGCGCTGGTCGGAGGCCATGAACCAGCTGGTGCACATCGACGGCCATGTCGGCGCCCTGCCCTGGACGCTGTCCGCCGACCCGGCGGCGGAGTTCGCGGTGTACCGGGCCCTGGCGGTGGCGGGCTACGAGGCGAACGGCGGCAGCCCGGCGAGCCTCCCGCACTGAAGCGTGAGCGGGGCGCAGGCCCGGGGCGTGGGCTCGTATCACCCCTCGGCAAGGCTCCCGGCCGGAATTCCCCCATGCCCTCGCGCGTTGAACAGGGCGTCGCCCCCGCGTGGGTGTCGTGCCGATTGGAGACCGCATGTTCCTGCACAGCCGTACGCCCCAGCTGCCGACCCCCGAGCAGGCGCTGCCCGGCCGCCCGGAGCCGGCGTTCTCGGTCCCCGACCGCCACACCGTTCTCGGCAACCCGCTGCTCGGTCCCTACCCCGAGGGCCTGGAGACCGCCGATTTCGGCCTGGGCTGCTTCTGGGGCGCCGAGCGCAAGTTCTGGCAGCTCCCGGCAGGGGTGTGGACGACCCTGGCCGGCTACCAGGGCGGTTACACGGAGAACCCCACGTACGAGGAGGTCTGCTCGGGCCTCACCGGCCACACGGAGGTCGTCCGCGTGGTCTACGACCCCGAGGTGATCTCGTACGAGCGCCTCCTGAAGACGTTCTGGGAGTCCCACGACCCGACGCAGGGCTTCCGCCAGGGCAACGACGTGGGCACGCAGTACCGTTCGGCGATCTACACCCACACCCCCGAGCAGGCGGCCATCGCCAAGTCCTCCCGCGAGGCCTACCAGAAGGTCCTCACCGCGTCCGGCCACGGCGAGATCACCACGGAGATCGTCCCGGCGGAGGGCCGACCGTTCTACCCGGCGGAGGGCTACCACCAGCAGTACCTGGACAAGAACCCGGCGGGTTACTGCGGCATCGGCGGCACGGGCGTGTCCTGCCCGATCGGCGTGGCCAAGGCCGAGGGGTGACGACCGGCGTCACCCCTGGACGAGACTCTCCCGGTCCCTATACGAGACTCCCCCGGACTTCGTGGCAATAAGGTGCCCTCGTGACTGCGCCCTTGAGTTCCACGAAGACCCGTGACGCGCTCCGGATATCCGCCCGCGTCTCCGCAGAGCTGCTGCTGGTGCTGGTGATGCTCGCAGTGGGACTGTGGCTGCTGGGGCGGATGTGGTCGGTGGTCTGGCCGCTCGTCGTCGGGTTGCTGCTGACCACGCTGACCTGGCCCGCCGCCCGCTTCCTGCGTCGGCGCGGGTGGCCGCCCGCGCTCGCCGCGTCGGTGGTGACCGTGCTGTTCCTGCTGGTCGCCGCGGGTGTCGTGGCGCTGATCGCCGTGCCCGTGGCCTCCCAGTCCGGTCAGCTGACCGACGGCGTGGTCGAGGGCATCCAGAAGATGCGCGAGTGGGCCGCCGGGCCGCCGTTGAACATCGGGGACGCCCAGATCAACAAGGCCTTCGACACGGCCGTCGCCCGCGCCCAGGAGGGCGTCGGCAGCATGGTCGGCGCTGTCGTCACGGGCGTGAGCACCGTGGTGAACGGCTTGGTCACCGCCGTTCTCGCCCTCTTCCTGATGTTCTTCTTCCTCAAGGACGGCCCGCGGTTCCTGCCGTGGCTCTCCCGCCAGCTGCCCGGCCGGCTCGCCGCCGACGTCCCGACGGTGTTCGAGCGCGGCTGGAACACGCTGGGCGCCTTCGTGCGGTCCCAGGCGGCCGTCGGCCTGCTCGACGCCGTCCTGATCGGACTGGGCCTGTGGATCCTGGGCGTGCCGCTGGTGCTCCCGCTGGCGGTGCTGACCTTCGTGTCCGCGTTCGTGCCGATCATCGGCGCCCTGTTCGCCGGTTTCGTCGCGGTCCTGATCGCGCTCGTCTCCAACGGCCTGACGGACGCGCTGATCGTGCTGATCATCATCGTCGTGGTGCAGCAACTGGAGGGCAATGTCTTCCAGCCCATGATCCAGAGCCGGGGGCTGGGCCTGCACGCGGCCGTCGTGCTGCTGGCGGTGACGCTTGGCGGCAGCCTGGCCGGCATCGTGGGCAGCCTGCTCGCCGTCCCCGTCGCCGCGCTGATCGCGGTGGTCTGGAACTACGTGCGCGAGCAGCTCGGCGAACCGCCGCAGGAACCGGACAGCGCCGCTGAACCGGACGGCACCGACGAGCCGGACAGCGCCGCCCCCGTCCCGTCGTAACGGCCCCGGCCGCACGAACCGGCCCGAACACAGGAACGAACACGAACGCACGAACGGCCCCGCCCGGGTCGCGGGGCTCCTCCTCGCCTGCGAGCCTGCAGGCGAAGGGAGTGCCGCCCCATGGTTCCTGTCACCACGTCGCCCGTGCGCCTGGAGGCGTCCGTCGACGACCGGCTGTCCCGATGGCTGTGGCTGGTGAAGTGGCTGCTCGCCGTCCCGCACTACATCGTGCTGTTCTTCCTGTGGATCGCGTTCGCCCTCGTGAGCGTCGTCGCGTTCTTCGCCATCCTGTTCACCGCCCGGTACCCCCGGCCCCTCTTCGACTTCAACGTCGGCGTACTGCGCTGGAACTGGCGGGTCAGCTACTACGCCCACACCGCGCTCGGCACCGACCGGTACCCGCCGTTCACCCTGGCCGACGTGCCCGGCTATCCGGCCCGCTTCGACGTCGCCTACCCCGAGCGGCTCTCGCGCGGACTGGTGCTGGTCAAGTGGTGGCTGCTGGCGATCCCGCAGTACATCGTCGTCGCGATGTTCGTGGGCGGCGGCTGGGGCTGGGACGACGGGGACGGCTGGCGGGGCACGGGACTGATGCCCTTCCTCTCGCTGGTCGCGGTGGTCGTCCTGCTGTTCACCGCCCGCTATCCGCGGCACCTCTTCGACTTCCTGCTCGGCCTCGCCCGCTGGTGCGCCCGGGTGACCGCGTACGCCGCCCTGATGACCGACCAGTACCCGCCGTTCCGCCTCGACATGGGCGGGCAGGAGCCCCCTGACCGAGGGCCACTGACGAAGGGTCCGTGACAAGGTCACCGCAATTCCCGGCGGAAGCGATTCCTCCCGCCCTACGCTCCTCCGCATGACGGTCAGACGAGCCTTACAGATGATCATGGTCGTCGCCCTTGCCCTCGCGGGGGCGGTCCAGGGCGGGGTGAGCTCCGCGCATGCCGAGGACGGCGGACGGCAGCTCCTGTTCTACAACCACGCCTACGGTGTCCTCGACCGGGAGACCGCCGACGCCATCGAGCACTCCGGCTACCTGCGGGACTTCGCCGACTTCCAGGTCCGCACCACGACCGGGGCCGGCGGGCAGACCTGGACCGGCCGCTACCTGCTGGGCCGCGAGACCTACCTCGAGCTGTTCGGGATCGGCGACGTCGCCGGCAAGGACGGCACCCTCGGCGCCACCGGCATGGGCGTCTCGGCCGAACAGGAGGGCGACCTGGCGACGGTGACCGCGCGGCTGCGCGAGCTGGGGATCAGCGACCCCGTCGAGTTCCAGCAGACCCGCGACTTCGGCGACGGCGTCCCGGTGCCCTGGTTCGACGCCGTCTTCACCACCGCGGAGTACGACCTCTTCGGCGCCTGGGGCATGGAGTACCGGCCGGAGTACTTCGCCGACCCGCGCAGCAACACCGAGCCCGCCGCGCGCCCCGGTGACGTGGGCCGGGAGCGCTACCTGTCCGACGGCTACCGCGACCACCTGATGCGGGACGTGACCGGCATCCGGCTCGCGGTGACCGCCCGGGACCTCGCCAACACGGTGCCGCTGCTGAAGGCCGGCGGGTTCGCCGTCCGGTCCCTGCCCGGCGGGGGTGCCGTCGCGAAGGGCGGCGGCACCACGCTGCGGTTCGACGCCGTGCCGCTCGACCGGGTGGGTCTGCGGCAGGTCGAGATGTCGCTGAACACGCCGGTGTCGTACCGGCACGAGGAGCGGATCGGTCACTCCGCCCTCGTCGTCGGCCCGGGGCCCCGCGCCGTGTGGACCTTCGGCGAGCAGGACCGGCCGACGGCCTCCTAGCACCGGCCGCAAAGGGTCAGCCGGCGGCTCGGCCGCCGCTGCCGTACGGCCGCGTGATGATCTCCAGGCGGTGGCCGTCCGGGTCGTCGAAGTACGCGCCCCGGCCGCCGTCGTGGTGGTTGATCTCGCCGGGACGGCTGTGGAAGGGATCCGCCCAGTACGTCAGACCGGCCTCCTGGATCCGGGCGAAGATCTCGTCGAACTCTTCCTCGGAGACGAGGAAGGCGTAGTGCTGCGACGTGATGGCGCCGGGGCTGTCCATGTAGTCGAGCGTCACGCCGTTGGGGATCTCGACCGGGAGGAACGGGCCGTAGGGCGGCGCCACGTCCAGCCCCAGGATGTCGGCGAGGAACCGGGCCGAGACGCGCTTGTCACGCGCGGCGACGATGGTGTGGTTCAGCTGCACGGTCATGGCGGGCCTCCCCTGACCTACCTGGCGAACCCCCTGGTGCACTCCTCATGTGTACCCCGCGGGCCCCTTCCTCGTGCATCACGAACACCCGGAGGGCCCCGGCGCGCTGCCTGGGCCCTCGGGCATGTCCGTGGCTCGGGGCGGAGACGGAAAACCGACCGGTCTCAGATGGTCGCGGTGTCGATCACGAACCGGTAGCGCACGTCGCTGGCGACCACCCGCTCGTACGCCTCGTTGATCTGGTCACCGCTGATCAGCTCGATCTCGGCACCGAGGCCGTGCTCGGCGCAGAAGTCCAGCATCTCCTGGGTCTCCGCGATGCCGCCGATCATGGAACCGGCGAGGGACTTGCCGCCGCCGATCACCGAGAAGAGGTTCAGGGAGATGGGCTCCTCGGGGGCGCCGACGTTGGCCAGCGTGCCCTCGGTCTTCAGCAGCGACAGGTAGGCGCCGAAGTCCAGCGGGGCCGAGACCGTGGAGACGATCAGGTCGAAGGTGCCGGCCAGCTCCTCGAAGGTCTTCGGGTCGCTGGTGGCGTAGTAGTGGTCCGCGCCCAGCTTCAGGCCGTCCTCCTGCTTGCGCAGGGACTGCGACAGCACGGTCACCTCGGCGCCCAGTGCGTGGGCGATCTTCACGCCCATGTGGCCGAGGCCGCCCAGGCCGACGATCGCGACCTTCTTGCCGGGGCCGGCGCCGAAGCGCTTGAGCGGGGAGTAGAGGGTGATGCCGGCGCACAGCAGCGGCGCGGCGACGTCGAGGGAGAGGCCGTCGGGGATGCGGACGACGAAGTTCTCGTCGACGACGACCTTCTGCGAGTAGCCGCCGTAAGTGGGCTCGCCGTCCTTGCCTATGCCGTTGTACGTCGGGACGTTGCCCTTCACGCAGTACTGCTCACGGCCGGCCTTGCAGTTCTCGCACTCGCGGCAGGAGTCGACCATGCAGCCGACACCCACACGGTCGCCGACGGCGAACTTCGTGACGCCCGGGCCGACCTCGGAGACGACACCGGCGATCTCGTGGCCGGGGACCATCGGGAAGATGCCCTCGCCCCAGCCGTCGCGGGCCTGGTGGATGTCGGAATGGCAGATACCGGCGAACTTGATGTCGATCAGGACGTCGTACTCGCCGACCTCGCGGCGCTCGATGGTGGTGCGCTCCAGCGGGGCCTTGGGCGCGGGGGCGGCGTACGCAGCAACAGTGGTCATGCCGGGGGTTCTCCTAGCGGGGTTCCGTGCCCGGCTGCCTTCTGGATGTTCTGACCGGGCACGACCCCGAGCGTGCCAGACCCGCGAGCGTCTACCCAGGTCACGGTTTTGCGTACGCACAGCGTGCGTACCACTGGCGGGGTCAGGCTCGTGTGCGTACGACCGTGAATACTGGAGGGCATGGACGAACAGCCCGAACCCGTACAGGAGCCCGCACCGCAGACCGGCGGGGGCCTGGACCGGCGTGCCGAGCTCAGCGAGTTCCTGCGCACCCGGCGTGCCCGGCTGAAGCCTGAGGACGTGGGGCTGCCCGACTTCGGGCGGCGGCGGGTGCCCGGGCTGCGCCGCGAGGAGCTGGCCCAGCTGGCCGGGGTGTCCGTGGCGTACTACACACGCCTGGAGCAGGGCAACGGGCGCAACGTCTCGGCGGAGGTGCTCGACGCGATCGCGCGCGCCCTGCGGCTGACCGGCGCCGAGCACGCCCATCTGACGCACCTGGCGAAGCCGAAGCAGCACAAGAAGAAGCAGACGGCGCGGGCCCAGCAGGTACGGCCGGCGTTGCGGCATCTGCTGGACTCGATCGACGCCGTCCCGGCGTACGTCGTCGGGCGCCGCTCGGACATCCTGGCCTGGAACCGGATGGCCGCGGCCCTCTTCGGCGACTGGGGGGAGCTGCCGGCGCCGGAGCGGAACTGGGCGCGGCTGGTGTTCCTCAGGCCCGACTACCGCGAGCTGTTCGTCGAGTGGGACCAGAAGGCGTCCGACATCGTCGGTTTTCTGCGCATGGACGCGGGCTGCCATCCGGACGACCCGAAGCTGTCCGCCCTGGTGGGCGAGCTCTCCGTGAAGAGCGAGGAGTTCCGCCGGCTGTGGGCCGCGCACGACGTCAAGGAGAAGAGCTACGGCGTGAAGCGGATGCGGCACCCGCTGGTCGGCGAACTGACCCTGTCCTTCGAGACGTTCCGCCTGGTCGACGACGGCGAGCAGTCCCTGATCACGTACCACGCGGAGCCGGACTCGTCGTCGGCGGAGGCGCTGCGGCTGCTGGCCAGCTGGGGTACGGACGCGACCCGGGCGGGGAGCGGTGCGCCGGCCCGGTGAACGGGAACGGCCCGCCGGAAGCCGAGGCTTCCGGCGGGCCGCTCACTGACGAGTCCTACAGCTCACCCTGCGGCGCAGGGCGGTGGCTCACTTGCCGTAGTACGCGTTGTAGATCGAGATCGTCGACTTGTTGCCCTTCTTGTCGGCGATCTTCGCGTGGAAGGAGATGGCCTTCCCCTTCGCCGGGTTCTTGAAGCTGACCTTGCCCTTCTTCACGGTGAGCTTCTTCCAGGTCTTGCCGTAGTCGTACGACACGTAGACCGACAGCGACTTCAGGTTGCTGCCCTTGGCCGCGCCCTCGACGGTGACCGGGACGCTGACCGACTTGCCGGCCGGGACCTTGCTGTCCAGCCCCGTGACCGCGTTGAAGCGGACCGTGGAGGCGGGCAGCTGCTTGATGCCGGAGCTCTTCTTCGAGCGGAACGTCCAGCTCGCGTCGATGCGGGTGGAGGCCGCCGCGACCTTGACGCTGCGCTTGACCGACGTCGTCAGCTTGTACTCGGCGTCACCCGCCGGGACCTTGAACTGCTTCTCGCCGAACAGCGGGTCGTCGTTGCTGCCGAGCTTCTTGCCGTTGCGGTAGAGCGTCGTGTCGACCGCGGAGAAGGTCGAGTAGCCCGCGTTGCCCTTGCCGTCCGCGAACAGCGGCAGGGAGCCGTAGACCTGGTCGCCCTCACGGAAGAGGCCGAACTCGGCGTTGAGGCGCGGCCCGAAGACGGCCGTGTTGACGGTCTTCGAGTAGGTCTTGCCGGCGGCGAACTTGTGCGTGCCCAGCGCGTAGGCGGCCTCGTCGATCGGGAAGCCGTCCGCGTCGACACCGCCGGACTGGGAGAACTCGAACTGCCACTTCACATCGCCCGTGGTGGACAGGTGCAGCGTCCGGGTGGCGGGCAGGGACTGCTCGATGCCGATCGAGGAGGCGCTGTTGCTCCACGGCAGCCAGCCGACGGCGCTGATGGAGCCCTTCTTGCCCTTCGCCGCGGCGCCGAGGCCCGCCTTCACCGTGGCGAGCTCGCTCGCCTTGTAGTGCTTGGTGTAGCCGGTGGCGAGCTGCTTGACCTTGCCGCCGCCGGTGACGTCGTACTGCTCCTTGTCACCCTTGGTCCAGTGGCCGTCCCACTGCTGGGTCACGGAACCGTCGGTGATCTGCGGGCCGACGTGCGCGGTGCGGATGTCGGCGTAGGAGTCGAGGAACCAGCCGAAGCCGTAGCTGGAGTCGCCGGTCTCCACCGTGTAGTCGGGCGAGGCGAACACCGACTTGGCGGCCTTGTCCGGCACGGTGATGTCCACCGGCTTGGCCTTGCGGGCGTCCAGCGTGACCGTCGTGTTCTTGGTGACGTCCAGCTTGGGCTGGGCGAGCCAGTCGACGCCCTGGAACTTCTCGGGATCGTCGCCCACGAGGACGTTGGTGTTGAGGATGAAACCACCCTTGGGCACCCGGGTGGTGACGGTGCCGTCCGCGTCGTACGGCGCGTAGGACTTGCCCTTGCCGAGGCCGGAGACGGCGGCCAGGTCGGCGCTGTAGTTCTTGGCGGGCTTGCCGTCCCGGTCGATGAACTTCAGCGTGAGGTCGTACGACTCGACCTCACGCTGCACCGCGGCGGCCGTGCGGACGGTCTGGCCGCCGCCCGTCGCCGTCACGTACGACGAGTAGGCGCCGTCGAGCGTGCCGCCCAGCTTGGTGTTCACGGTGAACGGGACGGAGGCCTTGCCGCCGGCCGGGACGGTCACCGAGGTGGCGCCGAGCTTGAAGAAGCCTGCCGGGGCGGCCTTGCCCTTCGGGTCGGTGGCGGTCGAGGCCAGCTTCAGCGTGACGTCCTTCGTACCGAGGTTGCGGTACGTCAGTTCCTTGGTGACCGGCTTGTCGTCGGTGTGCGGCCACTGCTGGACGCCGAAGCTCACCGAGGACGGGTTGGCGATCACGGACTGCTTGATGGCCTGGTCGACCTGGATGCGGCCCGAACCCTGCTGGAACGGCGTGTACTTGCCGCCCTTCGTGGAGCCGGTGAGGGCGCCCTTCAGCTCGGGGTACTTCCACTCCGGGTGCTGCTGCTTGAGGATCGCCGCCGCGCCCGCGACATGCGGGGTCGCCATCGACGTGCCGGAGATCGTCATGTAGCCGGCCGGCTTCTCGCCGACCTCGGCGGCTATCTGGTTGCCGGGGGCGGAGGCCGCGGTGATGTCCACGCCGGGCGCGGTCACGTCGGGCTTGAGGGCGCCGTCCATGCCGGGGCCGCGGCTGGAGAAGTCGGCCAGCACGTCCTTGTCGTCGACCGCGCCGACGGTCAGGGCCGCGGCGGCGCTGCCCGGGGAGCCGATGGTCTGCTCGCCGAAGTCGCCCTCGTTGCCGGCCGCGATGGCGAACAGGATGCCCTTCTCCTCGGACAGCTTGTTCACCGCCGCTTCCAGCGGGTCGATCGCGGGCGTGTCGCCGCCGCCCAGGCTCATGTTGACGACGTCGGCGCCCTCCGCGGCGGCCCACTCGATGCCGGCGAGGACCTCGGAGTCGCTGCCGAATCCGCCGTCGTCGAGCACCTTGCCGTTGATGATCTTCGCGCCGGGCGCGACGCCCTTGTACTTGCCGCCGGACTTCGCGCCGGTACCGGCGGCGATGGAGGCGACGTGCGTTCCGTGGCCGACCTTGTCGGAGGTGTCGGGCGCGGTGGTGAAGTTCTTGGCGTCGATCACCTGGCCCTTGAGGTCGGGGTGGGTGGCGTCGACACCGGTGTCCAGGACGGCGATCTTGACGCCCTTGCCGTCGTAGCCGGCGGCCCACGCCTTGGGGGCGCCGATCTGCGGCACGGACTTGTCGAGGCTGGCCTTGCGGACGCCGTCGAGCCAGACGTGCGCGATGCCGGAGGCGGTCTTGTCGCCGTTGGTGACCGCGTCCCACAGCTCGGGCGCGTCCTCCTGCGGCGTCTGCACCGCGTCGGCGTTCACGGTCTTCAGGGAGTGGCTGAGCCGGCCCGCGTCGCGTACGTCGGCCTTGGTGGCCGCGGCGCTGCCCTGGTAGCCGACGATGACCTTCAGGCCCTTCTTCTGGGCCTTGCGGGTCGCGGACTTGTTGAGCTCGGTGACGTCGAAGAGCCGCTGGTCGAGCTTGCCGGTGGCGACCAGGCGGGCCGCGTCGGCCGGGATCACGAGCGTGTGGCCGTCGATCTTGCGGACCTGGAAGGGAATGTGCTCGCGTCCCTTGGCCCGCTGCAGGCCGACGACCCGGCCCTTGGCGTCCAGGACGACCCGGTCACCGGTGATCAGTGTGATGCGGTGCTTGGCGGTGACCGGCGCCTGCTTCGCGGCTGCGGTCGTCTGCTCGCCGTTCGCCGACGCCGGGCTGGTCATACCCGCCGCCAGGGCCACGGCCGCAGCTGTGGCGACCGTGGCCGCGCACGCCCTTTTCACTTGTCTGCGCAAGTTTCCCCCTTGCAGAAGTACCGGGCGAATTTCCCCGTTCACCCGGCCGGGGGTGGTCTCGTACGCATGGGCGTACACCCCCCGGAATTACGCAGTATGCCGAGGTGTGATCAGTCACTCAATAGATGAGAGGGAGGTAAGAGATCCGTCGGCAGGCTGTTACAAGGCTGCGGGAACTCCGTTACAGGGAAGGACGATGGGGCACGCGCGTTCCCCTTGACACGGTCGCGCACAAAGGCGAGCCGCCGCCCGCCCCGGGACGGGGGCAGGGCGGCGGCTCGCCTCGCGTGCGGCTGCCGATTGCGGCTGACGACCCGTCAGACCGCGGAACCGGCCTTCCAGTCGGCCCAGTTCAAGTTCCAGCCGTTCAGGCCGTTGTCCGGCGCGATGGTCTTGTCGCCGGTGTTCTCGACGACCACCACGTCACCGATGATCGAGTTGTTGTAGAACCACGCGCCCGGGGTGTTCGGGTCGTTCGCGCCCTTGGCGTCCTGGAGGCCGACACAGCCGTGGCTCGTGTTCACGTTGCCGAAGATGGACTTCGCGCCCCAGTAGTTGCCGTGGATGAACGTGCCCGAGCTGGACAGGCGGATGGCGTGCGGCACGTCCTTGATGTCGTACTCGCCCTTGCCGTCGTCGTCCGTGAAGCCCACGGTCGCGCCGTTCATACGCGTCTCCTTGAACTTCTCGGACATCACCATGACGCCCTCGTAGGTCTTGTTCGCGGGCGAGCCGGCGGAGATCGGGATCGTCCGGACGACCTTGCCGTCCTGCGTGATCTTCATCTGCTTGGTCTTCGCGTCGACGTACGAGACCTGGTTGCGGCCGATCTTGAAGGTGACCGTCTTCTGCTGGACGCCGAAGACGCCCTTGGCTCCCTCGACGCCGTCGAGCGCGAGCTTCAGCGTGACGGTGGAGCCTTCCTTCCAGTAGTCCTCGGGGCGGCAGTCCATGCGGTTGGCGTTGAACCAGTGGCAGGCGACCTCCTGGCCGCTGGTCGTGCTGACCTTGATGCCCTTCTGGACGGCGGCCTTGTTGGTGATCGCCTTGTCGAAGTTGATCGAGACCGGCATGCCGACGCCCACGGTGGTGCCGTCGTCCGGGGTGAAGTTGCCTATGAAGCTGTTGGCCGGGGAGACCGTGGTGAACGAGGCGTTCTCGTGGGCGACGCGGCCGTCGGAGTCCTTCGCCTCCGCCGCCAGCTTGTAGGTGGTGGAACGCTCCAGCTGCGTGCTGGGCTTCCAGCTGGTCTTGTCGGCGGATATCTGGCCGCTGACCTCCGTGCCGTCGGACGTCGTCATCTTGACGCTCGTGAGCGTGCCCTTGCTGACGGTGACGGTTGCGGAGTTGTTGATGGAGGCGTTGTCGGAGCCGTCCTCGGGTGTGATCTTGATCTGGGCCTTGGAGGCCTTCTCGGCCGCGGCCTCGTCGACCTTCGACTGGGAGCTGTCGCCGCCGTCACTCCCGGAGGCGTTGTCATCGCCGCCGGAACAGGCCGAGAGCACCAGCACTCCGCCGAGCAGTGCGGACGCGACCGTCAGGCCCTTGCGCCGCTTACTGACCGTCATCACACGCTTCTCCATCGTTGCCGATTTCCCCAAAACCCCGGGTGTCCCCGTCGCAGTGCAAGTGCCCCCGTCAGGACTCGTGAGTCCTCGTCCGGAACGTTCAACGCTACGACCGGTTCGTCCGGTTCCCCATGTCGCGCACGTGTGGGGATCACCACGTCCGCGCCCGTCCGCGGCGCACGGGCGCGGACGGTGCGGCTCAGGGCGGTGCGCCGCTTGAGACGCAGTGACCCCGGACGACGGTTGCCGTCCGGGGTCACCATTTTCTCAAGTGCCTCAGCTGTCACTGTCGTCGTCGACATCATCCTCGTCGAGATCCCAGTCCGGCGCATCGGGGTCGTAGTCGATCCGCTCGCTGCTCCAGGAGGCCTGCTGGAGCTCCACCCCCGGTACCTGGCTGACCAGGTCGAACGGGTCGACGAGGTACGCGAGGGCCTCCGCAGTGTCTTCCGTCACAGCGGCCTCGCCGTGGGTCCGTTCCGCCGCCGGCATCTCACCGTCGTCGGCGATCCGGCGCAGCGCGGCCTTGGTGATCCCGTCCGCGTCCTGGACCTCGAGAACGAGCTCCACTCGAAGCCGGACAAAACGTGATGTCTCTGGAGTGCTCATGGCGCGAGCGTACGTCCAGGTCCTCCCGTGACTTTCCCGTGACCCGCGACTTTCACTAACATCGCCCCACACGGCCAATTCGCCAGCGCCACAAGGGGATCGATATTCCGTGTCATCCGCTCGCCGTCCGTTGCTGACCGCCACCGCCGCGGCGACCCTGCTGGGCGCCCTGTGGTTCGTCCCGTCCGCCAACGCGACGTCACACTCGCCGGTGAGAGACGCGGTCGCGGCGAGCCCGTCGCCGCAGGTCACGGAGCAGGCGCGGATCGCGGCCACGACCGCGGGCGACTCCGTCAACGGCACCCGCCTCGCCGACACCGGCAGCTTCGACAGCACGCCGTACGTCATGGGCGGCACGTTCTTCCTCACGCTGGGCGCGGGCTTCGTCGTGTACTCGGTCCGCCGGGAACGGCTCGGTTTCTGAGGCCGGCTTCTGAGGCCGGCTTCCGAGGTCACGCGCCCGGGGCCCCGCCGCGTGGCGGGCCCCGGGCGGCCTTCTCTTCACCCGAGGGCGTCTACTGAAGCGGGCCGGTGACCGCCTCCACCGCGGCCAGCAGCCGCCCGTCGCGCACGAACGCGTCCGCCGCGGCCAGGTCGGGCGCCAGGAACCGGTCCGGCCCCGGACCCTGGACTCCCGCTTCCCGCAGGGCTTCGATGACCGCCCGCGTCGCGGGCGCCGGGGTCAGCCCCTCGCGCAGTTCGATCGCGCGCGTGGCGGCGTACAGCTCGACGGCCAGGACCCGGGTGAGGTTGTCGACGGCCGTGCGCAGCTTGCGCGCCGCCGACCAGCCCATCGAGACGTGGTCCTCCTGCATGGCGGAGGACGGGATGGAGTCGGCGGACGCCGGCACGGCGAGCCGCTTCAGCTCGCTCACCAGCGCGGCCTGGGTGTACTGAGCGATCATCAGGCCCGAGTCCACACCGGCGTCGTCGGCGAGGAACGGCGGCAGGCCGTGGCTGCGGTTCTTGTCGAGCAGCCGGTCGGTGCGCCGCTCGGCGATGGAGCCGAGGTCGGCGACGGCGACGGCGAGGAAGTCCAGGACGTAGGCGACCGGCGCGCCATGGAAGTTGCCGTTGGACTCCACACGCCCTCCCCCAGTGCCGAAAGCCTGGGAGGTTCCCCCAGGCAGCACGACCGGGTTGTCCACCGCGGCGGCCAGCTCACGGTCGGCGACCAGCCGGGCGTGGGCCATGGTGTCCCGCCCGGCCCCGGCGACCTGCGGGGCGCAGCGCACCGAGTAGGCGTCCTGTACGCGCGGCGCGTCGTCCTGGTGATGCCCGGTCAGGCCCGAACCCCTCAGCACGGCCAGCATGTTGGCGGCACTGGCGGCCTGCCCCGGGTGCGGCCGGATGGCGTGCAGCTCGGGGGCGAGGACCTTGTCGGTGCCGAGCAGGGCCTCCAGCGACAGCGCGGCCGTGACATCGGCGGACCGGTAGAGCACGTCCAGGTCGGCCAGGGCCATGACCAGCATGCCGAGCATGCCGTCGGTGCCGTTGAGAAGGGCGAGGCCTTCCTTCTCGCGCAGTTCGACCGGCTGGATGCCGTGCGCGGCGAGCAGTTCGGCGGCCGGGCGCACGACACCGTTGGGGCCCTCGGCGTCACCCTCACCCATGAGCGCGAGCGCGCAGTGGGACAGCGGGGCGAGGTCGCCGGAGCAGCCGAGGGAGCCGTACTCGTGCACGACCGGGGTGATACCGGCGTTGAGGAGGTCGGCCATGGTCTGCGCGACCTCGGGCCGTACGCCGGTGTGCCCGGAGCAGACGGTCTTCAGCCGCAGGAACATCAGGGCCCGTACGACGTCCCGCTCCACCCTCGGCCCCATGCCGGCGGCGTGCGAGCGGACGATGTTGCGCTGCAGCTGCGCGCGCAGCTCCGGGCTGATGTGCCGGGTCGCCAGGGCACCGAAGCCGGTGCTCACGCCGTACACGGGGTCCGGCTTGGCCGCCAGCGCGTCCACGATCTCGCGGGCCGCGGCGAGGGCGGCCAGCGCCTCCTCGGAGAGCTGGACGCGGGCGCCGCCGCGCGCCACGGCGAGCACGTCGGACGCGGTCACCCCGGACGTCCCCACCACCACAGTGTGCATATCCATATTCAGGAGCGTACGCAGTGAATTCGATGATGTCACCACTGGGGCCCCGGTTCACCCCTTACCGATACGTCACACGCACGGCTCGCTGTCCCTACGGCGCATGCCGCCCCCGGAAGCGCCGGCGCTCGGAGTCGGCCTCCTGGGACGGCTCGTCCGCGAGCCGCACGACGGGGTCGTCGGGCCCGGCCCGCCCGGCGACGACCGGCCGCGTGGCCCGCTCGGCCTTCGCCCGGTACTGGGCCGCGTCGGCGAGCCGGAACAGCCTCCGCGCCGAGCGCACCGGACCGATCGGGTCCTCGGTGGACGCCACGCCGCAGGCCACGCCGTCCCCGAACTCCAACTCCGCTGCCCGCCGGCACAGTTCACCGGCCGCCTTGACGACCTGGTCGGCGGGCGACCCGACCGCGAGCAGACAGAACTCGTCCCCGCCGAGCCGTGCCGCCAGGGCCCCCGGCAGCATGGCCCCGCACAGCGACAGCACGGAGCCGAAACGCTCCAGGAGCCGGTCGCCGGCGGCGTGCCCGTGGGTGTCGTTGACCCGCTTGAGCCCGTTCAGATCGCAGACGACGAGGCTGACGACGGCTCCCTCCCTGCGGTGCCGCTCGATCGCCTGCTCCAGGTGTACGTCGACGGCACGGCGGTTGGCGAGCCCCGTCAGCGCGTCGGTGAACGCGAGGCGCCGGGCCTCCTCCAGCCGCTCGGTCTGGGCGATGCCGGCGGCGACGACGGCGGCCAGGACGGTGGCGAAGTCGGCGTCGCCCCGCTCGAAGACGGGCTCCCCGACCGGCCGCGCGACGTACAGCTCGCCCCAGGCCCGGCCGTGCAGCACGATGGGCGCGACCACGCAGCAGCCGCGGCCCCGGCGGCGCAGGGCGGCCACGCGCTGATGGCAGTACCCGGGACGCCGCCCTGCGGCGGGCCCCTCGGCGGTCTCCACCCAGGCGTCCGGCTCCCCGCCACCGGCCCACTGCTCGTGCAGGAACTCGGTGATCTCCGCGAACTGGTGCACCGGGTAGGACTCGTCCTCCGGGAACTCCTCCTCCCCCTCGGCCAGCTCACCGACGTTCACGAGGACCTTCAGCCGCCCGAGCTCCCGCTCCCACACCGACAGCGCGGCAAAGCTCCCGCCCAGCGCCCGGCACGCTCCGACCGCCGCCGCACGCCACGCCTCATGCAACCCGTGCGTGGCCGCCATCCCCTGAGCCAACGCGACGACAGCCGCGAGCCGTCTGTCCTCACCCATCACCCCAGGCTAGGCAGTTTCCAGCCATTTGGTCCGGTTGACGGCGCGAACGGGGAGCGGCACGCCGCTCCGCTGCGGACGCGGCCCCGCCCGGCTGCGGGCGGTCCGCCCCGCTCAGCTGCGGGCAGCCGGCCCCGCTGAGCTGCGGGCGGTCGTGCCTCCCCCAGTGCCTCAAGGGCCTGGGAGGTACCCCCAGGGCGGCACGGGCGGGCGCAGCGGCACCCCACACCGCCGGGCTGCGGACCCACCCCGCCCCAGCACCAACGCCGAGCACCCGGGAACCGACCCTCAGATCACTCCCCCGGCCACTGAGGCCGCCGCTTCTCATTGAACGCAGCGACCCCCTCCGCCCGATCCCCCGAGAACGCCACAGCCCGCCAGGCCGCGTCCTCCACCTCGAGCCCGGCCCGCAGATCCAGCCCCTGCCCCAACCGCAACGCCCGCTTCGCCGCCCGCAATCCCACAGGCGAGTTCCCGGCGATCCGAGCAGCCAGCTCCAGCGCCGATTCCCGGTCCCGCCCCTCCTCCACCACCTGATCCACCAGCCCCAACTCCCCCGCCTCGACGGCCTCCACCCGCCGCGCAGAGAAGATCAGCTCGGCCGCCCGCGCCGCCCCCACCCGCCGCGGCAGCAGCTGTGTCCCCCCACCGCCGGGAATCACCCCCACCGACACCTCCGGCAGCCCCACCACCGCGGTCCGGTCCGCCACGATCACGTCACACGCCAGCGCCAGCTCGAACCCGCCCCCCAGCGCGAACCCGTGCACCGCCGCCACCGTCGGCACCGGCAGCTCCAGCACTCCGGTGTACGCCCCCCGCGCGACGGGCCGCTGCCGCAGCAGCTCCGCGTCGCTGAACGAGTTCCGCTCCTTCAGATCGGCCCCGACACAGAACGCCCGCTCGTGCGACGAGGTCAGGACGACCACCCGTACGTCCCGGTCCTCGCCCAGCGCCGCGCACGCCCCGGCGACGGACCGCGCCATCTCCGTCGACACCGCGTTCATGGCCTTGGGCCGGTCGAGGACGAGTTCCGCGACATGCCCCTGCTCATGCCGCCGCACCAGCACGAACTCCCCGAACCGTTCCTCACTCATGACACCCTCCGGTTAACGCGGGTTAACTACATGACCGCTCCGATCATCGCAGCCCCACCCGACCCGCGAAAGAGCGGACGCGTCCGGTTCCCGCACCACGACCCCGCCCACCCGTTCGAGTGACATCACCCCAACTCCGGTCCGATCGCCCATGGGAGCGCATAACGTGCATCCGCCACGGCGCACTGGGGGCGCGTGCGTACCGGGGAGGGACCATGACGACGACGAACAAGCCGGCGATGCCGCAGCGGGACACCGGAGCACCGGGGGAAACCGACTCCTTACCACCCCGCGCCCGAGGCGGCCGCCACCGCAAACCCCGCCCCCGCAAGGCCCTGCTCGCCGCCGGCGGTCTCGCCCTGGCGGCCGGCGCCCTGAGCCTCGTACGCCTGACCTCCGGCCCCGGCACGGACAGCGTCGGCACGGTCGAGGCCGAGCCCCGCCCGGACCCGGTCACGACCGGCACGGACGAGGCGACGAACACCGCCGCCACCGCTCCCGCCACCCCCGAGGCGAGCCCCTCGTCACCCACCGCCCTGGGCGGCCTGCCCCCGTCACCGGGCACCCGCGGCCCGGTCACCGCCTCGCCCGCCCCGGCGGCGTCCATGTCCGTCGACACCCGCCGCGCGGATACGCCCCCGACTCCCCGGTCCACGACCATCCCCGACACCACGAACCCCCCGGCACCGACGGCCAGGGGCGAGGCCCCCCGCCCGGCCCCGACCAAGCCCTCACCGTCGAGCCGGACCACACCCACCCCGGCACCCGAGCCCGAGAAGCCGAAGAAACCGCAGGATCCGGGCCTGTGCGTGCCGGTCATCGGGGTGTGCGTGGACCCGCTGGACTGAGCGGCCCTGCGGTCGGCCGCGCCGGCCTCGTCAGCCGCCGTCCCGCCGCGTGAGCAGCCACGGCTCCACGACGCCCAGGCCACGCACCGGCCGCTGCCACATCGGCTGCAACGCGAACCGGTACGTCGGCGGCTCCTCGCCCTCCTTCTCCGCAGCCGCGGCCTCCTCGGCCGCCTCCGCCTCCGACGACGGGGCGTCCTGCGTGCGGATCAGCTCCTCGGCGAAGGCGGTGTCGACGAGGACGGCGTCCTTCGGAGCTATCGAGGTGAGCCGGGAGGCCAGGTTCACGGTCGTACCGAACACATCACCCATACGGGTGGTCACCGTGCCGAACGCCATGCCGACGCGCAGCTCCGGCATCGTATCGTCGTGCGCCATGGTCTCGATCAGCCGCAGGGCGATCTCGGCGGCCACACCCGCGTCGTCGGCGGCGTACAGCACCTCGTCGCCGAGGGTCTTGATCAGCCGGCCGCCGTTCGCGGCGACCAGGTCGGCGGCGGTGGTCTCGAACGCCTCGACCAGCTCGCCGAGCTCCTCCTCCTCCATCCGGCGGGTCAGCCGCGTGAACCCGACGAGATCGGCGAAGCCGACCGCGAGCCGCCGGTCCACCATCTCCTCGTCGTCGGCGGCCTGCACGACCCGTCCGGCCGAGGCTGCGAGCTGCCGGCGCCAGACGTAGACCAGGAACTCCTCCAGCTCGGGCAGGAGCAGCTCGACGATCGGGTACGTCACCTCGGTGCGCGTCATGCCCGGCTCGGGCGGCTCGGTCAGCCCCTCCAGGAAGGAGTCGATCTGCCATTCGGCGAGCCGCGCGGTGGTCTGCCCGGTGGACCGGGCCACCTGTACGGCCATCGCCTCGCTCAGCAGCCCCGCCTCGACGAGACCGGCGAGGCGTCGCAGCGCGAGGACGTCCGCCTCTGTGAGGGCCTTGGCCTGGCCGATGTCGGCGAAGCCCATGGCCCGCCAGAAGCGGGAGGCCAGTTCCATGGAGACGCCGGCGCTGCGGGCCGCCTGGAACGGGGTGTAGCGGCGCTCGGCGCCCAGGATGAGCCCTTCGAGGCGCAGGGCGAGCGGATCCTCGCCGGAGTCGGCGCCCTGCGCGTCCTCGCCGGAACCCGAGTCGTCGACGGTCACGCGTGCTGCCCTTCCGATCTGTCACGGTCATGTATCGACCGGCCTCAACTCTACGGCAGGTGTGCGCCAGCTCACTCCGTCAGGTTCAGCCGGGGGGTGAGGTGAGGGACCCGGCGTGTCCGAGGCACCCGGCGCTGCCCCACCGTCCCCAGGGGGCTTCGCCCCCTGAACCCCCGATCGGCCTGCGCGGCCTCGTCCTCAATCGCCGGACGGGCTGGGTGTGCTGATCGATCCGCCCAGCTGCGGGCAGTCGTGCCGCTGGGGCGGCACGGGTGGGCGCAGCGGCACCCCGCGGCGCCGGGTTGCGCACCCATCCCACCCCGGCTCAAGCAGGCCTCAGGTGCACGATGTCCCCCGCGCCCACAGGCTCCTGCACCCCCTCCCCCGTCGCCAGCACCAACCGCCCGTCCCCGTCCACCGCAACCGCTTCCCCCACCAGGGCCCGATCCCCCGGCAACTCCGCCCGCACTTTCCTGCCGAGCGTCGCGCACCCCGCCGCGTACGCCTCCAGCAACCCGCACGCACCCGCGTCACCCCCGGCCGCACGCCACTTCCCGTACCACTCCTCCAGAGCCCGCAGCACCCCCCGCAGCAACGGATCCCGGTCCGTGCTCACGGCCCCGGCCAGCACCAGGGACCCCGCCGTGGGCACCGGCAGCTCGTCCTCCTTCAGCGTGACGTTGATACCGACCCCGATGACGACCCCGCCGTCACCGGCCCGCTCCGCCAGGATCCCCCCGGCCTTGCGCTCCTCGCCCCGCACGGTGACCAGCAGGTCGTTCGGCCACTTCAGCGCCGTGTCGACACCCGCCGCCCGCGACAACCCCGTCGCCACCGCGACTCCCGTGAGCAGCGGCAGCCACCCCCACCGTTCCACGGGCACCTCGCCCGGCGTGAGCAGCACGGAGAAGAACAGGCCGGAGCGGGGCGGCGCCGTCCACTGGCGGTCGAGACGCCCGCGCCCGGCCGTCTGCTCCTCGGCGACGAGCACCGCGCCCTCGGCTGCGCTGCCCTCGGCGGCCCGGGCCACCAGGTCGGAGTTCGTGGAGCTGGTGCGCTGCACCAGGTCGACTTCCGACCACAGCCCTCCCTCATGCACCAAGCCCCGGCGCAGGGCGGTGATGTTGAGGGGCGGACGGTCCAGGTCCGACCAACGGCTACCGTTCGGCTCTGATGCATCTCGCGGCGTCATGCAAGCCACCCTAGGTGTGGTAAACGCCGCACTGCCGATGCGGAGGCACCCCACTAGTCTACGGATGAGTAACCGTCCCCCCTTTTGAGCAGGCAGGGAGCCAGATCCCGATGTCCGAGCCGGAAGAGCAGCAGCCTGACATTCACACGACCGCGGGCAAGCTCGCGGATCTCCAGCGCCGCATCGAAGAAGCGACGCACGCCGGCTCCGCACGCGCCGTCGAGAAGCAGCACGCCAAGGGCAAGCTGACGGCCCGTGAACGGATCGAGCTCCTGCTCGACGAGGGTTCCTTCGTCGAGCTCGACGAGTTCGCCCGGCACCGCTCCACCAACTTCGGCCTCGACAAGAACCGGCCGTACGGGGACGGGGTCGTCACCGGATACGGCACCGTCGACGGCCGCCCCGTCGCCGTGTTCTCCCAGGACTTCACCGTCTTCGGCGGGGCCCTCGGCGAGGTCTACGGGCAGAAGATCGTCAAGGTCATGGACTTCGCCCTGAAGACCGGCTGCCCGGTCATCGGCATCAACGACTCCGGCGGTGCCCGGATCCAGGAGGGCGTCGCCTCCCTCGGTGCCTACGGCGAGATCTTCCGCCGCAACACCCACGCGTCGGGCGTCATCCCGCAGATCAGCCTGGTCGTCGGCCCGTGCGCGGGCGGGGCCGTCTACTCCCCCGCCATCACCGACTTCACGGTCATGGTCGACCAGACCTCGCACATGTTCATCACCGGACCCGACGTCATCAAGACCGTCACCGGCGAGGACGTCGGCTTCGAGGAGCTGGGCGGGGCCAGGACCCACAATTCGACGTCCGGCGTCGCCCACCACATGGCGGGCGACGAGAAGGACGCCATCGAGTACATCAAGCAGTTGCTGTCGTACCTGCCGTCCAACAACCTCTCCGAGCCGCCGGCCTTCCCCGAGGAGGCCGACCTCGAGGTCACCGACGAGGACCGCGAGCTGGACGTGATCGTCCCGGACAGCGCGAACCAGCCGTACGACATGCACGCGGTGATCGAGCACGTCCTGGACGACGCCGAGTTCTTCGAGACGCAGCCGCTGTACGCGCCGAACATCGTCACCGGCTTCGGGCGGGTCGAAGGCCACCCGGTCGGCATCGTCGCCAACCAGCCGACGCAGCTCGCCGGATGCCTGGACATCAAGGCCAGCGAGAAGGCCGCCCGCTTCGTGCGCACCTGCGACGCCTTCAACGTCCCGGTCCTCACCTTCGTCGACGTCCCCGGCTTCCTGCCCGGCGTCGGCCAGGAGCACGACGGCATCATCCGGCGCGGCGCCAAGCTGATCTACGCCTACGCCGAGGCGACCGTCCCGCTCATCACGATCATCACCCGCAAGGCCTTCGGCGGCGCCTACGACGTCATGGGCTCCAAGCACCTGGGTGCCGATCTCAACCTCGCCTGGCCCACCGCCCAGATCGCCGTCATGGGCGCCCAGGGCGCGGTCAACATCCTGCACCGCCGCACGATCGCCGAGGCCGAGGCGAACGGCGAGGACCTGGAGGCGGTCCGGGCCCGGCTGATCCAGGAGTACGAGGACGCCCTCCTCAACCCCTACGTCGCGGCCGAGCGCGGCTACATCGACGCGGTGATCCTGCCGTCCGACACCCGCCGGCACGTCGTACGAGGCCTGCGTCAACTGCGGACGAAGCGGGAATCCCTGCCTCCGAAGAAGCACGGCAACATCCCCCTCTAGTCCCGGCGAGCCCAGGAGACCCACATGACGATCAAGGTCGTACGGGGCAACCCGACCCCCGAGGAGCTGGCCGCCGCCCTGGCGGTGGTCAGGGCCCGCGCCGCGGCGGCGGCAGCGACGCCGCCCGGCGCGCCGGACACCCGCGACTCCTGGTCCGACCCGTCCCGCATCGCGGCCCACCGCCTGCCCCAGCCGGGGCCGGCGGCCTGGGGCCGCACCTATTGGCCAGGGTGAGATCGGCTTTCTTCAGGGGCGCGGGGGAACCGCGCACTGGGCAACAGCGCGGGGCGCCAATATGAGTACCCCTACTCAGGCGCCCCGCCCTGCCAGGCCGCACGCTGGTCTCATGCTGTGGTCCGACCCCGAGAACGAACCGCCCGAAGAACTGCGTGACATGCAGGACATGCTGCGGCGGCTGAGCGTTCTCCTGGCCCTGGCCATGGTGCTCGCGATGATCGTGATCGGGGTGAGGTGAGCCGACCTCCATCAGGTGACTAACCTGACGGCATGACTGCTCAGCGCCGCAGGCGACTCGTCCTCGCCTCCCAGTCCCCCGCCCGGCTCGGGCTGCTCCGCCAGGCCGGTCTCGCCCCCGAGGTGATCGTGAGCGGCGTCGACGAGGACGCCGTCACCGCACCCACCCCCGCCGAACTGGCGCTCGCCCTCGCCGAGGCGAAGGCCTCCGTCGTGGCGGCCCGGCCCGAGGCCAAGGGCGCGATCGTGATCGGCTGCGACTCGGTGCTCGACCTGGACGGCCGGGCCCTCGGCAAGCCCGAGGACGCCGAGGAGGCCACCGCCCGCTGGAAGGCGATGCGCGGACGCGCCGGAACTCTGCAGACCGGCCACTGCGTCTACGACACGCTCTCCGGCCGCTACACCTCCGCCACCGCGTCCACCGTCGTTCACTTCGGCGAGCCCACGGACGAGGAGATCGCCGCCTACGTCGCCTCCGGCGAACCCCTCTACGTCGCCGGGGCCTTCACGCTGGACGGCCGCTCGGCCCCGTTCATCGACGGCATCGACGGCGACCACGGCAACGTGATCGGCATCAGCCTGCCCCTCGTCCGGCGACTCCTCGCCGAACTGGGCGTCGGCATCACGGAGTTGTGGGAGCCGGCGGGGAAGTGACCGGGGAGCCGTCGCCGCCCGCACCGTCCTGGGGCGCGGCGCCGGCGGGCTCGGCCGCCGGCCGGTCGTACGTCATCAGCAGCAGCACGATCAGGCCGAGCACCAGCACCATGAACAGGAACGCGGGCCAGCCCACGAGCCCCCAGGTGAACGCGCCGAGCAGCCCGTGCACGACCGCGGCACTGATCATCAGCACCCGCCCGAAGCCCGCCGGGGGCCGGTTCCGCAGCGCCACCAGCAGGGCGGCCAGGCCGCACAGCCCGAAGTAGAGGCCGAAGGCGATCCCGCCGATCTTCGACGACACGGACATCATGTGCGGGTCGAGCCCGGCCAGGGACATGTCCTGCCGGTCGACGACGACGCCGAGGAACCAGTTCAGCGCGGCGATGCCGAACGCCTCACCGAACAGCACCACCGCAACGATCCACGCCACCGGCCTGCGCACCACCGGGCCCACCCACTTACCCCTAGTACGTTCGAGACATCGCGAACGCTACTAACGAGTAAACCCTGGGACAAGGGTTCTGCGGCGGGCAAAGAATCATTGGGCCATTCGTAGGGACTCCACAAAGAAACCGAGTGGCCCGCAGCACGTGGTGACAGAGACCTTGACCACAGGGGAGGGCTAGGGTTTCCCGGAGGAGTACTGCGTACCGCGGTGCGACAAGGGATTTCGCGAGTCGAGCGAGCCTCGCATCACGCTCCGTGTGGGCAAGCTCACCACTGGGGACGGGTCGAAGTGCCGTGTCGGCAGTCCCTAAACTCGGCTTGTTTCAAGGAGGGAGCCTCATCGTGCGCAAGGTGCTCATCGCCAACCGTGGCGAAATCGCTGTCCGTGTGGCCCGGGCCTGCCGGGATGCCGGCATCGCGAGCGTTGCTGTCTACGCCGACCCGGACCGGGACGCTCTGCATGTCCGCGCCGCGGATGAGGCGTTCGCCCTGGGCGGTGACACGCCGGGCACCAGCTACCTCGACATCGAGAAGGTGCTGAAGGCCGCCCGCGAGTCGGGCGCGGACGCGATCCACCCCGGCTACGGATTCCTCTCGGAGAACGCGGAGTTCGCGCAGGCGGTCCTGGACGCGGGCCTGATCTGGATCGGCCCGCCCCCGCAGGCCATCCGCGACCTGGGCGACAAGGTCGCCGCCCGGCACATCGCGCAGCGCGCGGGCGCCCCGCTGGTTGCGGGCACGCCCGACCCGGTGTCCGGTGCGGAGGAGGTCGTCGCCTTCGCCGAGCAGCACGGTCTGCCGATCGCCATCAAGGCGGCGTTCGGTGGCGGTGGCCGCGGCCTGAAGGTCGCGCGCACGCTCGAAGAGGTCCCGGAGCTGTACGACTCGGCGGTCCGCGAGGCCGTCGCCGCCTTCGGCCGGGGCGAGTGCTTCGTCGAGCGCTACCTCGACAAGCCGCGGCACGTGGAGACCCAGTGCCTGGCCGACCAGCACGGCAACGTGGTCGTCGTCTCCACCCGTGACTGCTCCCTCCAGCGCCGCCACCAGAAGCTGGTCGAGGAGGCCCCCGCCCCCTTCCTCTCCGACGAGCAGATCGCCGAGCTGTACTCGTCCTCCAAGGCGATCCTGAAGGAGGCCGGTTACGTCGGCGCCGGCACGGTCGAGTTCCTCGTCGGCAACGACGGCACGATCTCCTTCCTGGAGGTCAACACCCGCCTGCAGGTGGAGCACCCGGTCACCGAGGAGGTCGCCGGCATCGACCTCGTCCGCGAGATGTTCCGCATCGCCGACGGCGAGGAGCTCGGCTACGACGACCCGGCGCTGCGGGGGCACTCCTTCGAGTTCCGCATCAACGGCGAGGACCCTGGCCGCAACTTCCTGCCGGCCCCCGGCACGGTCACGACGTTCGCCCCGCCGTCCGGCCCGGGTGTCCGGCTGGACGCGGGCGTGGAGTCCGGGGCGGTCATCGGCCCGGCGTGGGACTCGCTGCTGGCCAAGCTGATCGTCACCGGCCGCACGCGCAAGGAGGCGCTGGAGCGGGCCGCGCGGGCCCTGGAGGAGTTCCAGGTCGAGGGCATGGCGACGGCGATCCCGTTCCACCGCGCGGTGGTGAAGGACCCGGCGTTCGCGCCTGAGCTCACCGGCTCGTCCGACCCGTTCACGGTCCACACCCGCTGGATCGAGACGGAGTTCGTCAACGAGATCAAGCCGTTCGCGGCGGCCGGGGACGCCCTGGAGGCGGACGAGGAGCCGGGCCGCGAGACGGTGGTCGTCGAGGTCGGCGGCAAGCGCCTCGAGGTCTCCCTCCCGGCGTCCCTGGGCATGTCCCTGGCCCGCACGGGCCTCGCGGCCGGGGCCAAGCCCAAGCGCCGCGCGGCGAAGAAGTCGGGCCCCGCCGCCTCCGGCGACACCCTCGCCTCCCCGATGCAGGGCACGATCGTCAAGGTCGCGGTGGAGGAGGGCCAGGAGGTCAAGGAGGGCGACCTGGTCGTCGTCCTCGAGGCCATGAAGATGGAACAGCCCCTGAA
Organism: Streptomyces sp. NPDC050416; assembly: GCF_044458845.1. Taxonomy (NCBI): domain Bacteria; kingdom Bacillati; phylum Actinomycetota; class Actinomycetes; order Kitasatosporales; family Streptomycetaceae; genus Streptomyces; species Streptomyces sp. NPDC050416. The sequence continues at coordinate 429,390 of NZ_JBITII010000002.1, forward strand.
CGCGCACAAGTCCGGCACGATCAAGGGCCTCAGCGCGGAAATCGGCACGTCGGTCACGTCGGGCGCACCGATCTGCGAGATCAAGGACTGACCGGGCAGCACGGACAACACCTACGGCGCGGCCCCGGCTCGGGGCCGCGCCGCAGCCTAGCTGCGGGCAGTCGTACCGCTGAGCCGCGGTCAGTCGCGCCGCCGCTTAGCTGCGGGCAGTCGTGCCTCCCCCAGTGCCTTAAGGGCCTGGGAGGTACCCCCAGGGCGGCACGGGTGGGCGCAGCGGCACCCCGCAGCGCCGGGTTGCGCAACGCCCCGGCCCGGGCGACATCGCCGAGCACCTGGCAACCAGCGGCGACTCAACCCACCCGCCGGCTCAACGCCGCCGCAGATCCGCAACCCTCGCCCGCTCCGCCCCAGGACTCTGCTCCCCGAGCATCGTGGCCGACCGCAACCCACTCCCCGCCCCCGGCACCTGCCGCCGAGGCCCGGGCAACGGCACATCCCGCCGCTGCTGACGCCCCGGGCCGGCATCACCCCCGGGGCCTCCCGCCCCGGCCGACCCCCCCGGCGCCCCCGCGACAGTGATCTGCACACCCTGATCGGCGAGCGCCTGAAGCTCCGTACCCGCACGGTCGTCATGGGCGGGCGGCTCGTCCGTCACGAGGCGGGTGATGAGGTCCGTCGGCACGGTCTGGAACATCGTGTCCGTCCCGAGCTTGGTGTGGTCCGCGAGGACCACCACCTCCGCGGCGGCCTGCACCAGCGCCCGGTCGACCGACGCCGACAGCATGTTGGACGTGGACAGCCCGCGCTCCGCGGTCAGACCGCTCCCGGACAGGAACGCCCGCGACACTCTCAGCCCGTGCAGGGACTGCTCGGCACCGCTGCCGACCAGGGCGTAGTTCGAGCCGCGGAGCGTACCGCCGGTCATCACGACCTCGACCCGGTTGGCATGGGCCAGCGCCTGGGCGACCAGCAGTGAGTTGGTGACGACGGTCAGCCCGGGCACCCGGGCGAGCCGGCGGGCCAGCTCCTGGGTCGTCGTACCCGCCCCGACCACGATCGCCTCACCCTCCTCCACGAGACTCGCGGCGAGGTCGGCGATGGCGGTCTTCTCGGCGGTCGCGAGATGAGACTTCTGCGGAAAGCCGGACTCCCGCGTGAAACCGCCCGGCAGTACCGCACCGCCGTGCCGGCGGTCGAGGAGTCCTTCTGCCTCCAGCGCGCGCACGTCCCGCCGTACGGTCACTTCGGAGGTCTGGACGACGCGGGCGAGCTCACGGAGCGACACGGCCCCGTTCGCTCGCACCATTTCGAGGATCAATTGGCGACGTTCTGCAGCGAACACGAAACTGACAGTAACGCCAGCGACCGTCTGCTTTCAGCAGTTTGCGCTGAATAGCAGAAGATGTTCGCACGGAGCAGTGCGAAGTGGTATAGGGCCTAGTCGCGCCGCCTATGCCGCACGAATGGTCGAACACTCCCCGTGACCAGCGAGGAACCGGATCCGGCCTCAGCCCTCGCCTGTGTCCTTCCGGGTGTGCAACTGCCGTGCCACCTCGGCGATCGAGCCCGACAGCGAGGGATAGACGGTGAAGGCGTTCGCAATCTGTTCGACGGTCAGATTGTTGTCGACCGCGATCGAGATGGGGTGGATCAGTTCCGAGGCACGCGGCGCCACGACGACACCACCGACCACGATCCCGGTCCCCGGCCGGCAGAAGATCTTGACGAAGCCGTCGCGGATGCCCTGCATCTTCGCGCGCGGGTTGCGCAGCAGCGGCAGCTTCACGACCCGGGCGTCGATCTTCCCGCCGTCGACGTCGGCCTGGGTGTAGCCCACGGTGGCGATCTCCGGGTCGGTGAAGACGTTCGACGAGACGGTCTTGAGGTTCAGCGGGGCCACGGCATCGCCCAGGAAGTGGTACATGGCGATACGTCCCTGCATGGCGGCCACGGAGGCGAGGGCGAACACGCCCGTCACGTCACCGGCCGCGTACACGCCCGGAGCGGTCGTACGCGACACCTTGTCGGTCCAGATGTGACCGGACTCGCGCAGCCGGACCCCGGCCTCCTCCAGCCCCATGCCCGAGCTGTTCGGAACGGCGCCGACGGCCATGAGGCAGTGCGACCCGGTGATCACCCGCCCGTCGGAGAGGGTCACCTCGACCCGGTCCCCGACCCGCTTGGCGGACTGCGCCCGGGTGCGTCCCATGACGTTCATGCCGCGCCGCCGGAAGACCTCCTCCAGTACGGCCGCCGCGTCCGGGTCCTCACCCGGCAGCACGCGGTCCCGCGACGACACGAGCGTCACCTTCGACCCCAGCGCCTGGTAGGCACCGGCGAACTCGGCACCGGTCACACCCGACCCGACCACGATCAGCTCCTCGGGGAGCTCGTCGAGGTCGTACACCTGGGTCCAGTTCAGGATCCGCTCGCCGTCGGGCTGGGCGTCGGGCAGCTCGCGGGGATGCCCGCCGGTGGCGATGAGCACGGCATCCGCCGTCAGGGTCTCTTCACTCCCGTCGGCGGCGCGCACCACGACCTTGCGCGACCCGTCGAGCGCCTGCATGCCCTCCAGCCGCCCGCGCCCGCGCAGGACACGCGCCCCGGCACGCGTCACGGAGGCCGTGATGTCGTGCGACTGGGCGAGCGCGAGCCGCTTCACACGCCGGTTGACCTTCCCCAGGTCGACGCCCACGACCCGGGCGCTCTGCTCCAGGGGCGGGGTGTCGTCCGCGACGATGATCCCCAGCTCCTCGTAGGACGAGTCGAAGGTGGTCATCACCTCGGCCGTGGCGATCAGGGTCTTCGACGGCACGCAGTCGGTGAGCACCGACGCCCCGCCCAGACCGTCGCAATCGACGACGGTCACCTCCGCGCCGAGTTGAGCGGCCACCAGCGCCGCTTCGTATCCGCCGGGTCCGCCACCGATGATCACGATCCGAGTCACGTACCCCATTGTCCCGCACCCATCAACATGGCACCGCCCCGGGGCCCGCCGCCGATGCGGCTCCGTTACGCGAGTGACTCCCGGGCACCTGCCGTACCCTCTCCCCATGTCGCTCTACGCCGCGTACGCCGGCAACCTCGACGCGCGGCTGATGTCCCGCCGCGCCCCGCACTCGCCGCTGCGCGCCACCGGCTGGCTGAACGGGTGGCGGCTGACCTTCGGCGGCGAGCACATGGGCTGGGAGGGCGCCCTGCCGACGATCGTCGAGGACCCCCTCTCCCAGGTCTTCGTCGCGCTGTACGACATCGCCCCCATGGACGAGGAGTCACTCGACCGCTGGGAGGGCGTGGGGCTCGACATCTACCGCCGCACACGCGTACGGGTCCACACCCTGGAGGGTGACGAACAGGCGTGGGCCTTCACCCTCAACGCCTACGAGGGCGGCCTGCCCTCCGCCCGCCACCTGGGCGAGATCGCCGACGCGGCCGAGTCGGCCGGCGCCCCCCACGACTACGTCATGGAACTCCGCAAGCGCCCCTGCTGACCCTCTCTTCGTCGGAAACGACAAGACAACGATCGCCACCCCGTGAGGTCCACCATCTACGCGCGTAGGCAATCACCGGCTACCCTCGTGCGCGTGAACGCATCTCTTCTTCCGGACGACATCCAGGGCGACCCCCACGCCGCCGCCGACGCCGCCGCGGCCCGCCTGCGCGAACTCACGGGCGCCGAGACCCACGACGTCGCCCTCGTGATGGGCTCCGGCTGGGCTCCGGCCGTGGACGCCCTCGGTGCCCCCGAGGCCGAGCTCCAGGTCACCGAGCTGCCCGGCTTCCCGCCCCCGGCGGTCGAGGGCCACGGAGGCAAGATCCGCTCGTACCGGATCGGCAACAAGCGCGCCCTGGTCTTCCTCGGCCGTACGCACTACTACGAGGGCCGCGGCGTGGCAGCGGTCGCGCACGGCGTCCGCACCGCGGTCTCGGCCGGCTGCAAGACGATCGTCCTCACGAACGGCTGCGGCGGCCTGCGCGAGGGTATGCGCCCCGGCCAGCCGGTCCTGATCAGCGACCACATCAACCTCACCGCCACCTCGCCCATCATCGGCGCCAACTTCGTCGACCTCACCGACCTCTACTCCCCGCGCCTGCGGGCCCTGTGCAAGGAGGTCGACCCCACGCTGGAGGAGGGCGTCTACGCCCAGTTCCCCGGCCCGCACTACGAGACTCCGGCGGAGATCCGTATGGCCCGGGTCATCGGTGCGGACCTGGTGGGCATGTCGACGGTCCTGGAGGCGATCGCCGCGCGTGAGGCGGGTGCGGAGGTTCTGGGCATCTCCCTCGTCACGAACCTGGCGGCGGGCATGACCGGAGAGCCCCTGAACCACGAAGAGGTCCTCCAGGCCGGCCGCGACTCCGCGACGCGCATGGGTTCACTGCTCGCCCAGGTCCTGGGCCGCCTGTAAGCAACCCGGCGTGGTTGCCTGGGCCGGGTGGGTCCGCAGCCCGGCGGAGCGGGGTGCCGCTGCGCCCACCCGTGCCGCCTGGGGGCACCTCCCAGACCCTTAAGGAACTGGAGGAGGCACGACTGCCCGCAGCCAGGCGCGCCCGTACCCGCCGACGGCGAGACGGGGACGTGTCGGGGGGTGTCCGCCCGCAGCGGTTGGCGCGTCAACGGAACGGTTAGTCGGTACGCAATCCCATCGCGCCGTTCCGAGGACGGACACCCCCCGGCGCGGCCCCGACCCACAAGCCAGCCGCAGGCGCTCCGCGCACCCCCACCGAAGCAGCCACAGGCCGCCGCAGGCACCCAGCACCACCCACACAACGGAGAGGCTGACACAGACCGTGCACGACGAACTCATCGCACAGGCCCAGGCGTGGCTCACCGAGGACCCCGACCCGGAAACCCGCACCGAGCTCGCCCGCCTCATCGACGCCCAGGACCACACCGAACTCGCCGCCCGCTTCAGCGGCACCCTCCAGTTCGGCACCGCCGGCCTCCGCGGCGAACTCGGCGCCGGCCCCATGCGCATGAACAGCTCCGTCGTCATCCGCGCGGCCGCCGGCCTCGCCGCGTACCTCAAGAAGCAGGGCCACCACGACGGCCTCGTCGTCATCGGCTACGACGCCCGCCACAAGTCGCACGACTTCGCCCGCGACACCGCCGCCGTCATGACCGGCGCCGGCCTCCGCGCAGCCGTCCTCCCCCGCCCCCTCCCCACTCCCGTCCTCGCCTTCGCGATAAGGCACCTCGGCGCGGTCGCCGGCGTGGAGGTCACCGCCAGCCACAACCCGCCCCGCGACAACGGCTACAAGGTCTACCTCGGCGACGGCTCCCAGATCGTCCCCCCGGCGGACACCGAGATCGCCGCGGAGATCGCCGCCGTCCCGTCCCTCACCACGGTCCGCCGCCCCACCGAAGGCTGGGACACCCTCGACGACAGCGTCCTCGACGCCTACCTCGCCCGCACCGACGCCGTACTCGCCAAGGATTCCCCCCGCACGGCCCGCACGGTGTACACGGCGATGCACGGCGTCGGCAAGGACGTCCTCCTCGCCGCCTTCGCCCGCGCCGGCTTCCCGGAACCGGTCCTCGTCGCGGAGCAGGCCGAACCCGACCCGGAGTTCCCGACCGTCGCGTTCCCCAACCCGGAGGAGCCCGGCGCGATGGACCTGGCGTTCGCGACGGCCCGCGCGCTCACTCCCGCCCCCGACCTGATCATCGCCAACGACCCGGACGCGGACCGCTGCGCCGTCGCCGTACAGGACGGCCAGAACGGCGCCGACTGGCGCATGCTCCGCGGCGACGAGGTCGGCGCGCTGCTCGCCGCCCACCTGGTCCGCCGCGGAGCGACCGGCACCTTCGCGGAGTCGATCGTCTCCTCCTCCCTCCTCGGCCGCATCGCCGAGAAGGCCGGCCTCCCCCACGTAGAGACCCTCACCGGCTTCAAGTGGATCGCCCGCGCGGAGGGCCTGCGCTACGGCTACGAGGAGGCCCTCGGCTACTGCGTCGACCCGGACGGCGTACGCGACAAGGACGGCATCACGGCCGCGCTCCTGATCACGGAACTGGCGTCGCAGCTCAAGGAGGAGGGCCGCACCCTCCTCGACCTCCTCGACGACCTGGCCGTGGAACACGGCCTGCACGCCACGGACCAGCTCTCGGTCCGCGTCGAGGACCTGTCCCTGATCGCCGCCGCGATGCGCCGCCTGCGCGAACAGCCCCCGACCGAACTCGCCGGCCTGCCGATCACCCGCACCGACGACCTCACCCAGGGCACGGACGCCCTCCCGCCCACCGACGGCCTGCGCTACACCCTCGACGGCGCCCGGGTGATCGTCCGCCCGAGCGGCACGGAGCCGAAGCTGAAGTGCTACCTGGAGGTCGTGATCCCGGTCGCGGCCCACGCCGAGCTCCCCCAGGCCCGCGCACAGGCGACGGCTCGACTGGAGTCGATCAAACGCGACCTGTCGACAGCGACAGGCATCTGACCGCACCCGCGGTCGTACGCCCACAAGAACGGCCCCGGCGCAGCCGAGCACCCGGCCGGGGCCGATGGGCCAACGGGCCCACCCTCACCCCACCACCACCAGAATCAGCACAAGCAACGCCCCGGCAACCGCCGGCCCCACCACCTCGTACGCCCACCGCACGGTCACCTCCCCCTGCGCCGTCTCCGCCCGGCGCCGCGCCTCGTGCAGCCCCCGCAGCTCATCCATGATCCGGTCGGTCTCCGCCCGCGCGGGCCCGTCCGACACCGGGCCGCCGGCGAGACCCTGCCCAGGCCCCGAGCCCAGCCCCGCACGCATCCCGAGCGCACTGCCGCGCCCCTCGTCCCGCCCCATGTGCCGCCGTGCCTGCGCGGTCGCCCGCATCTCACGCCGCGCGGCCTTCTTGCGGGCCCGCAGCGACACGGGCACGGCCCACAGCTGGTACTTCGCGCCGGACTCGGTGACGACCTCGTTCGAGTAGGCGGACTTCAGCGAGGCGACCTGCCCCCAGGGGACCACGACGACGCGGAACGGGTTGCGGATACGCAGCCGGTCGTCACCCGCGTACACGGCGGGGCGCAGCGTGAACGCGGCGACCAGCGGCACGATGAGGATCAGCACGGCGAGCGCCATCCACGGCGTCCGCCCCTCGCCCGAGACGATCGCGTCGATGCCGAGCCATCCGGCGATGGCCAGCAGCAGCACCCCACCGGCGATGGCCGGAACCGACCGGTACACCCGGTCCTCGGACTCGGGCTCCGGAGGCTGCGGCGCGGGCGACTGGGACTCGGGGCTCGTCATGCTCCGATTCTGCCGGACCGTGTGCAGACCACTGCTACCCACCCGGCCAAACCCAGGGACCAAACCCAGGGGCTGTACAGCCGCTACGCGCGTAGATATGCTCGTCTGGTGACCATGCCCAGTTCTGCACTCACCGCAGCTCACCCCCTCAAGGACGTCACCGCGTCCGACAGCGCGCTGCGCCGCTTCCTCCACGGGCTTCCCGGCGTAGACGCGGTCGGACTGGAGGCCCGTGCGGCCTCCCTCGGTACGCGGTCGATCAAGACGACCGCGAAGGCGTACGCCATCGACCTCGCCATCTCGATGGTCGACCTGACGACGCTGGAAGGCGCGGACACCCCGGGCAAGGTCCGGGCGCTCGGCGCGAAGGCGGTCCGGCCCGACCCGACCGACCGTACGGCGCCCGCGACGGCCGCGGTCTGCGTCTACCCCGACATGGTGGCCGTGGCCAAGGAGGCCGTCGCCGGCTCCGGCGTGAAGGTCGCCTCCGTCGCCACGGCGTTCCCGGCCGGCCGCGCCCCGCTCACCGTAAAGCTGGCCGACGTCCGTGAGGCCGTCGCCGCCGGCGCCGACGAGATCGACATGGTCATCGACCGCGGGGCGTTCCTCGCGGGCCGATACTTGAAGGTGTACGACGAGATCACCGCCGTGAAGGAGGCCTGCGGCACGTCCGCGCGCCTGAAGGTCATCTTCGAGACGGGCGAGCTGTCGACGTACGACAACATCCGCCGCGCGAGCTGGCTCGGGATGCTGGCGGGCGCGGACTTCATCAAGACGTCCACCGGAAAGGTCGCCGTCAACGCGACCCCGGCGAACACGCTCCTCATGCTGGAGGCGGTACGTGACTTCCGTGCACAGACCGGCATCCAGGTCGGCGTGAAGCCGGCCGGCGGCATCCGCACCTCCAAGGACGCCATCAAGTTCCTCGTCCTGGTCAACGAGACCGCCGGCGGGGACTGGCTGGACAACCACTGGTTCCGCTTCGGCGCCTCCTCGCTGCTGAACGACCTGCTGATGCAGCGCCAGAAGCTGGCCACCGGCCGCTACTCCGGCCCCGACTACGTGACGGTGGACTGATACCCGTGAACAGGGAAAACGTGTCATCGGTATTCGAATACGCCCCGGCCCCCGAGTCCCGCTCGATCGTCGACATCGCGCCCTCGTACGGCCTGTTCATCGACGGCGAGTTCGTGGAGGCGGCCGACGGCAAGGTCTTCAAGACGGTCAGCCCGTCCTCCGAGGAGGTCCTCGCCGAGGTCGCCCAGGCGGGCGAGGCGGACGTGGACCGCGCCGTACAGGCGGCCCGCAAGGCCTTCGAGAAGTGGGCGGCGCTGCCCGGCTCGGAGCGCGCCAAGTACCTGTTCCGCATCGCGCGGATCATCCAGGAGCGCTCCCGCGAGCTCGCCGTCCTCGAAACCCTCGACAACGGCAAGCCGATCAAGGAGACCCGCGACGCGGACCTCCCCCTGGTCGCGGCGCACTTCTTCTACTACGCGGGCTGGGCGGACAAGCTCGACCACGCCGGCTTCGGCACGAACCCCAGGCCGCTCGGCGTCGCCGGCCAGGTCATCCCCTGGAACTTCCCCCTCCTCATGCTGGCGTGGAAGATCGCCCCGGCGCTCGCGACCGGCAACACGGTCGTCCTGAAGCCGGCGGAGACCACCCCGCTCTCGGCGCTGTTCTTCGCGGACATCTGCCGCCAGGCGGGCCTGCCGAAGGGCGTCGTCAACATCCTCCCCGGCTACGGCGGCGCGGGCGCGGCGCTGGTGGCCCACCCGGACGTGAACAAGGTCGCCTTCACGGGCTCCACGGCCGTCGGCAAGGAGATCGCCCGTACGGTCGCCGGTACCCGCAAGAAGGTCACGCTCGAACTGGGCGGCAAGGGCGCCAACATCGTCTTCGACGACGCACCCGTAGACCAGGCCGTCGAGGGCATCGTCAACGGCATCTTCTTCAACCAGGGCCAGGTCTGCTGCGCCGGCAGCCGCCTGCTGGTCCAGGAGTCGATCCACGACGAGCTCCTCGACTCCCTCAAGCGCCGCCTGTCGACCCTCCGCCTCGGCGACCCGCTCGACAAGAACACGGACATCGGCGCGATCAACTCCGAGGAACAGCTCACGCGCATCACCTCGCTCGTCGAGCAAGGCGAGGCGGAGGGCGCAGAGCGCTGGTCACCGGCCTGCGAACTGCCGGAGAGCGGCTACTGGTTCGCCCCGACGCTCTTCACGAACGTCACCCAGGCGCACACCGTCGCCCGCGACGAGATCTTCGGCCCGGTGCTGTCGGTCCTGACCTTCCGCACCCCGGACGAGGCGGTCGCCAAGGCCAACAACACGCCGTACGGGCTCTCCGCCGGCGTCTGGACGGAGAAGGGCTCGCGCATCCTGGCGGTCGCGAACAAGCTCCGCGCGGGTGTGGTCTGGTCCAACACGTTCAACAAGTTCGACCCGACATCGCCGTTCGGCGGTTACAAGGAGTCGGGCTTCGGCCGCGAGGGCGGCCGCCACGGCCTGGAGGCGTACCTCGATGTCTGACACGCGACTGAGTGTCCTCAAGACCTACAAGCTGTACGTCGGCGGGAAGTTCCCGCGTTCCGAGAGCGGCCGGGTGTACGAGGTGACCGATTCGAAGGGCAAGTGGCTGGCGAACGCGCCCCTGTCCTCCCGCAAGGACGCCCGTGACGCGGTCGTGGCCGCCCGCAAGGCGTTCGGCGCCTGGTCCGGCGCGACGGCGTACAACCGCGGCCAGGTCCTCTACCGCGTCGCGGAGATGCTGGAGGGCCGCCGCGACCAGTTCACGCGTGAGGTGGCCGACGCGGAGGGGCTGTCGAAGTCCAAGGCGGCGGCGGTCGTGGACGCGACGATCGACCGCTGGGTCTGGTACGCGGGCTGGACCGACAAGATCGCCCAGGTGGTCGGCGGCGGCAACCCGGTGGCCGGCCCGTTCTTCAACCTGTCCTCCCCCGAGCCGACGGGCGTGGTCGCGGTCCTGGCGCCCCAGGAGTCGTCGTTCCTGGGCCTGGTGTCGGTGCTCGCCCCGGTGATCGCGACCGGCAACACGGCGGTCGTGGTGGCGAGCGAGAAGTCCCCGCTCCCCGCGCTGTCCCTCGCCGAGGTGCTGGCGACCTCGGACGTCCCCGGCGGTGTGGTCAACGTCCTGTCGGGCCGCACGGCGGAGATCGCGACCCCGCTGGCCGCCCACCAGGACGTCAACGCGATCGATCTGGCGGGCGCCGACGAGGCCCTCGCGAAGGAGTTGGAGATCGCCGCGGCCGACAACCTCAAGCGCGTCCTGCGTCCACAGCCTGTGGATTACGCGGAGACGCCCGGCATCGACCGCATGACGGCGTTCCTGGAGACGAAAACGGTCTGGCACCCCACGGGGTCACTGGGCGCGTCGGGCTCCTCGTACTAGGTCGGGCTCCTCGTACTAGAGCGCCCCTCACAGCGGAAGCCCCGGCCCTCCTCCGTCCGGGAGGGCCGGGGCTTCTCTGCGCGCTCGCTGCCGTCAGATCCCGAGGCGCTGCGCGATGCCGTCGAGGACGCAGTCCAGGCCGAACGCGAACTCCCAGGCCCGGTCGTCCTTGCGGGCCGCGTTGAGGGCGTACTGCTATCAGCACGCGACACCCGGTCGATCATGACAGCCCACAGGCACCGGCCGGCTCACCGCCACCGTCACGGACCGGCTCGGGGGCGACGGCGCGCGGCTGACCGGCGGCGAGCTCACACCCGCGCTGCTGCGGGGCCTGCCGGTGCCCGTCCGGCACGCCTTCCGGACGGGGGTCGTGGAGGGCCTGCACGGTGTCGCGCCGGGCACCGCCGCGCTGTGCGCCGTGGCGTTCGCGGTGTCCTGGCTGGTCGGGGAGGTCCCGCTGCGGAGCCGCCGAGCTACTGCGAGAGCCGCCCGGCCGCCTGTCCCGTGTGTGACGCGCGCATCAAAGGCGACGCGGGGTCGTACGGCCCCCGATGGATGCCTCACACTGGTGTCCCGTGAGTTCTCCTCTGGCCATACCGACGCGAGTCGTGCTGCTCTGCGGCCCCTCCGGCTCCGGCAAGTCCCTCCTCGCGGCCCACTCCGGCCTCCCGGTGCTGCGGCTCGACGACTTCTACAAGGAGGGCGACGACCCGACGCTGCCGCTGGTGGCCGGGAGTTCGGACATCGACTGGGATCATCCGGAGTCGTGGGACGCGGACACGGCCGTCGCCGCGATCACCCGGCTGTGCCGCACGGGCCGTACGGAGGTCCCCGTCTACGACATCGCGCGCAGCGCCCGCACCGGCACCGAGACGGTGGACATCGGGCGGACCCCGCTGTTCATCGCGGAGGGCATCTTCGCCGCGGAGATCGTCACGCGCTGCCGGGAGCTCGGCGTCCTCGCCGACGCGCTGTGTCTGAGCCGCGGCCCGGTGACGACGTTCCGCCGCCGCTTCCTGCGGGATCTGCGGGAGGGCCGCAAGTCGGTGCCGTTCCTGCTGCGCCGCGGCTGGCGTCTGATGCGTCAGGAGCGCTCGATCGTCGCCCGCCAGACCGCGCTGGGCACGTACGCCTGCGACCGCGACGAGGCGATGGGCCGGCTGGCCGATGCAGCTGCGGGTCGGTGTGTGAAAGGGAAGTACACCGCAACCGTCAATTGAGGCACCACGACGGCGAGCAACCACGTCCGCGAGAGCGGCGCCGGTTTAGGCGCAAAGAGGGGACTGGACGGACCCCCCGGCCCTCCAGTCCCGCTCTGTGCTCCCCCGTTGTCCTCCCCCGTGTTCCCCCGTGTCCCCCCACTGTCCTGAGGAGACGCCCCCCAGCGTCTCCGCAGTCCCCCGTGGGCCCCGGTTCCCTCCCCCGTGGGGCCCCTTTGGTGCTCCCCCCGGCCTTCAGGCGACAAGCTCGCCGAAGGCGTCCTCCTCGTCACGGCCGAAGCTGAGGACCTCGTCCTCGCGCAGCCGGCGGAGCGACCGCCAGATGCTGGACTTCACCGTGCCGACACTGATGTCGAGGATCTCCGCGATCTCCGGGTCCGTGCGGCCCTCGTAGTAGCGCAGGACCAGCATGGTGCGCTGGAGTTCCGGCAGCCGGGCCAGCGCCTGCCACAGGACCGCGCGCAGTTCGGTGCCGCGCATCGCGTCCGTGTCGCCGGGCGTCTCCGGCAGTTCCTCGGTCGGGTACTCGTTGAGCTTGCGGCGCCGCCAGGCGCTGATGTGCAGGTTGGTCATGGTGCGGCGGAGGTATCCGCCGACCGCGGCCTTGTCACTGATGCGGTCCCACGCCCGGTAGGTCGAGAACAGCGCGCTCTGCAGCAGGTCCTCGGCCTCGAAGCGGTCGCCGGTGAGGTGGTAGGCGGTGGCGTACAGGGAGGCGCGGCGCTCCTGGACGTAGGCGGTGAACTCCGCCTCCGACAGCGAGCGGCGCTCCCCCGAGTCCTCCCTGTACGCGGCTCCCCCGTGAGCCGCCCCCGTCCCCTTGCTGTCCCCCGTGTGTGCGTCAACGACCGTCATGAACCCGGTGTGCTGACGCCCGGTGCCGCGAGCGCACCCCCGCCCGCTCACGGCACCGGACTTCTCGGACCCCCGGCTCACGTCGTGCAGACGCGTGACCACTGCGCTGGTGCTGGTGCCGTGCAGCGTGTTCATCTCGCGCCCCCCGTCGTGGACTTCCGGTGTGCGGCCCGCCGGTCGGGCGGGCTTTCCTGCTTGTGCCGAAAACTTTGCCGCGGCACTTTCATGGCCGTGTCCGCCGACTGTCACAGAGCTGTCACAGGGGTCGGCCATATGGCGGACACACCCCGTGCACGGGCGTCGGCGCTGTGCGCGGGGCCCATCTCGGCCCACATGTCGAACCGTGACCCCTCCATGGGCCAGAATGTGCCCGTGCCTTCCCTGTTGCTGATCGAGGACGACGACGCCATCCGGACGGCCCTGGAGCTCTCACTGACGCGCCAGGGTCACCGGGTGGCGACCGCTGCCAGTGGTGAGGACGGTCTGAAGCTGCTGCGCGAGCAGCGGCCGGATCTGATCGTGCTGGATGTGATGCTGCCCGGCATCGACGGGTTCGAGGTGTGCCGGCGCATCCGGCGCACGGACCAGTTGCCGATCATCCTGCTGACCGCGCGCAACGACGACATCGACGTGGTCGTCGGGCTGGAGTCCGGCGCCGACGACTATGTCGTCAAGCCGGTGCAGGGGCGGGTGCTGGACGCCCGGATCCGGGCCGTGCTGCGGCGCGGCGAGCGGGAGTCGAATGACGCGGCGAGCTTCGGCAGCCTCGTCATCGACCGCTCGGCGATGACGGTGACGAAGAACGGCGAGGATCTCCAGCTCACGCCGACCGAGCTGCGGCTGCTGCTGGAGCTGAGCCGGCGGCCGGGGCAGGCGCTGTCGCGGCAGCAGCTGCTGCGGCTGGTGTGGGAACACGACTACCTGGGCGACTCGCGGCTCGTGGACGCGTGTGTCCAGCGGCTGCGCGCCAAGGTCGAGGACGTGCCCTCGTCCCCGACGCTGATCCGTACCGTGCGGGGTGTCGGCTACCGGCTGGATCCGCCTCAGTGACACAGGGGAACCAGGGGGGGACCCGCGGCTGGACCGCGGCGCGCAAGGGAGTTCTGTCGCGGCTGCGCTTCACCAGTCTGCGGCTGAGGCTGGTCGTCGTCTTCGGTCTGGTGGCGCTGACGGCCGCCGTGTCCGCGTCCGGCATCGCGTACTGGCTCAACCGCGAGGCCGTGCTCACCCGCGCCCAGGACGCCGTGCTGCGCGACTTCGAGCAGGAGATGCAGAACCGGGCCGGTGCGCTGCCCGATCGGCCCACGCAGGACGAGCTCCAGCACACCGCGGGCCAGATGGCGGGCAGCGACCAGCGCTTCAGCGTGCTGCTGGTCGCGAGGGACGCCGACGGCAGGACCGTCTACGGCAGCTCCGGCGGGCTGAGCGGCTTCTCGCTGCGGGACGTGCCGGTCTCGCTGCGTACGGCGGTGAACAGGGCGCAGAAGGTCGACGCGTCGAACAAGCACCCGTACCACCTGTACTGGCAGCGGGTCGTCGACCACGACACGCCGTACCTCGTGGCCGGGACGCGGGTGATCGGCGGCGGTCCGACCGGTTACATGCTGAAGTCGCTGGAGCCGGAGGCGAAGGACCTCAACTCGCTGGCCTGGTCGCTGGGGATCGCAACGGGGCTCGCGCTGATCGGCTCGGCGCTGCTCGCCCAGGCCGCGGCGACGACCGTGCTGAAGCCGGTGCAGCGGCTCGGGACGGCCGCGCGGCGGCTCGGGGAGGGCAAGCTGGACACCCGGCTCAGCGTGTCCGGGACCGACGAACTCGCCGACCTGTCACGGACGTTCAACAAGGCGGCCGAGGCGCTGGAGAAGCGGGTCGCCGACATGGCCGCGCGCGACGAGGCGTCCCGGCGGTTCGTCGCCGACATGAGCCACGAGCTGCGGACGCCGCTCACCGCCATCACCGCCGTGACGGAGGTGCTGGAGGAGGAGCTGGAGGCGGAGACCGGGAGCATGGACCCGATGATCGAGCCCGCCGTCCGGCTGGTGGTCAGCGAGACCCGGCGGCTGAACGATCTCGTCGAGAACCTGATGGAGGTCACCCGCTTCGACGCGGGCACGGCCCGGCTCGTCCTGGACGACGTCGACATCGCCGACCAGATCACCGCGTGCATCGACGCCCGTGCCTGGCTGGACGCGGTCGAGCTGGACGCCGAGCGCGGCATCCACGCCCGACTGGACCCGCGCCGCCTGGACGTCATCCTGGCCAACCTGATCGGCAACGCGCTCAAGCACGGCGGCTCCCCGGTGCGGGTGTCCGTCCGGGTGGAGGACGACTCGCTCGTCATCGAGGTGCAGGACCACGGGCCCGGCATCCCCGAGGACGTCCTGCCGCACGTCTTCGACCGTTTCTACAAGGCCAGCGCGTCCCGGCCGCGCTCCGAGGGCAGCGGCCTGGGCCTGTCCATCGCCCGGGAGAACGCCCACATCCACGGCGGCGAGATCACCGCGGCCAACTCGCCCGACTCGGGCGCGGTGTTCACCCTGCGGCTCCCGCGCCACACGTACGCGCCGGGGGAACAACCCGCCGAGGGCGAGCACAAGCACGGGGACGACACCGGCCGGGACCAGGGCGCGGACTCGAAGGGGGACGCCTGATGACCACACGCCTCGTCTCCAGGGCCCGGATCGGTGCCGTGTCCGTGCTCGCCCTGCTGCTCGCCGGCTGCGGGATCCGGGCCACGGAGGTGCCGACGAACTTCGGGCCCGCGCCCTCGCGGGTGCGCTGTTCGCTCGCCGAGCCGGACGTGTCGGCGCAGGCCGCGCGGGGGCTGCCGGTGCAGGTGTTCCTGCTGTGCGGGTCCTCGCTGGTGACCGTCGACCGGACCGTGCGGGTCCCGGACGGCGCGGCCGACTCCGAGCGGCGGATGCTGGTGGCGCAGGGCCTGCTGGACCAGCTCGCGGCGCAGCCGTCGCCCGCCGAGAAGGAGGCCGGCTACAGCACGGACGTGCGCGGCGGCATCACCGTGGGCCGGCCCCGGCCCGGTGACCCGGAGGACACGCTGCGGCTGAGCATGGCGCCGGACAGCCTCACCTCGTACGCCCTGGCCCAGATCGTCTGCACCTTCTCCGACTCGGCGGCCGCCGAGGGCAACGGCTCCGTGGTCCTGGGCGGCCCCGGTGCCGGCCCCCCGCGCCGGTATGAGTGCACGGACGAGGTGCGGGCCCGGCCGGGCAGCAAGGAACCGCCCTCCAAGGACGCGGCCGGGGAGTGAGCGGGCCGGGTTCGCCCGGCTGTGGCGTATGCCTCACCGGCCTGACGGGGCCCATCCCGGAACCGATCCTGCCGGAGGCCGCGTCTTGGGGGGCGTGCAGCGTCAAGGCTCCATCGGCGGCAGCGCCGCGTTCCGCATCCGTGTGACAGGAGGTGTCCTCCTCGTCGCACACCTCGCGTTCGTCGCCTGGCTCACGCTGCGGCCGCTGGACGTTCC
Organism: Streptomyces sp. NPDC050416; assembly: GCF_044458845.1. Taxonomy (NCBI): domain Bacteria; kingdom Bacillati; phylum Actinomycetota; class Actinomycetes; order Kitasatosporales; family Streptomycetaceae; genus Streptomyces; species Streptomyces sp. NPDC050416. The sequence continues at coordinate 445,602 of NZ_JBITII010000002.1, forward strand.
CTGGGTGATGCCGGCCAATCTGCGGCCGTTCCACGGCATCCAGGCCGATCTCGCCCTGGGCTGGCCCGAGGCGGCCCGGCGGATCTGCGAGGGGCTGGCGCTGCTCGCCCCGCTGGGCGTGCTGCTGCCGATTGCGAGCGGCAGACTGCTGGTCTCGCCGCTGGCGTCCCTGGTGAACACCGTCACGGCCGGGGCCCTGCTGTCGCTGGGCATCGAGCTGCTCCAGACCGGCGTTCCCGGTCAGGTCGTCGACGTCGATTCGCTGTTCCTGAACACCGCGGGCGTGGCCCTCGCGCATCTCGCGCTCGTCCCGGCCGGCCGCTCCTGGCTGCGCCGCCGCACCACCGCGGGCCCGCCCCGTACGCCCCTGACCCCGGAGGGGCCGGCTCAGGGTCGGACCCCGACGATTCCCAGGGTCGGGATCGCCCCGTGGAGCGACGCTTTGCCCCCTTCGTCTCCGTAGCGTGGAGTGCGGATGGGGTACTCGGACCCGAGGCCTCACGACACCTCACGAAGGAGCCGCACATGTCACGCCTCGCCCGCCCCACCCACGGCCGCATGATCGGCGGAGTGTGCGCCGCGCTGGCGCGGCGCTTCGGCACCTCCGCGACGACGATGCGGGTGATCTTCCTCGTCTCGTGCCTGCTGCCCGGCCCGCAGTTCCTGCTGTACATCGCGCTGTGGATCCTGCTGCCCTCGGAGAGCAAGGTGCAGAACACGGCACAGACGGCCTGGTGACGTCCTGTTCGACAGAACACCGACGGAACACCGATGGGGCGCACCCCCGGACCCGGGGTGCGCCCCATCGGCGTGTGTCCGCCTGGGCGGGAGGGTCAGCCGACCGGAACGCCGTTCACCGGGAGGCCGTGCGTGGGCAGGCCCTGCACCGGCAGACCGCCGAGCAGCTTGGCGCCCGGGCCGATCGGGCCCTCGGCGAGCAGCTGCTCGGCGACCGGCTGGGCGGCGGCGAGAGCGGCACCGGGCGCCGCCTGCCCCTGGCCCAGCGCCTCGCCCGAGCCCGGCAGCGTCTGGGAGAGCTGCTCCGCCGGGAGCGCCTGGGTGACGGTCTCCAGCGTCTGAGCGGTGCCCGGGAGGGCCGGGGCGGCGGCGTTGGCGGCGCCCGCACCGGCGGCGGCGAAGGCGGCACCGAGGGCGGCGACACCGAGGGACTTGGCAGCAGACTGCTTCATGAAATGCGTCCTCATAATGGGATGACGGGGTGTGAGCGGTCCAGCGACCGTAATCACGCGGCGCCATCCGCCGCAAACATCGAAATGCGGACGGGTTGTGAGCACCGCCCGCATTCCCTGGGTGCCGATGACTCTCGGGTCAGTCCTCCGAAGGCGAAGAACCGCTGGTAGATGCGGTCTGCCGGAACAGCCATTCGGATTTCAGCTCGGCATATCCGGGCTTGATCACGTCATTGATCATGGCCAGTCGTTCATCGAATGGAATGAACGCTGATTTCATCGCATTGACGGAGAACCACTGCATGTCGTCGAGTGTGTAACCGAACGCCTCGACAAGGTGCTCGAATTCCCGGCTCATGCTGGTGTGCGACATAAGACGATTGTCCGTGTTGACCGTGGCACGGAAATGCAACCGGCGCAGCAGCCCGATGGGGTGCTCGGCGTACGAGGCCGCCGCCCCGGTCTGGAGGTTGGAGCTCGGGCACAGCTCCAGCGGGATGCGCTTGTCCCGGACGTACGAGGCGAGCCGCCCGAGTTCGACGCTGCCGTCCTCGTGGACCTGGATGTCGTCGATGATCCGCACGCCGTGCCCGAGCCGGTCGGCGCCGCACCACTGGAGGGCCTGCCAGATGGACGGCAGCCCGAAGGCCTCGCCGGCGTGGATGGTGAAGTGGTTGTTCTCGCGCTTGAGGTACTCGAACGCGTCCAGGTGCCGGGTGGGCGGGTAGCCGGCCTCGGCGCCCGCGATGTCGAAGCCGACGACGCCCAGATCCCGGTACCGGTTGGCGAGTTCGGCGATCTCCAGGGCGCGGGCCGCGTGCCGCATGGCGGTGAGCAGGGCGCCGACACGGATGCGCAGGCCCCTCTCCCGGGCGCGGCGCTCCCCTTCCCGGAACCCCTCGTTGACGGCCTCGACGACCTCTTCGAGGCTCAGACCGCCTTCGAGGTGCTGCTCGGGTGCGTAGCGCACCTCGGCGTAGACGACGCCGTCCTCGGCGAGGTCCTCGGCGCACTCGGCGGCGACCCGCACCAGGGCGTCGCGGGTCTGCATGACACCGACGGTGTGGGAGAAGGTCTCCAAATACCGTTCCAGGGAACCGGAGTCGGCTGCCTCGCGGAACCAGACGCCGAGCTTCTCCGGGTCGGTCTCGGGAAGCTGGGTATAGCCGGTCGCGTGGGCGAGCTCGACGATCGTGGCGGGGCGCAGCCCGCCGTCGAGGTGGTCGTGCAGCAGAACCTTGGGCGCCCGGTGGATCTGGTCCGGTGTCGGGGTGTTCGCGATGGTCTGGCTCGTCATTTCCGCACTCTAACTCCTACGCGCGTAGATGGCGCGTCCTCGGCTGCTTTACGTTTCCGTCGATACGTAACGGTGATCCCCAGGACGGGTCGAGTACACCCACCCTTCTGACACTGTTCTGTCATGGCACACCAAGCGACGCCGGCGGGCAGGGCCCGGCTGGGAAGGACACTCGGGCCGGAGCCGACGGCGGTGAGCGGCGTGGTGCTGCTGCTCCCCGGTGGTGACGAGGTCTCCAGCCGCAGACCGTCGCCCCTGCTCGCGACCGCCTCCGTGCGCGCCCTGGGGCGCCGGCTGGCCCGCGCGGGCCGGGAGGAGGGTCTCGCCGCGCACGTGGTGCACTACCGGTGCCGGGGCTGGAACGGCAGCGAGGCCAACCTCGCGGCCGATGCGGCCTGGGCGGCCGACGAGGTCGTACGGCGTTACGGAGACGTCCCCGTCTGCCTCGCCGGCATCGGCATGGGCGGCCGGGCCGGACTGCGGGCGGCCGGCCACGAGGCCGTCAACTCCGTGCTGGCGCTCGCCCCTTGGCTGCCCGAGGAGGATGTGGCCGGGACACCCGAACCGGTGAAGCAGCTGGTGGGGCGGCAGGTGCTGATCGTGCACGGCACGAACGACGGGCGGACGGATCCCGAGTTGTCGTTCCGGCTGGCGGCGCGGGCGAAGAAGGCGAACCGGGATGTGTGCCGGTTCGAAGTGCACGCGGACGGGCACGGGTTGCATCAGTACCGGGATGAAGTGCTGGCGTTGGCCGAGGACTTCGTGATGGGGGCGTTGTTCGGGCGGGCTGTGTCGCGGCCTGTGCGGGATGCGCTGGCCGCGCCGCCGCCGTTGGGGTTGCGGATGCCGTTGGCTGCGGGGTTCAGTCCTTCTCGGCGGTAACGCCGTTCGGGGTGGGTGTGGTTTTCGGGGTGCGGGTTGTCTGTGGCCGGTCGCGCCCACGCGGCGGAGCCGCATATGGAACACAGCCCCGCGCCCCTAGGTCGGCAGCAGACTGCCTCTTCTTGAGAGCAGGAACCTTTTGAAGGCTGCCACCGGGGGTGTGTCCGGGTGGCCGTCCAGCCAGGCCACGCCGATTTCGCGAGCGGCGCGCGGAGCGGTCACCGTCAGTTCGACGACCCCCGGGCGGGGCACGGCGGGCGGGGGCAGGAGGGCCACTCCCAGGCCCGCTGCCACCAGGCCCCTGAGGGTTTCCGCCTCCTCGCCCTCGAAGGCGATGCGGGGCTTGAAGCCGGCCTCCTGGCACAGGTCGTCGGTGATGCGGCGGAGGCCGTAGCCGGGTTCCAGGGTGACGAACATTTCGTCCGCGGCCTCGGCGAGGCGGATGCGGCGGCGGCCCGCGAGGGAGTGGTCCGCGGGGACGACCAGACGGAGCTTCTGTTCGTCGAGGCGGCGGGCGACCAGGTCGGGGGCGTCGGGGACGGGGGACGTCAGGCACAGGTCCAGCTCGCCGGCGCGGAGGCGTTCGAGCATGGCCTCGCCGTAGTTCTGGACGAGGCTGAAGCGGACGCGCGGATGGTCGGCGCGGAAGGCCTGGAGGAGGCCCGGGACCGTCTCGGCGCCCATGGTGTGCAGGAAGCCGAAGGCGACCTTGCCGGTGGCGGGGTCGGCGTCGGCCCGCACCTCTTCTGCGGCGCGCTCGACCTCGGCCAGGGCCCGCTCCACGGAGGCGAGGAAGGTGCGCCCGGCCGGGGTGAGGGAGACCGTACGGCCGTGGCGGGCGAAGAGGTCGACGCCGAGGTCCTGCTCCAGGCGGGCCATGGCCCGGGAGAGGGTCGACTGGGGGACGTTCATCTCCTGGGCGGCGCGGGTGACGTGCTCGGTGCGGGCGACGCCGGCGAAGTACGCGAGACGGGGTGCCAGCACCTTGGACATCTCTGCCATGTCTTCTGTGTCACTGGACGGTGACAGCCGAGCGGTTGAACTGTGTTGATGCACCATGGGAACGATTATGACGGTTCCATGCATTGGACGGATCAGTGCGCGCGTACGTAGTTTCGAGGCATGTCTCCCGCCAGTACCGGGGCGTCCACCGTCGTGGGCGCCGATGCCTCTGTCCCTGCAGCCGACGCACGCATGTCCCCGGGCGGGCCCGGCTACCGCCGGATGAGCCTCGCCCTCTTCCTCGCGGGTGTGGCGACCTTCGCGCTGCTGTACTCCACGCAGGCATTGCTCCCGCTGATCTCCGGCGAGTTCGGGGTGGCGGCGAGCGACGCGAGCTGGACGGTGGCCGCCGCGACGGGCGGGCTGGCGCTGTTCGTCCTGCCGATGAGCGCCCTGTCGGAGCGCTTCGGACGGCGTACGGTCATGACGGCCTCGCTGGCCGTGGCGGTGACCGTCGGGCTGCTGGTGCCCTTCGCCCCGTCGCTGGGTGTCCTGGTCGTGCTGCGGGCGCTCCAGGGCGCGGCGCTGGCCGGGCTGCCGGCGTCGGCGACGGCGTACCTCGCGGAGGAGGTCAGCCCCAAGGCGCTGGTCACCGCGATCGGGCTGTTCGTCGCGGGCAACAGCGTCGGCGGGATGAGCGGCCGGGTCATCACCGGCTGGGTCGCCCAGGAGTGGGGCTGGCGGATCGCCGTCGGTGTGATCGGCGCGATCGCCGTGGCGTGCGCGGTGGCCTTCCGGCTGCTGCTCCCCGCCCCGAGGAACTTCAGGACCGGTTCGCTGCGGCCGCGCGTGCTGGCCCGAACGGTCCGTGACCACCTGTCGAACCCGCTGCTGTGCCGCCTGTACGCGATCGGCACGCTGTTCATGACGGTGTTCGGCGGTGTGTACACGGTCATCGGCTACCGGCTGACCGAGGCGCCGTTCTCGCTGCCGCAGGGCATCATCGGCTCGATCTTCCTGGTGTACCTCGTCGGTACGGTGTCGGCGTCGACGGCCGGCCGGCTGGTGGGCCGGCTGGGCCGCCGGGGCGCGCTGTACGCGGGCGGCGGTACGACGGCGGCGGGTCTGCTGCTGTCCCTGGCCGGCTCCCTGCCGCTGGTCCTGCTGGGCCTGGTCCTGATCACGGCGGGCTTCTTCGCGGGACACGCCGTGGCCTCCTCGGCGGTCAGCAAGGCGGCCACGACCGGCCGCGCACAGGCCTCGGCGCTCTACCAGTCGGCCTACTACATCGGCTCCAGCGCGGGCAGCACGGTCGGCGCGATCGCCTTCCACGCGGGCGGCTGGGCCGGCACGGTCGGGGTCGGCCTGCTGGCGGTCCTGGGCGTCGTGACGATCACGGTGTTCGGAACGCGGGCGGCACGGACGCAGCGGCGGCCGGCCACGGCCGCCTGAGCCTCGAAGGCGGAGGCTTTCCCCCTGGTCGGGGCCGGTTGTCAGTGGGTGCGGATAACGTCCGCGTCTGCTGACCACCGGATTCGACCAGGGGGATCTTTCATGGAGTTCCGCATCGACCGTACGGCGTTCGCCGAGGCCGTGGGCCGGACGGTACGGGCGCTGCCCGCGCGGACGCCGGTGCCGGTGCTCGGCGGACTGCTGCTGGAGGCGGACGCGGGGCGGCTGGCCGTGACGGGGTTCGACTTCGAGGCGGCGGTACGGGTGGAGGCCGACGCCGAGGTCGCCGAGCCCGGGCGGGTGCTCGTCCTGGGGCGGCGGCTGCTGGACGTCTGCCGGGTGCTGCCGGACGGGCCGGTGAGCTGCGCGCTGGAGGCATCGCGGTTCACGGTGGAGGCGGGCGGTACGCGGTTCGGGCTGTCGACGCTGCCCCTCGCCGAGTACCCGGCCCTGCCGGCGCCGCCCGCGCCGTACGGCACGGTGGACGCCGCCGCGTTCGCGACCGCTGTCGCCCAGGTCGCCGTCGCGGCCGGGCGGGACGAGACGCTGCCGCTGCTGACGGGCGCCCAACTGCGCCTGGACGGCGGGGAGATGACGCTGGCCGCTTCGGACCGCTACCGGTACGCCGTGCGGCGGCTGGAGTGGCGGCCGGGGGCGGCGGCCGACGGTGCGGTGGACGTGTTGCTGCCCGCGCGGCGCCTGCTGGACGTCGCGCGGTCGCTGGGCCGTGGCGGGGACGTGGTGATCGGCTGGGACCCGGCCGGGGGCGGCGGGCTGATCGGCTTCGAGGGCGGGCGGACGCGGACGGCGCTGCGGCTCCTCGACGGGCGGCTGCCGACGTACAGGTCGCTGTTCGACATGACGGGGGCCGCGGTCGCCGAAGTCGAGTGCGAGGGGCTCGCGGAGGCCGTGCGGCGGGTCGCGGTGGTGGCGGAGGCGAACAGTCCGGTGCGGCTGGACTTCTCGTCCGACGGGTCCGTCATGCTGCGCGCCGGCTACGGCGACGACGTGGCCGCCCAGCGCCTGCCGGCCACGCTGACCGGCGCCGACGAGATGCCGGTGGCCTTCAACCCGGCCTATCTGCTGGACGCGCTGACGTCCTTCGAGAGCCCGCGCGTACGGCTGGAACTGCTGGGGTCGGGGCAGCGGGCGCTGCTGCACGCGGTGCCGGACGGCGGGGCCGCGGAGGGGGGCGGGGGGATGGCCGGTGAGACGGCTCGGGAAAAGGCCGGGGGGATGGCCGGGGAGCATCGGCATCTGCTGATGTCGGTGAAACAGCTGGTCTGAAGCGCTGCTCCTGCCTGCGCTTTTGTGCGCTCGGGGGGCCGTTGTCAGTGGGCTGCGGTAGCTTCCGAAGTGCTGGACGCGATGGCGCGTGACAGAAATTCCACAGGGGTGGGTGGACGATGACGAACGGCACGGCGACACCGGCAGACCTGGACGCCAGGCTAGAGGCACACCGCACCGAGCTGACGGGGTACTGCTACCGGATGCTCGGCTCCTCCTTCGAGGCCGAGGACGCGGTGCAGGACACGATGGTCCGGGCCTGGCGCAGCTACGACAAGTTCGAGGGCCGCTCCAGCCTCCGCTCCTGGCTCTACCGCATCGCGACCAACGTGTGCCTGGACATGCTGACCGCGGGCAACAAGCGCGCCAGGCCCATGGACCTGACCGAGTCCACCCCCCTCGCCCAGGCGGCCCTCTCCCCCCGCCCGGACAACACCTGGCTGGAGCCCATGCCGGACGCCCGCGTGCTGCCCATGACCGCGGACCCGGCGGAGGCGGCGATAGCCAAGGAGTCCGTGCGGCTCGCGTTCATGGCCGCCCTGCAGAAGCTGCCGGCCAAGCAGCGGGCCGTGCTGATCCTGCGCGAGGTGCTGGCCTGGAAGGCCAGCGAGGTCGCCGAGCTGCTGGGGACGTCGGTGGCGTCGGTCAACAGCGCCCTCCAGCGAGCCCGCGCCACCCTGGCCGAGCGGCAGGAGCCGGGCGCCGAAGCGGCCGTCTCCGACCCGCTGGACGCGGACCAGCAGAAGCTCCTGGACCGCTACGTGGCGGCCTTCGAGGGCTACGACATGACGGCGCTGACGGCCCTGCTGCACGAGGACGCGGTCATGACGATGCCGCCGTTCGACCTGTGGCTGACCGGGGTCAGCGACATCACGGGCTTCATGACGACGCTCGGCGCGCCCTGCGCGGGCTCCCGGCTGGTGCCGGTCCAGGTCAACGGCCTGCCCGGGTTCGCCCAGTACAAGCCGGACCCGGAGACCGGCGGCTTCACACCGTGGGCGGTCCAGGTGCTGGAGATCTCAGACGGCCGGATCACCGGGTTCCACTGCTTCCTCGACACCAAGCGCTGGTTCCCGCTCTTCGACCTGCCCCTCCACCTCGAAGCGGAGACCGACCAGGTCCAGGAGGGCGTGTAGGGCCGGATCGGGATCGCGCAGCCGTATCCGTCCCCCGGCTCGCCGGGCGGCCAGCTGGAGCCGTGCGAGGAGGTCGACGGCGGCGAGTCCCGGCGGCCCGAGGCCTCCGACATCGCACACCACGACCCGGGCACGGCTGGTGCGCAGCAGTGCCCTCACGTCGTCGCTCAGTCCGCTCACCTCGTCCCGGGCGACGGGGCCGGGGAGCACGAGCACGGGGGGTGTCATGGCGTCCACGATCGGTAGACCGGGGGGGCGGCGGTAACTCATCGCGGCTGTCCGTCCTGTCGGCGCCGTAAGGATCACATTGACCTGGGTACGGCCTTCCCCGGAGGGTTGGCTGTATGCCCCATGCATCTGCCCCTCCCGCGCTGTCCGATGCACATGTCGCCGGTGAGGGGCCCCCGTGCGAGGGGTGCTGAGCGGCTTCGCGGTCATCGCGGTCGTCATCGGGGTCGGCTATCTGATCGGCCGCCGGGGGTATCTGGGCGACGGCGGGCGCGAGGTCCTGACGAAGCTGGCCTTCCACGTGGCGTCTCCCGCCCTGCTCTTCACGACGCTCGCCCGGGCCGACCTGTCGGTGATCTTCTCCGACCGGCTGCTGGTCACGGCGATGAGCACGGCGGCGGTGGCGGGTGTCTTCGTGGCGGTGGGTGCCGCGCGGGGCTGGGGCGTGGGCCGGACGACGATCGGCGCGCTGTGCTCCAGCTACGTCAACTCGGGCAACCTCGGCATCCCGATCGCGGTGTACGTGCTGGGCGACGCGTCGTTGGTCGCGCCGGTGCTGCTGTTCCAGCTGGTCGGGGTCACGCCGGTGGCGCTGACGGTCCTGGACCTGGCGAGCGGCGGCGAGAAGCGGCCTCTGTGGCAGCGCCTGCTCACGCCTCTGCGCAATCCGATAGCCCTGGGCTCCCTGGCCGGTGTGGCGGCGTCGGCGTCGGGCCTGCACGTCCCCGGCCCCTTGATGGACCCGCTCACCCTGATCGGCAACATGTCGGTCCCGGCGGTCCTCCTGGCCTTCGGCATCTCCCTGCGCGGCAGCACGCTTCCGCTGCGCGGCGCGGAACGGGCCCCTGTCCTCCTCGCCGTGACCCTCAAGGCGGTCATCCAGCCCCTGGTCGCCTGGGCCCTCGCAGCGGGCGTCTTCGGCCTGCACGGGGCCCTACTGCTCGACGTGGTGGTGACGTCGGCGCTTCCGGCGGCGCAGAACCTGTTCACGTACGCGAGCAGCTACCGGGTGGGCGAGGCGCTGGCGAGGGAGTCGATCCTGTTGTCGACGGTGGTGTCGGTGCCGGTTCTGGTGGTGGTGGCGGCGGTGTTGGGGTGAGGAAGCTCAGCTTGCGAAGTGATGGTGGGGCCGCCGGGGGCCCAGCCGTCGATGAGCAGGTACAGCGGAACTGCGGCCTGGGCATAACCCGCGGCCTTCTTGATCCGGTCATGGGCCGCATTGGACTTGGACGTGATCTCGACGACGAGTTCAGCGGCGGACGCCGGGATGAAGTTGCCGCCCTCGCTGCGCAGCACCTGCCTGGGGGCGACGGCGAGATCAGGGATGTAGAGCCCGTCACGGGACGGAACCGCCGTACCCAGAGTCTGGTAGATGCCCCGGTTCCTGGGGATGACCTCGTACAGGGCTCGCTGAACCAGATCAACGATGTCGTTGTGGGCATTGGACGGCGGTGGCGCCACGGTGACGATCCGCTCGATGATCTCCACCTTGCAGCCCTCAGGCGCGTCCGTCTCCTGCCAGATCCGGACGAGGTCGTCCCACTCGTGGCCGTTGGCCGTCGAGTGGTCGACGGTGAGTGCGCTCATGGCGGTTCTCCGATCAGTGCGTCACCGATCCCAGCATGCCGAACGGGACCGGTGGCGGTCCACCGATCCCGTTCACCCGAAAGGGAAACCGCCTGGTCAGGCGATACGTTCCAGCACCACCGGCGACGCCTCGAAGGCCGTCCCCGGCGCGGCGATGTCGTACGAGCCCTCGACCGCGTCCAGCGCGTACTCGAAGCGCTCGGGCGTGTCCGTGTGGAGGGTCAGGAGGGGCTGGCCCTCGGTGACCTGGTCGCCGGGCTTGGCGTGCATCTCGATGCCCGCGCCCGCCTGGACCGGGTCCTCCTTGCGGGCGCGGCCCGCGCCCAGGCGCCAGGCCGCGACGCCGATGCCGTAGGCGTCGAGGCGGGTGAGGACGCCCGAGGCCGGGGCCTTGATCACGTGCTGTTCGCGAGCCACCGGCAGCTCCGCGTCCGGGTCGCCGCCCTGGGCCGTGATCATGCGGCGCCAGACGTCCATCGCCGAGCCGTCGGCCAGGGCCTTCGCCGGGTCGGCGTCCCTGATGCCCGCCGCGTCGAGCATCTCGCGGGCCAGGGCGATCGTCAGCTCGACCACGTCCGCCGGGCCGCCGCCCGCGAGGACCTCCACCGACTCGCGGACCTCCAGCGCGTTGCCGGCCGTCAGGCCGAGCGGGGTCGACATGTCGGTGAGCAGCGCGACCGTCTTCACGCCGTGGTCGGTGCCGAGGCCCACCATCGTGGAGGCCAGTTCGCGGGCGTCCTCCAGGGTCTTCATGAAGGCGCCCGTGCCGACCTTCACGTCCAGGACCAGGGAGCCCGTGCCCTCCGCGATCTTCTTCGACATGATCGAGGAGGCGATCAGCGGGATCGCCTCGACCGTGCCGGTGACGTCGCGCAGGGCGTACAGCTTCTTGTCGGCCGGGGCCAGGCCGTCGCCCGCCGCGCAGATCACCGCGCCCGTGGTGTCCAGGACGTGCAGCATCTCCTCGTTGGAGAGCAGGGCGCGCCAGCCGGGGATCGACTCCAGCTTGTCCAGCGTGCCGCCCGTGTGGCCGAGGCCGCGGCCGGACAGCTGCGGGACCGCGGCACCGCAGGCGGCGACCAGGGGGGCGAGCGGGAGGGTGATCTTGTCGCCGACGCCGCCGGTGGAGTGCTTGTCGGCCGTCGGGCGGGACAGGGACGAGAAGTCCATGCGCTCGCCGGAGGCGATCATCGCGGCCGTCCAGCGGGCGATCTCGCGGCGGTTCATGCCGTTGAGCAGGATGGCCATCGCGAGGGCCGACATCTGCTCGTCGGCCACCTCCCCGCGGGTGTACGCGTCGATGACCCAGTCGATCTGCTCGTCGCTGAGTTCGCCGCGGTCCCGCTTGGTGCGGATGACGGAGATGGCGTCCATGGCCATGGCTTGGGCTTCCTTCCGAGGATTCCAGAAGCCGTACGGCCCCCCTGAGCCGGTCGCGTGAGCAACTCAGGGGGGCCGCACGGGGATTACTTGGTGAGGTGCTCCGGGCCGAAGGCCTGGGGCAGCATCGCCGACAGCGGCAGGATCCCCGCCGGGGTCTCCAGCAGCAGGTCCGGGCCGCCGAACTCGTGCAGCAGCTGGCGGCAGCGGCCGCACGGCACGAGCGTGGCGCCGTCGCGGTCGACGCAGGTGAAGTGCGTCAGCCGGCCGCCGCCGGTGTTGTGCAGCTCGGAGACCAGACCGCACTCGGCGCACAGGCCGAGCCCGTACGAGGCGTTCTCGACGTTGCAGCCGGAGATGATCCGGCCGTCGTCGACCAGGGCAGCCACGCCGACCGGGTAGCCGGAGTACGGGGCGTACGCCCGGGACATGGCGTCCCGGGCCACCGCGCGCAGCTTCTCCCAGTCGACGTCCGGGCCGGCCCCGGTCACTTGCCCTGCCCCTTCCGGTACGGCATGCCGTTCGCCCTCGGCATCCGCAGGCGCTGGGCGGACAGGGCGAGGACCACCAGGGTGATGACGTACGGCGTGGCGGAGACGACCTGGTTCGGGACCTCGTCCGTGGTCGCGTACCAGGCGAACACCAGGGCGCCGGCGATCAGGGTCGCCACGGCCGGGACGTACTTCTTGCGGATCACGAGCCAGATCGCGCCGATGACCAGCAGCAGCGCGCCGAGCAGCAGCAGGGCGTGGACGTTGGCCGAGCCGCCGCGCAGGTTGAGGCTGTCGGTGTAGCCGAACAGGCCCGCGCCGAGGGCGAGTCCGCCCGGCATCCAGTTACCGAAGATCATCGCCGCGAGGCCGATGAAGCCGCGGCCGCTGACCTGGCCCTCCAGGTAGAAGGGGTTCGCGACGATCGACAGGAAGACACCGCCGAGGCCGGCCAGACCGCCGGAGATGATCACGGCGATGTACTTGTACTTGTAGACGTTGACGCCGAGGGATTCGGCGGCGACCGGGTTCTCGCCGCAGGAGCGCAGCCGCAGGCCGAACGCGGTGCGCCACAGCACCCACCAGGTGCCGGGGATCAGCGCGACGGCGACCAGGGTCAGCCAGGAGACGTTGGTGACCAGGCCGCCGAGCAGGCCGGCGATGTCCGAGACGAAGAACCAGCCCTGGTTGTTGAGGTCCCGGAGCGCGTCGGACAAGCCCGGCACGGTGAAGCTGCCGAGGGAGTCGACGGCCGGGGACTGCTTGGCGGAGCCGCCCGTGTGGCCCTCGAAGGCGAGGGGCGCGAGGTAGCGGGTGGCGCCGAGGGCGAGGATGTTGATGGCCACACCGGAGACGATGTGGTTGACGTTGAAGGTGACGGTCACGAAGGCGTGCAGCAGGCCGCCGATCGCGCCGCCCGCGATGCCCACGAGGACACCGGTCCAGGGGCCCCACTGGAAGCCGGCCCAGGCGCCGAACCAGGTGCCGAGGATCATCATGCCCTCGAGGCCGATGTTGACCACGCCCGCGCGCTCGGCCCACAGGCCGCCGAGACCGGCGAGGCCGATCGGCACGGCGAGCTGGAGCGCGGTGGACATCTGGCTGACGTTGGTGATGCCGTCGGCGCCGGTGATGAGGCGGACGATCGAGGTGAGCGCCAGTCCGCCGGCGATGATCAGCAGCAGGACGGGCCACGACAGGCGGCGGCCGGTCGGCGCCGCGGGCTGCAGCGTGGGCTGGTTGAGGTCGGTCGCGGTGGTCATCGGCCAGCCACCTCCTTCGTGGTGTTGTTGTTGCCGAGGACGTGGCCGGCGGCCAGTTCGGCGCCGACCCGGCGCTGCTGGCGGCGCAGGCCCCACTCGCGGACGGCCTCGTAGGAGACGACGACGGAGAGCACGATCAGGCCCTGCATGATGACCGCGATCTCCTTGTCGTAGCCGTGGAAGTCCAGCTCGGGCGAGGCTTTGTCGAGCCAGGCCCACAGCAGGGCGGCGAAGGCGATGCCCACGGGGCTGTTGCGGCCGAGCAGGGCGATGCCGATGCCGAGGAAGCCGATGCCCGTGGGGAAGTTCAGGCTGTAGGTGTGGGTGTCGCCGAGCAGGATCGGCAGGCCGGCGAGGCCCGCGATGCCGCCGGAGATCAGCATGGCGCTGAGCACCATGCGCCCCGGGTCCACACCGCTGGCCGCGGCGGCGGTCTGCGAAGCGCCGGAGGCGCGCAGGTCGAAGCCGAAGCGGGTGCGGTTGAGGACGACCCAGTAGCCGATGCCGAGCAGGACGGCGAGCAGCACCAGGCCGTAGATCTCGCCGGCCGCGCCCATGGGGATGCCGGGGATCCAGCCGGACTCGTGCATCTCGCCGGTGGTGTTGTTGTTGCCGACCTTCACACCGAAGACGTTCGGCAGCCACAGGTAGGCGATCACGGAGGTGGCGATCGCGTTGAGCATGATCGTGGCGACGACCTCGCTGACGCCGCGGGTGACCTTCAGGACACCCGCGATGCCGGCCCAGAAGGCGCCGGTGAGGACAGCGGTCAGGAGCAGCAGCGGGACCTGCAGGGCGGCCGGCAGGGCGACGTGGGCGCCGACGATCGCGGCCAGCATCGCGCCGAGCTGGTACTGGCCGTCGACGCCGATGTTGAACAGGTTCATCCGGAAGCCGATGGCCACCGCGAGGGCCGCGATGTAGTACATCGACGCCTGGTTGATGATCAGGACCTGGATGTCGGAGAAGCTCAGCTGCTCGAACATCAGGGCGAACGGCTCGACGGGGCTCTTGCCCGACGCGACCAGCACGATCGCGCTCAGGACGAAGGCCACGGCGAGCGCGATGACCGGTCCGGCCACCGCGAGGAGCACGCGCTCCCTGTCGAACTTCTTCATCAGCGGGCCTCGTCTTCCGGAGACTCGGGGGCGTCGGCCTTCGAGGTCTCGGGGGTCTCTTCGTGCTCGAGGTGCCCGGTGGCGGCACCGGTCATGGCCGAGCCGAGCTCCTCGGGGGTGATGGTGGCCGGGTCGGCGTCCGCGACCAGCTTGCCGTTGTAGATCACGCGCAGCGTGTCGGACAGGCCGATGAGCTCGTCCAGGTCGGCGGAGATCAACAGGACGGCCAGGCCCTCGCGGCGGGCCTCGCGGATGTGGTCCCAGATGGCGGCCTGGGCACCGACGTCCACGCCCCGGGTGGGGTGGGCGGCGATCAGGAAGCGCGGCTTGTGGCTCATCTCGCGGCCGACGATCAGCTTCTGCTGGTTGCCGCCGGACAGGGAGGCGGCGGTGACGTCGATGCCGGGGGTGCGGACGTCGTACTCCGTGACGATCCGCCGGGTGTCCTCCTGGGCCGCCTTCGGGTCCAGCCAGACGCCCTTGGCGAGCGGCTTCTCGGTGACGTGGCCGAGGATGCGGTTCTCCCAGAGGGGTGCCTCCAGGAGCAGGCCGTGGCGGTGGCGGTCCTCGGGGATGTAGCCGATGCCCTGCTCACGGCGCCTGCGGGTGGGCCAGGCGGTGATCTCCTCGTCGGCGAGCCGGATGGTGCCGGAGTCGGCGGCCCGCAGGCCGATGAGCGCGTCGACCAGCTCGGTCTGGCCGTTGCCCTCGACACCGGCGATGCCGAGGACCTCGCCCGCGTGGATGGTGAAGCTGATGTCGTCGAGCAGGGCCCTGCCGCTGGGGGCGGCCAGGCGGAGCTTGTCGACGCTGATGACCGGTCGGTCGGTGACCGTGGACTCGGCCGTCTCGGGCGTGGGCAGTTCGCTGCCGACCATCATCTCGGCGAGCTGGCGTGAGGTGGTCTCGGCGGGGACGGCCGTGCCGACGGTGGTGCCGCGGCGGATGACGGTGATCTCGTCGGCGACGGAGAGCACCTCGCCGAGCTTGTGCGAGATGAAGATGACCGACAGGCCCTCGGAGCGCAGTTCGCGCAGGTTGGCGAAGAGGGCGTCGACCTCCTGCGGGACGAGCACGGCGGTCGGCTCGTCCAGGATGAGGGTGCGGGCGCCGCGGTAGAGGACCTTGAGGATCTCCACGCGCTGGCGGGCGGCGACGCCGAGTTCCTCGACCAGGAGGTCGGGCTCGACGTCGAGGCCGTAGCGCTCGGAGAGCTCTTTGATCTTGCGGCGGGCCTTGGCGCCGATGCCGTACAGCTTCTCGCTGCCGAG
This sequence comes from Streptomyces sp. NPDC050416, assembly GCF_044458845.1. Lineage (NCBI taxonomy): Bacteria > Bacillati > Actinomycetota > Actinomycetes > Kitasatosporales > Streptomycetaceae > Streptomyces > Streptomyces sp. NPDC050416. Next base: position 461,125 of record NZ_JBITII010000002.1, read on the forward strand.
CACGACGTTCTCGAGGACCGTGAGGTTGTCGGCGAGCATGAAGTGCTGGTGGACCATGCCGATGCCGCGGGCGATGGCGTCGGCCGGCGACGAGAAACCGACCTGCTCGCCGTCGACGGTGATGGTGCCCTCGTCCGGCTTCTGCATGCCGTAGAGGATCTTCATCAGCGTCGACTTGCCGGCGCCGTTCTCGCCGACGAGGGCGTGCACGGTGCCCTTGCGGACGCTGAGGTGGATGTCGTGGTTGGCCACGACGCCCGGGAAACGTTTCGTGATCCCGGCGAGCTCGACGGCGGTCACCGATTCCTTGACCGCCGCTCCGGCCGGAGGGCTGCTGGACGCGTTGATGGCGCACTCTCCTGGGGACGGGGGCCGTCTACGCGCGTAGCGCCCCTACGGCATACAAAGGGGCCGACGCACCGCGACAACGGGGTACTGGGAGCAGCCTCCCCGTACCCCGTCGAGCGGACGTAACCCCGGGGGTTACCGCCTGCTTTCGAGGCAGTCGGTCGTCAGCTGCTCTTGACCTTGATCTCGCCGCTGATGATCTTCTCCTTGGCCGTCTTGATGGCTTCCTGAAGCTCGGCGTCGTCCGCGAACTTCGGGTTGGAGTCCGACAGGCTCACCTCGCCGGTCTTCAGATCGCCACGAACGATACCGGTCTCGGGCTTGCCGTCCTCGACCGACTTCGCCAGGTTGTACACCGCCTTGGCGACGTCCTTCATCGCCGAGGTGAGGATGAAGTCCTTGTACTTGGCGAGGGCCTCCTGCTTGTACTGGTCGGAGTCCACACCGATGGCCCACACCTTCTTGGCGGCGGCGGCCTCGATGACACCCTGACCGGACAGGCCGGCGGCCGCGTACACGACGTCGGCCTTCTTCTCGATCTGACCCTCGGCAGCCGTCTTGCCCTTGTCGGGGCTGGAGAAACCACCCTCCTCGGCCGTCTGCGTCAGGTACTGCGACAGGACCTTCACCTTCGGGTTCGTGTCCTTGACGCCCTGCTCGAAGCCCGCCTGGAACTTGTGGATCAGCGGGATGTCCACACCGCCGACGAAGCCGACGACGTTCGACTTGGTGCTCCTGGCGGCGGCGACACCGGCCAGGTACGAGGCCTGCTCCTCGCTGAAGACGAGGTCGGCGACGTTCTTGGAGTTGATCGTGGCGTCGTCGACGATGCCGAAGGTGGTCTTCGGGAACTTCTCCGCGGCGCCCTTGACGGCCCCGGCGTACGCGTAGCCGACGCCGATGACCGGGTTGTAGCCCTGCTTCGCCAGCGAGACCAGACGCTGCTCCTTGTCGGCGTCCGTCTCGCCCTCGGTGGGCTCCAGGTCGGCCGTCTGGTAACCGAACTCCTTCTTCGCCTGCTCCAGGCCCGCGTACGCGGCGTCGTTGAAGGACTGGTCGCCCTTGCCGCCGACGTCGTACGCGATGGCGAGGCCCTTGTTCCCCTTCGAGTCCGACGACCCGGAGGTCGAGGTGCTGCCACAGGCGGAGAGGGCGAGGGCCAGGGAGGCGGTCGCTGCGCCTGCGACCGTGATCCGGGAAATCCGGCGCATGTGTGGGTGCTCCTGTCGTACTACCGGGGCCGCACAGCGCCGGGACGGTTCAGCTTCGGCGCTGGCTTCGCCGCAGATTAACGCGCGTAGACCTGCCTGAAAACCCCTTCTGTCCACCTTGTTATGCGGCCGTGGCCAAGCCATCACCCGGCCTTGGTCGGGGCGTTGCCGACTGCGAACGGAGGGTGGCGCTGGGTGATCCGGTTCCCGCCTCCCGGCCTCCGATTCCTGTTCCCCACGGGAACGGCGGAGCGGGGGGGGGCCCCCCGGGGGCCCCCCCCGCTCCGGCTGTCGCAGACCGTTGACGTCCTACTCGGTCTTGACCTTGATGGAACCGTCGGTGATGCCTTCCTTGGCCTTGTCCACGGCCGCCTTGAGACCCGGGATCTTGGCGTACTCGGGGTTCGCCTCGGACAGGCCCACGCCATTGACCTTCAGGTCGAAGGTCTGAGTGCCCGTCAGGGGCTTGCCGTCCTTGACGGACTTGGCCAGCGTGTAGACCGCTCCGCCGACGTCCTTGAGGGCGGAGGTGAGGATGTAGTTCTTGTACGGGGCGAGGGCGGCCTGCTTGTACTGGTCGGAGTCGACGCCGATGGCCCAGACCTTCGCCTTGGCGGCGGCCTCGATCACGCCCTGGCCGGACAGGCCGGCGGCCGCGTAGAGCACGTCGGCCTTCTTCTCGATCTGCCCCTCGGCGGCGGCCTTGCCCTTGTCGGGGCTGGAGAAACCGCCCTCCTCGGCCGTCTGTGTGAGGTACTGCGACAGGACCTTCACCTCGGGCTTGGTGTCCTCGACACCCTGCTTGTAGCCGGCCTCGAACTTGTGGATCAGCGGGATGTCCACGCCGCCCACGAAGCCGACCGTGTTCGACTTGGTGGCCTTGGCTGCGGCGACGCCGGCCAGGTACGAGGCCTGCTCCTCGGCGAAGACGAGTGAGGCGACGTTCTTGCCCTCGACCACGGCGTCCACGATGCCGAAGGTGGTGTCCGGGTACTTGGCGGCCGCGGCCTTCATCGCCGGGCCGTAGACGAACCCGACGCCGATGACCGGGTTGTAGCCCTGCCTGGCCAGCGAGACGAGACGCTGCTCCTTGTCGGCGCTCGTCTCGCCCTCGGTGGGCTCGATGTCGGCCGTCTGGTAGCCGAACTGGTCCTTGGCCTTCGTCAGGCCCGCGTAGGCGGCGTCGTTGAAGGACTGGTCGCCCTTGCCGCCGATGTCGTAGGCGATGGCGATGCCACGGTCTTTGCTGTCGCTGTCGCCACTGTCACCACTGGTGCCGCCACACGCCGTGGCGACGAGCCCGAGCGACGCGACCCCCACCGCGACGCGGGTCAGTTTGGAAATCCGACGCATCGTGAAGTTCCCCATTCTCCAAAGCCCCGCAGCGGGTGCTCGGTTCGGCGCACATTAACGCGCGTAGACACTCCTGGGAACGGTTCGCCGCGGGGCCGTTATCCATTCGTGCCGATGGCCGGTTACGCCCTTGTGAACCACGGGATCGAACGGGGTCGAAAGGTGTACTCGGGCACACGGCGCATGCCTGCTGGTCACGCGCACCAGGCTGCCGTGGGGCTGCGCCGCTCGCAACCGGAGACGCCGCCGGGGGGATGGGGCCGGTGTGGACGGGGCCCGAGGGTGCACGGGGCACCGGGGGTGGTCGTCACCGGGGGCCCGCGTCCGAGTGCGGCACCGTCGTGGCTCGTCGCGCAGTTCCCCGCGCCCCCAACCCCGCGACCGCGTGCGGCACCGTCGCGGCTCGTCGCGCAGTTCCCCGCGCCCCCGCGAAGGTGGCTTCAGCCGCGGCCGGGTTCCGGCACCCCCGACGGATTAGCGGAGGCCGTTGACCAGGGCCGCTGCTGTGAAGAGTTCTACGCCTACCGTGATCGCGGACTCGTCCACGTCGAAGTCGCCCTGGTGGAGGTCGCGCACCTGGCGTTCGCCGGGGGTGCGTACGCCCAGGCGGGCCATCGCGCCGGGGACGTGTTCCAGGTACCAGGAGAAGTCCTCGCCGCCGAGGCTCTGCTCCGTGCCGACGACCGAGTCGACGCCGCGTCGGGCGATCATGGCGTCGCGCAGCAGCTCCGTCACACCGGGCTCGTTGACGACGGGCGGGACGCCGCGGACGTAGTTGATCTCCGACTTGGCGCGGTGCAGGTTGGCGATCTCGTCGATCGCGGCGACCACGACGTCGGGGGCCTGCCGCCACGCCTCGATGTCGAGGCACCGCACGGTGCCGGAGAGCTCGGCGTGCTGCGGGATGACGTTGGGCGCGTGCCCGGACTCGACGCGGCCCCAGGTGATGGCGAGCCCGCTCCGGCTGTCGAAGCGCCGGCCGACCAGGGCGGGTACGTCGGTGACGACGCGGGCGGCCGCGGTGACCAGGTCGGTCGTGAGGTGGGGGCGTGCGGTATGCCCGCCCGGGCCGTTCAGGGCGATCTCCAGCCGGTCGCAGGCCGAGGTGATGGGCCCCTCCCGGAGTCCGACCTGCCCCGCGTCCACCCGGGGGTCGCAGTGCACGGCGATGATCGCGCCGACCCCTTCCAGCGCCCCGCACTTGATGACGTCGGCGGCACCGCCGGGCAGCACCTCCTCGGCGGGCTGGAAGATCAGCCGGACGGGGCGGGGCAGCAGGCCCTGCTTGTGGAGCTCCGCGAGGACGAGGCCCGCGCCGAGGACGACGGTGGTGTGCACGTCGTGGCCGCAGGCGTGCGCGCGGTCGGGCACGGTCGAGCGGTACGGGCAGTCGCTCTTCATGTCGGGGATGGGCAGGCCGTCGATGTCGGCCCGCATGGCGAGCATGCTGGGGCCCCCGTCCCACTGCTCGCCCTCTACGCCGATGTCACAGACGAGTCCGGTCCCGACGGCGAGGACGTGCGGCTTGAGGCCGGCCCTCTCCAGCCGCTCCTTGATCGCGGCTGTCGTGCGGAACTCCTGGTTGCCCAGCTCCGGGTGCATGTGCAGGTCGCGTCGGAACGCGATGAGCTCGGCGCGCAGAGCGTCGGGCAGCGCACCGGGAAGTACGGCTCCCCCGGGAAGATCGACCTCGGACTCCAGTGACATCAATTGCTTCACCCTCTGAAGGGTAGGGCGCCAGGGCGGTCGGCTGACCCTCGATCAACAAAACTTCAACCCGTTAGGGGGCAGAAAATATGACCGCCGAACGTATAGCTATCAAGCCAGATGGGTAAACTCGCCCGTCTTCGGGCCGAGCCGGTCACCACGGCCCACAGATGTGACTTCAACCACACCTGCGCCGCGACGCCGTTATCCATCCATCCTCCTCCACGGATACCACGCCCTGCGCGGGGAACACGGCCTTGTTCGTCTGGCGGACGCCCGGCCCCGATAGTGTGCGCCCCGTGCACGCCGACAGCCCCGAGTTCGTCGAGTCCACCCAGGCCTCCTACGACGCCATCGCCGAGGACTATGCCGCCGGGTTCCCGGACAGTCTCGCCGGGAGGCCGCTGGAGCGGGCCCTCCTCACGGCCTTCGTCGACCTGGTGCGTGCCCCCGGGGCGCCGGTACGGCCGCCGGTCGCCGACATCGGCAGCGGGCCCGGGTACGTGGCGGCCCGGCTGCACGACATGGGCCTGCCGGTGTTCGGGGTGGACGTCTCACCGCGCATGGTGGCCCTGGCCCGCCGGGCGCACCCTCGGCTGCGGTTCCACGTCGGTTCGATGACGGCCCTGGACCTGCCGGACGAGACACTCGGCGGCATCGTCGCCCTGTACTCGATCATCCATGTGCCGGACGAGCATCTGCCCTCGGTCTTCGCCGGGTTCCACCGCGTCCTGGTGCCGGGCGCGCCCGTGCTGCTCGGTTTCCAGTCAGGTGCCGAGGACGGCCGCGCGCACCTCACCGAGCGCTTCGGGCAGGAGATCTCGCTCGATTACTTCTGGCGCACGCCGGAGACCGTCGCGGCGCGGCTCGCGGAGGCGGGCCTGGAGCTCTACGCCCGTGTGCTGCGGGAGGCCGAGGGCGAGGAACAGCGTCCCCGAGCGTTCCTCCTGGCCCGCAAGCCGGCTCCTGCCGGAGCGTGAGTCCTGGCCGGGGGTGAGCATCCGGGCCAGGAGGTGGCGGGTCCTCAGGCTGTCATGGCAGTCCGGCCCGGGGGCTCCGTCCGCCCCGGTGGCCCCGGCGGTCCCGGCGGTCCCGGCGGTCCCGGCGGCTCCGGCGGCCCGGCTGCCCCGGCGGCTCCGGCGGCCCTGGCCTCTGCGGCTGCTCCGGCCGCCCCAGCTGGTCCGGCAGCCCTGGGTGCCCTGGCTGTGATGGCGGTGACGGCCGCGTATGCCGCCACGTCCGAGACGTCGTCCTGAACCGTCGGGCCCCCACCGAACTGCCGAGCCGCCAAGCCGTCTGACAGCCCGCTGACCCGGCGAAACCGCCGACTCCCTGAACGCCGCCGAGGCCGCGAGGCCGCTGAGGCCGGATGGGACCGATGAGGCCGTGAGACCGCCGATAGGTCCTACAGTCCGCTGACCCGCTCGAACCCGCCGGCCCCCGGGAATCTCCAGCACGTCAACCGGCAGTCACCGCGCCCGCCGCCCCGGCCGGGCCTGGGGTACCTCCCGAGCCCACCGACCCGGCCGAGCCGATCATGCCCTCCGAACCCACCGTCCCGGCCGAACCCGCCGAACCCGCCGAACCCGCTGTCCCGGCCGAGCCCGTCGTGCCCGTGACACTCCCCTGGCCGGCCGTACCCGCCGGACCGGCCGGACCGGCCGGACCCCCGGCAGCCGAGCCCCTCGGTCCCCCCGGACCGGTCGTACTCCCCGGGCCCCGACCCCCCTGGCCCTCCGTCCCCGGCCCCTCCCCCGGTCCGGCCGCGGACACGCGATGCACGTCGCGCGCCGCCCCCGTCACCCCCGACAGGAAGCCCTGGGCGCGTGGGGAGGCGTGGTCGGTCAGCCAGGTCGGGTCGATGTCGCAGACCGCGACGCGGACCTCGGTGCCGGAGAGGGCGAGGGGGAGCGTGTGGACGACCGTGGAGGGGAAGCTGAGGATCGTGCGGCCGATGGGGCCGCGGCGGGCGATCAGTTCGAGGGGGAGCTCGGGGCGGACGATCTCCAGGCCCGTCTCGACCGCGAGCCGGCGGAGCTTGTCCGTGCTCTCGCGGCGGTGGGCGAAGTAGCGGGTGGCGCCGTGGGCCCTGGCCAGGGCGCGGACGGCCTCCAGGTAGTGGTCGTCGTCGACCACGCCCGTCTCCACCAGGGACGTGCCCACCATGTCCGCGCCCTTGGTGATGCGGGGCGGGCCGAAGCGGGCGCGGGTCCAGGAGAAGTCGTTCGCGCTGACGGTGACGCCCGCCGGGGTCTGCTCCATCGGCATGGAGGAGAAGATCTCGACCCGGCGCGCGTCCCCCGGGGTCAGGCGGCGCCGGGCCGAGGAGGACACCGGCGCGAAGATCAGGTCGCGTGGGCCGGGGCGGCCGCCCTTGCGGTGCCAGCGCACCAGCCGTTCGCCCCGGGCGAGCTGGCCGACGAACTCCAAGGTCGCCGTGCCGTCGTCGACGACGACCAGGTCACGGACCCGGGTGATCGTCAGCAGCAGCTGGACGTAGCGGGAGAAGGGGTCCCCCAGCACGATCCGGCGCGCCCTGCGGAGCAGGCCGGCCAGGCCGCCGATGGTCTGGAACGGCGCCAGGGGCCCGCCGCGCGCCTCCTCCCAGCGGACCTCGTGCCCCTCGTCGCGGGCCAGGTCGGACATCCGCCGCAGCTGACCGCGCGTCATCGGGTCGACGGGCGACAGCACCACGAGGGTGAGCCCCACGCCGGGCGCATGCGCGTGCGCCCACTCCAGCACGTTCAGCAGCTGTACCGGACTCTCGACGAACGCGAGAGTGTGGGGGCCGGCGTTCCCGGCGCGGGGGCTCATCGACGTACGACCGTCCCGTCGTAAGGGGGGTTGTGGGGGTGGTGCGCTCAGACGCCGACCGGCTCGCCCGCCGCGTCGGCGATCTCCGCCTCGGCGACCACGCCGGCGACGCGGCGCAGCTTCTTCATCGGGGCCAGCTCGGACTCGTAGACCTTCTTCACGCCGTCGCCCAGGGAGGCCTCGATCGTGCGGATGTCACGGACGAGGCGGGTGAGGCCCTGCGGCTCCACGGAGGCGGCCTGGTCCGAGCCCCACATGGCGCGGTCGAGGGTGATGTGACGCTCGACGAAGGTGGCGCCCAGGGCGACCGCGGCCAGCGTGGTCTGCAGGCCCGTCTCGTGGCCGGAGTAGCCGATCGGGACGTTCGGGAACTCCTTCTCCAGCGTGTTGATCACGCGCAGGTTGAGCTCCTCGGCCTTGGCCGGGTAGGTCGACGTGGCGTGGCACATCAGGATGTTGTCGGAGCCGAGGACCTCCACCGCGTGGCGGATCTGCTTCGGGGTCGACATGCCGGTGGAGAGGATCACCGCGCGGCCCGTGGCGCGCAGGGCCCGCAGCAGCTCGTCGTCGGTGAGGGAGGCGGAGGCCACCTTGTGGGCGGGGACGTCGAACTTCTCCAGGAAGGCGACGGCCTCGGTGTCCCACGGGGAGGCGAACCAGTCGATGTTCTTCGACTTGCAGTACTCGTCGATCGCGCGGTACTCGTCCTCGCCGAACTCCACGCGGTGGCGGTAGTCGATGTAGGTCATCCGGCCCCAGGGCGTGTCGCGCTCGATGTCCCACTGGTCGCGCGGGGTGCAGATCTCCGGGGTGCGCTTCTGGAACTTGACGGCGTCGCAGCCGGCCTCGGCGGCGGCGTCGATCAGCTTGAAGGCGTTCTCGAGCTCGCCGTTGTGGTTGATGCCGATCTCACCGCAGACGTAGACCGGACGGCCCGGGCCGACCTCGCGCGTGCCGAACCGGCGGATACGGGAGTTGGTGCTCATGGCAGAGATGTCCTTACTTGGTGAGGGAATCGAGAGAGGGGCCGAGGATCCAGCTGGCGATCTCTCGGATCGCGCCGTCGCCACCGGGGACGGTGGTGACCGCGCGTGCGGCGCCGCGCACGACGTCGTGGGCGCTCGCGACCGCCACGGGCCAGCCCACGAGGGCGAAGCACGGGAGGTCATTGACGTCGTTGCCGACGTAGAGCACGCGCTCCGGCGCGATGCCCTGCTCCTCGCACCACTGCTTCAGCGCGAGGTCCTTGCGGTCGATGCCGTGCAGCACCGGGAGCTTGAGCTTCCGGGCCCGGGCGGCGACCACAGGGTTCTGTTCCGTGGACAGGATCAGCATCTTCAGGCCGCTCCTGCGGAGGGCCGCGATGCCGAGTCCGTCCCCGCGGTGCACGGAGACGAACTCCCGTCCTTCGGAGTCGACCAGCACCCGGTCGTCGGTCTGGGTGCCGTCGAAGTCGAGGACGACCGCGTCGATGTCGTCGGCGGTCGGCAGCGCGCCGGGGCGGTCCGCGTCGAAGAGGGGCGCGAGGGCCCGGGCGCGGGCGAGGTCGTGCGGGTCGTCGATCTCCAGCACGCGTGCGGCGTCGGTGCGGACCAGTTCGGTCCGGCCGAAGAAGCGGTGCTGGTGCTTGCGGAAGCCGGCCGCCTCCATGGCGTAGGCGGCGCCGGTCTCCAGCAGGTCCTGGGGGCGGTCCTGGCGGCGGGGGCGGAAAGACTTGTCGTGGTTGACGCCGTAGCCGCCGCCGGTGGCCGCGTCGGCCTCCGCGACGGTGCCGGCGGCGACCTCGTCCTCGGCGTCGCGCCAGACGAAGCCGTGGAACGGGGCCACGGTGAGGGCCGTGTCGGCGCCGTTCTCCACGATGGCCGCGGCGACTCCGTCCACGTCCTCGCGGGTGATGAACGGGCTGGTGCACTGCACCAGCAGCACGACGTCCACGACCGCGCCGTGCAGGGCCTCGTGCGCGTCCATGGCGTGCAGGACGGCGGCCTCGGACGTGGCCGTGTCGCCGGCGATGGCGGCGGGCCGCAGCACGACCTCGGCGCCGGCCTGGCGGGCGGCGGCCGCGATGGCCTGGTCGTCGGTGGAGACCACGACGTCCGTGACGAGCCGGGCGGCGCGGCACTCGCGCACCGCCCGCGCCACGAGCGGGACACCGCCGACGGGGAGGAGGTTCTTCGCGGGGACGCCCTTGGAGCCGCCGCGCGCGGGGATCACCGCGAGCACGCGGCGCACCGAGGCGCCTCGGCCCGCTTCCGGTTGGGACATGGGGACTACTCCTTGAGCAGGGGTCTCGGTGCGGCTCACAGCTCCCCCATCCGCCGGATGACGGGCGCCACGCGCTGCACTCCGTGCCGGTAGGCGCCGCGCGCCGCCCGGCGCACGATCTGCCGGACCGGGCCGGGCTCCTTGTCGGCGGCCGGCGCGCCGGGCAGCGGAGTGCCGTCCGGGCCGAGGTGGTGGCGGGCGAGGATGCCGGGCAGATAGCCGGGCGCGGTGACGGGTGTGTAGTACGGGGCCAGCGGCGGCAGGCCACCGGGCCGGTCGAGCAGCTTGGCGATGCGTTCGCGGGCCGCGTCGAAGGCGGACTCGTACGAGCCGTCCGCTACCACGCCCTGCCGGGCGACCCACTCCTCGTCGGGCGCGGGCCGGTGTCCGGCGTCGAGCTGGTCCCAGGAGGCGAGGCAGCCGGAGCCCACGAAGTGGTGGTTGCCGAGGGCCTCACGCACGCCCAGGTCGGTCAGCACGACGGTCGGGATGCGGCGGTGCAGCGACTCCAGGGCGGCCGTGGAGCTGACCGTCACGAGCAGGTCGGTGCGGTCGAGGACCTCGCCCATGTTCCCGTAGACCAGGCGGAAGTTGGCCGGCGGATCGAGGCGCTGCACCAGCTTCTGGTACGGCAACTCCTCGATGTGGGTGGTGTGTTCGCCCGGCATGGAGCGCAGCTTCAGCAGCACCTCGCGCTCGGGGTGCCTGCGGGCGTGCTGGACGAGCCGGTTCAGCAGGTACGTACGGTCCTTGCGGCTCTCCGGCACGGAGGGCTGGGCGGCGAAGACGACTGTGTAGGGGTCGTGTTCACCTTCGTACGACGCGCCGCCGAGGAACGGCAGGGCCACCTCGGTCACCGACGTGGCGTCGGCGCCCACCCCTTCGTAGACGGCCCGGAAACGGTCCGCGTCCTGGCGGGAGTTGGCGAGGACCAGGTCCGCGCCGTGCCGCAGCAGCAGGCCGTCGGCGAGCTTCTCGTAGACGACACCGACGTAGCCGGTGACGACGACGGGCCGCGAGGTCCGGTTCCGCCAGACCCGCGCCAGGCCGTGCAGCATCGCCTGCACACCGCCGCCGACGAGGGCGAGGACGAGGACGTCGTAGGACTCCTCGGTCATGGTGCGCAGGAACTCGACGGCGGTGACCTCCCGCAGCGAGTCGGCGCGCACGCCCACTTCCTCCAGCTGGCGCGGCGTGGGCGTGGCCCGGCCGCGCAGCAGGAATCCGTCGAGGGCGGGGCCGACTTGCGCGCTCTCGCGCGGTCCGGTTTCCATGGACTGTCCCGGGGCGATGCGGTGCGCGGTGAGCGCACCCCATTTCCATCGGGTGTCGGAGTCCGCGAGGACGGCGATTCGCGGGCGGTTCGGTGTACTTGCTGGCACGTCCAAGACGCTAGGAAGCAATTCCTAGGTATGGCGGAACCACGACTCAACGAAAAGTTAACAACGCACCACCGGGAGCCGAACTGGCCCGTGGCGAACGGGGAAGTACACGGGGTGCACCGTTCTGACACATTGAGTTCACCCAGTGTATGTGCACCGGAAAGTTGCGGAGCCGGACGGCCTCCTAACGTTTTGCGGGTGCCTAAGCTTTCCGTGATCGTGCCGTTCTACAACGTGCAGCAATTCGCCCCGGACACCCTCAGAAGCCTTCGGTTGAACGCCGACCGCGATTTCGAGTTCATCCTGGTCGACGACCATTCGAAGGATGAAACGCCGGCCATTCTCGAGCGGGCGGCCGAGGACCTTTCGGATGTCGCGCAGGTGCGTTACATCCGACACGAGGAGAACGGGGGGCTCGCCACCGCCCGCAACACCGGCCTGGACGCGGCTCAGGGCGAGTACCTGACGTTCCTGGACGGCGACGACTGGCTGGCCCCCGGCTACCTCGCCGAACTGGTGTCCGCCCTGGACGAGTTGGGCTGCGACTTCATCCGCACCGACCATGTGCAGGCCACCGCGCGCGCCCGTTCCGTCTCCCGGGTCCCGGTCGGTCGGCGCTGGGAGGCGTTCGACCCGCGGGAGGCGATCCTCCCCTCCCACCGCTCGACCTCGGTGGACTACGCCTACGCCTGGGCCGGCGCCTACCACCGCCGCCTCCTCGACAGGGGCCTGCTCCACTTCACCGACGGGCTGCGCACGGCCGAGGACCGGCCGTGGATCTGGAAGCTGCACCGCGAGGCGGAGTCGTTCGCCGTGGTGAGCCTGCTGGGCGTGTTCTACCGGCGCGGGGTGGCCTCGTCCCTGACCCAGATCGGCGATGTCCGCCAGCTCGACTTCATCCGCGCCTTCGACCAGGTGATCGAGGAGACGGCCGCCGACCGTGAGGCCGGCCGGCTGCTGCCGAAGGCGGTACGGACGTACTGCGCGATCATCGCGCACCACCTTTCCAACGAAGACAGGTTCGAACCGGCCGTGGCGAGGCAGCTGCGGTCGATGAGCGCGGCGGCCATCAAGCGCATGCCGCAGGACGCGCTCGGTGACGCACTGGAGGCCATGGACATGGACCGCTCGTCCAAGCTGCGGCGGCTGCGGCGCAGGGTCACGCCGGCGGGAGCGGCCGCCTGATGCCCGGGACCACACAGATCTTCTGCGCCTCGACGCTGTACGGCGTCGCCACCCTGGCCGCCGCGATCGACTCGGACCTCTTCGAGGAGCCGGACCGCCGGGTGCTGCTGGTGTTCAACAACTCCGCGACCCCGGAGACGACCCCGGCCCTCGACGAGATGCCGGGCTTCGCGCCGCTGCGCGAGCACTTCGACGACGTGCTGTCCTGGAACGACGCCATCCGCCCGTTCCACCCCGGGGCGTGGACGCCGCGCTCCGACGACATCCCGCTCTTCGAGCGCTATCTGCGGATGCTGTGGGGCCTCGGCGACGACCGGGTGAGCCTGGTGCTGGAGTCCATCCAGGTCGCGCCCGCGCTCACGGTGGCGCAGTTGTTCACCGACGCCCCCATCGACGTCTACGCCGACGGGCTGATGAGCTACGGCCCCACGCGCAACAAGCTCGACCCGCTGGTCGGCACGCGCGTGCGGCGGCTGCTGCACCTCGACCTGGTGCCGGGGCTCACACCGATGCTGCTGACCGAGTTCGAGGTGCCGGCGCGGCTGGTGCCGACGCCCGCGTTCCTCAAGGTGCTGGGAGAGGTCACGGAGACCGTGCCCGAGCTGCCCGACCTGCCGGGCGACGCGGCCCTGCTGCTCGGCCAGTACCTGTCGGCGCTGAACATCCTCTCCCCGGAGGAGGAAGAGGACCTGCACGTGCGGATGATGCGGGGCGCGGTCGCCCGCGGCCACCGCACGGTCGTCTTCAAGCCGCACCCGACCGCACCGGCCCGCTACAGCCGCGCCCTGGAGACCGAGGCCGAGAAGCTCGGTGTGGACCTCACCGTGCTGGACACGCCCGTGCTCGCCGAGGTGCTGTTCGAGCGGACCCGGCCCGCGCTCGTCATCGGCTGCTTCTCCACGGCGCTGTTCACGGCCTCGGTGCTCTACGAGCTGCCGGTCGCGCGCATCGGCACCGAGCTGCTGCTGGAGCGGCTGACGCCGTACCAGAACAGCAACCGGATCCCCACCACCCTGGCGGACGCGCTGCTGCCCGACCTGGACGGCGGTGAGGACGGCGACCTGCTACGGCCCGAGTTGCTGTCCGACCTGGTGACCGCCGTCGGGTTCACCATGCAGCCGCAGATCTATCCGGACCTGCGCCCGCGGGCGGAGGCGTTCCTGTCCCGCCATCTCGGTCCGCGTACCCGGCGCTACTTCAAGAAGCGCCGGCTCACCTCGCTCGGACTGCCCGGCGGTATTCCGCAGCGGCTGGCGTTCCTGCCCCGCAATTCCACGGCACGCCGGGTGGTCCGGCGGGCGCGGGCGCTGCGCAAGGCGGTGCGCCGCTGAGGCGGGCCCGTCCTGTGGCCGGGCTCGGCGACATCCAGATGAACCCATGGGGACCGGCGGGCGAAGGCTGACTCCGTCGAACGTTTTAGCGTCAACCTCCGCCCTAGGGTGGCATCGGCGCCCTGCCCGCCCCTGGCGGCTCAGGTGAAGGACATACGAGCTACTACAGAGGTTTTCAGCGTGACCGAGACGGTCGTCAGCACCCCCAAGCCCCGGCCCGACGTCACCGTGCTGGTCGAACCACCGGGCGCCACGACCGTCCCGCCGCGCCGGAAGGACTCCGGCGGCCGGCTGCGGGCCCTGGACGGGCTGCGGCTGGTGGCCGCGCTGATGGTGGCGGCGTACCACTACGGCGGGCGCGACGGTGAGGTCTCCCAGGCCTGGGGCAGCTCGCCCAAGGAGCAGTTCCCGACGCTGCACGAGTACTTCGCCTACGGCTGCCTCGGCGTCCAGGTCTTCTTCGTGATCAGCGGGTTCGTGATCTGCATGAGCGGCTGGGGCAGGCCGCTGAAGTCGTTCTTCGCCTCCCGCGCCTCCCGGCTGCTGCCCGCCTACTGGGTGGCGGTCGTGCTCGTCACGGCGGTGTTCGCGCTGCCCGTGGTGGCGTACAAGGCGGTCTCGCCGAGCGACGCGCTGGTGAACCTGACCATGCTTCAGATGCCGCTGGGCGTGGACCGGGTGCTCGGAGTGTGCTGGACCCTGTGGGCCGAGGTCCGCTTCTACGCCCTGTTCGCGCTGTGCGTCGTGCTCCCCGGGGCGAACCGCCGGCGGGTGATCATGTTCTGCGCCGGCTGGATGCTGGCGACGGTGATCGCGCAGAACGCGAACCTGCCGCTGCTCGACATCGTCGTGATGCCGGAGTACGCCCCCTTCTTCATCGGCGGTGTCGGCCTCTACCTCGTCCACCTGGACCGGCGGGACGCCTACGGGTGGGGCATCGTCGCGGTGAGCTGGCTGATCGGTCAGCACTTCGCGGTACAGAGCCTGTGGCACGCGCCCGACGCGGGCGGCTTCTCGTACCGCTCCTCGATCGGCATCATGCTCGTCGTCACCTTCGGTTTCGTCGCGGTCGCGGCGATCGCGCTGGGCTGGCTGCGCTGGGCGAACTGGCGCTGGCTGACGGTGGCGGGGGCGCTGACGTATCCGTTCTACCTCGTCCACGAGCACCTCGGGTGGGTGGTGATCCATGCCCTGCACCGCGGTCTGGGTCTGCCGTCCGCGGCGACATTCGCCCTGACCGTGGGCTCAATGCTGGGCCTGGCGTGGTTGCTGAACCAGTATGTGGAGAAGCCGCTGACACCACGGCTGCGGACCCTGCTGGCCAAGGCCCGCTGAGCTGTTCACGGGACGTTCAACCAGCCGTCGGTTTCAGCACCGCTCAGGGAGAAGGCTCGTCTCATGACCAACGCACAAGCGACCGACACGTACCCCGGCGAACTCGCCGACGTCCCGGGCTGGTTCCCGCCGCTGGACCAGATGCTGTTCACCTGGTTCCTGGAGCGGCAGCAGAAGCAGGGCATGAGCGGAGACCTGCTGGAGCTCGGCGTCTACATGGGCAAGAGCGCGATCCTCCTCGGCCACCACCTCCAGGACGGCGAGCAGTTCACCGTCTGCGACCTGTTCGAGGGCGACGCCCCGGACGAGGCCAACAAGGCGGAGTCGACGAAGTCGTACGCCTCGCTCACCCAGCAGGCCTTCGAGCGGAACTACCTGTCCTTCCACGACACGCTGCCGACGGTGATCGCGGCCCCCAGCTCGGTGGTGTCCGAGAAGGTGGCCCCGGGCACCTGCCGCTTCGTCCACGTCGACGCCTCGCACCTGTACGAGCACGTGTACGGCGACATCGGCGCCGCCCACGACATCCTGATGCCCGAGGGCATCGTCGTCCTCGACGACTTCCGTTCGGAGCACACGCCGGGTGTCTCGGTCGCCGCCTGGGAGGCCGTCCTCAACCGCGGCCTGCGCCCGGTCTGCCTCAGCACGCAGAAGCTGTACGGCACCTGGGGCGACCCGGAGCCGGTCCAGGAGGAGCTGCTCGACATGCTGCGGCAGCGCACGGATGTCGGGCTGAGCGTGCAGGAGGCGGCCGGGCACCGGCTGGTCCGCGCCCGGTCCAGGGGCATGAAGCCGCCGGCCTTCCCGCCCTCCCGGCACTACGTGGCACCGGTACCGGCGCCGGCCAGTGCCCCGGCCGCGCCCGTCGCCGAGTCCCGCGCGGCGCGCCCGGCCCGGCCCGCCCCGTCCCGGGCCCGCCGGCTCGCCAAGGACCTGCTGCCCCCCGTGGTCACCCGGGCCGTACGGCGGGCCCGCGCGCAGCGGTCCTGACCCGGGGTGTCATGAGACCCCGTATCGCGCCCCGATCCCGTCGATCACGAGGGCGAGTCCCTCCTCGAAGTGCCCGTCGAAGTCCTCGAAGATCTCCGCGCCCGCCTGGGCCGACAAGGGAAAGTCGGCCATCAGGCGGGCGCGTTCGTGCAGGTCGTAGCCCTCGCGCCGCTCGCCCGGCAGCGGCTGGACGCCCTGTTCCTCGGTGACGAAGCCCAGCGTGTACAGATAGGTCGTGGTGAGCGCGCGGACCGCCTGGGCGAGGGTGAAGCCGGCGGCCGTGAACAGGCGCAGGTTGTCCTCCATCTGCCCGGCGTGCTCGATGCCGGTGAAGCGTGAGCCGCTGAACACCTTGGCGCCGTCCCGGTAGCCCAGCAGGGCGGCGCGCAGTCCCCGGTTGGCCTTCAGCAGCCGTTCCCGCCAGGTGTCGGCCGGGTCGAGCGAGGCCCCGGCGACCATCCGGCGGTACATCTCCGTCGCCATCTCGTCGAGCAGCGCCTGCTTGTCCTTGAAGTGCCAGTAGAGGGCGGGCGCCTTCACGTCCAGTTCCCGGGCGATGGCGCGCAGGGTCAGGCCGTCCAGGCCCACCTCGTTCAGCAGCCGCAGCGCGGTGTCCGCGACCCGTCGGCGGTCCAGGGGTGCGCGTCGTTCCGTACTCACGCTTGACAACTTAACACCGTTAAGGCCACGCTCGGGAACGACCGCACTTAACAGCGTTAAGGAAAGGGTGGCTCATGGATCCCATCGACACGGACGTATTGGTGGTGGGCGCGGGTCCGACCGGTCTGGCGCTCGGCATCGACCTGGCCCGGCGGGGCGTCGCCGCGCTGGTGGCCGAGCGGGCGGAGGGGCTGTTCCCCGGTTCGCGCGGCAAGGGCATCCAGCCGCGCACGATGGAGGTCTTCGACGACCTGGGCGTGCTCGACGCGATCCGCGCGGCGGGCAGCCCCTACCCGGTGGGGATGATCTGGCAGGACGGCAGGCGGGCCGGCGAGCACCGGATGTTCGACCCGGCCGAGGAGACCGAGGACTCGCCGTACAACGGGCCGTGGATGGTGCCGCAGTGGCGCACGCAGGAGATCCTCGGGGCACGGCTGGCGGAGCTGGGCGGGACGGTGGCCTTCGGCCGGGAGCTCGTCGGCCTGACGCAGGACGCGGACGGGGTCCGCGCGGAGTTCGCCTCCGGCGCGCCCGTCACCGCCCGGTACGCCGTCGCGGCGGACGGCGGCCGCTCGACGGTACGCCCGCTGCTCGGCATCGGCATGACGGGCGAGACCGTCGACCCGAACCCGATGCTGGTGGCGGACGTCCGGATCAGCGGCCTGGACCGGGACCACTGGCACATCTTCCCGCCGCGCGGGGACGGCGACGGCTTCCTCGCGATCTGCCCGCTGCCGGGCACGGAGGACTTCCAGCTGGTGGCGCAGTTCCCGGACGGCACGGCCCCGGACGCCTCCCCGGAGGGCGTACGGAAGGTCGTCGCCGCCCGCTCGCACCTCACGCCGGAGGCCGTGACCGAAGTGCGCTGGGCCTCGGACTTCCGCCCCCGGGCGGCCCTGGCGGACCGCTTCCGCGCCGGGCGGGTCTTCCTCGCCGGCGACGCGGCCCACGTGCACTCCCCGGCCGGCGGCCAGGGCCTCAACACCAGCGTCCAGGACGCCTACAACCTCGGGTGGAAGCTGGGCGCGGTGCTGAGGGGCGGTGCGCCGGCGTCGCTCCTCGGCACGTACGAGGAGGAACGACGCCCGGTCGCCGCGGACATGCTCGGCCTGTCGACGCGCGTCCACCGCGGGCAGGTGCGGCGCGGCGCGGCGACCCGCCAACTGGGGCTGGGCTACCGGGAGTCGTCCCTCACCCAGGAGACCCGTACGGCGCCGGGCGCCCTCCGGGCCGGCGACCGCGCACCCGACGGCACGCTGGACGGCGTACGGCTCTTCGACGCCTTCCGGGGACCGCACTGGACGCTGGTGGCGGTGGGGACGGCGGCACCGGCCCTGCCGGAGCAGGTGCGCGCGGTCGGCGGGGCACAGCAGGCGACGTACGGAGAGGGCCTGTTCCTGGTGCGCCCGGACGGCCTATGTGGGCTGGGCGGGCGAAACGGGCGACGGATTGCGGCAGTACCTGGGGCGCGTCGGTCTCTGATCACGCGCTCGCGAGGGACAACTTCACCGCGAAACCGAGGAACAGCGCGCCCGCCGCCGAGGTCGCCCCCGCCGACAGACGCCTGCGGCGGCGGAAGGCGGCGGCCAGCCTGGTGCCGCCGAATATCAGCGCGCTGAGGTAGAGCACGCTGGCGAGCTGGGCGAGAGCGCCGAGGACGACGAAGGACAGGGCGGGATAGGCGTACCCCGGGTCGACGAACTGCACGAAGAAGGCGACGAAGAAGAGGATCGCCTTGGGGTTGACCAAGCTGACCACGAAGGCACGGCGGAAGGGCCGCTCCCCGGCGGGCGCGGAGGCCTCCGCACCGGCGGACCGCTCCGCACGCGCCCGCCACATGCCCCACGCGGCCCGCAGCATGCCTATGGCCAGCCACGCCAGATAGCCGGCTCCCACGTACTTCACGATCCCGAACAGCACGGCGTTGGCCTGCAACAGGGACGCGACCCCGGCCGCCGACAGCGTCATCAGCGCGGTGTCCCCGCACCAGACACCGGCCGCGGCGGTGTACCCGGCCCGCACACCGTGCCGGGCGGCGACGGACAGGACGTACAGGGAGTTGGGACCGGGCAGCAGAACGATCAGGACGAGGCCCGCAAGGTAGGTGGGCAGATCGATGACACCGAACATGGAAGGGAGTGTCGCACGGGGAGGCGACAGGGGGATCAGAACGCGTCGCTCGGGACGTACGTCCCCCACACCTCCCGCAGGGCGTTGCACACCTCGCCCACCGTCGCCCGGGCCTTCAGGGCGTCCTTCATCGGGTACAGGACGTTGTCCTCGCCCTCGGCGGCCTTCTTCAGGGCGGCCAGGGCCGTGTCCACCGCCGGCTGGTCGCGCTCCGCGCGGAGCCTGGCCAGGCGCTCCGCCTGCCGGGCCTCGAGGGCGGGGTCGACCCGCAGGGGCTCGTACGGCTCCTCCTCGTCGAGCTGGAAGCGGTTGACGCCGACCACGACCCGCTCGCCCGAGTCGGTCTGCTGCGCGATCCGGTAGGCGCTGCGCTCGATCTCGTCCTTCTGGAAACCGCGTTCGATCGCCTCGACCGCGCCGCCCAGCTCCTCCACCCGGGTCATCAGCTCCACGGCCGCGGCCTCGACGTCGTCCGTCATCCTCTCGACGACATAGGAGCCCGCGAACGGGTCGACGGTCGCCGTCACGTCCGTCTCGTGGGCGAGGACCTGCTGGGTGCGCAGCGCCAGGCGCGCGGACTTGTCCGTGGGCAGCGCGATCGCCTCGTCGAAGGAGTTGGTGTGCAGCGACTGGGTGCCACCCAGCACCGCCGCCAGGGCCTGGACCGAGACGCGGACCAGGTTCACCTCCGGCTGCTGGGCCGTCAGCTGGACGCCCGCCGTCTGGGTGTGGAAGCGCAGCATCAGCGACTTGGGGTTCTGCGCGCCGAACTCCTCCTTCATCACCCGCGCCCAGATCCGGCGCGCGACACGGAACTTGGCGACCTCCTCCAGGAGCGTCGTACGCGCCACGAAGAAGAAGGACAGGCGGGGCGCGAAGTCGTCGACGTCCATGCCGGCCGCCACGGCCGTGCGGACGTACTCGATGCCGTCGGCGAGGGTGAAGGCGATCTCCTGCACGGGGCTCGCACCCGCCTCGGCCATGTGATAGCCGGAGATCGAGATCGTGTTCCACTTCGGGATCTCGGCCTGGCAGTACTTGAAGATGTCGGCGGTCAGGCGCAGTGAGGGCTTCGGCGGGAAGATGTACGTCCCGCGGGCGATGTACTCCTTCAGCACGTCGTTCTGGACCGTGCCGGTCAGCTTGTCGGCGCTGACGCCCTGCTCCTCGGCGACCAGCTGGTAGAGGAGCAGCAGCAGGGCCGCGGGAGCGTTGATCGTCATCGACGTGGAGACCTGGTCCAGCGGGATGCCGCCGAACAGCACCCGCATGTCGTCGATCGAGTCGACGGCGACGCCCACCCTGCCGACCTCGCCGTGCGCGAGCGGGGCGTCGGAGTCGTGGCCCATCTGGGTGGGCAGATCGAAGGCGACCGACAGGCCCGTCGTGCCGTGGGCGATCAGCTGCCGGTAGCGGGCGTTGGACTCGGCGGCCGTGCCGAAGCCCGCGTACTGGCGCATGGTCCAGGGCCGGCCGGTGTACATGGTCGGGTACACGCCACGGGTGAAGGGGTACGCCCCCGGCTCCCCCAGCTTCTGCGCCGGGTCCCAGTCCCGCAGGTCGTCCGGCCCGTAGACCGGTTCGATGGGCAGCCCGGACTCCGACTCGCGCGCCATGGTCTGATGCCTCCCGCAGGACGGACGGTAGTGACCTCGCTCACCACCATGCCCCGTGGTTCGCGGCCGGTCACCCCCGGGGAACATCTCAGGTGACATCCGGGCACACCGGTGAGACGACGGAGGGCCGCGTGCGTACCACGGGCATGGGGAGAGCAGCGATCGCAGTGGCAGTCGCCGGGGCGGCCGTGCTGGCCGGCTGTACCGTGCAGGCCCCCGACGGCGGCGGGAAGAGCCGCTCACCGGTGCACATCGAGTTACCCGGCGACACCCCGTCCCCGGCCCGGACCCCCGACGACGACGGCGGGCCGGGCACCGCTCCCGCCCCGCCCGGCGACGACAAGCCCAGCGCGGCCCCCGTTCCGGCCCGCGTGCTGTGGTCCCGCGGCGACACCGGCCGGGACGTCCGCGAGCTCCAGGCCCGGCTGCGGCAGGTCGCCTGGCTCTTCGACGGGCCGACCGGGACGTACGACGAGTCGACGGAGCGGGCGGTCAGCGGCTTCCAGGGCAAGCGCGGGCTGCCGCGCACCGGGAAGACCGACACCGTCACGTGGCAGCGGCTGCTGCGGATGACCCGCGAGCCGGGCACCTGGGACCTGTACCTGATGGGCGGCCAGCCGGCCGATCCACCGGATCCGCGCTGCAGGTCCGGACGGGTGATGTGCATCGACAAGACCAGCAGGACGCTGCGCTGGATGATCGACGGCCGGACGGTGTCGACGATGGCGGTCCGCTTCGGCTCACGCGGCACGCCGACCCGGGAGGGTGTGTTCTCCGTCTACTGGAAGTCCCGCGACCACGTGTCGACGCTCTACGACTCGCCCATGCCCTACGCGATGTTCTTCAGCGGCGGCCAGGCCGTGCACTACTCCCCCGACTTCGCGGCCCGGGGCTACGCGGGCGCCTCGCACGGCTGCGTCAACGTACGGGACGAGGGGGCGATCGCGGAGCTCTACGCGCAGGTCCGCGACGGCGACAAGGTCGTCGTGTCCTGGTGAGGACGCGGAAGGGGAGATGGGGCGCGGGCGGGACCGGGGGAACGTGTCCCGCCCGCGCTCAGGTGCACGAGCCGTAGGTACGGGGGGAACCCCGGCTCTGTGCGACGGCCGATGACCAGTCGGCTCACTCATTACTGCGCCGGGGCGGCCGAAAACGTCACACCCTCGGCGAGGAGATTTTCACTGAGTGCGAAACCGCAGGTCGCAGGGGTGCGAGAGACCGTGCGGACCGACCGCGGTCCGCGGGACCGGCGCCGCGGACCTGCCGCTCTGCGAGCGTCCCGGCCTGCTCCCCGGCATTCCGCCCGGCCTTCTCCCGGGCCTTCTTCCGGTCCTTCTCCCTGGCCTTCTTCCGGTCCTTCTCCCGGGCCTTGTTCCGATCCTTCTTCCGGTCCTTCTTCCGGTCCTCGTCCTGCTTGCGGTCGTGGTTCCCGGACCTCTCGTCCTGGTGACGCCGGTCCGTGTCCTCGTCGTGCCGCTCTCCCGAACGGCCGCCGGACCCGGACAGGACGCCCCTGCAGTACTTCCAGACCCGGGAGCCGCCCGCCGCGTCGCGCAGGGCGCGCCTGCGGTCGGCGTCCAGCCGCTTGCCGTCGCGGAGGTCGCGGCAGGCGGCAGCGATCTCCCTACGGCTGTCACCGCGACTGTCACCGTGGCTGTCCTCCCGCTCGCCCCGGTCACCGGAGCCGGGCGTGCGGGACGGGTCGTCGCCTGCCACGTCCCGTCCTGAATCGCCGCCGCTCGGCTTGCCTTCGAGCGTCGACCCGCCCTGCGCGGCGTCGCTCGGCGAGGGCGACACCAGCGGGCGCTCGGGCGGAGTGACAGCGGCCGAGACGGAGGAACCGGGCTGGGGCTCATCGTTGCCGAACGGTGCGTTCAGGGCTCCGGTTCCGGCCACGAGGGCGGCACCGCCCGCCATGCCGACCGCCAGCACGGCGGCCAGCGCGAGGCGCGCGGGACGGACCCGGCGAGGCCGCCGGACACCGCCGGAGCCGCTGCGGCGCGAGGTTCCGATCCGGACCAGCCCGGCGTCGGCGACCTCCGCACCGGCCCGTCCGCCGTCGGCCGCGGGCGCCGCCGCGCTGTCGGCGCGTTCCGCGCGTGCCTTGCGGAAGGCGGCCATCGCCGCGGCCTCACCGGGGAGTTCATCGCTGGTCGGCGGGGTTGCGGCGGCGAGCGCGCGGAGCGCTGCGGCGAGCCGTTCGGCCTCGCCCCGGGCGGCGCCGTCGACAGCTTCCGGTGGCTCTCCGCTCAGCAAACGCTCCGCCGTTTCGCGGTCCAGCCACCTGTGCTGCTCGTCGGCCATCACACATCCTTCTGCGTCCGTGCGACGCTTTGCGTCACACGTGCGGACGCCATGGCACCACCGCGCGGTTCTCGCTGGGGCGGCAGCGCGTCGAGCACCCCGGCCGATTCCGGATCGGCCTCCGGATCGTCGCCGAGCAGTTCGGCCAGCCGCTTCAGACCCCGGTGGGCCGCCGTACGGACGGCGCCCGGACGCTTGCCGAGGGTCTCGGCGGCGGTCTTCGCGTCGAGCCCCACCACCACACGCAGCACGACCGCCTCGGCCTGGTCCTGCGGCAGCCGGGAGATCAGGGAGAACGTGCCGTCGGTGGCGAGCGCCTCGATGGCCTCGTCAGCGGTGTCGGACTCGGCGGCCCGGCCGGTCAGTTCCGTCTCGTCGCCGCCGATCGCGGGCCGGCGCCCTCGCATGCGTATGTGGTCCAGCGCGCGATTGCGGGCGATACGGGCGGCCCAGCCGCGGAAGCGGTCCGCGTCGCCGGTGAACCGCTCGATGTCCCGGGCTATCTGCAACCAGGCCTCGGACGTCACGTCCTCGGCGTCGGGGTCGCCGACCAGCGTCCGTACGTACCCGAGCAACCGCGGGTGCACGGCCCGGTACACAGTCCGGAACGCGTCTTCGTCTCCGTCCTGTGCCGCGCGCACCGCGGCGGTCAGCTCCGCGTCGTCCCCCAGCACCGCGCGCGCCCCTCTTTGCGCCTAAACCGGCGCCGCTCTCGCGGACCGGCTTCTCGCCGTCGTGGTTTCTCAATGCATGGTTGCGGTCTCAGGACCGCAGTGGTTGCTATGGCCATCCGTCCTCCGCGGTCTGGCGCGAAAGGCACGTTACGACCTGAAACCACTCCCCGTCCATGTCCGTCCAGGATGCAACTAAGCCGTGACACGCTGGGGTGTGACAGAAAACGCAGCCCGGGCGCTGTAGGTAGTACGGGCCGCCGCGCGGCCCGTGCCGCGCGACGGCCGGGGCCTCTCCTGTGGGGGGTGGCGGCCCCGGCCGTTGCCATGGCGGACCCGATCGGCGGCCTGGTGACGCGGTCGGGCATCCGAGCGATACGGCCTGGCGCCCTGACGGTGCGGCCGGGCGTGGACGCACGGCTCTCCGGCTCCTGTTGCCGAATTCTGCTACGGACGGCGGTCGTTGGGCTGGGCGGGCTTGCCCTTGGCCCCGGACGAGGCGCCGTCGGCGGCGCCGTCCCCGCCGCTGCGCGCGGCCTCCGACCCGTTCTCCGCGTTGCCGGCGCCGCTGTCCGCGTTGCCGGCGCCGTTGTCCGCGCTGCCCGAGCCGTTGCCGGCTCCGGTGGAACCCAGGGCACCCGCGCTCTTCTCCGGCCGGGCGGTGCTGCCGGGCTTCGCCCCGGCCGGGGCCAGTTGCTCCGCGCAGAACGCCGTGACGTTCCTCTCACCGCCCGCGGCCCGGACGAGGCGCTTCCAGGCCGTCGCGTCCATGGCCTTGCCCCGGCCGTCGACCTGCTCGTAGGCGCGGCAGTGGGCCTCGGTGTCGCGGGAGGGGGCGGGGCGGTCCGGGCGCGCGGACGCGGAGCCGGACGGGATGCCGGCGGGCTCGCCCGCCGGGGCGCCGGGGGCGCTGGTGGAGGCGGGGGGACGACCGCGGTCGTCGGCGCCGTCCGTGGATCCCGCCGAGCCGATCGCCGCGACCGCGACCCCGCCCAGCGTGAGACTGGCGAGCAGCACGGAGAGCGTGGCCTTCAGCGAGCGGCCCGGATGCCACCGCTCCCGGGGCCGCCAGTCGTCGCGGCGGCGGGTGCGGGCCCCGTGCGCGCCGGCGTCCCGGGCGGCCACGAACGCGGCCACCGCCCGCTGCTCCGCCTCGGCGTCGATCCGGTCCCGGACGAGGGCGGACACGAGCAGCGCTTCCAGCTCGGCTGCGTCGAAGACGGGCCGGGTGTCGAGGCCCGGGCTGCCGAGCCCCGGGCTGCCGAGGCCGGCCGTCCCGCGGTGGCCGGGCAGCCGGCCGTCGGCATCCCGCCCCGCCCGGTGGTCGCGGGCGGAACTCCCAGGGTGGACACGCCGACGGCCCGGAACCCCGCCGCTCTGCTGTTCACCCATGTCCTGTTCCGTCCCTGCTCGATCCACGCGTCCTGCGGTGCCCGCCGGGTCCGTGCGACCCGGCCGGCCCGGCCGGCCGCCCCGGCGTTCCGGGGCCGATCCATACGTTGTGCTCGTCCGCCCTGTTCAGGGCACCGGACCCGGCGCCTCCGCCAGGCCCGCCGGCATCGTTCATTTCGACTCCCCCAGCGTCCGGGGAGCCTCATCCGTCACACCTTCGGCGCCCAGCCGGGTGGCCAGGCGTTTCAAACCCCGGTACGCGGCCGTCCGTACGGCACCCGGCCGCTTGCCGAGGACCCGGGCGGCGGCCGGCCCGTCCAGCCCCACCACGACACGCAGCAGAACGGCCTCGGCCTGGTCCTGCGGCAGGCCCCCGACCAGCCGCAGCGCCTGCTCGGTGGACATGGCCTCCAGCGCCTGGTCGTGCGTGCTGTGCGGCCCGGGCAGGTCCAGGACGTCCTGCTCCAGCGCGGACGACCTCGGCCGTACCCGCTGGCGGCGCAGATGGTCCAGCGCCCGGTGCCGGGCGATGGTCGCCGTCCAGCCGCGGAAACCGGCCCCGTCGCCCTTGAACCGCCCCAGGTCCCGGGCGATTTCCAGCCAGGCGTCGGAGGCCACGTCCTCCGCGTCGTCCCCGACCAGTCCGCGCAGATAGCCGAGCAGTCCGGGCTGCACGATCCGGTAGGCGACCGCGAAGGCCTCCTCGTCACCGTCCTGGGCCCGCTCGACGGCCTCGCCCAGTTCCCCGTCGCGTGCCTGCGTGCGCCGGGGTTCCTCTCGCTGGCCCAAGAACCGTCCTCGTCCGTACCGGGTTGTCCTCCACGATCATCAGCGCCGCGCACCGGAGAAATGTCACAGCAAGCGGAAGGCCCCCGCCCGGTACGGGCCGCGACATCGGCACTACCGGGTGACGTCTGGCCACGGATGTGCGCTGGGTGAGTGGCGCCTGTGTAACCGCCGGTGCGAATGTGACCAGTTCTAAGGGTGGGTAGTTGAGTCGTCGCAGCACGCGTGCGTACAAGCCGCTGAGTCCAGCGGCGGCGGCAGCCCGGGCGTGCCCGGCTCCCACGAGTCCGGTGACGGCTTCGGCACGTCCGCCGCGTGGGGCGACGTCAACGGCGACGGCTACGCCGACCTCGCGATCGGCGCACCCGGAGAGGACGACACCAGCGGCCACGCCGACCGCGGCGCGGTCACCGTGATGTACGGACCCGCCCTCGACACCGGCTTCTCGTACACCACGTCAGGAGTCACCTCGACGGGCGCCAGGCTCGGCTCCACGGTCGCCGTCGGCGACTTCAACGGCGACGGCAAGGCGGACGTCTTCTCCGCCGGCACCGGCAAGGGCGGAAACTGGAACGCCCGGCTGACCGGCGGCGCCACCACGTACGGCACCCTCACCACGGCCACGGGCGCCGTCTCCTACCTCGACGCCGCGACCGGCGACTTCAACCGGGACGGCTACGCGGACATCGCCGTGAACTACCGCGACACCGGTGGCATCGGCCGGGTCGTCCGCTTCGCGGGCTCAGCGACCGGTCTGACCAAGGTGGGCGTCATCTCCGTCAAGGGGGCCGCTCCCTCGCCGCCGGTGACGTCAACGGCGACGGCTACGACGACATCGTCATCGGTCAGCCGGTCGCGTCCGAGTCCGGCGGCAAGTCCGGCGGCCAGATCACCATGGTCCCGGGCACGGCCACGGGCTTCACGACCACCGGCATGACCGTGATCCTCCAGGACACGGCCTACGTGCCGGGCGGCAACGAGTCCGGTGACGCCCTCGGCACCTCCGTGTCGGCCGGCGACTACAACGCCGACGGTTACGCGGACGTGCTCGCGGGCGCCCCGGGCGAGGACCTGACCCGGGACGGCGTCAACCGCGCCGACGCGGGCGACGCGATCCTCGTCAAGGGCACCGCGTCCGGTCTGACCGGCTCCGGCTCGGTGGGGATCTCGCAGGACACCTCCGGCGTCCCGGGCTCCACGGAGAGCGGCGACCGCTTCGGCTCGTCGGTGTCCCTGACGGACCTGTCCGGCTACGGCCGGGTGGACCTCACGTTCGGCGCCGACGGCGAGGACGGGGGCGACGGCGTCCTGCTGCACCTGCCGAGCAACAGCACCGGCCTCGGTTACGCCGACTCGGTCGTCTTCGGCAAGACCACTCTGGGCACCCCGAGGGACGCCCGCCTGGGCCAGATGCTGACGCCGTGACGACTCGACCGGTCCTCGGCCGTTCGCCGGATTTCTCCGGCAGACCGAACGGACGGGCGGGCAAGGGGGAAAGGCTCCCTCATCGCCCGCCCAGAGGACCGGAATCGAGCCGTGAATGACACGCCTCCTGCTGCACACCGCCGTCGCCACCGCCCTGGCCGCCGGCACGCTCGGCCTGATCCAGCCCGCCCGGGCCTCCGACACCGCCTCCTCCTCGGACGGTGTGCACACCGTCCGGGTGCCGGACGGCGACCCGCACGAGCGGTCCCTCGACCCGCGCACCACCGAGCCGTTCAGCATGATCGGTGTCACCTGGGACGACCCGGAAGCGGCCCTGGACGGCACCGCCCACGTACGCACCCGCTCCCGGGAGAGCGGCGAGTGGAGCGCGTGGCGCGCACTCGACACCGACGTCCGGACGCCCGAGACCGGCCCCGACCGCGACCGTGCCGGGGTCCGCGGCGGCACCCAGCCGCTGTGGACCGGGCCTTCGGACGGTGTCCAGGTGCGGGTGTCGGGCGGGCGGCTGCCCGAGGGGCTGCGGGTCGAACTGGTCGACCCGGACGGCGGGTCGGACGCCGTGCACAGCCCGGCCGTCGAACCGGACGTGGCCGGACCGGCGGCGGGCGCGCCCGCCGCCGGGCGTCCCGCCGTGACGTCACGCTCCGCCTGGGGCGCCGACGAGTCCCTGGTGAAGGACCCGCCCACCTACACCACCGACACCAAGGCGCTGTTCGTCCACCACACGGCGGGCACCAACGACTACACCTGCGCCGAGTCGGCGTCGATCGTGCGCGGCGTGTTCCTCTACCACGTGCGCAGCAACGGCTGGAACGACATCGGCTACCACTTCCTCGTCGACAAGTGCGGCACGGTCTTCGAGGGCCGTGCGGGCGGCATCGACAAGCCCGTCCTCGGCGCCCACACCTACGGCTTCAACACCGCCACCAGCAGCGTCTCGGTGCTCGGCGACTACGGCAGGACGACCGCGAACACCGCCGTGCGCGCGTCGGTCGCCAAGGTCGCGGCCTGGAAGCTCGGCCTGTACGGCATCGACCCGACCGGCACGGTGGTGCTGACCGCCGGTGCCGACAACGGCAAGTACAAGGCGGGCCAGAAGGCCACGCTGCACCGCATCTCCGGCCACCGCGACGGCTACCCGACCGAGTGCCCCGGCCAGCACCTCTACGACGACCTGCCCGAAATCCGCACCCTCGCCGGGAACGCCGCCACGTCCGACGAGCCGTCCCCCGAGGCGGCCGGCCCCGTCATCGAGGACGACGTCACGGTGGCGCTCGCGCGC
Organism: Streptomyces sp. NPDC050416; assembly: GCF_044458845.1. Lineage (NCBI taxonomy): Bacteria > Bacillati > Actinomycetota > Actinomycetes > Kitasatosporales > Streptomycetaceae > Streptomyces > Streptomyces sp. NPDC050416. The sequence continues at coordinate 489,333 of NZ_JBITII010000002.1, forward strand.
TGACGCTACCGCCGGGGCGCGGCGGCCGTCGCGTCCCGGCACAGCAGCCGCAGCGAGCCGTGCCCGGCGTAACAGCGGCGGGCCTCGTCGATCGGGTCCCAGAGGCGTCCGTCGGGGGTGCGGATCCAGTGGTCGCCGCCCGTCGCCCACCACTCGGCGCCGGTCTGGCGCGCCATCACCTCACCGGCGTAGGCGCCGAATCCGCGCAGCACCTCCCGCACGGCGGCGTACGGGGCTCCTTCCCGCCGTATCCCCTCGATCATCCGGTCGATGCTCCACAGGCTCTGGGCCGAGTAGTCGAGGTGCAGCCGTGCCCCTTCGCGCATCGTCGCCACCGTGTCCGCCGCCCACCGCAGCGGCTTCGCCGCGGCCGAGGGCCTGGTTTCCGCTTGAGTCGTCACACCCCGGTAAGCGCTGCGGCGTGACGCTTCGTCACACGGAATCGGCGACTTCCCGGAAGTCGCGCAGGACCGCCCCATCTCGGCCCTACGACGGTCACAGGACTCTTCCAGGAACGGGGGTTTAGGCCGGTCAAAGGCCCGGCGGCCCGTTCCTCAGCCGCGTTGCCGGCTCCGGCGCGAGACGACCGCGCGCAGCACCCGGCGCCCCTCGGTCGACACCTCCAGCGCCCGCCGCAGCCCGGCCGGGCCGTGACCGGCCAGGACCTCCAGGACGGTGATCTGGCGGCGCAGTTCCGCGGCGACGAGCGGTGACATGCCCTCCGTACGGCCCTCGCGGCGCACGGCGACCGACGAGGCGTCGTCGGCGGCGGTGTCGAGGAGGCGGTGGATCTGGAGGGCGGCGACGGAACAGGCGTCGGCCCACACCCGCAACCCGGCGGGGGACCGCCCGGCGGGAGCGGCCTCCAGCATCCGGTGGGCGAGCACGGCCGCCTCGTCGCCGGTGCCGGCGGCGTCCAGCTTCTTGCGCGCCTGCTCCAGCCCCTCACCCCAGTCGCCGCCGCCGGCGCCGTCGCTGAGGCTCGCCCACAGCGGCCGCAGGGTCTCGTCGTCGCCGCCCAGCAGGGGCACGCACCGATCCAGACAAGCCAGTCCGCTCGCGGCCAGCCCGCGCTCGTCGGCCTGTGCGATCAACTCCACCAGGCTCATCCACGCCTCCCTCCGCGGGCCATGCAGGGGCCCTACCAGGCCGCTTACAGCCCTCACCCCTCACGGAACCCGCACTTCCCCTTACTGCGCGCAACGGCCCCGGAACGTCACAGGGGCACGACGCCCAGTCGGTCGAGGAAGCGGAAGAGGAGGTTTTCGGCCAGCGGATCGGGGTCTGAAGTGAGTACGTCCACAAGGGCGTCGGCGTTCACTTCGTGCCCGGCCTCGGCGGCCCAGCGGACGGCGTGCTCGGCGGCGTCGCGGGGCTCCAGGAAGTAGTCCTCCAGGGTGAGGCCCTCCCGCCCGGCCCCCAGGTACCCGGCCATGGCGGCCCGGGCGAGGCAGGTCGTCCACGTCCCGCTCTCCGGCGCGGCGGCCTCCAGCACCACGCACTCGCTGTTCATGACGTACCCGAACAGCGCGGGCGCCCCGGTCTGGCGGGCGAGGGCGTTCATGTTCCCCACGTCGCCGTCGCTGCTCGGGTACTCCCAGACCTGCCACCCGCCCGGCGCGGAGGTGTGCCGCACCATCCCGTCCACCGCCCCGGCCAGCGCGTCCAGCTCCGCCAGCGGCCGCTCCCCACGGCCCACGACGAAGTACCCCCAGTACCCCATGCTCCGGTTCCCCCCGGCATATTCGATTCGGCTCGCGTCAGAAGACCACCACACCCGTACGGCAGTTCGCAGCCGTACGGGCCAATTCGTGTGCGGTCAGCCGAGCCTGTCCGCAAGCGCCCGGAACTCCGCCCAGGACAGCTCGGGCCGGCCCGGGTCCCACAGCTTCTGGACGGTCGCCCGCAGCGGCATCCGGATCCCGGCCGCCACCTGCTCCTGCGTCTGCGCGTTCGGGATGTCGCCCCAGACGGCGAAGACCCCGCCGAGGATCTGCCCGTCGTAGCGCTCCGGCACGGCCTGCGTGCCGCGCAGCACCCGGGGCGTCCACTGCTCGTAGATCCGCTGCCCCGTCGGGTAGACGAAGGTCTGCGGCTGGCCGAGCACGTAGTACAGGAACTCGTCGTTGTAGTTGATCACCTTCCGGCCCTCGCTCAGGTACACCGCCGGCGGCCGCGCCCCGATCTCCTTGCCGGTCCAGTAGCCGACCTGGATGTCCTTGTCGGCGTCGACGGTGGTGTCCCGGAAGAAGCCGTCGTTCCAGGCGCGCGGGACGCGCTGGTGCTTGCGGACGGTGGCGGCCCGGTCGTTGAGCCAGCCGGTGGTGAGGTCGGCGACCGTCGCGCCGGAGCCGTACTTCTCCCGCGCGGCGGCGGCCAGCTGCGGGAACGACGCCTCCGGGTCGGAGCGCACCAGCGCCTGGTACTCGTCGCCGCCGAGGTGCCACGGCACGCCCGGGAACAGGTCCGCGTACTCGTTCAGCAGGTCGTCGACGATCCGGGCGCTCTCGCTCTTGGAGATGTCGATGGCCCCCTGCACCGCCGACCCCTGCGCGGTGCGCAGCTGCAGGTCGGGGTGGGCGTCGAGGACCGCGCCGAGGTGCCCGGGCGAGTCGATCTCGGGCACGACCGTGATGTGCCGGCTCTCCGCGAGGTCGACGATCTCGCGCACCTGCGCCTTGGACAGATGCTGCCGGGACACGACCTCCGGATGCGAGTCGGACTCGATCCGGAACCCCTGGTCGTCGGAGAAGTGCAGCCCGAGCTGGTTGAACTTCAGATCGCCCAGTTCGCGGATCCGGTCCTCGATCCAGCCGGCCGTGTAGTTCTTGCGCGCGATGTCCAGCATGAACCCGCGCTCCGGCTTGGCCGGCTCGTCCCGCACCACGCCCTCGGGCGCGGTACCGCCGTCGTGCACCTCCTGCTTGAGGGTCCGGGTGCCGTAGAAGACGCCCGCGTCGGCGGGCCCGGCGATCTCCACCCGCCCGTCGCGCACGGTCATGACGTACGACTCCGGGTTCGCGCCCTTGTCCTCGTTCAGCGTCAGCCGCAGGTCCCCGGCGCGCCGGTCGTCCTTCTCGCCCTCGTACTTCAGGCCGAGCTCACCGGCGATCAGCCGGCCCTCGTCGGCCAGCGCCGGGTCGTCCACGACCACGCGGTTCCCGCTCGCGGGGCGCCAGCCCGGGCCGCGCGCCGCGGTGTGCTCGCGCACGGCGGGGATCGTCCGCGGCGCCTTGGACAAGGCGTAGGAGCGGCTCGGACTCGGGGCGTCCTCCGGCGAGGTGCCCTGCGGGGCGGCCGCGGACCGGCCCTGGGAGGGTCTGGCCTCCGGCCCGGTGGTCCCGCCGTCACCGCCCGAGGCCGCCCAGAGCCCCAGACTCACCCCGGCCACGATCACGACCAGGGCGACGGCCATGGCCACGACCAGCACCTGCCGCTGTTTCCCTTGCTTCGTCTGCTTCGCCGGAACCCGGCGCCTGTGCTGACTCACACCCGCCAACCTAAGACCCGGCCCCGTCCGGCGCCCGTCCACCACGCGTTCCGAATCTCTCTCTGCCGGGTGAAATTCGGGCATCCGTCGGACACGTCATGGTCGTACTCGATAGCGTGACGTCACATCTCTCACAACATGCCCTGCCGACACACGTGACGCCCACGAGGACCCACGCTGCCTGCGCACCGTCTCCCAGACCTCCCCGGCCGACTCGCCATACCGGTGGAGCACTTCAACGCGGCCTCGGCCGAGGCCCTGGAGCAGACGCTCCTCTCCTGCCTGCGCAGCCCCCGCTGGTCCCGGCGCGTCGCGGAACACCGCCCCTATCCGGACCTGGACTCCCTGCTCGCCGCGGCGGACGAGGCGGCCTACGACCTGACCTGGCCCGACCTGACCGAGGCCCTGACAGCCGAGTCCCTGCCACCCCTCCCACCCGGCACGTACTCCGCGGCCCACACGGCCCTCAGCGCGGCCCACGCCGCCTACGAGGCCCGCTTCGGACATGCGTTCGTCATCTGCCTGGACGGTGTGGCGCAGGCCGAGACCCTGGACCGCCTCCTGGAAGCCATCCGGTCACGATTGACCAACGATCCGGAGGAGGAGCGGGCCGTGACGGCGGACGAACTCCGGCGCCTCGCGAGGGGGCGTCTGCTGACTGCCCTCAGGAGCGCGGGGAACTGCGCGATCAACCACTGACGGCCCACACCCGGCGGTCCCAGTGACACCCCCCGCCCCCTTGGCCGCGCTAGCCCACCTGTACCTCTTTGCATGCCAGTTTGATCACACCCTGGGACCCCGGCTCAGCCCAGCGGCAGCGCCTCGCTACGATGCTGGGGGCCGGTGGACCGTACCCGGCCGGGCCCGACCGACACACCAAGCCGGCGCGGCCCCAATCCCCGCTCCCGGAGGAAACTTCCGTGCCGGCTGGAACGCTGTACCGCGGCCGGGAAGGAATGTGGTCCTGGGTGGCTCACCGAGTCACCGGCGTCCTCATCTTCTTCTTCCTGTTCGTTCACGTGCTGGACACCGCACTCGTCCGTGTGTCGCCCGAGGCCTACGACAACGTCGTGGCCACGTACAAGACGCCGATCGTCGCGCTACTGGAGTACGGCCTCGTCGCCGCCGTCCTCTTCCACGCGCTCAACGGCCTGCGCGTCATCGCCGTCGACTTCTGGATCAAGGGCGCCCGCTACCAGAAGCAGATGCTCTGGACCGTCGTCGCCCTGTGGGTCGTGCTGATGCTCGGGGCGATCTACCCCGTCCTCGGCCACGCCGCTCGTGAACTGTTCGGGAGCTGACGCCAATGTCCACGTCTGAGAAGACCGCCGCCGGCGTCGGCCCCGTCGAGGGTGGCGCCGTCTACACCGTCGACAACCCGGCGCCCTTCATCGAGGCCCCGCGCAAGCGCACCAAGAAGACCCCGAAGTCCACCCGCGGCAACTTCGAACTGGCCGCGTGGCTGTTCATGCGCCTGTCGGGCGTGGTGCTGGTCGTGCTGGTCCTCGGTCACCTGCTGATCCAGCTGGTGCTGGACGGCGGTGTCTCCAAGATCGGCTTCGCCTTCGTGGCGGGCCGCTGGGCGAGCCCCTTCTGGCAGGTCTGGGACCTGCTGATGCTGTGGCTCGCGATGCTGCACGGCGCCAACGGCCTGCGCACGGTCATCAACGACTACGCGGAGCGCGCGAACACCCGGCTGTGGCTCAAGGGCCTGCTCTACACCGCCACGGTGTTCACCATCCTGCTGGGCACGCTGGTGATCTTCACCTTCGACCCGAACATCCGCTAGGCACGGGGCTGCGAGAATCATGAAGATCCACAAGTACGACACCGTCATCGTCGGCGCCGGTGGCGCCGGTATGCGCGCCGCCATCGAGTCGACGAAGCGCAGCCGCACCGCCGTGCTCACCAAGCTCTACCCCACCCGCTCCCACACGGGCGCCGCGCAGGGCGGCATGGCCGCCGCGCTGGCCAACGTGGAGGAGGACAACTGGGAGTGGCACACCTTCGACACGGTCAAGGGCGGTGACTACCTGGTCGACCAGGACGCCGCCGAGATCCTGGCGAAGGAGGCCATCGACTCCGTCCTCGACCTGGAGAAGATGGGCCTGCCGTTCAACCGCACGCCGAACGGCACCATCGACCAGCGCCGCTTCGGCGGTCACTCCCGCAACCACGGCGAGGCCCCGGTCCGCCGTTCCTGCTACGCGGCCGACCGCACCGGCCACATGATCCTCCAGACGCTGTACCAGAACTGCGTCAAGGAGGGCGTGGAGTTCTACAACGAGTTCTACGTCCTGGACCAGCTGATCACCGAGGTCGACGGCGTCAAGCGCTCGGCCGGTGTGGTCGCGTACGAGCTGGCCACCGGCGAGATCCACGTCTTCCAGGCGAAGGCCGTGATCTACGCCTCCGGCGGCTGCGGCAAGTTCTTCAAGGTGACGTCGAACGCGCACACGCTGACGGGTGACGGCCAGGCGGCGGTCTACCGCCGGGGCATCCCGCTGGAGGACATGGAGTTCTTCCAGTTCCACCCGACCGGCATCTGGCGCATGGGCATCCTGCTGACGGAGGGCGCCCGCGGTGAGGGCGGCATCCTCCGCAACAAGGACGGCGAGCGCTTCATGGAGAAGTACGCGCCGGTCATGAAGGACCTCGCCTCGCGCGACGTCGTCTCGCGCTCCATCTACACGGAGATCCGCGAGGGCCGCGGCTGCGGTCCCGAGGGCGACCACGTCTACCTGGACCTCACCCACCTCCCGCCGGAGCAGCTGGACGCCAAGCTGCCCGACATCACGGAGTTCGCCCGTACGTACCTCGGCATCGAGCCGTACACGGACCCGATCCCGATCCAGCCCACGGCCCACTACGCGATGGGCGGCATCCCGACGAACGTCGAGGGTGAGGTCCTGGCGGACAACACCACGGTCGTCCCGGGCCTGTACGCGGCCGGCGAGGTCGCGTGCGTGTCGGTGCACGGCGCGAACCGCCTCGGCACGAACTCGCTCCTGGACATCAACGTCTTCGGCAAGCGGGCCGGCATCGCCGCGGCCGAGTACTCCCAGACGGCGGACTTCGTCGAGCTGCCGGAGAACCCGGCCGAGTTCGTGCTCAAGCAGGTGGAGATGCTGCGCGACTCCACCGGCACCGAGCGCGTGACGACGCTGCGTAAGGAGCTGCAGGAGACCATGGACGCCAACGTCATGGTCTTCCGCACCGAGCAGACGATCAAGACGGCGGTCGAGAAGATCGCGGAGCTGCGCGAGCGCTACAAGAACGTGTCCATCCAGGACAAGGGCAAGCGGTTCAACACGGACCTGCTGGAGGCCATCGAGCTGGGCAACCTGCTCGACCTCGCCGAGGTCATGGCGGTCTCCGCGCTCGCCCGCAAGGAGTCCCGCGGCGGTCACTACCGCGAGGACTACCCGAACCGCGACGACGTCAACTTCATGCGGCACACCATGGCGTACCGCGAGGTCGGCGCCGACGGCTCCGAAACCGTCCGTCTCGACTACAAGCCGGTCGTCCAGACCCGCTACCAGCCGATGGAGCGTAAGTACTGATGGCTACCCCCGTTCTGGACAAGGAAGACGCGGCCGGCAAGCCCGAGCCCGGTTTCGCCGACTCCCCCTACATCACGGTCACCTTCCGCATCCGCCGGTTCAACCCGGAGGTCGCGGCGGAGGCCAGCTGGGAAGACTTCCAGCTGGAGATCGACCCGAAGGAGCGCGTCCTCGACGCCCTCCACAAGATCAAGTGGGAGCTCGACGGCACGCTGACGTTCCGCCGCTCCTGCGCGCACGGCATCTGCGGCTCGGACGCGATGCGGATCAACGGCAAGAACCGCCTTGCCTGCAAGACGCTGATCAAGGACATCAACCCCGAGAAGCCGATCACGGTCGAGGCCATAAAGGGCCTGACGGTCCTGAAGGACCTGGTCGTGGACATGGAGCCGTTCTTCCAGGCGTACCGGGACGTCATGCCCTTCCTCATCACGAAGGACACGAACGAGCCCACGCGCGAGCGTCTGCAGTCGGCCGAGGACCGCGAGCGCTTCGACGACACGACGAAGTGCATCCTCTGCGCGGCCTGCACCACGTCGTGCCCGGTCTTCTGGAACGACGGCCAGTACTTCGGCCCGGCCGCCATCGTCAACGCGCACCGCTTCATCTTCGACTCGCGTGACGAGGCGGGCGAACAGCGCCTGGAGATCCTCAACGACCGCGACGGCGTCTGGCGCTGCCGCACGACCTTCAACTGCACGGACGCCTGCCCGCGCGGCATCGAGGTCACGAAGGCGATCGCCGAGGTGAAGCGGGCGCTGATCACGCGGCGCTACTGAGATCGACCGCTTGATCGAGAGGGCCCCGTCTCCGCTGGAGACGAGGCCCTCTGGCATATGCCACACCATCGGGTGAACGCAACTGAGCAGGCCGCGCGGGCGGCGTCCGGCCTTCGATGATGCTCTCGACACCAGCCACGGGAGGCACCCTGATGTCCGCTGCAGCCGTCGAGCGGCCTTACGGAAAGCGTCCGCTGATCGCGGAGGCCAACCGGCTCATGGAGCGCAACCCGGGCTACCGAGTCGAGATCATCGGAGGCCAGATCCTCGCGTCCCCGCCCCCCGACGGCCCCCACGGCGATGTGCTGACCGACCTGACGTCGCCTTTCATCGCGGCCGGCCTCCATGGGACGGAGTCACGACTGATCCAGGGCATCGGCCTCTGGCTGCCGACCGGGACGGAGGACTACGCGATCCCGGACCTGTCCCTGGTGGACGCCGACTACCGGGACCACCTCATCGAGAACAACTGCTACGGCCCCGTCTGCTTCCGCCTGGTCCTGGAGGTCACCTCCAGCAACTACCGGGCCGACCTGCGCACCAAGGTCACCGCGTACGCGGAGGCGAAGGTCCCGGTCTACGTCGTCGTCGACCGCAAGCACCAGCGCCTCCACGTCCTCACCGATCCCGTCGGGGACACGTACGCGAGCCACCGTCCCCATGCCCCCGGCGAACTCGTCACGCTCCCCGACACGATCGGTGCCGAGGTCACGCTCGACGTCGCCGCGATCCTGGAGGCGGGTCGGCCGGGTTCGGGCGACTGAGTCTTACAACTGGCTCAGGAACGAAGGGGCCGTGATGTTCGTGTCCTCCGCCGGCATCATCGCCTTGCTCAGGATCACCGCCAGCATGCGGTCGCCCTCGTAGGGGAGGTAGCCCGTCCGCGGGGCCGACGAGCCGGACTTCGGGACGATGCAGCGTCAGCTCGATCTCCTCGTCCGGGTCGGTGACCTGGCGGTCACCCTCCAGCACCAGGAAGCCGTTCCCCGCGAAGTTCAGCACGCGCTCGGTGTCATCGGGCCGCACCATGCCCTGGAACACCTCCGGCGTCCGGGCGTTGAACTCGGCGACCTCCTGGAACACCCGGCGCCGGATCAACTCCCGTGCGGTCAGCCGCTCCTCGGCGAGCCGTTGTGTTGAACATGTTCAAAAAGCGGTCTAGAGTCATCCCGACAGCGTTTTGAACGTGTTCAAGAAGGGTGGGGCAATGGACCGCACGGTCGTCGCCTACGTCATCTACCTGCTGGTCAGCATCGGTCTGACCATCTGGGTGGCCCGCACGCTCAGCCGGAACGGGAGGATCTTTCTCGCCGACGTGCTGCACGGCAACGAGAAGCTCGCCGACGCCGTCAACCACCTCCTGGTGGTCGGCTTCTACCTCGTCAACCTCGGGTTCGTCGCGCTGTATCTGAGCGGCGACGGGACCATCACCGACACGCGCGGCGTCTTCGAGGCCCTGTCGACCAAGCTCGGCGTGGTGCTGCTGGTGCTCGGCGTGATGCACCTGGGCAACGTGTACGTGCTCAACCGGATCCGGCGGCGCGGTGCCATGGAGCGCGAGCAGGTGCCGCCGGTGCCGCCGCAGGGCTGGGCCGCCCCGCAGGCCCAGGCCTGAGCGGAGAGCGGCATGAACGCCACCGCACCGGTCCGCCGGCTCACCGTCCTGTACGACGCCGAGTGCTCCCTGTGCGCGTTCCTGCGCGACTGGCTCCTGCGGCAACCGAAGCTGGTGCCGCTGGAGCTGGTCCCGGCCGGTTCCGAGGAGGCCCGGCGGCGGTTTCCCGGCCTCGACCACGGCGCCACCCTCGACGAGATCACCGTCGTCGGCGACGCCGGGCAGGTCTACCAGGGCCCCGCCGCCTGGATCGTCACCCTGTGGGCGCTGCGCGAGCACCGGCCGCTCGCCCACCGGCTCAGCACCCCGTCCGGCGCCCGGCTCGCCAAGGGCGCGGTGCTGGCCGCCGCCAGGTGGCGCGGTGCGCAGTGGAACCGGGGGCAGGGCGGCGGGCAGTGGGGCGGGCGGGTGTACCGGCGGGCGGACGGGTGGGCGTACGACCCGGACGCCGGCTGGACCTATACCGCGCCGGGCTGCGCCGACGGCACCTGTGCCCCTCGCCGGGCGCCGGGCCGCTGACGTTAGGCTCTCTTCCCGTGTCCGCGAAGAGCGACGGCCCCGACGACGGCGCCACCCCGAGCAAGTCCGAGCAGACCCGTGCCCTGATCCTGGAGACGGCCATGCGGCTGTTCCAGGAGCGCGGCTACGACAAGACGACGATGCGGGCCATCGCCAAGGAGGCCGGGGTCTCCGTCGGCAACGCGTACTACTACTTCGAGGGCAAGGAACACCTGATCCAGGGCTTCTACGACCGGATCGCCGCCGAGCACCAGGTGGCGGTCCGGGAGATCCTGGACCGGGAGACCGATCTGGAGGCCCGGCTCGCGGGCGTGCTGCGGGCGTGGCTGGACATCGCCGCGCCGTACCACGAGTTCGCGGTGCAGTTCTTCAAGAACGCCGCCGACCCGGACAGTCCGCTCAGCCCCTTCTCCCCGGAGTCGGAGCACGCGCGCGAGGAGGCCATCAGCGTCCACCGGGAGGTGCTGGCCGGGGCGACGAAGACCAAGGTGGCCGAGGAACTGCGGGACATCCTGCCCGAGTTGATGTGGCTGTCCCAGATGGGCCTCGTCCTGTACTGGATCTTCGACCGGACCGAGGGCCGGGAGCGCAGCTACCGGCTCGCCGAGCGCGGGGCCCGGCTCACCGCGCGGGGCGTCGCGCTGGCCCGCTTCCGGGTGCTGCGGCCGCTCGTGCGTGAGGTGCACGAGCTGTTCACGGACTTCCTGCCGGGTATGACCCGGGCGATCCCGGACCCCGCCACGCGGCGGACCGGCGCCTAGAGCGCCGGCGCCGGAGCACGCACGGGCCTCTAGAGCTGCGTGAGGCTCCAGAGCCGGAACACGCCCGTGCCGTCCGACAGGTACTGGCCGCCGCCGATGTCCTCGGTGGTGACGACGTACTCCTTCGCCTGCCACAACGGCAGCACCGGCACGTCCTGGGCGACGGTCTGCTGCACCGACTGGAAGTCCCGGTCGGCCTCGCCGCGGTCGGCGTAGCGGCGGCTGTCCTTGATGAGCCGGTCGACGGTCTTGCTGCTGTAGCCGGTGTTCATGGCGCTGCCGGTGCCGACGAGCGCGGCCTGGAAGGTGTCCGGGTCGGGGAAGTCGGCGACCCAGCCGACGGCGTACGCGTCGAGCTCGCCGCTCGCCCAGCGCTTTTGGAAGTCGGTCCACTCGTAGCCCTTGAGGGTGACCTTGAACAGGCCGCTCGCCTCCAGCTCCCGTTTGATCTCGGCGGCCTCCTGCTCACCGGCGCCGCGACCCTTGGCGTAGCCGTAGGTGAAGCGGACGGGCAGGGTCACGCCGGCCTGCGTGAGCAGCTTCCGCGCCTTCTTCCGGTCCGGCTCGGGATAGTCGTCGAAGAACGAGGCGGTGTGCCCGGTGAGGCCCGCCGGGATCAGCGAGTACAGCGGGTCGACGGTGCCGTCGTAGACGGTGGCGGCCAGCCGCTCGCGGTCGATCAGCCAGGCCATGGCCTGCCGGACCTTCGGGTTGTGCAGGGGCTTGCCCGCGCGGGTGTTGAAGTACAGGTTGCGGGTCTCGGAGCCGTCCGCCTCGAAGACGCGCTGCGCGGGATCGCTCGGGTTCAGATCGGCGAGGACCGCTGGCGGCAGCTGGTCGGTCGTGACCTCGACGCGCTTGTCCTTCCACGCGGTGTCCAGGGCAGCGGGGGTGGCGTAGTAGCGCAGTTCGACGGGCCTGTTCGCACCGCCTTTGACCGCGCCCTGGTAATGGCTGTTGGGCGCCAGGACCGCCTTGGCGTCCTGCGTGTAGGAGGTGAGGGTGTACGGGCCGGTGCCGTCGACACGGCTGCCGGTGCGCAGCTTGCCGGCCGGGTACGCGGTGTGGTCGACGATCGAGCCCGCGCCGGTGGCCACCTTGAACGGGAACGTGGCGTCGGGCGAGGACAGGTGGAAGGTGACGGTCAGTCCGTCGGCGTCCACGGAACGGAGGGTGTCCAGCAGGGACGCCGGTCCGACCGGGGACTTGATCTTCATGATCCGGTCGAAGGAGTACTTCACATCGTCGCCGGTCATCGTCCGGCCGCTCGGGAAGGTGAGGCCGGAGCGCAGTTGGCAGCGGTACGTGGTCAGGTCGCCGCCGGTGAACGCGCAGCTTTTGGCCGCGTCCGGCGCGGGTGCGGTGCCGCCGGGGGCGAAGGTGAGCAGCGACTGGAAGACGTTGCTGAACAGCGCCCAGGAACCGGCGTCGTAGGCGCCGGCCGGGTCGAGGGACGTGACGGCGTCCGTCGTGCCGACCGTGATGGCCGTGCTGTCCTTCTTCGACGGCACGAGCTGCCAGGCGCCCAAGCCCACGGCCGCCAGGACCAGCAGTACCGCGAGTATCCGCATGCGAACCGATCGCATCGGCCTTGCCCTCCCAGGCCCGTGGGCCCTTGTGCCAGAGCCACACCCCTTTGTGGCGGCCTCACCCAATCACAGGAGTTTGAGCGGGCGGAAGGGAGATCTGCCGAGTTGGGAAAGAACTTACCGATGGGCTGTTCGGTCCGGTTTCACAGCGTGCTCACAGGGTCAGGCCTGCTTCGACGCCAGTTCGATCAGGGTGATGTCCGACGGTGCCCCCACCCGGGTGGGCGGGCCCCAGGCGCCCGCGCCGCGTGAGACGTAGAGCTGGGTGTCGCCGTAGCGCTCCAGGCCCGCGAGGGTCGGGTTCGCGGCGGCGGCGATGAGGTTGCCGGGCCAGAGCTGGCCGCCGTGGGTGTGGCCGGACAGCTGGAGGTCGACGCCGTGCTCTACGGCGTCGTGGATCTGCACGGGCTGGTGGGCGAGCAGCACGCACGCGCGTGCCGTGTCGCGGTCGCCGAGGGCCCGGGCGTAGTCGGGGCCCTGGCCCTCGTCCTCGCCGGCGACGTCGTTGACCCCGGCCAGGTCGAAGTACGGCATCTCCCTGCGGGCGTTCTCCAGGGGGACGAGTCCGAGGCGGCGGACCTCCTCGACCCACTGCTCGGCGCCGGAGAAGTACTCGTGGTTCCCGGTGACGAAGTAGGACCCGTGACGGGCCTTCAGCTGCGCCAGCGGGGCCGCCGCGGGGCCCAGGTCCTTGACGCTGCCGTCGACCAGGTCGCCGACGACCGCGATCAGGTCGGGCTGCGTCGCGTTGATCGTGTCGACGACCTGCTGCGCGAAGCCGCGGCCCAGGACCGGGCCGAGGTGCACATCGCTGACCACGGCGATCCGGTACCCGTGCGCGGCGCGCGGCAGTTTGGCCAGGGGCACGGTGACCCGCTTCACCTTCGGCCCGCGCAGCACGCCGTACGTCCCGTACCCCACGGTCCCGACGGCGGCGGCCGCGGCGGCCCCGGCGACGACCCGGGAGACGAAGAGACGGCGGGACGGGCCGGTGGGAGCGGAGGCGGTGCTGTCGGGGGCGCCCGGGGTGGTGAGCGGCTGCGGGGAGGTGTCGGGGGTGGCGGGTGCGGGGCCGGCCACGGGGTGAGGGGCGGTGGCGGGAGCCGTCATCGTGCCGCCGGGGTCGGCGTGCGTGGAGGTCGCCGCCACGGATGTGGGGGCACCGCCGGGCGTACCGGCCCCGTCGTCCGTCTGTGGTGCGGCAACGGGCTCACCGGTACCGCCGGACGCACCCGCACCGGCGGGCACGCCGGCACCCGGCTCGGAGCCCGTGCCCCTCGCCCTCGTCCTCGCCCGCCGCTCGAGGAACCACCGGAGCGCTGGCCGTACGGCCTCTCCCGCGACGACCGCCAGCAGCAGGTAGATCGACAGGGCCAGCCACAGGAAGCCCGGCCAGGCCAGGACCTGTTGGAGCCAGAAGGGGGCGCCGGTGCGTTCGGCCACCAGGGCCGTGATCGCGAGGAGCCAGCCGCCGGCGATCAGGATCGCGCCCGTGCGGCGGGTGAGGCCCGGGCCGCGAGTGGTGTCGCGGAACAGGCGGCGCCACACGTACCAGTTGGCCGTCACGATGACGGCCAGGACGAGCAGTGCGACGAGTACGAAGACGATGGCCACGGTGTCGTGTCTCCCGATTGCCGTTATGACGTCCGGCGCAGTGCGCGCAGACCACGCAACCCGATGGCCCCGATGGCCGTCCCCAATACGAAGGAAACGACGGCGAGCAGCAGGTGCACCCAGAAGTACGCCGTGGGATGACCGTCGTCGAAGGCGAGCCCGCTGCTGTCCTTGACAAGGTTCTTGACGAAAGTGATCCAGATGACCCAGCTCCACACCCCGAAGGCGAGCAGGAACCAGGAGACGGGGCGGCTGAGCTTCACAAAATCAGACCTTTCATCACAACGCCGGGCTCCCGGGGGCGGCCGGGGGTCCGGGGGTTGTCCCCCGGATGAGCACGGCATGGGACCAGTATCGCCAGAGCATGTCCGGTTCCGTTCGCGGGGTGGGGGCGGAGGCGGGACTTCCCTGCGTACTGCATGTACGTTTCCGACCGTGCCCGCTCCGAAGAAGACCGTCAGGCGATCCCTGCTGGTCACCTCCGCCGTCCTGTCGTCCCTCGCCCTGGCCGCGCCCGCCGCCGTCGCGGCCCCGAGCCCCTCGGGCAGTCCGTCGGCGAGCCCGTCGGCCACTCCCCCGGCGTCGATGTCGACCGTGGGCGGTGCCCGGCTCGGGCAGCCGGGGACGCAGGTGAACCTGGCGAGCGGCGTGCCGGTGCTGCCGAAGGACGTGAGCGCCCGCTCCTGGATCGTCGCAGACGCCGAGTCGGGTGATGTGCTGGCCGCGCACAACGCGCACTGGCGGCTGGCCCCGGCGAGCACGCTGAAGATGCTGTTCGCGGACACGCTGCTGCCGAAGTTCCCGAGTACGGCCAAGCACAAGGTCGTCCCCTCCGACCTGGCGGGCATAGGCTCGGGTTCCAGCCTGGTCGGGATAAAGGAGGACGAGACCTACACGGTCCACGACCTGTGGCTCGGCGTCTTCCTGCGCTCCGGAAACGATGCCGTGCACGTGCTGTCGGCCATGAACAAGGGCGTCGACAACACCGTCAGGGAGATGAACGAGCACGCCGAGGAGCTCCAGGCCCTCGACACGAACGTCGTGAGCCCGGACGGCTACGACGCCGAGAAGCAGGTCTCGTCCGCCTACGACCTGACGCTGATCGCCCGCTCGGGGCTGCAGAAGAAGGACTTCCGGGAGTACTGCTCGACGGTCCGCGCGAAGTTCCCGGGCCAGACGAAGAAGAACAAGAAGGGCAAGCCGGTCCGCGAGTCCTTCGAGATCCAGAACACCAACCGGCTGCTGAGCGGCGACGCGGGCCTGCCCGTCTACCAGGGCATCGCCGGCGTCAAGAACGGCAACACCACCAACGCCGGTGCCACCTTCACCGGTGTCGCCGAGCGGGACGGCAAGGTGCTGCTGGTGACGGTGATGAATCCGCAGAAGCAGGAGCACAACGAGGTCTACAAGGAGACCGCGCGACTGTTCGACTGGGGCTTCAGGGCGGCCGGGAAGGTCCAGCCGGTGGGTGAGCTGGTGCCGCCGAAGAGCGCCGAGCAGGCCGGTTCCCAGCCCGGCGCGAACCCCTCCGGGGAGGCCGGCGGCTCCGGGAGCGGCGTGGGCAGCACGGCCGGGAAGCCGGTGGCCGGCGGCCCGGGCGTGGGCGGCTCCGGCGGCATCGGGATCGCGCTCGGCATCACCGGCGGTGTGCTGGTGCTGCTCGCGGGCGGCGCGTTCCTGGTCAACCGCCGTTGGCCGCTGCCGGATCTGGTGCGCCGCCGGACCCGCCCCTGACGCCCGTGGCGTCGGGCACGGCCGGCACGTCCTGGAGTTCGTCCTCCTTGCTCCGCGTCGCCGTCCAGGAGGCGCAGAACAGCACCAGCTTCGAGGTGAAGTTGATCCACAGCAGCAGCGCGACGGGCACGCCGAACGCGCCGTACATGCTCTTCGCGGCCACGCCCTGCAAGTAGCCGCTGAGCAGCAGCTTCAGCAGTTCGAAGCCGACCGCGCCGGTCAGCGCCGCCACGACCAGGCGGTGGCGCGTGGGCTCGACGCCGGGCAGCAGCGTCAGGACGTAGAGGAGCAGCAGGAAGTCGGCGAGCACGGCGATCAGGAACGCGGCGATGTGCAGCAGGACGCCGCTCCAGCCGCCCTCGTCGATGCCCAGGTGCCGGGTGATCCAGCCGATCATCGCGGAGGCGACGGCGGAGGCGGCGATGGTGACGAGGAGCGCGCCGCCGAGGCCGAGCAGGACGCCCGCGTCCTTGGCGTAGCGAAGGACCGGGTTCTCCTCCTCGTCGTCCAGCTCCCACACCGCGCGCAGGCACTCGCGCATCGAACCGGCCCAGCTGACACCGGTGAAGAACAGCAGCGCGCCCGCGATGAGGCCGATGGCGCCGGCGTTGTCCACCAGGCCGGCGATGTCCAGCTGGTCGGAGATGCCGGGCACCTGCTCGGCGAGCTTGTCCTGGAGCCTGTGCTGCTGCTCCGTGCTGAGCGTGCCGGCGGCGATGGTGGCGGACACCGTCAGCAGCGGGAACAGCGCCACGAAACTCGTGAAGGTCATCGCGGCGGCCAGCCGCGTCCACTTCACGCGGTCCAGCCGCTCGTACGACCGCCACGCGTGGGTGATCATCAGCCGCTCCGCCCACGGCCCGACGACCGGAAGCCTTTTCAGCCAGTCCATGATCCGACTCTGCCCTCCGCCCGGAAGACCCATGTACGGGTACCCCAGAACCGCAGAATCGTTGCCAGCGCCATGCCGATGACCGCGCCGGAGAGGGTGTCGGCGCGCTGGGAGGTGAGTCCGAGGCCGTAGTGGCTGACGGTGAGGCAGAGCAGTTGGACGCCGGCGCCGGCGAGGTTCACCACGAAGAAGGCGGCGTACGGGCGCAGGCCGCTGATCCGCCTGTCCCGATAGGTGCCGAGGGCGTTGCCCGCGTAGGCGACCGAGCAGGCCGCGACGAAGGACAGCGCCTTGGCGGTGAGCGGGCCGAGTCCGGCGGGGCCGCGCAGGCAGGTGAACAGGGCCAGGTCGACGGCGTAGGCGAGGAGACCGACGGCGGCGAAACCCAGGAGCTCCCGGCGGCCGGGGGCCGGGGGGCCCGACCACGCGCGCGTGGTCACCAATTGGCCACCGCCAGGCCGTACATCGCCACCCACACCAGGCCGATGAGGGCGAGCGCCCGGTCGCGCAGGACGACGTCCTCGGGCTCGCCGGCCGTGCCCCGGTCGGCGAAGACGGCGTACCGGAGGATCGCCAGGATGAAGGCGACCATGGACAGTTGCCGCCAGGGCAGCAGGCTGGTGTGCGGGACGCCGCCCTCCTCCATGGCCCACAGGCAGTAGCCGAGGACGGCCACACCGGCGGCGAGCTGCCAGACGAAGCGGAGGTAGCCGGTGGTGTACTCGGTGAGCAACGCGCGTGTGGCGCCCGCCTTTCCGGCCATCTGCACGGCTTCGGAGTAGCGCTTGGCCGCCACCATGAACAGCGCGCCGAAGCCGGTCGTGATCAGGAACCAGCGCGACAGCGGGATGCCGAGGGCGAGCCCGCCGATCATCGCCCGCATGAGGAAGCCGGTCGTGACGACGGCGAGGTCGACGACCAGGACGTGCTTGAGGGTGACGCAGTAGGCCAGTTGCATGGCGAGGTAGGCGGTCAGCAGGGCGGCGACGGCCGGGGAGCAGAGCCAGGCCGCGGCGGCGGGGGCGAGCAGGCCGAGGCAGCCGCCGACGGCGTAGGCGAGTGGTACGGGGACCTGTCCGGCGGCGACCGGGCGGTGCCGTTTGGTGGGGTGGGCGCGGTCGGCCTCGGCGTCGCGGGCGTCGTTGACGAGGTAGACGGCGGCGGCGCAGGCGGTGAAGAGGACGAAGACGAGGGCGAGTTGCAGCAGAGCGTGCCGGGAGAAGAGCTCGCCGGCGGCCGCCGGGGCGGCGATCACGAGGACGTTCTTCACCCACTGCCGGGGCCGCGCGGTCCGCAGGAGACCGGCCAGGAGACCGCCCTTGTCCGGTGGCGCGGACGGTTCCTCGTGGGTGCGCTGCCGCAGGACGGCCGTCTCAGCCATGGTGGGCCCCTCCCCTCATCCAGCGGCCGCCGAGCCGGGCCGTGAGCGCGCCGAGGGCCGCCCCCGCCGCGACGTCCGAGGGGTAGTGGACGCCGGCCACCAGCCGCGAGACGCACACGGCGGCGGCGAGCGGCGGGACCGTGCGCGCTCCCAGGGCGCCGAAGGCGACGGCGGCGGCAGCGGCGGACGTGGCGTGCGAGCTGGGGAAGGAGTGCCGGCCGGCGGTGCGCACCAGGGGCTCGACGTGCGCGGGGCGCGGGCGGCGCACGACCCGCTTCACCCCCATGCTGACGAGGTGCGCCCCCGCGGTGAGCGCCGTGCCGCGCAGCCAGGCGCCGCGTCTTTCGCCGTCGACGGCGGCTCCGGCTAGTCCCGCCGCGAGCCACAGTGCCGCGTGTTCCCCCGCCCAGGACAGGGTGCGTGCGGCGCCTGCCACGCGCGGGTCGGTGCCGCACGCCCTGAGCGCCGAAGCGATCCGGTGATCCATGTCGTGCAGGTCGTCGAGGTCGTCCATGTGGACTCACTGTTCACGCCCACCTGGCCTGAACTCCGGCAATATTGAGCGACATCCCATTAATCACCCGTTTCGGGGAGGGATGCCATGTTCTCGAACTAATAGCTCACACAGGGGCGATACGGTCACGGACATGTCTGCCGACACCGATTCCGACCCGGACGTCATGGGCCTGGACCACACCACCGTCACCGGCTGGGGCCGCACCGCTCCCACCGCCGCCCGGCTGATCCGTCCGCGGACGTACGAGGAGGCCGCGGCGGCGGTCCGCGACTGCGGGGCCCGCGGCGGGATCCCCCGGGGCCTGGGACGGGCGTACGGGGACGCGGCGCAGAACGCGGGCGGGTCCGTGCTCGACATGACGGGCCTGGACCGCGTGCACGCGATCGACGCCGCCGGCGGCACCGTACTGTGCGACGCGGGCGTCTCCCTGCACCGGCTGATGGAGGTGCTGCTGCCGCTCGGCTGGTTCGTGCCGGTCACGCCCGGCACCCGTTACGTCACCGTCGGCGGGGCGATCGGCGCCGACATCCACGGCAAGAACCACCACGTCTCGGGCTCCTTCGCGCGGCACGTGCTCGCCCTCGAACTGCTCACCGCCGACGGCGAGATCCACACGGTGATCCCTGGCACGCCGCTCTTCGACGCGACCACCGGCGGTATGGGACTGACCGGGGTGATCCTCACCGCGACGATCCGGCTCCAGCCGGTCGAGTCCTCGCTGATGTCGGTCGACACCGAACGGGCGGCGGACCTGGACGACCTGATGGCCCGGCTGGCGGCCACCGACCACCGCTACCGCTACTCGGTCGCCTGGATCGACCTGCTGGCCCGGGGCGCCGCCACCGGCCGCGCGGTCCTCACCCGCGGCGACCACGCACCCCTGGACGCACTCCCGGCACGGCTGCGCCGCAATCCGCTGGCCTTCCGCACCTCGCGCCTCCCCTCGGCCCCCGGCGTCCTGCCCGAGGGCCTGCTCACCCGGACGACCGTGGGCCTGTTCAACGAGCTCTGGTACCGCAAGGCCCCCCGCTCGCGGACCGGCCGGCTCCAGCGGATCTCCGCCTTCTTCCACCCCCTGGACGGCGTACCGCACTGGAACCGCGTCTACGGCCGGGGCGGTTTCGTGCAGTACCAGTTCGTCGTCGGCTACGGCCAGGAGGACGCCCTGCGCCGCATCGTGCGCCGGATCTCCGAACGCCGCTGCCCGTCCTTCCTGGCCGTCCTCAAGCGCTTCGGTGAGTCCGACCCGGGCTGGCTGTCCTTCCCGGTGCCCGGCTGGACGCTGGCGCTGGACATTCCGGCGGGCCTGCCGGGCCTCGGCGCGTTCCTCGACGAACTCGACGAGGAGGTCGCCGCCGCCGGCGGACGCGTCTACCTCGCCAAGGACGCCCGGCTGCGCCCGGAACTGCTCGCGGCCATGTACCCGCGCCTGGACGACTTCCGCGCCCTGCGCGCCGAGCTGGACCCGCACGGGGTGTTCGTGTCCGACCTGGCCCGCCGCCTCCATCTCTGAGCGATCCCTAGGAGCTGTCATGAAGGACGCCTTCGGTCTCCCCCAGTCCCTGCTCGTCCTCGGCGGTACGTCCGAGATCGCGCTGGCCACCGCCCGCCGGCTGATCGCCCGCCGCACCCGCACGGTCTGGCTGGCCGGCCGCCCGTCACCCGCCCTGGAGGAGGCCGCCGGGCAGCTGCGCGGGCTGGGGGCGGACGTGCACACCGTCGCCTTCGACGCGCTCGACCCCACCTCGCATGAGGCCGTGCTCGGCAAGGTCTTCGCCGAGGGCGACATCGACATGGTGCTGCTCGCCTTCGGTCTCCTCGGCGATCAGGCCCGCGACGAACGCGACCCGGAGGCGGCGGTGCGGGTCGCTCAGACCAACTACACCGGCGCGGTCTCGGCGGGCCTGGTGTGCGCCCGCTCGCTGCAGTCCCAGGGGCACGGCTCGCTGGTCGTGATGTCCTCCGTCGCGGGCGAGCGGGCCCGTCGCGCCAACTTCATCTACGGCTCCAGCAAGGCCGGCCTCGACGCCTTCGCGCAGGGCCTGGGCGACGCGCTGCACGGCACGGGCGTGCACGTCATGGTCGTGCGCCCCGGCTTCGTGCGGACGCGGATGACCGCCGGGCTGCCCGAGGCGCCGCTGGCGACGACGCCCGAGGCGGTGGCGACGGCCGTCGAGCTGGGGCTGCGGCGCCGCTCGGAGACGGTGTGGGTGCCGGGCGCGCTGCGCGTGGTGATGGCGGCGCTGCGGCACCTGCCGCGCGGGGTGTTCCGGCGGCTGCCCGTCTGATCCGCGAGCGGGTCAGCGAGTGGGGACCGAGCCGCGCTCCACGCGGCCGGTCTGCGGGGGGACCACCGAGCCGCCGAAGGGGAACTCGCGCAGCTTGCGCCAGACGCCGTCGGCGCCCTGCTCGTAGAGGGCGAAGCCGGTGCACGGCCACTCGGCCTCGTAGCCGGCGAGTTCCTCGAAGGCGCGGTCCATCGCCGCTTCCTCGATGCCGTGCGCCACGGTGACGTGGGGGTGGTACGGGAACTGCAGTTCGCGTGCGGCCGGCCCCGCGGGGTCGCGGACCTGCTCCTGGAGCCGGGTGCAGGCCTCCGCGCCCGAGACGACCCGGACGAAGACGACCGGGGACAGGGGCCGGAACGTGCCGGTCCCCGACAGGCGCATCGGGAACGGCCGGCCGGCCGCGGCGACCTCGGCCAGATGCGCCTCGACGGCCGGCAGGGCGGACTCGTCGATCTCCGTCGGCGGCAGCAGGGTGACGTGCGTGGGGATGCCGTGAGCCGCGGCGTCGCCGAAGCCCGCGCGCAGCTGCTGGAGCTCGCTGCCGTGAGGCTCCGGGACCGCGATCGAGACACCGATCGTTACGGTCCCCACGTGGTCTCCTGTCGTCAAGTTTGCGGGTCGCTGATACGACCACCCGGTTATCGACTGTACGGCCACGACCCGGTTCCAGGCAGGCGCAACGGAAGTGATGTACAGCGCTGTGCGGCCGTACGGCTGTGCGCGGGAGCGGGTTCAGTGCTTGGCGGGCAGGAAGCCGACCTTGTCGTACGCCTGCGCGAGGGTCTCCGCGGCGACGGCGCGGGCCTTCTCGGCGCCCTTGGCCAGGATCGAGTCGAGCGTCTCCGGGTCGTCCAGGTACTGCTGGGTGCGCTCCCGGAACGGAGTGACGAAGTCGATCATGATCTCGGCGAGGTCCGTCTTGAGCGCGCCGTACATCTTGCCGGTGTACTTCTCCTCCAGCTCGCCGATGGTCTCGCCGGTGAGGGTCGAGTAGATCGTGAGGAGGTTGCTGACGCCCGGCTTGTTCTCGGCGTCGTAGCGGATCACCGTGTCGGTGTCCGTGACGGCGCTCTTGACCTTCTTCGCGGTGGCCTTCGGCTCGTCGAGGAGGTTGATGAGGCCTTTCGGCGTGGACGCCGACTTGCTCATCTTGATCGACGGGTCCTGAAGGTCGTAGATCTTGGCCGTCTCCCGGAGGATGTACGGCTTCGGGACGGTGAAGGTCTGGCCGAAGCGGCCGTTGAAGCGCTCCGCGAGGTCGCGGGTGAGCTCGACGTGCTGGCGCTGGTCCTCGCCGACCGGGACCTCGTGCGCCTGGTAGAGCAGGATGTCCGCGACCTGGAGGACCGGGTACGTGAACAGGCCGACGGAGGCGCGCTCGGCGCCCTGCTTGGCGGACTTGTCCTTGAACTGGGTCATCCGGCTGGCCTCGCCGAAGCCGGTGAGGCAGTTCATGACCCAGGCGAGCTGCGCGTGCTCGGGGACGTGGCTCTGGACGAAGAGCGTGCAGCGGTCCGGGTCGAGACCCGCGGCGAGCAGCTGGGCGGCGGCCAGGCGCGTGTTCGCACGCAGGTCCTTCGGGTCCTGCGGGATGGTGATCGCGTGCAGGTCGACGACCATGTAGAACGCGTCGTGGGTCTCCTGGAGGGCCACCCACTGGCGGACGGCGCCGAGGTAGTTGCCGAGGTGGAACGAGCCTGCGGTGGGCTGGATTCCGGAGAGCACGCGGGGTCGGTCAGAGGCCATGTTGCTTATTGTCTCAGAGGGCCGTGGGTGGTTTCGGCGGGTGGGGAACTGCGGACCCGTCGTGGCTGGTCGCGCCCCGCGGCGGAGCCGCACATCGATGCGGCCCCGCCCCCCTTACGGGGCGCTTCAGCCGAGGTCGATCTCGGGGTACAGCGGGAAGGCCGCCACGAGGTCCGTCGCGCGGTGGCTGATCTCGTCGGCGATCTTCGCGTCGAGGACGTGGGCCGCCTTGGAGGGGGCGCCCGACTTGGTCGTGCCCGGCTCCGTGGTGGTCAGGACGCGGTCGATCAGGCCGGCGACCTCGTCCATCTCCGCCGTGCCGAGGCCGCGGGTGGTCAGGGCCGGGGTGCCGATGCGGATGCCGGAGGTGTACCAGGCGCCGTTCGGGTCGGCGGGGATCGCGTTGCGGTTGGTGACGATGCCCGAGTCGAGCAGCGCGGCCTCGGCCTGGCGGCCGGTGAGGCCGTAGGAGGAGGCGACGTCGATCAGGTTCAGGTGGTTGTCCGTGCCGCCGGTCACCAGCGTCGCGCCGCGGCGCATCAGGCCCTCGGCCAGGGCGCGGGAGTTGTCGACGATGCGCTGGGCGTAGTCGCGGAAGGACTCCTGGCGGGCCTCGGCGAGGGCGACGGCCTTGGCGGCCATGACGTGCGGGAGCGGGCCGCCGAGGACCATGGGGCAGCCGCGGTCGACCTGGTCCTTGAGCGAGTCGTCGCACAGGACCATGCCGCCGCGGGGGCCGCGCAGCGACTTGTGGGTGGTCGTCGTCACGATCTGGGCGTGCGGGACCGGGTCGAAGTCGCCGGTGAGGACCTTGCCCGCGACCAGGCCGGCGAAGTGCGCCATGTCGACCATGAGGGTCGCGCCGACCTCGTCGGCGATCTCGCGCATGATCCGGAAGTTCACCAGGCGGGGGTAGGCCGAGTAGCCCGCGACGATGATCAGCGGCTTGAACTCGCGAGCCGAGGTGCGCAGGGCCTCGTAGTCGATGAGGCCGGTGGCCGGGTCCGTGCCGTAGGAGCGCTGGTCGAACATCTTGCCGGAGATGTTCGGGCGGAAGCCGTGGGTGAGGTGGCCGCCGGCGTCCAGGGACATGCCGAGCATGCGCTGGTTGCCGAAGGCGCGGCGCAGCTCCGCCCAGTCGGCCTCGGAGAGGTCGTTGACCTGGCGTGCGCCGGCCTTCTCCAGGGCCGGGACCTCGACGCGCTGGGCGAGGACCGACCAGAAGGCGACGAGGTTGGCGTCGATGCCGGAGTGCGGCTGGACGTAGGCGTGGCGGGCGCCGAAGAGTTCCTTGGCGTGCTCGGCGGCGAGGGACTCGACGGTGTCGACGTTGCGGCAGCCGGCGTAGAAGCGGCGGCCGATGGTGCCCTCGGCGTACTTGTCGCTGAACCAGTTGCCCATCGCCAGCAGCGTGGCCGGGGAGGCGTAGTTCTCCGAGGCGATCAGCTTGAGCATCTCGCGCTGGTCGGCGACCTCCTGGCCGATCGCGTCGGCCACGCGCGGCTCGACGGCGCGGATGACGTCGAGGGCGGCGCGGTAGGCGGTGGAAGCGGTGGAGAGGGGCTCGGCTGGCATGTGGGACCTCCGGACGTTGTGTTCAGCGTTCACGGTACGGCCCAGGCGCACGGCTCTCTCTGCTCGGGCCGCTCCCCGATGGTTCGTCCCATCCCAGCGCGCCAGTCACGGCCCGCTGATCAGCCTACCGGGTGAGGGGGCGGGGGAGCATCTGCCGGGTGGGCGTCGTTGCCGGGTGCGGGTGCCGTTGTGGCTTGTCGCGCAGTTCCCCGCGCCCCTGCGCCCTGTCGAGCACAGTTCCCGTCAGCACCGGCTTGTCGGGCAGCGGCTCGGCGTTTCTGTCGGTCAGTGCGAGGCGGATCGACTCGGCCGGCTCGGCCGCCTGGTCCCGCACGGTCGGCACGACGAAGTCCACGCCGGTGCTTCCGGGCGGGATGTTCAGCCACACCCACAGGTGCGCGTCGGACAGCGGCCGCTCGGGGTCGGGCACGTCACCGGACCAGTCCTCGAGCCACTGCGGGTCCACGTCCCTGGTGGACAGTTCGGCGCCCTCGGTGACCGGAAGCACCCGCACCGGCTCCCAGAGGTCCACCGCCGTGGGTGCCTCCACGGACAGCCGCCAGGTCAGCGTCTCTCCCTCGGTCACCCGGTCCGCGACCGGCGACAGGGTGATCTCCGGCTCGGTGTCGTCGTTCTCGACGGTGAGCCCGCCCCGGTGCTTGCCGACGACGGCGCCCCGGACGGCCTTGACGGCGATGTCGTGCTCCACGTCGTCGCCGTAGGCCGTGTCGCCCTTCACCTCGACCGGCACGTCGATCGCGTGGCTGCCGGGCCGTACGGTCACGAGGCGGTTCTCGGCCCGGCCGCTGTCCGGGTCGAGGACGTACACGCGGACCTGCCCGCTGCCGTGCCCGGAGGTCTCGACCGGGATCCGGTAGGTGCGGGTGCCCGAGTCGCCCTCCCTGACGATCACGCGGCCCACGTCGACACGCGGCAGGGCGGCCGCCTTCACCGCCGAAGTGCCGGGTGCCCAGCCCCAGGCGTCCATCAGCCAGGCCCGCCCGGACTTCGAACGGGGCATCAGCTCAAGGGACTTGACACGCCTGAGATCGAGCCCGGCCCGGGTCGCGGACGACAGCGGGACGCGCAGTTCCCGAGCCCAGTAGGAGGCGGTGTTCGCGGAGCCCGGGAGCCCGTCCACCCGGACCGAGCCCAGCTTCACCCGACGGTTGGCGGAGTCGGTGACGGACACGTCGAACTTCGTGCCGGTCGTGTTCGGCGGTACGAAGACCCGGAGCGCGAGTTTCTGGGAGCCGCGGAGGGAGAGCGGCTTGCCCGGAGTGATCCGCGCGGCCCGGCCCGGCGCGGACCACTTCAGGTTCACCGCGCTGCGGCCGGTCTCCTGTTCCGTCTCCCACGACGCGAAGTGCGGTGACGATCCGAGGGTCTGCGGGGCCAGACAGGCCACGGCCGGGTCGGGGTCGATCGCCGAACACAGCCGGGCGCCGGTCACCTTCGCCCCGCCGTCCGGCAGGAATCCACCGCTGCGGCGGCCGCCGACCGCGTGGGTCAGCACCCGGGCCGGGTCCGCGGACGGGGCCCGCTTGCCGGATCCGTCGAGCAGCGGACGCACCCGATCGTCCCCGGCGATGAAGAGCCGGGCCGCCGCGGCGATGTACGTGGCGCCCGCCTTGTGCTGCTGGGCGGCGGTCAGCCGGGTCGCGGCACCCGGCGTGCACACCGGGTCCGGCTGCTCCGGGTCGGTCCCGAAGTCGTCCCTGGCCGGTGCGACGGCCTCGCCCGGGGTCCACTCGCTGTTGAAGTAGTTGTGGTTGGCGCCGACCATGTAGACCGCGCTGTGCAGCGCGGTGCCCCGGCTGATCCCGCGCGTCCCGTCGACGAAGGCCTCGCCCTGCAGGTCCGACACGTCGCCGTCGCAGCCCGGCAGCAGCGTCACGGACGGCACGTCGGCGACTGGATTCTGGCCGAAGATCGTCGGTCCGATGAGCACGGTCCCGCGCACTCTCCAGCGCACCGGGCCCCGGTAGCCGTCCATCGCGCTCAACAGCCCCGGTCGGTCTCCGATAGCTGGAGGAGCTCTGTCCGATACCTGCAGGAGCCCTAAAGGATCACGTGCGGCAGGAAGCGGGCGTATTCATCCGTGATCAAGCCCGAGCTCTCCCGGATGCCCAGGCCCGCCGACTCGTTCTCCACCACCCACGCGCCGAGGACCACCCGGTTGCCGTCGAAGTCGGGCAGGGGGGCCAGTTGCTGGTAGCAGCACGGTTCGTCGCGGAGGGTGGGAGGGGATCCGGGCTCGTGGATCGTGACGCCGGCGCCCTCTCGGCCCAGGAGGGGCTTGGCGACCCACCCCGTGGTGGTGAGGTCCCGGGGGCCGTCCAGGTAGGCCGGGAGGAGGTTGGGATGGCCGGGGTACAGCTCCCAGAGAACGGCCAGGAGCGCCTTGTTGCTGAGGAGCATCTTCCAGGCCGGCTCGATCCACAGGGTCGTGCCCGTGCCGCCGCCGTTGTCCAGGGTGTCCAGGACGTGGTCGGCGAAGCGGTCGGTGGTGAGCCACTCCCACGGGTAGAGCTTGAAGATGCTGCGGATGAAGCGAAGGCGGTTGTCGACGAAGCGGCCGGAGAGGCGGTCCCAGCCGATCTCCTCCATGGAGATCCAGTCGGTGGCCAGGCCCGCCTGCTCGGCCGTTTCCTTGAGGTAGGCGACCGTCATCATGTCCTCGCCGAGTTCGTCGGCGGAGGAGTACGCGAAGTACAGCGGGCTGCCCGGCGGGAGGAGGGCGGCCTGTTTCCGCCAGGCGTCGATCAGGCGTTCGTGGAGGGAGTTCCACTGGTCGGCGCCGGGGAAGCGGTCCTCCATCCAGAACCACTGGGGGGACGCGGCCTCCACCAGTGAGGTGGGGGTGTCGGCGTTGTACTCCAGGAGCTTGGCCGGGCCGGTGCCGTCGTAGCGGAGGTCGAAACGGCCGTAGACGGAGGGGAGTTCGGCGCGGCGGTGCCAGGACTCGGCGACCGTCCGGGCCAGGCGCGGGTCGGTGATGCCCAGGTCCGCGAAACGGTCCTCCGTGACGATGTGGTCGGCCGCCGCCAGGCACATGCGGTGGAGTTCCTCGACGACCTCCTCCAGGGCCTCGATCTCCGGGAGGGTGAAGACGTAGTAGGCGCTTTCGTCCCAGTAGGGGCGCAGGGTGTCGTCGGGGTAGCGGGTGAGGGGGTAGATCAGGCCCTGTTCCTCGACGGTCTGCTGCCAGCCCGGGCGGGGGGTGATGGTGTGGCGTTCCATGCGTACGGCCCCGGTCAGCCGCCGCCGCTGCCGGAGCCCGAGCAGCCGAAGCCGCCCCGGTCGACGGCCTCGCTGCGGCTGAAGGTGCCGTTGTCGGCGTAGCGGCCGCTGACATCGGCGTCGTAGTACCAGTCGGCGTTCGTGGTGGTGGTCCCGCCGGTCTTCTTGCGGCTCTTGCCGTAGGAGGAGGACGAGGAGCCGGACGTGCAGTTCTTGTCGGCGACGATCTTGTAGCCGTTGATGTAGTCGTAGCTGTCCCGGTCCACGCAGCGGCGGTCCGGCTCGGAGCCGCATGCGGACAGGGCCGCCGCGAGGACCCCCATGCCGCCCAGCACCACCGTGCTCGAGCGCAGTCGCCGCCGTGTCTCAGCCATGCGTGTGTCTCCCCGTGTCCCCGTCGTGTACCGCGTGTTCCTGTCATGCACTGCCGAGCGGTCAGCCTAGAGACCGGTGTGAGCGGGCGCGCACGGCCCCCTGGCTCATGCCCCCTCCCCTACTGTCGTTTTGTGATTTTTGGAATGGTGTGCGCCCTTGGTGCGGCGGTCTGCTTCGGTACGGCGACGGTGTTGCAGGCGATGGCCGCGCGGGCGGTGTCGAGCGGCCCGGGCGGGGACGTGGCGCTGTTGGGGCGGGCGTTGCGGCAGTGGCGGTATCTGGTCGGGCTCGGGATGGACGGGCTCGGCTTCCTGCTCCAGATCGTCGCGCTGCGGTCGGTGCCGATCTACGCCGTGGGGGCGGCCCTGGCCGCGAGTCTCGCCGTGACGGCCGTGGTGGCTGCGCGGCTGCTCAGGGTGCGGCTGAGCCGCCTGGAATGGGCGGCGGTGGGCGTGGTGTGCGCCGGGCTCGCGCTGCTGGGGCTGGCGTCCGGGACGGAGGGCGACGAGGGCGGACCGGTCTGGCTGAAGTGGGCGATGCTCGCGGCGGCGGGCGGGGTGCCGCTGCTCGGGGCGGTGGGAGGGCGGCTGCCGGAGCGGGGGCGGGCGCTCGCGCTCGGGCTGGGTGCCGGGCTGGGGTTCGGGGTGGTGGAGGTGGCGGTGCGGCTGATCGACGGGCTGACGCCTGGTGTGCTCGGGACAAACCCGGCGGTGTACGCGCTGTTGCTCGGCGGCGGGGCAGCGTTCCTGTTGCTGACCTCCGCCCTCCAGCGCGGGTCGGTGACCACCGCGACCGCGGGGCTGGTGCTCGGGGAGACGGTCGGGCCCGCGCTGATCGGCGTGGTGTGGCTCGGGGACCGTACGCGGCCCGGGCTGGGGTGGGCGGCGGTGCTCGGTTTCGCGGTGGCGGTGGCGGGGGCGCTGGCGCTGTCGCGGTTCGGGGAGGCGCCGGTCGAGCGGGAGGAGAGGCCGGAGGTCCGGACGCCCAGGTGATCCTGGGGATTCCCACCTGCTGAAAAGCTTCACGTTCCGGACGATCGGAAAATTGTTTGTTGAATCTTGAACGCGGGTGAACCGCTTTCCGTACGGTATGGCGTGACCAGTAATCCCGTCACGGTCACCGTGGCCTATCGCGTGACGCCGGGCCGTGCGGCCGACTTCCACTCCTGGGGGTGGGCCATGCTGGGCGCGACCGCGCGGCAACCGGGGTTTCTGGGGGGTGGGGTACTTGTCGACGGAGGGGCGGAGTGGCATGTCGTCTATCGCTTCGCCAGCGAGGGTTCGGCCCTGGCCTGGGAGAAATCGCTCTCCCGGGCACAGTGGGACGCCCGGCTGGAAGGGCTCGCCCAGGAGGCGGCGCGCAGGCGGGTGCGGGGCGCCCGGGCCTGGTTCGAGGCGCAGACTCTGACACCCGCGCCACCGGCTCCGCCATCGAAATGGAAACTGTGGTTCGTGAATATGAGCGCGGTTTTCCCGCCGGTGCTCCTGTTCAATCTGACGGTGCTTCCCTATCTCGGTGACTTCAATGCACTGTTCCGCACGCTGTTGTTATGCCTGTGCGTGACGGCCCTTGTCACCTGGATTCTCATGCCGCGGCTGCAGCGTTTCTTCAGGAAATGGCTGTACCCGTCGCTCCAGGCGCTCCGCGGTCGGCACAAACGCCGGGCCATGTAGGCCCGCGAACGAACAGAGGGAGGTGGGCGGGTGAAGACCCTGCTCATCGACAATTACGACTCGTACACGTACAACCTGTTCCAGCTGATCGCCGAGGTCAACGGCGAGGAGCCGGTGGTCGTCCGCAACGACGCCGCCGCCGACGGGGTGCCGGATCTCCGGGAGTTCGACAACCTGGTGGTGTCCCCGGGGCCCGGACACCCCGCGGACGCGCGTGACTTCGGCATCGCGGCCAGGCTGGTCGCGACCTCCCCGGTTCCCGTGCTCGGCGTGTGTCTCGGCCATCAGGGGATCGCGCTCGGGGAGCGGGGGGTGGTGGTGCCCGCGCCGGAGCCGCGGCACGGGCATCTCTCGACGATCCGGCATGACGAGCGCGATCTGTTCGAGGGCCTGCCGCAGAACTTCACCGCCGTCCGCTACCACTCGCTGTCTGTGCGCGA
Source organism: Streptomyces sp. NPDC050416 (assembly GCF_044458845.1). Taxonomy (NCBI): domain Bacteria; kingdom Bacillati; phylum Actinomycetota; class Actinomycetes; order Kitasatosporales; family Streptomycetaceae; genus Streptomyces; species Streptomyces sp. NPDC050416. Next base: position 519,127 of record NZ_JBITII010000002.1, read on the forward strand.
ACCGCTGCCGGAGATGCTGGAGGCCACGGCCTGGGCGGAGGACGGTGTCCTGATGGGCCTGCGGCACCGGACGCGGCCGTTGTGGGGCGTGCAGTTCCACCCGGAGTCCGTCCTCACGGAGTTCGGCCACCGGATGCTCGTGAACTTCCGCAACCTGACCGCGAAGCGGGCCGGCAAGCTGCGCACGAAGAACACGGCGGTGCCGTCCCCCGAGGCGGTCCGACGCCGGGTGGCGGTACCCGAGTGCGAGGCGTGGGTATCGCTGTCACCGGTAGGGGACCGCCGGCCTGCGGCTGCGGCTGCGGCCCGGGCGGTGGCGGTCCCGGGGGCCGGAGTGGCCGCGTCCGGCGCCGGGGGCGGGGAGTCGGGCGGGGGTGCGCCGTCCGAAGGGGTTGTGTCGTACTCCGGGGCCGGCCCGTCCGCCTACGCCGCGCCATCCGGAGGGACCGTGTCGGCCTCCGGGACCGTGTCCGCCTCCGGGACCGGTCCGTCCGCAGGGGCCGGTCCGACCGCCGGGGCTGGAACCCCCGTTCCCTCCGGGGCCGGTCCGTCCGCCGGGGCTGGAACACCCGTCCCCTCCGGGGCTGGAACCTTCCTCCCCGCCGGGGCTGGAACACCCGTCCCCTCCGGCGCCGGTGCCCCTCCCGCCGCCACCATCCCCCGGCCCCGCCGGCCTCACCGGGTCGGGTACCGGCTGCACAGTCGGCGGATCGCCGGGGCCGTGGACGTCGAGGCGGCGTTCGGGCGGATGTACGCGGGGGCCCCGCGGGCCTTCTGGCTGGACAGTTCGCTCGTGGAGCCGGGGCGGTCGCGGTTCTCGTTCTTCGGGGACGGCAGCGGGCCGCTCGCCGAGTTCGTGCGGTACGACGTCGAAACCGGGCGCTGCGAGATCGAGCGGGCGGGGCGGCCGGTGAGGAAGGTCGCGGCCAGTGTCTTCGACTACCTCAAGCGGCAGTTGAGCAGCCGCCGCGTGGACGCGACCGGGCTGCCGTTCGACTTCACCGGAGGGTACGTCGGCTACTTCGGCTACGAGGTGAAGGCGGACTGCGGGTCGCCCAACCGGCACCGCTCCCCCGTCCCGGACGCCGCCTGGCTGTTCGCCGACCGGGTGATCGCGGTGGACCACCAGGAGGGCTTCACGTACGCCGTCTGCCTCGCGGAGGACACCCCGCAGGCCGCGCGGGAGGCCCGCCGACTGGCTGGAGAGCGCCCTGGCCGACCTCAGCTGCGTGGCGGCGCGGCGCCCGCCCCTGCCCGTGCCGCCCGCCCCGGCGGACCCCGGCGCCGCCGAGCCGTGGCTGGTGCGCGACCGGGCGACGTATCTCGCGGACATCGAGGCGTGCAAGCGGGAGTTGCGGGCGGGCACCAGTTACGAGGTCTGCCTGACCAACGCCGCCCGGCTGCCCGCTCCGCACGACGCGCTGGAGTTCTACCGGACGCTGCGCCGCGACAACCCGGCCCCGTACGCGGCGTTCCTGAGGTTCGGGGAGCTGGAGGTGGCCGGGTCCTCGCCCGAGCGGTTCCTGCGGATCGGGCGGGACGGCACCGCCGAGGCCAAGCCGATCAAGGGGACCGCGCCGAGGGGTGACGGGCCGGAGGAGGACGCCCGGCTGCGGGACGCGCTGGCGTCGGACGCCAAGACCAGGGCCGAGAACCTGATGATCGTCGATCTGCTCCGCAACGACCTGGGGCGGGTCTGCCGGACGGGCTCGGTGCGGGTCTCCAAGCTCATGGCCACGGAGACGTACGCCACCGTGCACCAGCTCGTCTCGACCGTGCAGGGCAGGCTGCGGGCGGACACGGACGCGGTGGACTGCGTCCGGGCCTGTTTCCCCGGCGGCTCGATGACCGGAGCGCCGAAGCTGCGCACGCTGGAGATCACCGACTCGCTGGAGTCCGAGGCCCGGGGCGTGTACTCGGGCGCCCTCGGTTACTTCGGGTGCGGCGGCGGAGCGGACCTCAGCATCGTCATCCGTACGGCCGTGTTCGCCGACGGCCAGACGCATCTGGGCGCGGGCGGGGCGATCGTCCTCGGCTCCGATCCGGAAGCGGAGTACGAGGAGATGCTGCTGAAGACCGCGGCCCCGATGCGGGCCCTCCACCAGCACACGGCCGACCGGATCCGGCGACAGGACCTGCCGGGTGGACGGGCCGGGGCCGCCGAGGAGGCACGGCGATGACCAGTCCGCAAGCCCTGCTGCACCCCGCCGAGGCCGAGGCGCCCGGGAACCTCGCGGCTCAGCTCGCGGAGCTCGCCGAGCGGCGCGGATGGAGCGGACGGACCGCCTTCCACCAGGGACACCGGGCCTGGACCCACGGCGAGGTGCACGACCTCGCGGCCCGGGCCGCCACCGTGCTCGCCGGGCACGGGGTGCGCCCCGGGGACCGGGTGCTGCTGGCGCTGCCCGACTCCCTCGCCTGGGTGACGGCCTTTCTCGCCACCGCCCGGCTCGGCGCCGTCGCGGTCCCGGTCAACCCCGAACTCCCGGCGTCCGACCACGCGTTCCTGGCCGAGGACACCGGGGCCGTGCTCTGTGTGACGGGGCCGGGCCTGGAGGAGCGGTTCGCCGGACGGGCCCGCCTGGGTGCCGATCAGCTGATGGCGCTCGCCCCCGCCGCCGAGCCCTCACCCGCCCACCGGGCCGACGCGCACACCCCGCTCTACGTCCAGTACACCTCCGGCACCACGGGCCGCCCCAAGGGCGTCGTGCACACGCACGGCGATCCGCGGACGTACCACGACCTCGTCGGCCGGCGGGTGCTGCGGATCACCGCGGAGGACGTCACCCTGTCGGTGTCGAAGCTGTTCTTCGCCTACGGCTTCGGCAACGCCTTCGTCTTCCCGCTGTTCTCCGGCTCGTCCGCGGTGCTGGTGGACCGGCGGCCCACCCCGGCGATCCTCGACGAACTCGTCGCCCGGCACCGGGTGACGCTGCTGTACTCCGTGCCGTCCGCGTACGCCGCCCTGGTGGCCGAGCGGGGCCACGGGCACGAGGGCTGTTTCGCCTCGGTACGGGCCGCGGTGTCGGCCGGCGAGGGGCTGCCCGAGGGGCTCGCCAAGCAGGTGACGGCACTGCTCGGCGCGCCCGTGCTGGAGCAGATCGGCTCCACGGAGGCCGGTCACGCGTTCTGCGCCAACGGTTTCGCCCACAACCACCCGGGGACCGTCGGCCGTCCCGTGCCCGGCTTCGAGGTGGAGCTGCGGGACGGGGACGGCCACCCGGTGCCGGACGGCGAGGAGGGCGAGATGTGGGTGCGCGGACCGACGGTGACGCCCGGCTATCTGAACCGGCCGGAGGAGACCGCCCGGATCCTGGTCGGCGGCTGGCTGGCCACCCGCGACCGGGCGTGCCGCGAACCGGACGGCTCCTTCCGGCATCTGGGGCGGGCCGACGACATGGAGATGGTCGGTGGCATCACCGTCTCGCCGCTGGAGGTGGAGGCCGTGCTGCGCGGCCATCCGGCGGTGCGGGAGGTGGTGGTCGCGGCCGTGCCCGACGGGCGGGGCGCGAGCCGGCTGCGGGCCTTCGTGGTCCCCGCCGCGCCGGTGCGTGACGGCCTGGCGGACGAGCTCATCGGCCTGGCGCGGGAGAGCCTCGCCGCGTTCAAGGTCCCCCGCAGCGTCAGCTTCGTCCCGTCGCTGCCGCGCACCCCGACCGGGAAGCTGCGCCGCCATCTGGTGCGACGGGGCGCCTGGTGAACCCAGTGGAGGGGCGCCTGGTGCACTCCGCGGAAGGGCACCTGGTGAGCCCCCGGAGAGGCGGCCGGTGAACCCCGCAGAGAGGAACGACCGCATGCGAGCATCCCTGTTCACCGACCGCGGCTTCTATCTGGGACCGGTCTTCCGGCGTGCGGCCGACCGGCACGGGGCCGTCTTCGTCACCCTGGACCGGCCGCTGGACGTCGCCCCGGCCCTCGGGGTCGACCTGAGCTACACCGTGCTGGCCGACCTGGTCGAGGACCTGTCCGGCCGGCTGTGGGAGGCCGGGGTGCGGCCCTCGGAGCAGGTCGTCGTGCACAAGGCGGACAACGTCGACATCATGCTGCTGACCTGTGCCGTCTCCCGTATCGGAGCGGTGCCGGTGCTGCTGTCGCCCGCGCTGGCCCCCGCCGTGGCGGGGCAGTTGCTCGAACGGCTGCGCCGGCCCTGGCTGATCACCGACAGCGCCACCCTGGACGGCCTGAAGGAACTCGCCCTGTCCGGGCTCGTGCGGCGGACGCTGTGCGTGGACGACGCGGCCGGGGCGGAGCCCCTGGCGAAGTTCGCCGGCGCGGAGCCGCCCCCGCCGGTCCGGCTGCACCCCCGCGAACCCGCCCTGATCACCCACAGTTCGGGCACGACCGGCGTCCCCAAGCTGGCCGTGCACTGCGCCCACGCCATGTGGAACCGGCTGGTGCCGCAGCAGGCGATGGGCTGGCCCACGCGGGGCGAGCCGGCGGCGCTGCACATGTCGTTCGTGCACTCGCGCTTCTACCATCTGCTCGGCGTCCTGCTGCACTTCGGCAGCCCGCTGGTGCTGATCACCGACCCGGACCCGGCCGCGGTGGGCCCGCTGCTGGTCCGGCACCGGCCCGGCATCGTGGAGACGCACCCCAACACGTTCGTGCTGTGGGAGGAACTGGCCGACGCGCCCGGCGCCCCGCTGTCGCGGGTGCGGGCGTACGGCTCCACGTTCGACGCGATCCATCCGCGCACCGTACGACGGCTGCTGGGCGCCTCACGGCGGCGTACGCCCTGGCTGGTCCAGCTGTACGGGCAGAGCGAGACGGGCCCGGTGGCGTTCCAGGTGGTGACGCGGCGCGGTGCGGCCCGCGCGGACGGCCGCCGGGTCGGGTTCGGGATACCCGGCTTCACCCGGGTCCGGGTCACCGACGCCGGGGGCGGGCGGGTCCCGCCCGGCACCACGGGCCGGATCGAGGCCCGGACCCGGGGCCGGATCCTCACCTACCTCGGCATGCCGGAGCGCTACGACCGTCAGCTCACCGACGGCTGGTGGGAGATGGGCGACATGGGCTACCGGAGCCGGCTGGGCGCGCTGTACCTGATCGACCGTGAGGTGGACCAGATCGACGCCGTGCACAGCAATCTGGAGGTCGAGGACACGCTGATGTCCCGGCTGGAGGAGCTGCGCGAGGTCGTCATCGTGCCCGGCGCGGACCGGGAGCCGGTGCCGGTGGTGTGCGTGCGCGGCGAGCGGTCCCTGGACCCGGAGCGCTGGCGGCGCGCCACGGAGGGGCTGCCGGCGATGGCCGAGCCGCGCCAGTGGCGGTTCGAGGACCTGCCGATGACCGCGACCTGGAAAGTGAAGCGGGTGGAGATCGCCCGGATGCTCGCCGAAGGCGTTCGAGCATGACCCCGGTCTTCGTCGTGGGCGCCGGTCCCGTGGGCCTGTCGGCGGCTCTGGCGCTGCGGGCGCACGGCCTGCCGGCCGTCCTGCTGGAGGCGGAGCCGGAGGACCGGGAACGGCCGGGCAGCAGGGCCCTGTTCGTGCACCGGGAGACCCTCGGCCTGATGGACGCGATGCGGCCCGGCCTCGCCGCCACGATCACCTCGTACGGGCGGACCTGGCACACCAGACGCACCCTCTACCGGGGACGTGAGGTGTACTCCCGCACGTTCCCGCCCCCGTCCGGCCCGCCGCCCTTCACCAGCCTGCGCCAGACGGACACCGAGCGGTTCCTGCGCGCCGCCTGCGCGGAGGCCGGGGTGGAGTTCGTGTGGGGCGCGCGCGTGACGGGCGTGAGCACCAGTGCGACGGAGGTCCGGCTGACCGGTGAGGACGGGCGGGTGTGGACCGGCGCGTTCGCGATCGCCGCCGACGGGGCCCGCTCCACGGTCCGGAGCGAGCTGGGCATCGCCCTGGAGGGCACGCACGGCGAGGGCTTCCACGTCGTCGTGGACGTCGCCGACGTGCCGGGCGCGGAGCTGCCGCTGGAGCGGGTCTTCCACTACGAGCATCCCGGGGTGGGCGGACGCAGTGTGATGCGGGTGCCGTTCGCCGGGGGCTTCCAGGTCGACCTCCAGTGCCGGGACGACGACCGGCAGGAGGAGTTCGGCACCGAGGAGGCCGTACGGCGCTGGCTGCCCTCGGTCGTCGGGGAGGGCTACGGCGAGCGGATCCTGTGGGTGTCGACGTACCGCTTCCTGCGCAAGGTGGCGGCGTCGTTCACCGATCCGCACCGGCGGGTGCTGCTGGCCGGCGAGGCGGCGCATCTCTTTCCACCGTTCGGGGCACGCGGCATGAACAGCGGGATCGCGGACGCGGCGGCCGCCGCCGAGGCGATCGCCGCGGGGACGGGCGAGGCGGTCGCCCACTTCGCCGAGGTGCGGCGGGCGGCGGCCCTGTTCAACAGTGCCGCTGCCGGTGCCGCCCTAGACCATCTGCGGCCGCGCCGCCGGACCGTCCGGGTCCGGCAGCGGGCCGCGGCGGCACTCGCGCCGGTGCTGCCGTGGTGCGGGTCGTGGCTGGAGCACGCGCCGTACGGACCCCGCCACGGGGCACCGGCCGTCGCGGGACGCAAGTATTGAGGAGGGTGTGGGTGACGACACCGGCGGTGGCGGAAGGCCTGTGGACGTGGACGCCCGGCCGTGGCCTGGCCCCGGCCCCGGACCGGGTGGCCGGGGGACGGCTGCTCGTCGCGGACTCGTGGCTGGTGCGCGAGGGCCGGGTGCGGGCCTATGCCCGGCACCGGGCGCGGTTCGCGCGGGCCTGCGCCGAGTGCGGCGGGCCGGAGCCGCGCCGGCTCGCCGCGTTCTGGCAGGACGTGACCGCCGTACTGCCGCGCACGGGCGCCTGGTTCCCGCGGGTGGAACTCGCGGCGGGCTCCCTGGAGTTGCGGCTGCTGCTGCGGCCCGCGCCGCCGCTCGGCACGGAGGTGCGGCTGTGGGCGGCGGGCCAGTCCGATCCGCGGACCGTGCCCCGGCGCAAGGGCCCGGACCTGGACACCCTGGCCCGGGTGCGCCGCCGGGCCTGCGGCGAGGGCGCGGAGGAGGCGGTGCTGATCGCGCCCTCGGGCACGGTGCTGGAGTCGGCCACCGCCAGCGTGCTGTGGTGGGAGGACGACACCCTGTGCCTGCCCCCGCCCCGGCTGCCCGTCCTGCCGGGTGTGACGGCCGGGCTGGTCCAGGAGCGGGCGCTGCGGTCCGGGATCCGGATCGCGCACCGGGAGCGGACCGTGGCCGAGCTGGACGGCCGGGAGGTGTGGCTGGTGAACGCGCTGCACGGGATCCGGCCCGTGACGGGCTGGGTCGGGCGGCCGATGCGCGTGCCTCCGGCTCAGCGGGCCGGGGAATGGCGGAGGTGGCTGGACGGCCTCATGGAGCCGCTGCCGGCCGACTGATCCGAGGAAATGGCGACGCCGGGTCGAATTCGACCCGGCGCGTTTTTCCATGACTGCTTCGATTCGGCTGCTTCAATTCTTTTTTCAGCTCTTCGGTGCCATGCGCGTCGCTATCGCGATCCGGTTGTACGCGTTGATGACGGTGGCCGACCAGATGAGGGCCGCGATCTGGTTCTCGTCGAAGACGCCGGCCGCCTCGGCGTACACCGCGTCCGGGACATGGCCGTCGTGGACGAGCGTCACCGCCTCGGTCAACGCCAGTGCCGCCCGCTCGCGTTCGGTGAAGAAGGGCGTCTCCCGCCAGGCGTTCAGGGCGTAGATGCGCTGCTCGGTCTCACCTTGGCCGCGGGCGTCCCTGGTGTGCATGTCGATGCAGAACGCGCAGCCGTTGATCTGCGAGGCGCGGATCCTGACCAGTTCCAGCAGTTCCGGTTCGATTTTGGCGTCCTGGGCCGCGGAAACGGCGGCGGCGTGCAGGGAGCCCATCACGGCAGAGACGTCGGGCGTTATTTTCTTCAGGGCCACGCGGGACGGGGAAATACTTTCACTCATGGGGTGACCATATCCGCTGAACGGCATTCCCGAGGTAATTCGCGCGATTATCCGGGCAGTACGGCGCACAGCGCGTCCAGCGCCCCCGACCACGCGTGGTCCGGCGGTGTCCCGTAGCCGACGACGAGGGCGTCGGCCGGCTCGGCGAGCGCGGCGGCGTGCCGGTAGCGGGTGAGTCCGTGGACCGCCAGGCCCTGCCAGTGGGCCGCCTGGACCACCGACTGCTCGGTGCCGGGCGGCAGCCGCAGCAGGACATGCAGCCCGGCCGCTATGCCGGTGACGCGGGCCTCGGGGGCCCGGGCCGCGACGGCGTCGACCAGGGCGTCGCGGCGGCGCCGGTAGCGCAGGCGGGTCGCGCGGAGATGGCGGTCGTAGGCCCCGCCGTTGAGGAACTCGGCCAGGGTCAGCTGGTCCAGCACCCCGCAGATGTCGACTCCGCCCTTGGCGGCCGCGGTCTCCTCCGCGAGGCCCGGCGGCAGCACCATCCAGGCCAGCCGCAGCCCGGGGGCCAGGGACTTGCTCGCCGTGCCCAGGTAGACCACCCGGTCGGGGTCCAGGCCCTGGAGCGCGCCCACGGGCTGACGGTCGTAGCGGAACTCGCCGTCGTAGTCGTCCTCCAGGACCAGCCCGCCGGTGCGGCGCGCCCAGTCCACGACGGCCGCGCGGCGGTCGCGGTGCAGGGGGACGCCCATGGGGAACTGGTGGGCGGGGGTGAGGAGGACCGCGTCGGCGGCGGACAGCGCGCTGGGGTCGGTGCCCAGCCGGTCGAAGGGCAGCGGGACCGTGCGCAGACCGGACGCGGCCAGAAGTCTCCAGTGCGCGTCGAGCCCGTACGACTCGACGGCGACCGTCCGTGCCCCACGCGCCCGCAGGACGGTGCCGAGCAGCTTCAGGCCGTGCGCGAACCCGGCGCACACCATGATCCGTTCGGCGTCGGCGCGGACGCCCCGGGCCCGGGAGAGGTAGCCGGCGAGGGCGGCCCGCAGCTCGGGGCTGCCACGGGGGTCGCCGTAGTCCAGCGCTTCGTGGGGGGCGGCGATGAGGGCGCGGCGGGCGGCCTTGAGCCACTCCGCACGCGGGAAGGACGCGAGGTCGGGGCTGCCGGGGCGCAGGTCGTAGGCGGGGCGACTGCGTTCGCGGGCGTGGGGTGCCGTGCCGGCCGGCGGCACCACCGCCCGGTCGGCGACCCGGGTCCCCGAGCCCTGGCGGGCGGTGAGCCAGCCCTCGGCGACCAGGTCGGCGTAGGCGTCGGCGACCGTGTTGCGGGCGATGACCAGGTCGGCGGCGAGCGCGCGGGAGGAGGGCAGCCGGGTGCCGGGGGCCAGCCGACCGGAGCGCACCGCCTCGCGCAGGGCGTCGGTCAGCCCCCGCCGCAGGCCCGGACCGGTCGGCTCCAGGTGCAGGTCGATGCCCAAAGTGGCCCAGTGATCCGCCATGGAAATGGACCATACCCCTGGGCTGCTTTCTTCCTAGGGTCGAGGACATGACGACGCACAGCGATGACACGACCGACACGACGACCGTGGAGTACGCCCCCGAGCAGCCCGCCCGCCTGGACTGGGCCAAGCACGCGCCCGAGGTCTACAAGGCGATGGTCCGGCTGGAGATCGCCGCCCGGCAGGGCCTCGACCACAAGCTCTACGAGCTGGTGAAGATCCGCGCCTCCCAGATCAACCGCTGCGCCTTCTGCATCGACATGCACACCAAGGACACCCTCGCGGCGGGCGAGAGCGTCGAGCGGATCCTCCAGCTCAGCGCCTGGGACGAGTCGCGGCACTTCTACACCCCGAAGGAGCTCGCGGCCCTGGAGCTGACGGAGGCCGTGACGGTCCTGACGGACGGTTTCGTGCCGGACGAGGTGTACGAGAACGCCGCGAAGCACTTCGAGGAGGCCGAGCTGGCGCAGCTGATCGCCGCGATCACGACGATCAACGCCTGGAACCGGTTCGGGGTGACCTGCCGGATGACGCCGGGGCACTACCAGCCGGGGCAGTACAAGTGACGGCTCGGACACGGCTGCCGGACCCTGCGGTCGGCGCTGATCAGGCTCACTCCTGCTCAGCCTTCAGGAACGGTGACACGCCATGAACAAGGCCGAGATGTTCCGCGAACTGCACCACCACCGCGCGCCCGGCGATCCCCTCGTCCTGCCCGGCCCCTGGGACGCGGCCAGTGCCCGGGTGTTCGCCGAGGCCGGGTTCCCGGCGCTCGCCACGCCCAGTGCCGGGGTCGCCGCCTGCCTCGGCTACGAGGACGGGCAGGTCCCCGCCGACGAGATGTTCGCGGCCGTCGCCCGGATCGTCCGGGCCGTCGACGTGCCGGTGTCGGCGGACGTGGAGGGCGGGTACGGGCTCGCGCCGAAGGAGCTCGTGGAGCGGCTGCTGGAGGCGGGGGCGGTGGGCTGCAACCTGGAGGACTCCGAGGGCAGGGTGCTCAAGGATCCCCGTGCGCACGCCGACTGGCTGGCCGAGGTACGGGAGGCGGCCGGCGACCGGCTCTTCGTCAACGCGCGCGTGGACACCTTCGCCCGCGGGGTCGCCGACCCCGAACAGGCCGTAGAACGGGCCGGGTTGTACGTCGCCGCGGGCGCCGACTGCGTCTATCCCATCGGGGCCCCGCCGGAGGTGCTGCCGCTGCTGCGGGCCGGCATCCAGGGGCCGATCAACGTGGGTGCCCCGACCGAGGGTGGCCCCTCGCCCGCCGAACTCGGCGCGCTAGGGGCCACCCGGATCACCTTCGGGCCGGGGCTCCAGCGGCGGGCCGCCCGCGCGCTGCGGGAGATCGCCGCCGGGCTGCGACCGTAGGAGTGCTCAGGACAGCCACTTCTTCCATGTGGATTTGTGGCTGTCCACCCACTTCTTCGCCGCGTCCTCCGGCGTCATCTTCTTGTCGGCGATCATCAGGGAGACCTCGTTCTGGTCCTCGGTCGTCCACTTGAACTTCTTCATGAAGGCCGCCGCCTTGCCGCCGTTCTTCGCGAAGCCCGAGTTCAGGTACTTCTGCAGCGGCGTGTGCGGATAGGCGCAGGCGACCTTCTCCGGGTCGGCGTCGCAGCCCTCCTTGTACGGCGGCAGCTTCACCTCGGTCATCGGGACCTTCTTGAAGAGCCACTGCGGCGAGTACCAGTAGGTGAGGAAGGGCTTCTTCTCCTTGGCGAACTGCCGCATCTGGGTGATCTGCGCGGCCTCGGACCCGGCGAACACCACCTGGTAGTCCAGCTTCAGGTTCTTCACCAGCGCCTTGTCGTTGGTGACGTAGGACGGCGAACCGTCCATCAGCTGGCCCTTGTCGCCGCTCTCCGGGGTGCGGAACAGGTGGGAGTACTTGTTGAGGTTCTTCCAGTTGGTGATGTCCGGGTGCTGCTTGGCGAGATACGTCGGGACGAACCAGCCGATGTGGCCGGTGACGCCGAGCTCACCGCCGGGGGTGATCGTCTTCTTGTCCTTGACGTACCGCTGCTCCTGCTCGGGGTGGCCCCAGTCCTCCAGGATCGCGTCGACGCGGCCCTGGCTGAGGGCGTCCCAGGCGGGCACCTCGTCGACCTGGACGGTGTCGACGCGGTAGCCGAGCTCGTGCTCCAGGATGTACTGGGCGACGGCCACGTTGGCCTGGGCGCCCACCCAGGACTGCACGGACATGGTCACGGTCTTGGCGCCCTGTGCGTTGGCGAAGGGCGAGGCCTGCTTGGTCATGTCGGCGGCACCGCAGCCGGTGAGCAGCGCCAGGGAGCTCACCGCGGCGACCGCGGCGGAGGTACGGAATCGCATGTCACGCTCCCTTCTTCGCGCGGCGTTCGGTGGGCTGGGTCACCCGGTCGAGCATCAGGCCGAGGCAGACGATCGCCGCGCCGGCCACCAGACCGGTCGCCAGGTCGCCCTGGGCGAGGCCGAAGACGACGTCGTAGCCGAGTGCGCCACCGCCGACCAGGCCGCCGATGACGACGACGGCGAGGACCAGGACGAGGCCCTGGTTGACGGCGAGCAGCAGGGCCGGGCGGGCCAGCGGGAGCTGGACCTGCTTCAGCTGCTGCCAGCTGGTCGCGCCGAGCGAGCCGGAGGCCTCCAGGGCGGCCGCGTCGACCTGGCGCAGGCCCTGGGTGGTGATGCGGACGACGGCCGGGAGCGCGTACACGATCGCGGCGGCGACGGCCGGGGCGCGGCCGACGCCGAACAGGGCGACGACCGGGATCAGGTAGACGAACTGCGGCATCGTCTGGAAGACGTCCAGGACCGGGCGCAGCAGGCGCTCCAGGCGGTCGCTGCGGGCCGCCGCGATGCCGGTGGCGAAGCCCACGACGAGGGTGACGGCGACGGCCGCCAGGACCTGCGACAGGGTGTCGAGGGACGGCTTCCAGACGCCGAGCCCGCCGATCGCGGCCATGGCGAGGACGGCGGTCAGCGCGGTGCGCCAGGTGCCGATCACCCAGGCCAGGGCGGCGACGATCAGCAGGACCGACCACCAGGGCAGCCCCTGCAGGCCGTCTCGCATCGGGTCGAGGACCCAGGTGGTGAAGTGGCCGGCCCAGTCGGCGGTGCCGCCGATCACGGGGACGCCCGAGTAGAGGTGCGCGGTCATCCAGTCGACCACGCGGTTGACGGGCTCGGCGATGCCGACGACCCAGGAGTCGGGCCAGTCGAGCCGGCCCGCGAGACGCCCGGCGACCGCCACGGCGACGACACCGGCCAGGGCGAGGAGCCAGCCGAGCCCGCGCCGGGGCTCCGGTTCGGCGCCGAGCCGCTCCCCCGCCGCGCCCGTGACGCGGTCCAGGACGACGGCCAGCAGCACGATCGGGATGCCGGCGGCGAGCGCGGCGCCCACGTCGACCGAGGCCAGCGCCTGGTAGACGCGGTCACCGAGACCGCCCGCGCCGATGACGGCCGCGATGACGGCCATGGACAGCGCCATCATGATCGTCTGGTTGACGCCGAGGAGGAGTTCCTTGCGGGCCAGCGGGAGACGGGCGGTCAGCAGCCGCTGGCGTGCCGTGGAGCCGAGTGACTGGACGGCCTCCAGCACCTCCTTGTCGGCGCCGCGCAGCCCGAGCGAGGTCAGCCGGGCCATGGGCGGGGCGGCGTAGATGACGGTGGCCAGGACGGCCGCCGGGACGCCGATACCGAAGATCAGCACGACCGGCAGCAGGTAGGCGAAGGCCGGGAGGACCTGCATGGTGTCCAGGACAGGGCGCAGGACGCGGTCCATCCGGTCGGACAGCCCGGCGGCGAGCCCGAGCAGCAGGCCCACCACGACGGACGCGACGACCGCGACGACCATCAGGGCGAGCGTCTGCATGGTCGGCACCCACATGCCGAGCAGGCCGCAGGCCAGGAACGCGGTGCCCGTGCCGAGGGCGAGCCGGATGCCCGCGACGCGCCAGGCGACCAGCGCGCCCAGGGCCGTGACGCCCGCCCAGCCGATGGCGAGGAGGGTGAGGTAGACGGCCCGTACGGCGATGACGACGACGTTGCTGACGTGGCCGAGGAAGTACAGGAACAGCGGGTGGCTGTCGCGGTTGTCGATGATCCAGTCGCTGGCCTTGGCGAGCGGCTCGGAGAAGTCGACGGTCAGGGCGCTCGGCCAGGTGCCGCTCGCCCAGCGGGCGTCCGCCAGCGGGACGAGGATCGCGGCCGCGAGGGCCAGGAAGAGAAGCTTGCGGACAGCCGGGCGCTTGAGGACGCCGGGCAGGCCGATACGCGGCGGGGATGCGGTGATCGTCGCCATCACACCGCCTCCTTGGACTGCTCGGTCCCCGGCGGGGCGGGCTGCTCCGTGCCGGCGACGACGCCGAGCAGGGTGTCGGAGTCGACCACGCCCACGCAGCGGCCCTTGTCCATGACCCGGGCCGGTGCACCGGCGCGGGCGACCGCCTCGATCGCCTCGGAGACCGTCGCCTCCGGCCGGACCGCCGGCCCGCTGCCGTCCTGGTCCGCGGAAGGGCGGCGCATGGCCGTACGGACCGTCATGACCTGCTCACGCGGGACGTCCCGGACGAACTCGCGAACGTAGTCGTCGGCGGGCGAGCCGACGATCTCCTCGGGCGTGCCGAGCTGCACGACCTGCCCGTCGCGCATCAGGGCGATGCGGTCGCCCAGCTTCAGGGCCTCCTGGAGGTCGTGGGTGATGAAGACCATCGTGCGGCCCTCCTCGTGATGCAGCCGGACCACCTCTTCCTGCATCTCACGCCGGATGAGGGGGTCGAGCGCGCTGAACGGCTCGTCGAACAGCAGGACTTCGGGGTCGACGGCGAGGGCGCGGGCGAGGCCGACGCGCTGCCGCTGGCCGCCGGAGAGCTGGCCTGGGCGGCGCTGCTCCATGCCCTCCAGGCCGACCTTGGCGACGACCTCGGCGGCCCGCTCACGCCGCTCGGCCTTGCCCATGCCCTGGATCTCCAGGCCGTAGGCGACGTTGTCGAGGACCGTGCGGTGCGGCAGCAGGCCGAAGTGCTGGAAGACCATGGCGGCGCGGTGGCGGCGCAGTTCGCGCAGCCGGGAGCGGTCCATGGCGCGGACGTCCTCGCCGTCGATGGCGATGGTGCCGGTGGTCGGCTCGATCAGCCGGGTCAGACAGCGCACCAGCGTGGACTTGCCGGAGCCGGACAGGCCCATGACGACGAAGACCTCACCCTTGCGCACGTCGAAGCTGACGTCCCGGACGGCGGCCGTGCAGCCGGTGCGGGCGCGCAGCTCGGCGGGGTCGAGGGCGGTGAGCTCGGGGTCGCCCGGAACGCGGTCGGCCTTGGGGCCGAACACCTTCCACAGGCCCTCCACCGAAAAGACGGGGGTCGTGTCCATGGTCTGCTCCGTGGGGGGTTCGAGGGTCGCGGTCACTTGGCACCACCACCGATCAGCTCGGCGGCCTTCTCCCCGACCATGAGCACGCCGATCATCGGGTTGACGGTGGTCATGGTGGGGAACACGGAGGCATCGGCGATGCGGATGCCCTCCAGGCCGCGGATGCGCAGCTCGGGGTCGACGACGGCCAGTTGGTCGTCGGCGGCGCCCATCTTGCAGGTGCCGGCGGGGTGGTAGACGGTGTGGGCGACCTTGCGGGCGTACTCGCCGAGCTCCTCGTCACCGGTGACGTCCGGGCCGGGGGCCACCTCGCGCTTGAGCCAGCCGGCCAGCGGTTCGGTCTTGGCGATCTCGCGGGCGATCTTGATGCCGTCGACGAGGGTGCGGCCGTCGTAGTCGTCCTCGTCGGTGAAGTAGCGGAAGTCCAGGGCGGGCTTGACCTCGGGGTCGGCGCTGGTGAGGTACAGCCGGCCGCGGCTCTTGGGCTTGGGGATGTTCGGGGTCATCGAGACGCCGAACTCCGGCCGCTGGTAGCCCAGTCGCTCCGGGTTGTCCGTGAACGGGATCTGATAGAAGTGGAACATCAGGTCGGGGTGCGGCAGTTCGGGGTCGCGGCGCACGAACAGGCCCGCGTCCGAGTCCATCGCCGAGTTCTCCGGGATGGGGCCGTTGGTCTCCCAGACGATGACCGACTCGGGGTGGTCGAGCAGGTTCTCGCCGACGCCCGGCAGGTCGTGCGCGACGGGGATGCCGAGCTTCTCCAGATCCGCCTTCGGGCCGATGCCGGAGTGCATCAGCAGCCGGGGCGAGTCGACGGCGCCGGCGCACAGCAGGACCTCGCCCCGGGCCTTGACGAGGATCTCCTCGCCGTCCTTGGTGCGCACGTGCACGCCCGTGGCGCGGTTGCCCTCCAGCTCCAGCTTGTACGCCCAGGTCTCCAGCAGGATCGTCAGGTTGGGGCGCTCGTCCATCACCGGGTGCAGATACGCCACCGACGCCGAGGACCGCTTGTTGTTCTCGGGGTGGTAGGCGAGGTCGAAGAAGCCGACGCCCTCGGTGAACGGCTTCTGGTTGAAGCCCTCGACGCGCGGGACGCCGAGCGCCTCCTGGGCGGCGTCGACGAAGTCGCGGGCGATGGCGTTCCGGTCCTGCTCGTCGACCGGGACGATGTTGTTGAGCAGGCGCGCGAAGTACGCCTCCATCTGCACCGCGCCCCAGCCCTTGGCGCCGGCGGCCTCCCACTCGTCCCAGTCGGCGGGCAGCGGCTTGAACGCGATCAGTGTGTTGTGCGAGGAGCAGCCGCCGAGGACCCGGGCCCGGCTGTGCCGGATGTGCGAGTTTCCGCGTGGCTGCTCGGTGGTGGGGTAGTCGTAGTCGAGTTCGCCGCCCAGCAGGCCCATCCAGCGGCGCAGGGTCAGCACGTCGTCGCGGCCGACGTCGCTGGGGCCGCCCTCGATGACGGCGACGGAGACGTCGGGGTTCTCCGTCAGGCGGGAGGCAATGACGGAACCGGCTGTTCCGCCGCCTATCACGACATAGTCGTACTCATGGTTGTGGGACATGGCGTGCTTGCTCCAGAGGGGATGAACCAGAGGGGACGAAGGGATCGGGCTCGGAGGGAGGAGGGCCCTGGGCGGGGAGGTCAGCCCGCGAACCAGCGCACCGGCTTCGGCGCGAGGTTCTGGTAGACGTGCTTGGTCTCGCGGTACTCGGCGAGGCCGGCCGGGCCGAGTTCGCGGCCCACTCCGCTCTTGCCGAAACCGCCCCATTCCGCCTGCGGCAGGTAGGGGTGGAAGTCGTTGATCCAGATCGTGCCGTGCCGCAGCCGGCCGGCCACGCGCCGGGCGCGGCCCGCGTCGGTGGTCCAGACGCCGCCCGCGAGGCCGTACTCGGTGTCGTTGGCGAGGGCGACGGCCTCGTCCTCGGTACGGAAGGTCTCGACGGTGAGGACCGGCCCGAAGACCTCCTCCCGTACGACGCGCATCTCACGGTGGCAGTGGTCGAGGACGGTCGGCTCGTAGAAGTAGCCGCTCTCCGGGCGCTCGGGGGACGGCTCGGGGCGCTTGCCGCCGGAGCGCAGCACCGCGCCCTCCTTCAGGGCGGACTCGACGTACATCTCGACCTTGGCGCGCTGCTGCTCGGAGACCAGCGGGCCGCACTCGACGCCGTCCTCGGTGCCGCGGCCGAGGCGGATCTTCTCGGCCCTGCGGGCGAGTTCGGTGATGAAACGATCCCGCACGGACTCCTCGATGATGAGGCGGGCGCCGGCCGAGCAGACCTGGCCGCTGTGGATGAAGGCGGCGTTGAGGGCCTGGTCGACGGCGGTGTCGAAGTCCTCGTCGGTGGCACAGGCGTCGGCGAAGACCACGTTGGGGTTCTTGCCGCCGAGTTCGAGGGCGACCTTCTTCACGGTCGGCGCGGCGGCCTGGGCCACCTTGGTGCCGCTGATCAGGCCGCCGGTGAAGGAGACCAGGTCGACGTCGGGGTGCTCGGAGAGCCGGGCGCCGACCGAATGGCCCGGCCCGGTGACGATGTTGGCGACCCCGGCGGGCAGGCCGGCCTCGACGAGCAGCTCGATCAGCGCGATGGTCGTCATCGGGGTGATCTCGCTCGGCTTGACGACGAAGGTGTTGCCGGCGGCCAGGGCCGGGGCGATCTTCCAGCTGGCCTGGAGCAGCGGGTAGTTCCAGGGCGTGATCATCGAGCAGACGCCGATGGGCTCGTGCACGACGACGCTGTGGATGTCGGGCGAGCCGGCGTCCACGACCCGGCCGGGCGACTCGCCGGCGACCAGGTCGGCGAAGTACCGGAAGGCGTCGGCGACGCAGTCGATGTCGACGCGCCCTTCCTCGACGGTCTTGCCGGCGTCGCGGCTCTCCAGCAGCCCGAGCTGCTCGCGGTCGCGCACGAGCAGGTCGGCGACCCGCCGCAGCAGCGCGGCCCGCTCCCCGACGGGCGTCCGCGGCCACTCCCCCTCGTCGAAGGCGCGCCGGGCGGCGGCGATCGCCAGATCGGTGTCCTTCTCGTCACCCTCCGCGACCACGGCGAACGGCAGGGCGTCCGCGGGGTCGAGGATCTCGCGCGTGGCGCCGGAGACGGCCGCACGCCATTCCCCTCCCGCGTGGATGGTTTTACGCGCCTGAAGTTCGGTACTTTCCGCCATGATCGGTGTTTGCCCTTCCGTTCCTGTTCAGCGCCCCCGTGTCACAGATGTGTCACGCAGGAGACCGAGTTCGCCTGCCCGGGGCGCCCGGTTGCATGCGCAATCCATGGCTGAAAGTGCGCTGCATCACTGAAGATGTGGACAAACCTGGACGTATCTCACAGGTTCAGCCCAGGACGGCGTCCGTCCCCGTCCCCGTCCCCGTCCCGCAGGTCGTGTTCGGCGGGCAGAAGTGGGCGAGCGCAATGTCGAGCAGCTGTTCTTCGTCGTCGCGGCCGTCCGCGTCGGGGCCGTAGGCGGCGATGGCGTACACCTTGCCGTCCGGGGCCACGAAGCGTTCGTCGAGGATGTGCCAGGTGCCGACCTCGGGCTCGCCGCCGATGGAGTCGGCGAGGTATTCGAGCCGGGCGGCGGTGAACCCGCCGTCGTTCATGTGGTTCAGGTCGAGCTTCCGGAAACCCTCGGCCTTGGGGGTTTTATCGGAGAGGAACAACTCGAAGGACTCGTCGGGGGAAGCTTCCGCCACCTCGAACACCTGCAGTCGCCGTTCGCCGTCGGAGCTGCGGTAGTTGACCACGTCCATGCCGTGCTGGGAGGCCACCGCTTTCCGCGTCCAGCCCACGGGCCGGGCGATGGTGAAGCCCTCGGCGTCCTCGTAGAGCTCGTAGTCGGCGGGGAGTTCGGTGGCCGGGTCGGACGGCGAGGCCGTCTCCTCGGTGGTCGGCTCGGGCCCCTCGGTGGTGGATGTCGAGCTGCCGGTGGTCGGGGACGCGCTCGCCGCCTTGTCGTCGCGGTCGTCCGTGCCGTCGCCGCCGGCCGGCAGGGTCAGCACCAGCGCCACGGCGACTCCGACCGCGGCGGCGCCGCCCAGCACGGACCACACGAGCCGGCGGCTGTGTCCGCGTGTGACGGCCGCCGGTGGGGGTGCCGTCGGGTCCGCGGGCGGCCAGGCGCCGCCGGACGGCGGATCCTGGGGCAGCTCGGACGTGGACCAGGAGCCGCCGGACGGCGGATCCTGCGGCAGCTCGGACGTGGACCAGGCGCCGTTTTCGGGCTGATCAGCCGTGTGCGGTGCAAGGGGCGTGAAGTCCGGGCGCGGCGGGGGCGGCGGGGTGACCTGAGCCGCCCCTTCCGTGCCGTCCTCCCAGCGCTGCGTCTCCTCGTTCCAGTACCGCTGTCCCCCGCTCATAAGGTTCCTCTCACCTCGTCGGGCGCCCTGTCTCCATGCGCCACGCCCCCGGACGTCACATCCCCAGCAGCCCGGCCACCGTCCCGGCCGACGCGAACAGCGTCAGGACGGTCTGGGCGTCCCCGAGCACGTCCCGCAACCGCTGGAGGCGGCCCTCACCAGCCCTGCCGGTTCGGCTGATCTCGTCCTCGGTCTCCGCCAGGGCGGTGTCCAGCTGCGCGGCCTCCTCGCTCTGCCGCACCCGGGTCAGGTCGGCCCGCAGTTCCCGTACGGCCTTCAGCAGCTCCTCGGCGGCCTCGTCGCGCGGGGCCGGGGTGCCGTGGTGGCTCTCGGCGTGCGCGTGGCTGCCGATGGCGAAGGTGCTGCGCTCGACGTTGCCGCCGATGCTGACGCTGGGCTCATTCGTTGCCATCGGTGTCGGACCCCTTCTGCGGCGCGGTGCCGCCGGACGTGGTGGTGGAGGAGGCGGAGGCGTGGCTGCCGACGGCGAAGGTGCTGCCCTCGACACCGCCCTCGATGTTCACACCGCCGCTGCTGATGTTGACGATCTTCTGGACGAACTCGCCGGTCTGGTAACCGGCGTCGGCGATCGCGGCCTTCACCCCGTTCGCGACGCGGTCCTGGATGCTCTTGAGGTAGCGCTGGACGTCCATCTCCTGGAAGAGGGACCCGCCCCGCACCGAGCCCAGTTCCCGCACCGACAGGGCGGGGCCGTCGGGCAACGCCTCCGCGTAGCCGCCGGTCAGCAGCCGCCACGCGTACAGCACGCCCTTGCCGAGGGCGACCAGGGAGCGGGCCACCGAGCCGGGCACCCGGGCGACGGCCCAGGCCGCCTTGCCGAACACGTTGTTGTGGCGGAAGCGGTGGGCCGTGCGGTCGGCGTCCTTGAAGTCCTCGCGCACCGGCAGCAGCACATGCGGGGCGATCTCGAGCATGAGCATGCCGCCCTGGGTGTGGATGCGCACGAAGACGGTGACGACCAGCTCCTCCTCCCAGCCGCCCACGCGGATGCGCAGGAAGTGGCGCCGCTTCTCGGCGCCCTCCTCGACCGCGCGCGCCCGGTGCTCCTCGAAGGCCTGCGGGTGGTACGGCGCCTCCTCGCGCCGCCGCAGCCCCTCCGCGGGCAGGAACACGCACTCGTCGATCTCCAGCCAGCGCAGCCGGTCACGCACCGACAGGCCGGCGTACTCGGAGGGCAGCCGCAGCTGCTCGAGCAGCGGCCGGACCCTCTCCAGCACCGTCCGGTTGCTGATCGGCTGCTGCTTCTTCATGCCGTCGGGCCGCAACTCGACGGCGAGGACCCAGGTCTCGTAGGCCGCACCGGCCCCGCAGAACGGACGCGCCTCGTGGTACATGATCAGCGGGGCGTGCTGTTCCAGCCGAATGCGGTCCTTCAGTCGCTGGAACCGCTGTCCCTCGTCCTGCTCCGCGGGGTCACCGGCGGCGTCCGGGAAGCGCTGCGGGGACAGTTCGGCGGCCAGCACCCGGGCGAACTGCCCGCGCTGCGCGGCCGTGCACAGCGCGATGAGCACGAACATGACCAGGGCGAGCCAGGCCTGCCAGGGCTCGAACAGCTCACCCAGCTCGCTGGAGGTGGGGACCAGCACATCGGACAGGTCCGGTGTGCCGGCGCCGTACGCGCCGGAGGAGTCGAACGAGTCGTACGAGTCGTACGACGATCCGTACGAGGAGCCGTCGTCGTTGCCGCCGAAGGCCGTGATCACCGTGGCGACCAGCAGCCAGGCGAAGCCGATGCGGCCCCACCAGCGGAACAGGAAGGCCGGCACCCTGCGGTACAGGGGCGGCCGGTCGGCGTTGCCCCTGACCCAGGACGCGATCGCGAGGAAGAGGCTGGGGCCCAGGAAGATGGCCAGCAGACCCCCGGTCAGCGCCGCGCCGATGATCCACAGGCCGAGGATCGCCCCGGCCCACAACAGCTCGTGGCGCCGGGCCCGCAGGGCGTGGGCGAGGACGCGGGCCGCGTCGAAGCCGAGCGAGGGGGCCACGATCCGCTGCTCGTTGAGATGCAGCTGCTCGATGACGCGGTCCCGGTACCCGGAGTCCAGATAGGTGCCCGCGCACAGCAGCCGGGTCGCCTCGCTGGCGTGCGGCGGCGTGGGCGGCGGTGCCGGTGGTGCGCCGGCGTGTGTCGGCTGCGGTTGCTGCGGCACGTATGCGGTGCTCACGCCACTCCCCCGATGCGCGAAAAGAACCCTGTACAACCTTGAGTTGAGAAGCCATCAGCATAGAGTGACCGGCGAGGCCCGTGGAAGCGGTATGCCGTGAGGGCTCGCTGTGTGGCGGCGATGGACACAAGGTCTTCACCGCGCATCGCCCCCCGAACGCATCGATCCCCGGGCCGCCGCGGCGGCCCGGGGATCGATGAGGAGATCTGCGGTCAGGTTCAGATCAGGCCGAGGCCGCGGACCGCCTCGCGCTCCTCCTCGAGCTCCTTGACGGAGGCGTCGATCCGGGCGCGGGAGAACTCATTGATCTCCAGGCCCTGGACGATCTCGTACTTGCCGTCCTTGCAGGTGACCGGGAAGGAGGAGATCAGACCCTCCGGGACACCGTACGAACCGTCCGACGGAATACCCATCGAGACCCAGTCGCCGTCGGCGGTGCCGTTGACCCAGCTGTACACGTGGTCGATGGCCGCGTTGGCGGCCGACGCGGCCGAGGACGCGCCGCGGGCCTCGATGATCGCGGCGCCGCGCTTGGCGACGGTCGGGATGAAGTCCTCGGCCAGCCACTTCTCGTCGTTGACGACCTCGGCGGCGTTCTTGCCGGCCACCGTGGCGTGGAAGATGTCCGGGTACTGAGTGGCGGAGTGGTTGCCCCAGATGGTGAGCCGCTTGATGTCGGCGACCGTGGAGCCGGTCTTCTTCGCGAGCTGGGTCAGGGCACGGTTGTGGTCCAGACGGGTCATGGCCGTGAACCGCTCGGCGGGTACGTCCGGCGCGGCGGCCTGGGCGATGAGCGCGTTGGTGTTGGCCGGGTTGCCGACGACGAGGACCTTGACGTCGTCCGCGGCGTGGTCGTTGATGGCCTTGCCCTGCGGCTTGAAGATGCCGCCGTTGGCCTCCAGCAGGTCGCCGCGCTCCATGCCCTTGGTGCGGGGGCGGGCGCCGACGAGCAGGCCCACGTTCGTGCCGTCGAAGGCGACGTTCGGGTCGTCCGTGATGTCGATGCCCTGCAGGAGCGGGAACGCGCAGTCGTCCAGCTCCATGGCCGTGCCCTCCGCCGCCTTCAGGGCGGGCGTGATCTCCAGCAGGCGCAGCTTCACCGGCACGTCCGCGCCGAGCAGCTGACCGGAGGCGATGCGGAAGAGCAGGGCGTAACCGATCTGGCCGGCCGCGCCGGTGACGGTGACGTTCACGGGAGTGCGGGTCATGGCGTTCTCCGTATGACAGCTGGCGGTGGGGCGTCCCTGCCCCGGACGTTTGATCGATCTCTTGGCGTCAAGAGATCCATCCAGCGGTCAGGCTATCGCGCATCCGGGATCCCGCACGGCCGGGTCGGTGTGGCCCACCCCACAACCACCCGACACCCGAACAAAAGGCGGCCGCCCGTCCGGGAGAGGAGGACGAAGGCGGCCGCCGGGGGGAACCGACCAAGCCGGACTCCCGTGGGGGTACGGTTCGCGTGCCCCCGGTTCCCCCGCGCATGCCACCCTCACCGAAATTTCTCCCGCGCCCGTTTCTGCCACCTGGCCCTCCGCCCGGTGCCCACCGCTCCGACCAGACGCGACGGCCCCGCCCCGGCGCGAGGCGCTCCGCGTTTCACCGACGCCCACCAGCCCCTGGCCCCGGCCGGAAGCCAGGCACGCCCGCCGGCGACAGCCCTCCTCGGGCGCTGCGCCAAGTGCTGGGCCCCACCCGGAGCGAGGCGCCCGCCGCATGCCGGGCACTCACCAGCACCGAGGTCTCCGGCCGCAAGCCGGGCGAGCACCGGGTGGCCCGCCGCGCACGGAGCCCACCGGGCGGTCAGAAGCCCCGCGCCCCGCCGGCGGCAAGGGGACCTCGGCGTGCCAGGCGCCCGTCGGGCCCCGGCCCCTCGACAGGATCGCCCCGGCCGGGGCCAGGCGCGCCGCCGGAAGCCACCCCCGCCAGGTGCCAGGCGGTCGGTCGTCCCCCTACTCCGTGCAGCCCTGCCGGCCGGAGGCCAGGGTGGCGCAGGCCTTGGCGTCGGTGGCGTTCTTGACCGAGACCATGGGGGTGTAGGCGATGGCGTCGCCGGTGGCCGTGATGCTGCCGGTCTGCTTCGTCTTGCCCGCGCTGATCTGGACCTCGTCACCCTGGGCCGCCTGGGTGATACGGCCCCAGGCCGCCTTGCAGGTCTCGCTGTAGCGGACCTCGACGACGGTCGTGCCGACGGTGGCGGTCCGGGCCGTGGTCACCAGGTCACCACTGCATCCCATGTTCTCCGCGTCCTTGCCGGTGCAGCTGTCGCCGCTGCACTTCACGCCGGGCGGCAGCTCCTGGTTGGTGGTGGCGCTCGGCGAGGGCGACTTCGTGCCGCCCTTGGCCTCGTCGTCGCCACCGCCACCGGTGAGGTAGAACGCGCCGGCGATCACCACGAGCACGCCCACGACACCCGCGACGAACGTCGCGGTCCGCCGCTTGCCGGCAGAGTTTCCGGAGCGCCCGGGCCCACCGGAGCCGCCCGTGCCGCCGGAACCCCCCGCGCCCGCCGGGACCGCGTCCCGCGGGGGCGTGCCGTACGCGTCCGGCCCGACGCCCGGCATCCGGGTGGTGCCTGGACCGGGACCGGCCGTGGCCGCGGTCCCCGCGCCGGCGGTACGCCCGCGGCCCTGGGAGGGCCCCTGGTACCCGGCCACTCCCCACGAGTTGCCCCCGGTCCCGTCGCTGCCGGTGGAGTCCTGCACCTCGGGCGCCGTCGGCTGCGGCGGCACGGTCGGGGCGACGCCCGCCGGGCCCGCGATCCCCGGCGTCACCGTGGCGCTGCCGCTTCGGCGGCCCGCCCCGCCACCGCCCGCGGCGGCCGTCTTGCCGTCACCCTTGGCACCGGCCGGCGGAGTCCCGAAGTCCTGCCCGCCGAACTCACCCAGCGCAGCGCGCGCCTGGGAGATCCGTATGGCCTCCATCGTCATGTCGTGCCGCATCTCCGAGCGGCTCCAGGCGCGCTCGGCGAGCTCCCACATGGTGGTGAGGTGCATCGGGTTGGTCCCGGTGACCTCGGCCAGCGCCACGATCGCGCCCTTGGGCGCGAGCAGCCGGCCGTTCAGATAACGCTCCCACGACGTCTTGCTGTAGCCCGTGCGGTCCGCCACCGACGCGATGCTCAGACCGCTGCGGTCCACGAGTCTGCGCAGCTGGCTGGTGAACTCCCTGATCTGCGGATCGAGCTCATCCGGCAAGGCCCTCCAACGAGGCATTGCGTCCCCCTCTTCCCCCCGGTACGTGCTGTTGTTTCCCGCGCTGTACGCCCCGCGCGTTGGCGGCCTCGGCCGAGTCCCCGTTCTGGCTACCCACAGGGATGCGCCCACCCAGGATCTCAGTTCCCTGACCGGGGGCGCACAGAAGCACAGGACCCGCGCGCGATACACCCTGGACCGTCCCGATTGTCCATGCCCAACCCGCCCTTGCACCACTTCATACCGAATCTCCCGGCGGACGTACCGGAACCGTCACTTCCGTGCCACAGCGCACTGACAGGCGTTGAACAGGCCGTTCGCCGTGCAGGAGGGTGGTCCGTGACGGCGGCCCGTCCTTCCTCGGGGGAGAGGACGGACCGCCGTCGTGTCACTCGCTGGTGACCGTGAAGTGCAGCGTGTCCTTCAGGAACGGGATCTGGAGCAAGGGATTCGGCTGCGCCATCAACGCCAGCAGGACGATCGCCAGTCCCATGACGCCGTACGTGACGATGTCCGTGAACCGGGAGCGGACGGCGAGCATGCCGACGTCCGGCAGCAGCCAGCGCATCGCGCCACCGCCCAGCAGGGCGATGCCGATCAGCAGCGTCCCGAGCCGGAACTGCCCGAGCGCGGTCACGAGCAGCCCGAGTCCGACCAGCACCAGAACGGCGAGGACGGGCCACTGCCGCGCCGGCGCGAACGCGTCCCCGGGCGCGGCCCGGCCACCGCCCTCGGGCCGCGCGGTGTCCTTGGTGAACAGCGGAAACCGCCGGGTGACCCGCCGCGGCCGCCCCTCGGCGTCGGGGGCACTGACGGGATCCCGCACGGTGAGATCGCCGTCCTCGTCGCGCACCATGGCATCGGCGTCACCATCGACCACACCAGGCGCGTCAGGCTCACCGCGCACGGCCTGCGCGCCCGCGACGGCCGGGGCACTCTCCGCCCCCCCGGTGTCCGAGGCGCTCCCCGCGCTCGCCGCGTTCCGTTCAGCCGACACTGCGCTCCGCCGCCTCGACCACGTTGACGAGCAGCTGGGCCCGGGTCATCGGGCCGACTCCGCCGGGGTTCGGGGAGATGAAGCCGGCGACCTCGGCCACGTCGGGGTGGACGTCGCCCATGATCTTGCCCTCGGCGCTGCGGGAGACACCGACGTCGAGGACGGCCGCGCCCGGCTTGACGTCCTCGGCGCGGATCAGATGGGCGGAACCGGCCGCGGCGATGATGATGTCCGCCCGCTTGAGGTGCGCCGACAGGTCACGCGTGCCGGTGTGGCACTGGGTCACGGTCGCGTTCTCGCTGCGCCGGGTCAGGAGCAGTGGCATCGACCGGCCGATGGTCACACCCCGGCCGACCACCACGACCTCCGCGCCCTTGATCTCCACGCCGTAGCGACGCAGGAGGGTCAGCACACCGTTCGGGGTGCAAGGCAGGGGGGCCGGCTCGTTCAGGACCAGTCGGCCGAGGTTCATCGGGTGCAGGCCGTCCGCGTCCTTGTCCGGGTCCATCAGCTCCAGGATGCGGTTCTCGTCGATGCCCTTGGGCAGCGGCAGTTGCACGATGTAACCCGTGCAGGCCGGGTCCTCGTTCAGCTCGCGGACGACCGCCTCGATCTCCTCCTGCGTCGCCGTGGCCGGCAGCTCGCGCTGGATGGAGGCGATGCCGACCTGCGCACAGTCACGGTGCTTGCCGGCGACGTACTTCTGGCTGCCGGGGTCCTCCCCGACCAGGATCGTGCCGAGGCCGGGCGTGACGCCCTTCTCCTTCAGCGCCGCCAGGCGGGCGGTCAGGTCGGACTTGATCGCGGCTGCGGTGGCCTTGCCATCGAGAATCTGGGCGGTCATGCCCCCATCCTCGCGGATGACCCGCCCGCGGTTCCAATCCGGCCGCAATACGGGCACCGCGGGGCCCCTCCCCCCGTATCCGCCCATGATCAGTGATGTTGCACTTGCACAACACATCGGGAATGCGGCTGGACAAGCCCGTCAGTGGTGAAGAACGATGACCTGACAAGTGCCGCGGGCAGCTCAACGGGGGGACGGTCGCTGTCTGAAGAACTCTCCTCCGTACGGATGCCACGCGTCGTCCCCGCACTCGGACCAACGGAGGAAAGCCCCCATGAGCTACGGCGACCCGAACAATCCCTACGGCGCTCCCCAGGGGCAGCCGCAGCAGCCGCAGCAGGGCTACGGCTACCCGCAGCAGCAGGGGCAGGCGCCCGGGTACGGCTACCCGCAGGCCCCTCCGGTGTCCCAGTACGGCGGTCCCGCCGCGCCGACGACGATGCCGGGCTCCGTGAGCGCGGCCCGCGTGATGATGTGGGTCATCGTCGGTCTGCAGGTCGTCGCCGTGGTGATCCTCGGCCTCGGCGCTGCGGCCATCAATTCCGCGAAGGACGACGAGGCCCTCCAGGACAACGCCGCTCTCCAGGACCTGGTCGGCCAGTCGACCGGCCTGATCTGGGGTTACGTGGTGTTCGGCCTGGCCTGGCTGGTGTTCGCGGCCGTCCTGGCGACGAAGTTCAAGAACGGCGGCAACGGCGCCCGCGTGACCATCCTGGTCTTCGCCATCATCACCGCCGTCCTCGGCATCTACCCGTTCATCCTCGTGGGCCTGGTGCACACCGTCCTGGCCATCCTGATCGCGGTGTTCGTCGGCAACGCCAACGGCAAGGCCTGGTTCAACCGCCCCCGTTACTGAACGGACGCGGCGGGCGGAACAGTTCGCGCCAATCGCATCCAAGGGCCGTGTCTCACCCGTTCGAGGGGGGCACGGCCCTGGTGCGTCGCCCTAGTCTGACGTCCATAGCTGTCAGGCACGGGAGAGCACCTTGTACAGCATCATCGTGGTACCTCCGCCGACCACGGAGGACGAGCGAAACCCCGGTCAGATCAGACTCGCACCCGGCGAACGCCTCGCGTTCGGCCGCTCCGCACACGGCAACGACCTGCGCATCACCCACGACGGAGTCTCCCGCCGGGCCGGTGAGATCACCGCGCAGGGCGCCTTCTGGATCCTCAGCAACCTCAGCCGTGACCTGACCTACCTGGTGGAGAACCCGGAAGGCGCGGGGGAACACGTCAAGATCGGGCCCGGGCGGCTGGACGCGCCGATCCCCTTCGAGTTCTCGCGGATCGTGCTGCCCGCCGCCGGCGACCTGCTGGCGCTCCAGGTGTGGGCGCCGCGCCACGACTACCTGAGCGGCACCGGCGGCCTCGACGGCGCCACGACCGCACCGGCCTTCTCCCTCGACCGCACCAAGCGCTACTTCGCGGTCCTGGCCGCCCTGTGCGAACCGCGCCTGCGCGGCACCCCGCACGCCCCGCTGCCCACCGTCGACCAGGTCGCCGACCGTCTGCGCCCCACCTGGCCGGCCGCGTCCCGCACCTCGGTGCAGTGGAACATCGACTACCTCGCCGTGAAACTGCGCCTGAAGCCGGGCCCGGAGAGCGCGGACACCGGCCCGCGGCTGAACGGCAAGAAGGAGTCCCTGGTCTCCCTGGCGCTCCGCTTCGACCTGGTCCGCGAGGACGACCTGGCCGTCCTGGCGAGCCCCCCGCCGGGCCGGGTGACCCGGTGACCGAGCCCTACGCCGTCGCGGTGCCGAAGGGCTACCGGGTCGGGGTCTGGGAGGTGCGCGAGCCCCTCGCGACCGGCGCCTTCGGCAGTGTGTACGCGGCCCGGCGCACCGGGGAGAGCACGGAGCTGCCCCGGACGGCCGCCCTGAAGTTCCTGCCCACGGGCACGGCCACGCCCCGCCGGCTGACCCATCTGCGCGAGCTGGTCGAGCGGGAGGTCGAGCTGTACCGGCGGCTGAAGCAACCGCGCCTGGTGCGGATGTACGAGACGCTGACGGTCGACGACCCGGACCGGCCGGAACTGGACGGCGCCACCGTCCTCGTCCTGGAGCGGGCCGAGGGCTCCCTGTCCGCCCTGCTCACCGCGGAGCCCCGGCCCGAGGCCGGTCCCGCGCTGCTCGCGCAGATCTGCGAGGGCCTGGCCCAGCTGCACGGCGCCGGCTGGGTGCACGGCGACCTGAAGCCGGCCAACGTGCTGCTGATGGACGACGGTTCGGTCCGCCTCGCCGACTTCAACATGGCCGCCGAGCTGGAGGGCACCCACGCCTACACCCCGGCGTTCTCCACCCCCGACTACACCCCGCCCGAGCTCCTGTGGACCGAGATCGGCGAACGGGGCCGCAGGATCCGCCCGTCGGCCGACATCTGGGCCTTCGGTGTCCTCGCGCACCTCGTCCTCACCGACTCCTTCCCGCTGCCCGGCGCGACCGCGACGGCCCGCCGCGACGCGGCCGCCGCCTACGCCCGCGGCACCGACGAGCTGCGCCTGTCGCCCGAACTGCCCGACGACTGGCGGCAGATCATCTCCGCCTGCCTGACCCGCACCCACCAGGACCGCGTCTCCGGCGACACCCTGCTCGCCCGCGTCCGGGCGGCCGCCGGCACCGGCCACCGCTCCTTCCGCCTGCCCCGTCTGCGCCCGGCCCGCCACCGCTCCCGCCGCATCGCGGTCCTGGCGGCCGGTGCCGCCGTCGCCGCCCTCGGCTACGGCGTCGCCACCTGGGCCGGTCCCGGCGACGACGGCGGGAACAGGACCGGCGAGACCCGGAAGGTGTCCCCCGCCACGTACGGCGCCTCCGAACTGCGCACCGACAAGGGCGTCCCGGTCGCCTACCGGCGGCTCATCGTCGACTCGGCCCACGACTGCGTCCAGCCGGAGATCACCCCGGCGCTCATCGCCGCGATGCTGAAGGTGGAGAGCGACTTCGACCCCGATCTCTCCGACCCGGACGCGGGCGAGGAGGGCGAGTACGGCATCGCCCGCTGGACCCCGAGCATCCTGCGCTGGTGGATCCGCGCCGACGGCGTCCCCGCGAAGGAGACCCCCAGGCCGCCGCTCACCCCTTCCGAGTCCATCCCGGCCATGGCCCGCTATCTGTGCTTCGCCGAACCGCGCCTGGAGGCCGGACTGCGCGGCGACCGCCGGGTGCTGGTCGCCGCCGCGTACCGGACGTCGTACGAGAGCGTGAACAACGCGGGCGGCGTTCCCCCGAAGTACCGCGACTACGCCGCCCGCGTCGCCCACTACCTCAAGGAGTA
The DNA here is from genome assembly GCF_044458845.1 of Streptomyces sp. NPDC050416. NCBI lineage: Bacteria > Bacillati > Actinomycetota > Actinomycetes > Kitasatosporales > Streptomycetaceae > Streptomyces > Streptomyces sp. NPDC050416. The sequence continues at coordinate 548,651 of NZ_JBITII010000002.1, forward strand.
CACCCCGGCCGCGAAGAAGTGACCCTCAGAGTTCACAGGTACTCCCCGGGCGCCGGGTAGGTCAGGGCGCCCGGTACGTCAGACCGGCGGCCTGCCTCCGGTACCGTTTCCGGCATCGCTGCCAGGACCACAGCCGGGGGATCCATGTCAGACGCCGTCGCGCAGACCGGTTGCGTGCCGCTGCGGCCCGCCGATCCGGTGCGGGTCGGACCGTACGTACCACTGGGGCTGCTCGGCCGGGGCGGTATGGGACGGGTCTATCTGGCGCGGCACGGGGACGGGACGCCCGGGCTCGCCGCGGTGAAGGTCATCCGGCCCGAGTACGCCGAGGACGTGCCCTTCCGGCGGCGGTTCGAGCGGGAGGCCACCGTGCACGCGCGCGTGGGCGCGCCCTACACGCCCGAGCTGCTGGGCACGGGCTTCGAGCCGGACAGCGAGCTGCTGTGGATGGCGACCGTGTACTTACCCGGTCTCAACCTGGCGGAGGCGGTGCGGGACTGCGGTGTCCTGCCACCGGACGACGCCTGGCGGCTGGTGGCCGATCTCGGGCGGGCGCTCGGCGCGCTGGCCGCGACCGGGATCGTGCACCGGGACTTCAAGCCCTCCAACGTTCTCCTGACCCGACAGGGCGCACACGTCGTCGACTTCGGCATCGCCCAGGCCGTCGACTCCAGCGCGATCACCACGACCGGCAACCGCGTCGGCACCCCCGCCTTCATGTCCCCCGAGTACCTCAGGGACGGCCGGTGCGACACGGCCTCCGACGTGTTCTGCTGCGCGAGCACGGTCGTCCACGCGGTCACCGGCCACGCCCCCTTCGGCGACGGCACCGGCGTGGACGTCCTGCACCGCATCGCCTCGGAGGAGCCGAACGCGGAGGTCATGTCCGAGGTGCGGACGGCCGATCCGGCTCTGGCCGACCTCCTCACGGCGTGCCTCTCCAAGGACCCGGCCCTGCGCCCCGGCCCCCAGGACCTGGTCGACGCGGCCTCAACGCAGCCCCGGTCCGCCTCCTGGCAGGAGCCGCTGGGCAGCCGCATCCTGGCCCGGCAGCGGGCCCACGAGGCGCTGAGGGACGGTCCGTTACCGGCGCCGCCGGTGCGGCGGGCGGTGGCTGCGGTGCCGGGGTTCGCGCCGCCCGGAGCAGCGCAGTTACCCGGCGTACCGGTGGCGGGGCAGCCGGGCTTCGGGCCGCCGGTGGCGGGGGGTACGCCGGTGGCGGGGAGTACGCCGGTGGCGGGGAGTACGCCGGCAGCGGAGAGTACGCCGGTGGCGGCACCGGCGGCCGGGACTCCCGCCCGGCGGCGGCTGAAACCTTACGCCGTCCTCGCCGCCGTACTCACCGTGTGCGCCCTCGGCCTGACGGCCTTTCTGGCCACGCGCCCTTCGTCGGCCGGCGACAGCGGCTCCGCCGCGCCCACGGCCCGTGCGACCGGCGACGGTCACGACCGGACGTCCCTGCCGGGCCTCGACCACCCGGATTCCCCCACACCGTCCAGCCAGGTCCCTCGGAGCGAGAGCACGACCAGGGGCACCTCACCCGGCCCCTCGGACCACAGTGCCGAGGCCGACACCCGCACCACCGCCCCCGCTCCCCCGCCGGAGACGACGAAGCCCCGGCCGTCGGCCACGGAGCCGACGGAGACGCCGACCGCCCCGGCCGGGCCCCCGTGGCTCACCGACTGCACCTACTACTCCGGCACCGAACTCACCCGCCGCGGCGACAGCGGCCAGCGCGTCGTACAGGTGCAGTGCATGCTGGCCAAGCGCGGCTACGCCGTGGGCGGCGCGGGCGTGGACGGCCAGTTCGGCAAGGACACCGTCACGGCGGTACGCGGCTTCCAGCGCGCCAAGGGGCTGGACCCCGACGGCAAGGTCGGCCCCAGGACGTGGGCGGCGCTGCGCTCCTCGACCTGAAAATCCTCGACCTGAAAAAGGGAGCTGCCGCGCGCGGCGGTCAATGTGAGGATGTCCGCACCGGGTCCCAGGCAGCAGCCTGGCACCACTCGGCCTCACCAACTCCCTTTTCCCTTAGGAAGGTTCACGCATGAGACCCACCCACGGTGCCCTGATCGTCGCCGCCGCCCTGGCACCGGCCCTCCTGCTCACCACCCCGGCCTTCGCCGCCGGCCCGGCCCCGTCGGCGCCCGCCGTGACCGCCACCGCGGTGACGGACGGCACGCCGGTGGACGAGATGTCGGAGGACGACCTGCGGATCGCGATCGCCCGCATCATCGCCGACGAGGACAGCGGCCGAGGCGTCATCCGGGAGGCCAACGAGGCCCTCGACGGCACCGTGGAGGACATGCGGGAGTTCCTGAAGACGGGCTACCGCCTCGCCCAGGCCGAGGACGACCGCGTCGCCGTCGCCCGCATCCTGGCCGACCCGGACTCCGGCCGGGGCGTCAAGCGGGAAGCCGGCAAGGCACTCGACGTGAACACCCCGGAGGCCCTGCGCGCCTTCCTGGAGACCGGCTACCGCCTCGCCCAGGCCGAGGACGACCGCGTCGCCGTCGCCCGGATCCTGGCCGACCCGACCATCAGCGCGGCGCTCAGGGCCGCCGCCGAGGAGGCCATCGACGGCACTCCGGAGGAGCTGCGGTACTTCCTGGAGGTCGGGCGGTACGAGGTCGACGGCTGAGTCGTACGGGGAGCGGGCCGGCGTTGACCGCCGACCCGCTCGCCACCGTCAGTGGAAGAAGTGCCGCGTCCCGGTGAAGTACATCGTGATGCCGGCCTTCTGCGCGGCCTCGACGACCAGTTCGTCACGGACGGAACCGCCGGGCTGCACGATGGCCTTGACGCCGGCGGCGCCCAGGACGTCGATGTTGTCGGGGAACGGGAAGAACGCGTCCGACGCGACGTATGCGCCCCGGGCCCGCTCGGCCCCGGCCCGCTCCACCGCCAGCTTGCAGGAGTCGACCCGGTTGACCTGCCCCATGCCGACGCCCACCGAGGCACCGTCCTTGGCGAGCAGGATCGCGTTGGACTTCACCGCGCGGCAGGCCTTCCAGGCGAAGGCGAGCTGCTGGAGCTCGTCGGCGTCCAGCGCCTCGCCGGTCGCCAGCGTCCAGTTGGCCGGGTCGTCGCCGTCGGCCTGGAGCCGGTCGGTCACCTGCAGCAGCGCGCCGCCGTCGATGGGCTTGACCTCGACCGGGGCGGAGGGCCCGTCGGGGCAGCGCAGCACGCGGATGTTCTTCTTCTTGGTGAGGGCCTCCAGGGCGCCGTCCTCGTAGTCCGGCGCGACGATGACCTCGGTGAAGATCTCCGCGACCTGCTCGGCCATCTCCTTGCTGACCGGGCGGTTGACCGCGATCACACCGCCGAACGCCGACAGCGGGTCGCAGGCGTGCGCCTTGCGGTGCGCCTCGGCGACATCCGCGCCCACCGCGATACCGCAGGGGTTGGCGTGCTTGATGATCGCGACGCAGGGCTCGGCGTGGTCGTACGCGGCACGACGGGCGGCGTCCGTGTCGGTGTAGTTGTTGTACGACATCTCCTTGCCGTGCAGCTGCTCGGCCTGGGCGAGACCGCCGCCCTCCGGGGAGACGTAGAGCGCGGCCGGCTGGTGCGGGTTCTCGCCGTAGCGCAGGGTGTGCTCGCGCTCCCAGGTGGCGCCGAGGAAGTCCGGGAACTGCGACTCGTCGACGGGCGCGTAGGAGGAGGCGAACCAGGAGGCGACGGCGACGTCGTAGGCGGCCGTGTGCTGGAAGGCCTCGGCGGCGAGCCGCTTGCGGGTGGCGAGGTCGAAGCCGCCGCTCTGGACGGCCTTGAGCACGTCGGCGTAACGGGCCGGGCTGGTGACGACCGCGACCGAGGGGTGGTTCTTGGCGGCGGCGCGGACCATCGACGGGCCGCCGATGTCGATCTGCTCCACGCACTCGTCGGGCGAGGCACCGGAGGCGACGGTCTCGCGGAACGGGTAGAGGTTGACGACGACGAGGTCGAACGGCTCGACTTCCAGCTCGGCGAGCTGCTCGCGGTGGCTGTCCAGGCGCAGGTCGGCGAGGATGCCGGCATGCACGCGCGGGTGCAGCGTCTTGACGCGGCCGTCCAGGCACTCGGGGAAGCCGGTGAGCTCCTCGACCTTGGTGACGGGGACGCCGGCAGCGGCGATCTTCGCAGCGGTGGAGCCGGTGGAGACGAGCTCGACCCCGGCCTCGTGGAGCCCGCGCGCGAGCTCCTCCAGCCCGGTCTTGTCGTAGACGCTGACGAGCGCCCGGCGAAGGGGCCGCTTGTTGCTCTCGGCGGTCACTGGATAACTACCTTTCGTCCCTCAATGCGATAGCCGTTGCGGGCGAGCCGCCCCACGACCTCGACGAGCAGCCTTCGCTCGACTTCCTTGATGCGCTCGTGCAGAGCGCCTTCGTCGTCCTCGTCCCGGACCTCCACCACGCCCTGCGCGATGATCGGTCCGGTGTCGACGCCGTCGTCGACGAAGTGGACGGTGCAGCCGGTGACCTTGGCGCCGTACGCGAGCGCGTCCCGCACGCCGTGGGCCCCCGGGAAACTGGGCAGCAGGGCCGGGTGCGTGTTGACGAACCGCCCGCCGAACCGCGCGAGGAACTCCTTGCCGACGATCTTCATGAACCCGGCGGAGACGACGAGGTCGGGCTCGTAGGCGGCGACGGCCTCGGCGAGGGCGGCGTCCCACTCCTCGCGGCTGCCGTAGTCCTTCACCTTGCGCACGAAGGTCGGCAGCCCGGCGCGCTCGGCGCGGGCCAGCCCCTCGATGCCCTCACGATCGGCGCCGACGGCCACGATCTCGGCCCCGTACTCCTGCGCACCGGCGGCGTCGATCTCGTCGAGCAGCGCCTGAAGGTTGGTGCCGGATCCGGAGACCAGCACGACAAGGCGCTTGGCGCGCGGGGCCACGGGCTTGGCGGCCACGGTGGGGGCCTTTCTCGAAGGGAGCGTCTGTCCAGGCGACCGGCCCCGGCGTTTGTGCATTCATACGAATGCTTCGCGCCCCCGGATACGGGGAAGCCTACGAACCGGCCGACCGTCAGCAACGATACCGGCACACCGGGCAGCCCCCGCGGGACGGGGGCCTGGCCGGAAGGTAGCGTCTGGGCCGAGCCGGTTCGGGAACGCCGTCCGGACGCGATGCGTTCAAGAGGTGGCGGGCCCGGGTCCGACACCGTTCGGTTCTGTCCCCCCCATCCCTGCTCAGCAACTCGTTCCTACTCATCAACGGGAAGACGCTCACTTGATGCCGGACCGCAGCCTGCGACTCCTCACGTTCCCCCAGCTGTCGGCGCAGGGAGGGGAGCGCGGCAGCGTGCTGCTGCGGGAGCGCCCCAGCTCACCACCCGACGCGCCGTCGGACGGCGACCGCGGCGACGAGCGAGGGCGCGGGTCCCAGGAGGACAACCCCTTCGCCCCGCCGCCCGAGGGCACCCCGGACCGGCCCTGGCAGCCGCGGCGCCCGTCGGGCGACGACTCCCGGGACGGCGGCGAGGACGACCGCGCCCCCTGGGGCAGGCAGTGGAGCGACCGGCAGCCCGGCCGTTCCTCCGACGGCTTCGGCGAGCGCCCCGGCGGCGGCCCCGAGGGCCCGGGTGGCCCCCAGGGCAGCGCGAACCCGCGCTGGGACCCGACGGATCCCGCCCAGCGCCGTGCGCGCTACGCCCTGCTCTCCGGCATGTGGGCCTTCTTCTTCGCCCTCTTCAGCTGGCCGTACGTGGCGCTGCTGCTCGGCGCGCTCGCCCTCTACTGGGGCATCAGCGCCCTGCGTGCCAAGCCCCGCAGGCCCGACCCGGACGCCCCGGCCCCCGAGCAGACGGGCCGCCCCCAGACGACGGCCGCGGTGAGCGGGCTGGTCACGGCGTCCCTTGCCATCGCCCTGGTGGCCGCGTCGTTCACGGCCCAGATGGTCTACCGCGACTACTACACGTGCACGAACGACGCCCTCACGAACGAAGCCAAGCAGTCCTGCACGGAGCTTCTGCCGAAGGAACTGCGGGGCTTCCTGGGCACGGACGGCTGACGGACGGCCCGCTGCTTCAGGGGGTGTCCGACCTGGGGATGGGGCCGGGCGGGGGCGGGACGTCGCAGGGCTCGGGAGCCGGGTCGGGCGGCAGGAAATCGTACGGCTCGAGTGGGGGGTCGTTGCGGTCCTGGGCGTCCTGGGCGAAGGGGATGTAGGGCGAGTAGGGGGCCTCCGGTGCGGGGGGTGAGGTCCTCGGCTTCGCGGTCCCGTCGGACGGGGAGGCACCGTCCTGGGCGGCTCCGGCGGTTCCGGCGGAGTCCCCGGCAACTCGGGCAGCCCCGGCGGCCCCGGCGACTCCAGCAGCCGCGGCGGCCCCGGTGCTTCCCGTGCCACCGGCAGGTCCGGCGGCGGCGCCGCTGCCCGTGCTGCCGGCGACTCCGGCGATCCCGGCGGTTCCGGTGCTTGTGAGCCAGCCACGGGCGCGGCGCGAGCCCGTCCGCTGGGGCTTGCCCTCGGCCGGTTCTTCGCGCTGTCTGCCGATATTCGGCCCGTCCGCCTGGGGCGCCCGGCTGTGCCAGGACCGTACGGTCACCGCCGTCGGGACGGCCAGCAGCATCAGCCACGCCAGTGCCGCCGTACCCACCTGCCACCACACCGGCCCGAACCGGGCCAGGACGGCCACCCCGAGCGGGCCCCCCGCCAGCGCGGCGAGCCCCGCGAGTACGGCCGCGGACAGTACGGCCGCGAGGGCGGCGGCACGGGCGGTGCGCCCCGGTGACCAGACGTCACCCTGCCCGCCGCCCGGCCGCGTCCCGCCGTGCTCTGCGGAGACCGCCGCCCGCGCCACGATCCAGCCGACCACCACCCCGGCGACCATCGGCACGGCCCCGGCCGCCGCCCAGTGCACCAGCCGCCCCTCCCCCGCCTCCGGCACGGCCGCCAGCAGCGGAAACGGCGGCAGGAACGGAGCCGGTGCGGAGGACAGCGGGCTGACGGCATGGCCCGCGCCGAGGGCGAAGCCGGGGCCGAGGGCGTAGGCGGCGCCCCACACCGCCGCGTTCGGCACCAGGGCCGCACACAGCAACAGCACCGCGAACCGCCCCGACCACCCCTCCGTCAGCTGCAGCAACGCCGCCTGGGCCGCCGTCCCGTGCCCCACCAGCGACACCGCCACCAGCAGCGCACCGCCCCCGAGGAGGACCGCCACCCCGGCCGCCGCGGCCCGGGCGGCGGCACCCGGGCGCCCGTCCGGCCCCAGGACCAGCGGCCGTACCCCCGCGGGCAGCACGCCCAGCAGCCGCCGCAGCGGCCCGGCCGGACGGCCGTACGCCGACCACACGCCCGCCCCGGCCGCCAGGACGGCGACCAATGGCACGCACACTCCCGCCCACACCCACGACGGCCGCAGCACACCGCCCGCGGCGTACAGGGCCGCGGGCGCGGCGACAGCGAGGTAGCCGAGGACGACGCCCGTCCAGGCGATACGGGCGGAGACCAGCGGCGGCCCCGCGACCGCCGAGACGCCCGGAACCGCTGAGAGGCCCGGAACCGCTGAGAGGCCCGCGACCCTCGCGAGGCCCTCGACAGCCGCGATGCCCTCGGCGAAGCCGTCGTCGGGACCGTCGCCCTCGTCCCCCGCCCCGCCGTCCGTGGCGTCCCGCCCCGCCCGGTGCAGCAGCCACACCGGCAGTACGAGCAGCAGCAGCGGCGGGACGCCCACGGGAGCCGGGACGCCGGCGAGCGTGTCGGTGCGGACCAGTTCGGCTCCGTGGGCCAGCAGCCACAGCGCCGCCGCCACGTGCAGTGCGCCGCCCGGTCCGCTGTCGGGGTACGGCGAGGTGATCCACAGCAGCATCACCGGCACGGCGAACGCCGCGAGACCGAGGCCCGCCGCGACCGCACCACCCACGAGGGCGCCGCCCAGCCCGGGCGAACGGTCGCGCATCCGGAGGAGCAGGGGCGACGGCGGACGTCGGCGAGCGGTCATCTCGATCACGCCCGCCATGCTCCCAACGACACACGCTTTCCCGTCGTAACAGGCGAACCATCGCTGTGTCGCTCAATATACGTTTATGTACTTTTCTCACAGGGGGGCGTCCGGTGACACAGAGCCCTGCCCTCCCGCTCCCGCCGCCCAAGGAGCGCCGACGCCTGCGCGAGGCCGCCTCGCTGACGCGGGCTCAGCTGGCTTCCCGGCTGGGCGTCACCAGCGAGACGGTGCGCGGGTGGGAGACCGGTCACTCGACGCCGCGCGGCCGGAAAGGGGAGAAGTACGCGAAGCTGCTGAACTCACTGGGCCCGGAGGCGGACGTGACACCGCCTCATGAGGAGCGCGGCACGTCAGGCGTGAGCGGTCGGGGCCGCCCCTCGGCCGGGGACCGCGGCCGGGCCTCCGGCCGGAACCGGGGCCGTGCCTCCGCCACGGACCGGGGTCGCCCGGCCCCCACGGATCAAAGTCGCGCCTCCGCCGCGGACCAGGACCGTACCGTCGTCGACCGCCGCAGCCGCGCTTCGGCCGGCGAGCACGGCCGTACCGCCGGCAGCGTCCGGAACCGCGGCCCCGCCGCCGACCACCGCCACACCACCGGCGTGGACCACCGCCATACGACCGCCGAGGCCGCCGTCGCCGTCGCCGATCGCGGCCATGTCACCGGTACCGACCGGCGGTCCGGCCCCGCCCGGGCGACGGTCCCGGGGCGGCCGGACGATGCCGCCCCCGCCCTGACGCCCGATCAGGCCTTCGACGCGCTGTACGCCTTCTGCGCGCCCGCGCTCGTCCGGCAGACCTACCTGCTGACCGGCCGCCGCGAGCTGGCGCGGGAGTCGGTCGAACGGGCCTTTCACATCGCCTGGCAGCGCTGGCCCGAGGTGGCCCGCGACCGCGACCCGGCGGGCTGGGTACGGGCAGTGGCCTACGACTGTGCCCTCTCCCCCTGGCACCGGTTCCGCCCCCGCTACCGGTATCCCGAGCCGCCGCCCCCCGACGCCTTCGACCGTGCCCTGCTGAACACCCTGCTGAAGCTGCCGCCCTCGTACCGCCGCACGCTGATCCTGTACGACGGTGTCGGGCTCGGCCTGCCGGAGACGGCGGCGGAGACGGAGGCGAGCAGCCTCGCGGCCGCGAACCGGCTGGCGCACGCGCGGCAGGCGGTCGCCGAGCGGCTGCCGGAGCTGGCGGACCCGGAGGTGCTCCACTGGCGGCTGGTCGAGCTGGCCTCCATCGAGCGGCTGCGGGCCGCCAAACCCCTGGTCGTGCGCCGGGCCGGGGAACGCCGGGCCCGTTTCTGGACCCGGGCCGTCATCGCCTTCACGGTCGCCCTGATCGGAGCCACGGCCCTCACCGCCCGCACGGCCCCCACGCACTACGAGCCGCCGGTGCCGCCGGGCGAGACCGTCCAGGGGGTGCCGCCACCGGTCGCGCCCGGGCCGCTGTCGGAATCGGAGCGGGAGCTGCGGGCGAAGCTGCGCGAGGAGGAGCAGCGGGGGCCGGTCCGGCTGATGCCGCAGCCACGCTGACGCCTGTTACAGGAAAGGCAGTGGGCCCGCCCCCGTGCAGGGAGCGGGCCCACTCATGAGCTGTACGGCTGAGCCGTAGGGCGCTGGCCCTGCTCAGCCGGCGAGGATCGCGCGCGCCAGCTTCGCCGTCTCGGTCGGCGTCTTGCCGACCTTGACGCCGGCGGCCTCGAGGGCCTCCTTCTTCGCGGCGGCCGTGCCGGAGGAGCCGGAGACGATGGCGCCGGCGTGGCCCATGGTCTTGCCCTCGGGCGCGGTGAAGCCCGCGACGTAGCCGACGACCGGCTTCTTCACGTTCTCCTTGATGAAGGCCGCGGCACGCTCCTCGGCGTCGCCGCCGATCTCACCGATCATGACGATCAGGTCGGTGTCGGGGTCGGCCTCGAACGCGGCGAGCGCGTCGATGTGCGTCGTACCGATGATCGGGTCGCCACCGATACCGACGGCCGACGAGAAGCCGATGTCCCGCAGCTCGTACATCATCTGGTACGTCAGCGTGCCGGACTTCGACACCAGGCCGATGCGGCCCGGCTTGGTGATGTCGCCCGGGATGATGCCGGCGTTCGACTGGCCCGGCGTGATGAGACCGGGGCAGTTCGGGCCGATGATCCGGGTCTTGTTGCCCTTGGACACGGCGTAGGCGTAGAACGCGGCCGAGTCGTGGACCGCGATGCCCTCGGTGATGACCACCGCGAGCGGGATCTCGGCGTCGATGGCCTCGACGACGGCGGCCTTGGCGAAGGCCGGCGGGACGAAGAGGACGGATACGTTCGCGCCCGTCTTCTCGATCGCCTCGGCGACCGTGCCGAAGACCGGGATCTCGTTGCCGTCGATGTCGACCGACGTGCCCGCCTTGCGGGGGTTCACGCCACCGACGATGTTGGTGCCGTCGGCCAGCATGAGCTTGGTGTGCTTCATGCCCGTGGCACCGGTCATGCCCTGGACGATGACCTTGGAGTCCTTGTTGAGGAAGATAGCCATGGCTGTTTAGTCCCTCGTCCCTTACTTCGCAGCCGCGAGCTCGGCGGCCTTGTCGGCCGCGCCGTCCATGGTGTCCACGCGCTGGACCAGCGGGTGGTTGGCGTCGGAGAGGATCTTGCGACCCAGCTCGGCGTTGTTGCCGTCCAGACGGACGACGAGGGGCTTGGTGACTTCCTCGCCCTTGTCCTTGAGCAGCTGCAGCGCCTGCACGATGCCGTTGGCGACCTCGTCACAGGCGGTGATGCCGCCGAAGACGTTGACGAACACCGACTTGACGTCCGGGTCGCCGAGGATGATCTCCAGGCCGTTCGCCATGACGGCGGCGGAGGCGCCACCGCCGATGTCGAGGAAGTTGGCCGGCTTGACGCCACCGTGCTTCTCACCGGCGTACGCGACGACGTCCAGGGTGCTCATGACGAGACCCGCGCCGTTGCCGATGATGCCGACCTCGCCGTCGAGCTTGACGTAGTTGAGGTTCTTCTCCTTGGCGGCGGCCTCGAGCGGGTTGGCCGCCTCCTTGTCCTGGAGGGCCTCGTGCTCCGGCTGACGGAACTCGGCGTTCTCGTCCAGGGAGACCTTGCCGTCCAGGGCGATGACCTCACCGGAGGCGACCTTGGCCAGCGGGTTGACCTCGACCAGGAGGGCGTCCTCCTTGATGAAGGTGTCCCACAGCTTGACGAGGACGTTCACGACCTTGTCGGCGACCTCGGCCGGGAACTTGGCGGCCTCGACGATCTCGCGGGCCTTCGCCTCGGTGACGCCCTCGTTGGCGTCGATCGGCGTCTTGGCGACGGCCTCGGGGCGGGTGGCCGCCACCTCCTCGATCTCCATGCCGCCCTCGACGGAGGCGATGGAGAGGAAGGTGCGGTTGGCACGGTCCAGGAGGAAGGAGACGTAGTACTCCTCCACGATCTCCGGGGCCGTCTCGGCGATCATCACCTTGTGGACCGTGTGGCCCTTGATGTCCATGCCGAGGATGTTGGTCGCATGCTCGACGGCCTCGTCGGGGCTGGCGGCGAGCTTCACGCCACCTGCCTTGCCACGGCCGCCGACCTTCACCTGGGCCTTGACGACGGACTTGCCACCGAGGCGCTCGGTGGCTGCGCGGGCCGCCTCAGGCGTGTCGATGACTTCACCGGCCAGCACCGGTACATCGTGCTTGGCGAAGAGGTCCCTCGCCTGGTACTCGAACAGGTCCACGCGCTTCCGTCCCTATCAGTGATCTCGCGGTTCGTTGTCTGCGTGGGCGTGCCGCGAGGGCAACGTGACGTCCGCTGTCTGTCACAAGGGAGGCGCACACGGTGTCCGAGCGCGCGGCATGTCCGTCTCGCAGGTTATCGCTGCTTGCGAGGGGCCTCTAAATCGAGGGTCACACCTGAGCGGTGATACCTGTCACATGATGCCGCACTCTCTGGCACGGCGTGCCGGGCGTGAGGGGCCTCACCGGGCTGGGGTTGACCCGGTGAGGCCCGTCTGACACCCCGGCTCTCCGGGGTGCGGGGCAGTTGGTCCCCACCCCAATGGGGACCACCCGACCCCATCCACGAGGTCTCGGCCTCGGACGACCGACGGTTTCGACCGCCCGGAGGGGATGCCTCGTGGAGTCGGTGGGGGGAGGGAGAACGGTGATGTGTGGGGGTGCCGAGTGCTAGCCGGGGAAGACGGGGATGGCTCGGTGACTGTCCCGGGTGCGGGCCGTGCGAGAGGGCGCCGCGACACCGGGCAGGAGTCTCAGCGGGGCCATAGGGCTCAGGGTGACGGCGTACGCGTCACCGTGACGTGTCGTACCGCCGTCGGCCGTGTACCGGTCGCCGAGCGTGCCGCCAGGCCGGTCTGCGGGCACGTGCGCGCCCGGGCCGTGTCCGAGGCGGTCGGACGGGCCTGCGTGGTCTGTGCGTCTGGGGTGGTCCGGGTCTGTGCGTCTGGGGTGGTCCGGGTCTGTGCGTCTGGTGTGGCTGGGGTGCTCTGCGAGTCCGGCGGCGTGGTGCTCGGCGAGTCCGGTGGTGCGGTGCTCTGTGCCGCGCACCACGGTGTCCGTCCTCGCGGTGACGACGTCCGTCGCCTCGGTCCGTCCGACGGAGGCGGGGGCGTCGGCCGAGGGCGCTCCCGGGAGCGTGACTTCGCCGGTGGGGGGTGGGGGCAGGAGATCGATCGGGAGTGCGGGTGCCGTCGGCGGGTCGGACAGGGCGGGCAGCTCTGCCGGCACAGGCAGCTTGAGCGACGGCGACAGCAACGGCAACGGCGAGGAAGACGGCAACGGCAGCGGCTTCTTCGCCCGGGCCTCTCCCCGCCCCGGCCTCACTGCCTCGCCCGTATCACCGACCACCCGCACGACCCGCTCCCCCACGGCCGCCACGTCGGCCCCCGCGTGGGAAGCGCTACCGGCTCCGGACAGGGAAGGGAGACCCGGCGAGCCGATCCACCCGGCCATGACGTCCGCGCCCGTCAGCCCCCGCACGCCGTCCGCCGCATACGCCCGCTCCCCGCACAGAAGCCCGATGACGAGCACCCCGCCCAGCAGCAGCGCCACCCGGAGCGCACGCCACCCGGCCGCTGTGCGCAGCATGCGCACAACGGCACCGGGCAGGGCTGCTGACCAGATCAAGAGGGGGAGCTTCCTCCCGTGCTACGGAACAAGCGCAGCGCGACGCACCGCCGAGCAGACGCCGATCCTCGCACGGGAGTGCGGAGTTGACGCAAGCCCCTTACCCACTGACGGGCAGTCATATCCGGTTTGCGGCCGAAGTCGGACCGCCGCGGCTCTCCGCACGTCACGCCGCGTCGGGTATCGGCAGCGGACGCTTCTCGATCGCCGCCGCCATCACCTCGGGGAACAGGTCAGGCGTGCAGGCGAACGCCGGTGCCCCCAGCGCGGCGAGCGCGGCCGCGTGCTCCCGGTCGTACGCCGGTGCCCCCTCGTCGGAGAGCGCCAGCAGCGTCACGAACTGCACCCCCGAGGCCTTCATCGCCGCGACCCGCTTGAGCATCTCGTCCCGGATGCCTCCCTCGTAGAGGTCGCTGATCAGCACGACCACGGTCTCCGCGGGACGGGTGATCTGCGACTGGCAGTAGGCGAGTGCCCGGTTGATGTCCGTGCCGCCACCCAGTTGCGTCCCGAACAGGACGTCGACGGGGTCGTCGAGCTGGTCCGTGAGGTCGACGACCGCCGTGTCGAAGACGACGAGTCGCGTGGAGATCGTCCGCATCGAGGCGAGCACCGCCCCGAACACCGACGCGTACACCACCGATGCGGCCATGGATCCCGACTGGTCGATACAGAGGACGACCTCCTTCTTCGTGGTCTGGGACGCCCGCCCGTACCCGATGAGCCGCTCCGGCACGATCGTTCGGTACTCGGGCAGGTAGTGCTTGAGGTTGGCCGCGATCGTGCGGTTCCAGTCGATGTCGTGATGGCGGGGCCGGTTGATCCGGGCGCTGCGGTCGAGGGCGCCGGTGAGGGTGGCCCTGGTGCGGGTGGCGAGCCGCTTCTCCAGGTCCTCGACGACCTTGCGCACGACGGCCCGTGCCGTCTCCTTCGTCGTCTCGGGCATGGCCTTGTTGAGCGACAGCAGCGTGCCGACGAGGTGTACGTCGGCCTCCACCGCCTCCAGCATCTCCGGCTCCAGAAGGAGCGTGGCGAGACCGAGCCGGTCGATGGCGTCGCGCTGCATGACCTGTACGACGGAGGACGGGAAGTACGTCCGGATGTCCCCGAGCCAGCGCGCCACGGACGGCGCCGACGCCCCGAGCCCCGCCGAACGGTCCCGGCCCCCCTGCGGCTTCTCCCCCTTTCCGTAGAGCGCGGCCAGCGCTCCGTCCATCGCCGCGTCCCGCCCGGACAGTTCACACCCGGTGCCGTCCGCCGCGTCACCGCCGAGCACGAGCCGCCACCGCCGCAGCCGCTCCTGCGCCGGGTCCGTCACCTCGGCCGTCATCCGTGTCCTCCCTCACGAGGCCGTTCCCACAGCGGGATCACCGGCACGGCCATCACCGGCCGGCCTTCCGCCGGCGACCCGTTCCCGTCGGTGTCGCCCGCTTCCGCGTTCGGAACCGGCCGCCGCACTCCGTCGGTCGTCATCCCGTCACCCCCACCAGTTCGTCGCCGATGTGCCCTGCCACTTCGTCCAGCCCGAGCAGCAGCCGCAGGACCGGCAACACGGCGTCCGCGCGCACCGGGTCGAGCTCCGCCGCGAAACCGGGTATGCCGGAGCCGGCCCCGGTCGCACCGCTCCCGGCCCTCGGCCCGCGCCGGACCAGTTCGCCGAGGGTTCGCCGCACGCCGGGCTCGTACGCCGAGAACGTCCGCCGCAGCAGGGGCAGGACGTCCGTGAACGCCTCCGGCGGCACTCCGGTCAGCCAGGCGTCGACCAGCCCGAGCAGCCGCTCGTCGTGCACCAGGAGCATCCCGCCCCCGGAGCGTCCTCCGACGAAGCCCTCGATCCACGCGGCCGCGTCCGGCGGCGGTGTGCCCGGCGACAGGACGAGCCCCATGAGCCGCGCCGCCTCGTCGTGCGCCAACTCCCCGTCGTCCAGCAGGAGCCGGACGGCCCGCCCCCTGATCACTCCGGGTACGGTGTCCCGCCCGCACAGCACCCGCAGCACCGCCTGCCAGCGGGCTCTCAAGCGGCCTCGTCCGGCTGCGGGGGCGTCCCCCAGGAGTCCCACAGCCCCGTGCACGGCGTCGACATGACGCCGCATCTCCTCGGCGCCGTCCGCGTCAAGTGCGGCACAGGCCGGGGGCAGGCCGACGAAGACCCGCTCGGCCAGACCCGCCGCGACCTCTCCCAGGGCCCCGGTGTCCGTGCCGCGCACATCGCCGTAGCGCAGGGAACGCACCAGGGCCGGCAGCGCCTCGGCGAGCCGGCCGACGTCCGCGTCGAGTGCCGCCCGGTCGGCGAGGATCCGCATCACCGTCGGCAGGGCGTCGGGCAGTTCGGCCAGCAGGCAGCGCTCGGCGAGTGCGGTGACCTCGGCGAGCCCCTGCGCGGTGACGGCGTCCGCCTCGGCCTTGGCGGTCGCGGCGGACAGGACGGTCGTCCCCCACACCCCGGCCTCGGCGACCCGCACCGACAGCTCGGGCTCCCAGCGCAGCCGCCACGTCTCACGGAACGTGCCCGTGCTGCCCCGCGAGGCAGCCGGTTCGCCCCACCCGATGCCGAGCAACCGCAGCCGGTGCAGCAGCCTGCTGCGGGCGGCGTCGGTCTCCTTGCGCAGGTCGAGCTCCAGCTCCCGCTCGAGCGCCTCCGGCTTCAGCCGCAGGCGGCGCTGGAGCCGGGCGAGGTCCCGCTGCAGCGGAACCGCCGGGGCCGTCGGCGGCACCTCCCCCAGCACGTCCCCCACGACCAGCCGGTCCCGCACCAGCGCCAGCGGCACGTCCGAACCTTCGCACATCACCGCCCGCACCGCATCGGTCGTCTCGCTCAGGCCGGGCAGCGGACGGCCCCGCATCGCGGCGAGCGTCTCGGCCAGCCGCACGGCCTCGATGACGTGCGCGGAGGAGACGAGCCGGTCCTCGGCGCGCAGCAGGCCCGCCACCTTGGTCATCCACCGCTCGACCGGCCGGTCCGGGGCGCTGAACAAATGCCCGTACCAGCCCGGCGAGTCGATGCCGGCTCCGTACCCGCTCACCCGGGACAGCCGACGGTGGGTCCACGGCACCCACGTCATGTCGGTCTTGACCTTGGGCAGCCCCTTGAGCAGCGCCTTGTCGGCGGCGACGGTGGTCTTCCGGCGCAGGGCGGGCACATGCCACGCCCCGCACACGACGGCCACGCCGTCCTCGAACTCCCGCTGGGCGGCCCGCAGCTGGAGCCGCATGTACGCCTCGCGCACCAGGTCCCGGTCGTGTCCCCCGCTGCCGTAGGTCTCCCGCAGCGCCCCCATGGCCTCCTCGAGCACGGTGAACGGCGCGAGCGCGTCCCCCTTCCCCACGCCCCGGTGCTCCACGACGTCCTCCCACCACCGCTCCGGGTCGTCGTAGCCGGCGGTCTCGGCGAGCACACCGAGCGGATCGATCCGCACGTCGGCGGGTCCGGGGCCGGGTTCAGGCCCGGGTCCTGGTTCGGGTCCGGGTCCTGGTTCGGGTCCGGGTCCTGGTTCGGGTCCTGGTTCGGGTCCTGGTTCGGGTCCGGATGCGGGGCCGTGTCCGGGTCCCCCCGGCTCCGCACCGCAGGCCGCGTCACCCTCGCTGTCCGCCGTCTCGGCATCCAACGGAGAGTCCCCCTCCACTCCGGCCTCGTCCTCCTGCCTCCCCCACGCCAGCGTGTGCGTGGCCGGCAGGTCGATGAAGCGGGCGGGGACGTCGTGTTCCAGGGCCCAGCGGATGGCGACCCACTCCGGGGAGAACTCGGCCAGCGGCCAGAACGCCGAGCGGCCGGGCTCGTCCGCGGCGTGGGCGAGCAGGGCGACCGGCGGCCGCATCTCCTCGTCGGCGGCGAGCGGGATCAGGGCATCGGCCTCGGGCGGCCCCTCGATCAGCACGACCCGCGGCCGGGCCTCCTCCAGCGCCGCCCGCACGGCCCGTGCCGACCCCGGCCCGTGATGCCGCACCCCGAGCAGCAACGGCCCCGCCCCGGCCGCCCGGCCCGCGGCTTCTTCCAAGTCCGTCACTTGGTCCCCTCCCATCGCATGCCCGGTCCCGCAACCGACCCCCGCCCCGCGTCGCTCACGCGCTCACCTCCCGGCAGGCCCGGTAGAAGTCCTTCCAGCCGTCCCGCTCACGGACCACCGTCTCCAGGTACTCCTGCCAGATGACCCGGTCGGCCGCCGGGTCGCGGACCACCGCGCCGAGGATGCCCGCGGCCACGTCACCCGCCCGCAGCACGCCGTCGCCGAAGTGGGCCGCCAGGGCGAGGCCGTTGGTGACGACGGAGATCGCCTCGGCCGTGGACAGCGTGCCGCTCGGCGACTTCAGCTTCGTCCGGCCGTCGGTCGTGACCCCGTCGCGCAGCTCGCGGAAGACCGTGACCACCCGGCGGATCTCGTCGAGGCCGTCGGGCGCGGCCGGCAGGTCGAGGGAGCGGCCGATCTGGTCGACCCGGCGCGAGACGATGTCGACCTCGGCCTCGGGGGTCTCCGGCAACGGCAGCACCACCGTGTTGAAACGGCGGCGCAGGGCGCTGGACAGGTCGTTGACCCCGCGGTCGCGGTCGTTGGCCGTGGCGATCAGGTTGAAGCCGCGGACCGCCTGCACCTCCTGGCCCAGCTCCGGTATCGGCAGCGTCTTCTCCGACAGGATCGTGATGAGCGTGTCCTGCACGTCGGCCGGGATGCGGGTCAGTTCCTCGACGCGGGCCGTCATGCCCTCCGCCATGGCCCGCATGACCGGGCTGGGCACGAGGGCGTCGCGGCTCGGGCCGTGGGCGAGCAGCTGCGCGTAGTTCCAGCCGTACCGGATGGCCTCCTCCGGTGTGCCGGCCGTGCCCTGCACCAGCAGGGTGGAGTCGCCGCTGACCGCTGCGGCCAGATGCTCGGAGACCCAGGTCTTCGCCGTGCCGGGCACGCCGAGCAGGAGCAGGGCGCGGTCGGTGGCGAGTGTGGTGACGGCGACCTCGACGATGCGGCGCGGGCCGACGTACTTGGGTGTGATCACCGTGCCGTCCGGCAGCGTGCCGCCGAGCAGGTACGTCGCCACCGCCCACGGAGACAGCTTCCAGCGGGCCGGACGCGGACGGTCGTCCTGCGCGGCCAGCGCGGCGAGTTCACCGGCGAAGGCGTCCTCGGCGTGCGGCCGCAGCGCTTCTGCCTCGGGTACGTCCGCGGGTGCGCCCGTGCCCGCGTTCGCGGGCGCGGACCCGTTCTGGCTCGGGTCGACGGACGTCGGTTCTACGGACACAGGCATGGCTGAGTCCCCCTCCAGCTCGGCCGGTTCGGATCTGGCATCCACGTTGCACCACACCACTGACAATGCGTTCTGACCTGCGTAAACGCGCCACCGAAGCCGCTCGCGGACCCGATTGTCAGTGGTGGGATCTACCTTCGATGACATGACTCAGCAGGGGGTGCGCTGGACTGCGGACCAGGTGCTGGCACTGGCGCCTGACGCCGCATCACGCAAAGCGGGAAGCAAACTCGGCGCGGCGGGGCCGTGGTCCGAGGCGGGGAGTTCCGACGAGGGGACGGTGTGGGGGCTGTGCAAGGGCAGCCGAAGCAAGCCGTATCAGACGATCGTGGACATCGCGGACGCCTCCGGGCCCGCGTACAAGTGCAGTTGTCCGAGCCGGAAGTTCCCGTGCAAGCACGCGCTCGGGCTGCTGCTGCTCTGGGCGGGCGGCGAGGGAGCGGTGCCGACCGGAGAGGCGCCGGAGTGGGCCGGGCAGTGGATAGCGGGGCGGCGCAAGCGCGCGGAGGAGAAGAAGGCCGGGGACAGCTCCGGTTCGCCGTCCGTCTCCGCTGATCCGGAGATTGCGCGGCGCCGGGCGGAGCGCCGGGCCGAGCGGGTGACGGCGGGCGCGGTGGAGCTGGAGCAGCGCCTGACAGACCTGTTGCGCGGCGGCTTGGCCTCGGCGGAGCAGTCGGGCTACGGCCTGTGGGAGGAGACGGCGGCCCGCATGGTCGACGCCCAGGCCCAGGGCCTCGCCTCGCGCGTCAGGGAGTTGGGGGCCGTACCGTCCACCGGCCCGGGCTGGCCGGTGCGGCTGCTGGAGGAGTGCGCGCTGCTGCATCTCCTCGGCCAGGGGTGGCTGCGCCGCGAGCGGCTGCCCGACGCCCTCGCGGCGACGGTGCGCTCCCGCATCGGTCTGCCGGGCTCCGCGGACGGACCGCCCGTGCGGGACCGCTGGCTGGTGCTCGCCCAGTACGACACGGCGGACACCCGCCTGACGACCCGCCGGATCTGGTTGTACGGCGCAGACTCGGACCGCACCGTGCTGCTCCTCTCCTACGGCGCCGCCGGCCGCGCCCCGGAGCTGGCGCTGCCGGTCGGGTTGTCCCTGGAGGCCGAGGTGTCCGCCTACCCGGGCGCCGGGCAGCTGCGGGTGGCCCTGGGCGAACAGTTCGCCCCGCCCGCGCCGACGGCGATACGCCCGCGGGGGATGACGACGTCCCAGGCCGCCGCCCGTTACGGCGACGCCCTGCGCGACGATCCCTGGTTGGAGTCCGTCCCGGTGACGCTGGACCGGGTCGTCCCCACCCCGGACGGCGACTCCTGGCAGTTGGCGGACGCTGACGAGGACGCGGCGTTGCCCCTCACACCGGCCGCGCGTTCCCGGCCGGGCCTGTGGCGGCTCGTCGCGCTGTCGGGCGGTGCCCCGGTCCGGGTCTTCGGCGAATGCGGCCACCAGGGGTTCACTCCGCTGACGGCCTGGCCGGAAGGCCCGGGCGAGGCGACAGCCCTGTGCTGAGCCGACGCCGCGCCGGATGCCGACGCCGCCCCAGACGCCGTCGCGCATGCCGGCGCCGGCGGCCCGGCCTTCCGGCCCGACCGCCTTCCCCTCAAATCCACGAATCTTTCAGGCATCCCGGGACAACCGGTAAGGGTGAGCCTTCAACCACCCCCGGGCGCCCCACGGAAAGGAAGCTCATGACCAGGACCTCCGCTCCTGTGGCCGCGCCCGCGACGGGCGCCTGGGAGGGGCTCGTCACCACGGCACTGCTGGGCACGGACCGGCGCACGCCGCCGGGCACCGGGCCTGGCCCGGAGGCACCGGTGGCCCTGCTGGACGCGGCGGCCGTGGAGACCGTACGGCGACGGGCCGGTCTGCGTCCGGCGCGGGCGGCGGAGCGTCCGCAACCGGCCCCGGAGGACCCGCGTCCGCCGCTGCCGCAGGCGGCCGCCCGCAGACTCGCGATACTGCTGGCCGACCGCCCGGGCGCGTCCGGCGGCGGCCGTCGGGGCACCGCGCCCGACCTGACCGAGCTGCTGCCCCAGTGGCTCACGGCGGCCAACGCCCGTGGTTTTGCTCCGCCTCCACAACTGCTGCCCGCCTTGCTGGACGCGGCCCGGGGGCGTACGGACCTGCGTCCGGCGGCGCTGGAGTTCGCGGGACCGCGGGCCCTGTGGCTGGCCCGGCTGAACCCGGACTGGCGGTTCGCCCTGCGCTCGACACCGGGCGGCGGAGCGGCCGTTCCGCATCTCGATGACGCCGACAGCATCCGGCAGTTGTGGCAGGAGGGCCTGTTCGCCGAACGGGTCGCCCTCCTGTCCGCCCTGCGCTCCCGCGAACCGGCTGCCGCGCGCGACCTGCTGGCGACGACCTGGGCGACGGAACGGGCCGAGGACCGGCTGATGTTCCTCGACTCGCTGCGCGCGGGCCTGGGGGCGGACGACGAGCCGTTCCTGGAACAGGCCCTGGCCGACCGCAGCCGCAACGTCCGGGCGACGGCGGCGGAGTTGCTGTCGGCGCTGCCCGGTTCGGCGCTCGCGGCACGGATGGCGCTCAGGGCGGAGGCATGCGTCGCCATCGACCACATGCGACCCACCCGGCCCGCCCAAGATGTCCCGGCCACCGGATCCAGCGTGGCCACGCCGACGATCACCGTCGAAGCGCCGCACGAGTGCGATCCCGGCATGGAGCGCGACGGCGTCGTGGCGAAGGCGCCCGCCGGGCGCGGGGAACGGTCCTGGTGGTTCGGCCAGTTGGTGGAGGCGGCCCCGCTCGGGACCTGGTCGCGGCGGCTGGGCGGGCGGACACCCCGGGAGATCGTGGCGCTGCCGGTCACGGACGACTGGCAGGGCGAACTGCACGCGGCCTGGTGCCGGGCCGCCGTGCGCCAGCGGGACGCCGAGTGGTCGCGCGCGCTGCTCGGAGAGCCCTCGGCACCGGAAGCGGGCGGCCCGGGCGCGGTGTCCCTGGCCGAACGCGCCAAGCTGCTCGGCACGCTGGGCGCCGCCGAGCGGGCCGAGTGGGTGGCCGGCTTCATCGCCACGCACGGCCTGTCCGAAGCGTTTCAGCTGCTCGGAGTGTGTGCGGTGCCCTGGGCGCCGCCGCTCGGCCGGGCGGTGGTGGACGCGCTCAACATCGCGCGGGACGCGGGGAGTTATCCATGGAGTTTCAGCGGAGTCATGGGCCTGGCCGAGCGCTGCCTGGACCCGTCCGAGGCCGGTCGTCTCGACGCCTTGCTGGCCGTACCGGACGAGCCGGAGAACGCGTCTCCCGGCGCCGGCGGCTACTGGGCGGAGGCCTTCCAGCGCCTGGTCACGACGCTGCGCCTGCGCGCGGCGATGACGGAGGAGCTGAACACTGCCTGACCCGGGCCCGCGTCATGGAGCCCGGTGGGCACCCACCGGCTCCGCTTCCGGCCCCGGCCCCGGCCCCGGCCCCGGCAGACCATAACCACCCGCAGGCAGACCGTAACCAGCCGCAGACAGCACCCCGGGCAGACCATCACCCCCGGCGGACAACCCCCCAGGCCACCAGCGCACCACCCGGCACCACCGCCGGAGGCCTACGCCCCGGCCGGCTGGCGTGCGTTCGCCCGGACCCAGTCCACGATCGACGCCGTCGTCGCGCCGGGGGTGAAGATCTCCGCGACGCCCTTCTCCTTCAGCAGGGGAATGTCCGCCTCGGGGATGATCCCGCCGCCGAAGACCAGGATGTCCTCCGCGTCCCGCTCCTTGAGCAGGTCGATCACCGCCGCGAAGAGCGTGTTGTGCGCGCCGGAGAGGATGGACAGCCCGATCGCGTCGGCGTCCTCCTGGAGCGCCGTGTCGACGATCTGCTCGGGAGTCTGGTGGAGCCCGGTGTAGATGACCTCCATACCGGCGTCGCGCAGCGCCCGCGCGATGACCTTGGCCCCGCGATCGTGGCCGTCGAGTCCCGGCTTGGCCACCACCACGCGGATCGGACCGGCTGCCACACCCATCACTGCCTCCATGAAGCGACTACATCCATCCGTATCGACAAGTACCGCACATATCGCGCTCGCCGTACACGCCGCACCGCACGGACACCCTGCCCCGATTCGTCCCGGCAAGTGAACGAACGTTATCTCCAGGATCCCGCGACCGGCAGTTTCGCGGTGCGGACCGAGGGGGAAATCACACGATGGGACAAGCGCAAGGGGAGCCGCGACGAAGTCGCCGTACCGCAGCCCCACCCACCACGCACGGCGGCGGTACGGCACTTCGGCGAAGGCACGCGGGACACGCAGGGCACGCACAGCACGCAGGGCAGACACGGCGCAACAGCGGGGAACCTCGTCGCCACACCGGCTGGGGACCTCGTCGCATCACGGGCGTCACATGCGCCACAAGCCGCGCTCCTTCCCCGCGACTCACGCCGCTCACGCAGTCATCAGCCGTCTTCGCCGCTGCTTTCCACGAGGGCATACGGGGGGGCGGCAGGCCTCCCGCGTGCCGACAGGAGGTCGGCCATGAAGGTCACCAGGGCTGCTCTGCCCTTTCTTCCGTTCTGCCAGCGTCTGCTGCCGAGCCGCCTGGCGGGACTCTCGCTGGCACTCCTGAAGGCCACGGCCCTGGAGATCGCGATTCTGGCCGGGCATCTCCTCCTCTACCCCTCCGGCATTACGCAGGAGCGACGGACACCCACCCCGGCCCTGCCCACGGCCGGAGCCGCCCAACTGCCCACGGAGGCCAAGCCCCCGGTCGTCCTGCTGCACGGCTTCATCGACAACCGCTCGGTCTTCGTCCTGCTGCGCCGCAGCCTCGCCCAGCACGGCAGGCAGCAGATCGAGTCCCTCAACTACTCGCCGCTCACCTGCGACATACGCGCCGCGGCCGAGTTGCTCGGCCGCCATATAGAAGAGGTCTGCGAGCGCACCGGGGCCCAGCAGGTCGACGTCGTGGGGCACAGCCTCGGCGGCCTGATAGCGCGTTACTACGTGCAGCGGCTCGGCGGCGACACGCGCGTGCGGACTCTCGTGACACTCGGCACGCCACACTCGGGCACCCGGGTGGCGCCCCTGGCCAACGCGCACCCCATCGTGCGCCAGATGCGCCCCGGCTCACCGGTGCTCGAGGAGCTCACTCGGCCGGCCCCGGGCTGCCGCACGCACTTCGTCAGCTTCTGGAGCGACCTGGACCATGTGATGGACCCGCTGGAGACGGCCTGCATCGACCATCCCGATCTGACGGTGCAGAACGTGCGGGTGACCGGCATCGGTCATCTCGCCCTGCCCGTGCACCCCGCCGTCGCCAACGGCATACGGCAGGTTCTCGACACGGCCCACGAGGGCGAACCGTCCGTCGGCAGGACCGGCGGTCTGACCGTGGCCTGAGACTCGTCATACAGCAGGCACACAGCGTCGAAGCACCGATCAGCCTCGAACAAACTTCGAACGCAGGGCCAAACCCGTGCCCGCCGTCCGCCAAAACACGGCCGAATGCCCGTTTCCTGCGCGCGCGAAACCTGCCGAAGATTGTCGTGCCCGCGTACCGCCGGGTACAGTCGCCGCACTGCTCTGGCAGCCCCTGTTGTCGAGGCGAAAGAGAAGTTGGTGAACGACCGTCACCCGTCGGGGACCATGACCCCGGCTCCGGCTTCCGACGCCGACTCGGCGCACTACGCGTCGTACGGCACCCAGGAAGCCCAGTACGGCGACTTCACCACGTACGGCGACTACGCCGCCACCGGATTTGACACCACCGGTACGGACGGCACCGGTTTCGCCGCCACCGGCCACACCACCGCGACGTTCGCCACCGACCCCCTCTTCGGCGACATGCCGGGCAGCGGTCACGACACGGGCACCTACGACACCGGCCACTGGCCCACCGGCACGCACGGCAACCCGCATTACGACGCGTACGCGGCCCAGCACCACGCCGCCTACGACACCGGCGTGTATGAAACGACGTCCTGGACGGCCGAGCAGCAGCCGCTCTCGGTCATCCCGCCGCAGGCCGCCTCCCCGGACAGCACCGGGCAGTGGGACACCGGCGCCTGGCTCCAGCCCGACCAGTCCGGCAATCCGGCCGACCGGACCCAGCAGTGGGAATGGGGCACCCAGGCCTTCGACACCGGTGCCTACGACGCCACGCAGTGGAACACCGACGGCGCCGGCGCCCCGGCGCCCGACGCGTACGAGGAGCACGGCGAAACCTTCGAGCAGCACGAGACCGCGACGCTCGATCAGGTCGCCTTCGACGAAGCGGACGGGTCCGCCTACACCGACCCCGCCACGGACGGTGGCGAGCCGGCCGCCACCGGCGAACTGCCCACCGCCGCCCCGCTGTTGGACGGTCAGGAAGAGCTCGGCCCGCGCGCCGGCTCACGGGCGGCCGCGCGCGCCGGGTCCCGTTCCCGCCGCCGTACGCCTCCCAAGCGCTCGGCGCTGCTGACCATCGCCGTGCCCTCGGCGTGTGTGATGGGCGTCGCGGGGATCGCCGCCGCCTCCGTCGGCACCTTCTCCGACGACGGCGCCGCGGAGGCACAGACGACCGCGGCGGACGTGCAGCCGGTGAAACCGGCCGCCGCCAACAACAAGCTGGACACGCAGCTCCAGAGCCTCGCCGCCGGCGCGGACGACTTCGCCGACCGGGCCAGCCGTACACAGGAGCGCATCGACCTCAAGGCCCAGCAGGCGGCCGAGCGCAGGCGCGCGGCGGAGGAGGCGGCCCGCAAGGAGCGGCTGCGCCCCAAGTTCGCCCTGCCGGTCGCCCGGCATGGACTCAGTGCCTACTACGGCCAGTCCGGCATCAACTGGATGTCCCTGCACACCGGCATCGACTTCCCCGTCTCGTACGGCACGACCGTGATGTCCGCGACCGATGGCACCGTCCGCACGCAGTGGAACAGCGCGTACGGCAACATGATGATCGTGACCGCGAAGGACGGCACGGAGACGTGGTACTGCCACCTCTCCACCTACACGGTCCCCTCGGGTACGACCGTGAAGGCCGGCGATCCGATCGCGCGCTCCGGCAACTCCGGCAACTCGACCGGCCCTCACCTGCACTTCGAGGTGCGCCCGGCCGGCGGCTCGGCGATCGACCCGCTCCCGTGGCTGCGCAGCCACGGCATCGACCCGACGTAACGTCCCGGCAGCCCCCGCCGGTCGCCCGGCAGGGGCCGATCTCTCTGGTCTACAGCTTCTCCACCGGCGCGTACCGCAGCAGCAGCCGCTTCGGCTTGGTGTCCCCGAAGTCGATGGTCGCCTCGGCGTTCCCGCCCGTGCCCTTCACCGCCACGACGGTTCCGAGGCCGAACTGGTCGTGCGTGACCCGGTCTCCGACCGCCAGGGACACGACCGGCTTCTCGGAGGTCCGGCGCGTGGCGAAACCGGACGCGCCCGACGCGGACGAACGGGAGCGGGACGACGACAGCGAGGCCGCCACCCCGGAGACGGGGCCGGAGGACGCGGGCGCGGTGGCTCCCGTCCGCTTCCACTCCACGTACGCCGGCGGGATCTCCTCCAGGAAGCGGGAGGGCGGGTTGTACGAGGGCTGGCCCCAGGCGCTGCGCAGGGTGGACCGCGTCAGATACAGCCGCTCCCGCGCGCGTGTGATGCCGACGTACGCCAGGCGCCGCTCCTCCTCCAGCTCCTTGGCCTGGCCGAGGGCGCGCATGTGCGGGAAGACGCCGTCCTCCATGCCGGTCAGGAAGACGACCGGGAACTCCAGGCCCTTGGCGGTGTGCAGGGTCATCAGCGTGATGACGCCGTCGCCGTCCTCCTCGTCGGGGATCTGGTCGGAGTCGGCGACCAGGGCGACCTGTTCGAGGAAGTCGGACAGCGTGCCCCGCTCCTCTTCGCCGCGCTCCTGCTCGAACTCCATGGCGACGGCGGCGAGTTCCTGGAGGTTCTCGATCCGGGTCTCGTCCTGCGGGTCGGTGGAGGCCTGCAACTCGGCGAGGTACCCGGTGCGTTCCAGGACCGCCTCCAGCACCGTGGCCGGTCCGGCGCCGGACTCGACGATCGTACGGAGGTCCTCCATCAGCGTGTTGAACCGCTTGACGGCGTTGGTGGACCGCGCGGCCATGCCGTACGCCTCGTCGACGCGCTTGAGCGCCTGCGGGAAGCTGATCTTCTCCCGCTGGGCGAGGGCGTCGATCATCGCCTCGGCACGGTCGCCGATGCCCCGCTTGGGGACGTTGAGGATCCGGCGCAGCGGCACGGAGTCCTCCGGGTTGGCCAACACGCGCAGGTAGGCCAGGACGTCCCGGACCTCCTTGCGCTCGTAGAAGCGGACGCCGCCGACGACCTTGTAGGGCAGGCCGACGCGGATGAAGACCTCTTCGAAGACACGGGACTGGGCGTTGGTGCGGTAGAAGACGGCGACGTCGCCGGCCTTCGCCTCGCCGGCGTCCGTGAGGCGGTCTATCTCGTCGGCGACGAACTGCGCCTCGTCGTGCTCGGTGTCGGCGACGTAGCCGGTGATCGTGGCGCCCGCGCCCGCGTTGGTCCACAGGTTCTTGGGGCGGCGGGACTCGTTGCGCTCGATGACCGCGTTGGCCGCGCTGAGGATCGTCTGGGTGGAGCGGTAGTTCTGCTCCAGCAGGATCGTCGTCGCGTCCGGGTAGTCCTCCTCGAACTGGAGGATGTTGCGGATCGTCGCGCCGCGGAAGGCGTAGATCGACTGGTCGGCGTCACCCACGACGCACAGCTCGGCGGGCGGGACGTCGTCCGGGCCGGGGGGTACGTCGACGGGGTGCTCGGAGGTGCCGACGAGTTCCCGGACGAGGGCGTACTGGGCGTGGTTGGTGTCCTGGTACTCGTCCACCAGCACATGGCGGAAGCGGCGGCGGTAGTGCTCGGCGACGTCCGGGAAGGCGCGCAGCAGGTTGACCGTCGTCATGATCAGGTCGTCGAAGTCGAGGGCGTTCGCCTCGCGCAGCCGCGACTGGTACATCGCGTAGGCCTGGGCGAGGGTCTTCTCGAAGCCGTCCGTGGCCTGGGCGGCGAAGTCCTCCTCGTCGATCAGCTCGTTCTTCAGGTTGCTGATCTTGGCGCTGAAGGACTTCGGCGGGAAGCGCTTGGGGTCGAGGTCCAGGTCCCGGCAGACCAGGGCCATCAGGCGCTTGGAGTCGGCGGCGTCGTAGATCGAGAACGAGGACGTGAAGCCGAGCTTCTTGCTCTCGCGCCGCAGAATGCGCACGCACGCGCTGTGGAAGGTCATCACCCACATCGCGTTCGCCCGCGGGCCGACGAGCTGCTCGACGCGCTCCTTCATCTCGCCGGCGGCCTTGTTGGTGAAGGTGATCGCGAGGATCTGCCCCGGGTGCACGCCCCGCTCGGCGAGCAGGTGGGCGATGCGGTGCGTGAGCACGCGGGTCTTGCCGGAGCCGGCGCCGGCCACGATGAGCAGCGGGGAGCCGGAGTGGACGACGGCGGCGCGCTGGTTGTCGTTCAGCCCCTCCAGGAGGGCGGCGGTGTCCACCGGCGGGCGCGGGGCACCGTCGCGGTAGTAGGCGTCCCGGTCCGGGGGCACGTCGAACTTCCCGCCGAACAGATCGTCCGGAACCGGCTCCGGTACGTGATCGTCCTCGGGTGGCGGCGGGGGCTCGTCCGCGGGGCCCCGCTGGGCCTGGAGGTCCGCCAGGAAGCTGTCGTCAAAGAGGCTGCTCATCGCTCTCCGAGTCTAGGGCGCCCCACTGACAGCCCGCCGCCGCCCTGAGAACATCGCCGAAAGGAACCCCTCATCACCCTGTATCCACGCACGATCACAGTCCGCTACGACTGTCACAATTATGACGAACTCGTGACCAACGCCCCTCCGTCGATGACTCTCGGCGACGCTTTCGACTAAGGTCACGAAAATGTATCGGGCATATCGCCCATCAACCTTCACAAGGGCAACACGAGTTGGCTACCGTGCGGGCAGGCCGCACGACCCCCACCGGCGAACGTCGCCGGGCCGCGCGGCCTCCGCCGAGTCCGGTGTGCCGCAGCGGCAGCCGGAGCCGGGGACCCAACCGAGAACTCTGGGGTGAATCGGCCGGACTCCCTCCACGGAGACGGCAGTAGGGCAACCCTTCCGATGTACCCGCCCGAACCCGACAGCTAACCCGGTAGGCGGAGCATGGAAGGAGTCGCCTCCCTTGGCGTCGCACCGCAAGTCGCGTCCCGCTGGTACGCGCGTCGCAGGCATACGGACCCCCGCCCTGGCAACGGCGGCCCTCACGTCCGTCGCCCTGCTGTCCCAGTCGGCCAATGCCGCCCCCGAGGCCGACGACAAGCCGAGTCTCGAGGAAGTCGAGAAGAAGGTCGACGACCTGTACCGCCAGGCCGAGTCGGCGACCGACAAGTACAACTCGGCCAAGGAGAAGACCACCAAGCAGAGCAAGCGCGTCGACACCCTCCTCGACGACGTCGCCAAGCGCACCCAGAAGCTCAACGAGGCACGGGAGGAACTCGGTTCCTTCGCCGCCGCCCAGTACCGCACCGGCGCCTCCGCCCCGGACACGGCGACGTTCCTGCTCGCGGACACCCCGCAGGACTACTTCGACCAGACCCAGCTGATGGACCGGATGACCGGCCGTCAGAAGGTCGCGGTCGACGACTACGTCACCCAGCAGTCCGAGACGATGAAGAAGCGCCAGGAGGCCACCGAGAGCCTCGAGACGCTCACCGAGACCCAGGGCGACCTGAAGACGGCCAAGGCCACCGTCCAGCGGAAGCTCGCCGACGCGCGCGACCTGCTGTCGAAGCTGACCGCCGAGGAGAAGGCACGCCTCGCGGCGATCGAGCGGGAGAAGCAGCAGGAGGCCGCCCGCAAGGCCGCCGAGCTGGCCCGGCAGCAGGCCGCGCAGCAGCAGGCGCAGGAGCAGGCCGCCCAGCAGCAGGACAGCGGCTCCTCGTCCACGGGCTCGTCCTCGTCCACGGGCTCCGGCTCGTCCACCTCGACGGCCCCGGCCGATTCCTCGTACGCCACCAAGGCCGAGAAGGCGCTCGCCTTCGCCCGCGCCCAGATCGGCAAGCCGTACGTCTGGGGCGCCGTCGGCCCCGGCTCCTACGACTGCTCCGGTCTCACCCAGGCCGCCTGGAAGGCCGCGGGCGTCACCCTGCCGCGCACGACCTACGACCAGGTCAACGCCGGCACCACGGTCCCGCTGACCGACGCCCAGCCCGGTGACCTGGTCTTCTTCTACGACGACGTCACCCACGTCGGCATCTACATCGGCAACGGCATGATGATCCACGCCCCGAAGCCCGGCACTTATGTGCGCGAGGAGTCGATCTACTACGACGGCGAGTCGGCGATCCACAGCGTGGTGCGGCCGGCCTGAGGCCGTACTTCACGGAGGGCACGCGCGTATGGGGGCGCTCTCGCGTTTTTGAGGCGCCCGCGCGCGTGCCCCGCTCGCAACGCGCGCGGCGCCTCCTAGCATCGGGCCCATGCCCGGCCCCTCCCCCTCCACCGCCTGGTGGGCGCAGCGCGCGCCGTCCGCCGGCGCCGCCGTGCTGGCGACCGGCACCCTGTCGGTCGGTCTGGACCTGGCGGGGTACGGCGGCCTGTCCCGTATCGCCCTCGGTCTGGGCTGCGCGGCGTGGCTGCTGCTCGCCGCCGACTTCACGCTGCGGCTGCTGCTGGCGGGCACGGGATGGCGGGCGTACGCGGGAGTGCCGGGCCTGGTGGACACCGTGGCGACGGCCGCCCTCACCACCGTGGCGGCGACGGCCGTCCTGGGCACCGGCTTCTCGGCGGCCGGCGCGCAGTCCCTGGCCGCGGCCCTGCTGGTGCTGGCCGTGCTGCTCTGGCCGGTGCCACTGGTCCTCCCGGCGCAGGACGGGGAGCGGCGCAGGCCCGGGACGGTGTTCGCGCGCTGCATGGCCACGCAGGGGCTCGCGGTACTCGGTGCCACGCTCGCCGCGGCCGAGTCGGCGGCCTGGCTCGCGCACGCGGCGCTGGTGCTGTTCTGGCTGGGGCTCGTGCTGTACGTCCTCACCCTGGCCCGCTTCGATGTGCGGCAGGTGGCCGAGGGGCGCGGCGACCACTGGCTCGCGGGCGGGGCGCTCGCCCTCTCGGCGCTGGCCGGGGCGCGGCTGATCAGCTCCGACAGTGCGCGCCTGTACCTGTGGAACGTCGACGACCGCGGCGTCCTGCGCAATGTGACCGTCGTGCTGCTCGTGCTCACACTGGCCTGGTGCGCCGTCCTGCTCGCCGCCGAGTTCCTGCGCCCCCGCCCCCGCACCGACATCCGCCGCTGGGCGACCGTGTTCACCTGGGCCAAGACGGCTGCGGCGACCCTGGCCGTCGCCGCAGCCCTCGACGTCTCCTGGCTCGACGGCTTCGGGGAGCTGCTGCTGTGGGTCGCGGTGGCCGCCTGGCTCGGGGCCACCGCCTGGACGCTCGCCTCCGTCCGGGCCTATGCCGCACCCGGGCGGGTCAGGTCCAGAGCACGGCGATGAAGACGTTCGCCGCGGTCAGCGCCCCGACCAGGCCGAACAGGCCCTTGTCCACCTTCTCGTCGTCCCGCTTCACGTAGACCAGGCCGAGGATCACGATCAGCAGGGCCAGCTTGACGCCGATCTTGACGTTGTTCACGGACTGGTCGTCGGCCTGGTTGAGGCCGACCAGGATCACACCGGTGACCAGCATCGTCAGCGCGCCGTGCAGCATCGCGGGGGTGTAGCGGGCGGTGCCCTCGCCCATCGCCTTCATCTGGGTGAGGAAACCGCCCAGGAGGGACGCGATGCCGATGATGTGGAGGCCGACGAAGAGGTGGATGAGTACGTCCATGAGGCCGGAGCCTAATCAGGGGCTCCTGTGCCGCCCGACACCGGGCCACCAATGCACATATCCGCCCCATAGCACCTGATCACTGTCACTCCCCCATGAATCGACGCATCGGTCATCACGCTGAGTGAAGTAGACGACGTGGAGGCCGGATCACGGTCGCATAC
This sequence comes from Streptomyces sp. NPDC050416, assembly GCF_044458845.1. NCBI lineage: Bacteria > Bacillati > Actinomycetota > Actinomycetes > Kitasatosporales > Streptomycetaceae > Streptomyces > Streptomyces sp. NPDC050416. The sequence continues at coordinate 579,819 of NZ_JBITII010000002.1, forward strand.
GCTCACTGCCGGTCCTCTCGGGACAGTTCCGCGCACCCGCCACCGGCCCGCCACGCCGGGCTTTAGCGTCCTCCACCAGGTGACCGGCTCCCCACCGCCGCCCGGGCCAGGGGCGGCAGTCGGGCACCACCGCCGAAGAGGTCCGGCGGCGGCCCGCTTCCCCTGTGCGGGCCGCCGCCGGACGCGCGCTGGTCGCTGTCCGCTCCCCCAGCGGCCATTCGCAGCCACCGGCGGTCGAGGAAAGGAGTGGCCTCCAGTTGGCAGCGCACCGCAAGCCCCGACAGCGCTCGATGAGTGGCAACAAGGCCCGTACGGCCGCCACCATCGCCCTCGCAGGCGCGGCGACAGCGACGGGCTTCGACGGAACCGGACACGCCGAACCGCAGCTCACCCCGAGCCAGGTCAAGGCCAAGGTGGACAAGCTGTACCAGGAGGCGGAGGTCGCCACCGAGAGGTACAACGGCGCCAAGGAGAAGGCCGACGCGGCCGGGCAGCGGCTGAAGGACCTGCAGGACCAGGCGGCGCGCAAGGAGGACCGGCTCAACTCGGCCCGTGAGGCGCTCGGCTCGGTCGCTGCCGCGCAGTACCGCGCCGGTGGCCTCGATCCCGCTGTGCAGCTCGCCCTGTCCGACGACCCCGACCGGTACCTGAAGAACGCCGAGTTCGTCGAGCGGGCCGGCAACCGGCAGCAGGCCGACGTCGCGCGTGTACGTCGGCAGCTCCGGGAGATCGAGCAGCTGCGCGGGGCGGCCCACATCGAGCTGACGTCACTGAAGTCGCGGCAGACGGAGCTGAAGCGCCACAAGAAGACCGTCAACGGCAAGCTGGACTCCGCGCGGCAACTGCTGTCCCGGCTCAGCGTGCAGGAACGTTCCAGGCTCAGCGAAGCGTCGGGCACGGGCCGCGCCTCACGCTCCTCGACGGGCCCGCGCGACACCCTGGCCGCCCCGGGATCCGCCGCGGCCCTGGCACCCAACTCCCGCGCGGCCGCCGCCGTGTCCTACGCCTACCAGAAGCTCGGCAGCCCCTACGTCTGGGGCGCGACCGGACCGAACGCCTTCGACTGCTCGGGCCTCGTCCAGGCCGCGTACCGCTCCGCGGGCGTCTCCCTGCCCCGCACGACGTACTCCCAGATCGACGCGGGCCGCCGCGTCTCCCGCTCCGAACTGCTCCCCGGCGACCTGGTGTTCTTCTACGCCGGCATCAGCCACGTCGGCATCTATGTGGGCAACGGCCGGATGATCCACGCCCCGAACCCGTCCGCCCCGGTCCGGGTCGCCCCGCTCGACGAGATGCCGTTCACGGGCGCTACCCGGGTGGTGTGACAGGGCGGCGCCCGGGGTCACACCAACCGGCGGGCCGTCGCCCAGCGCGTCAGCTCGTGCCGGTTGGAGAGCTGGAGCTTGCGCAGGACCGCCGAGACATGGGATTCGACCGTCTTCACGGAGATGAACAGCTGCTTGGCGATCTCCTTGTACGCGTACCCCCGGGCGATGAGCCGCAGCACCTCGCGCTCGCGCTGGGTGAGGCGGTCCAGGTCCTCGTCGACCGGCGGCGCGTCCGTGGAGGCGAAGGCGTCGAGGACGAACCCGGCCAGCCGTGGGGAGAAGACCGCGTCGCCCTCCTGGACACGGAAGATGGAGTCGACGAGGTCCGTGCCGGTGATCGTCTTGGTGACGTATCCGCGGGCCCCGCCGCGGATCACGCCGATCACGTCCTCGGCGGCGTCCGACACGGACAGCGCCAGGAAACGGACGGGCTGCTCGGCGTCGGCCATCAACGGGGCGCAGCGGCGCAGCACTTCGACACCGCCGCCACCGGGCAGGTGCACGTCGAGGAGGACGACCTCGGGCCGGGTCGCGGTGATGACCGTGACCGCCTGGTCGACGTCCGCGGCCTCGCCGACGACCTCGACACCGGTCTGCTCGGTCTGGCCGATCTCGGCCTGGACCCCCGTACGGAACATGCGGTGGTCGTCGACGAGGACCACGCGCACGCGACGCCCGCCGGTGCCGCCGTCCGACTCCGTGGGCCCGGGCGCCTCCGCCGATCCCGCCGTACCGTTCGCCTCGGTCGGGTCGCTCATGACGTCTTCTCCGCCCTCTCCATCTCCAGCTCGACCTCCGTGCCGCCGTCCGGCACCGCGCGCAGTCGCGCCGTACCGCCGTTGCGCTCCATACGGCCGATGATCGATTCTCTGACACCCATCCGGTCGGCGGGTATCGAGTCGAGGTCGAAGCCGGGGCCGCGGTCCCGGACGGACACGAAGACCGTCTTCCCCTCGACCTCGGCGAAGACCTGTACGGCTCCGCCCTCGCCACCGTACTTGGCGGCGTTCACCATTGCTTCGCGCGCGGCCTGCATCTGCGCGCTGATTCTCTCGTCGAGCGGGCAGTCGCCCACGACCACGACCTCGATGGGTACGCCGTGCTTGTCCTCGACCTCGGCCGCGTTGCGCCGCACGGCGTCGGCGAGGGTGGTGGGTTCGTCGGCCTCCTCCTTGCCGGTGCCCTCCGGCTTGTACAGCCAGGTGCGCAGGTCGCGCTCCTGGGCGCGGGCGAGGCGGCGCACCTCGCCCGCGTTCTCCGCGTTGCGCTGGATCAGGGTGAGGGTGTGCAGCACCGAGTCGTGCACATGCGCGGCGACCTCCGCGCGCTCCTGGGCGCGGATCCGCATCAGGCGCTCCTCGGAGAGGTCCTGCGTCATGCGCACCAGGTACGGCCCGGCGAGAAGCGTTATCCCGACGAGGACCGCGAGGGCCGCCTGCAGGACGGAGCCGAGGTGGGCGGCGGAGCCCTGCAGGACGAAGATGCCGGAGACGCCGGCCGTCACCAGCAGCACACCGCCCACCGAGCGCAGCAGCGTGAGAGTGCGCCGGCGACGGCCGACCTCGACCCAGCGGGCCCGGCGGGCGTTGTCGGCCTGCCGCCAGACCAGGGCGACGCCCGCGCCGACGAGCACCGCCGGCCAGAGATACGCCCTGGCCCCGCCGCTGAGGTTCACATTGCCCACGAACACCATGGCCACGACGACCATGAGGAGCAGGGCCACGATCTGGCCCTTGTCGGGTCTGCGGGCGACGAGTCTGCGGCGGCCGTCGGGCGAGGTCTCCGAGGCGACCAGCGACGGCGGCTTCTGCTTCTGCGCCTCGACGCCACCGATGCCGAGCGGGACGAAGAACCAGAACGCGGCGTACAGCAGCGCACCGAGGCCGTCGGCCATGAACAGGCCGACGAAGACGAGCCGTACCCAGATCACGGGCAGCCCGAGGTGCCCGGCGAGCCCTCGCGCCACACCACCGAGCCAGCGTCCGTCACTGCTGCGGTAGAGCTTGCGCGGCGGCCGCGGTTCGGCGAGTGGCGCTGCTGCGGCTTCCGACATGCCATTGATGGTCACACGGCCGGCAGGCCGGAGCATCAGGGTCGGCCCCGGAGACTCCCCTGATCTCCGGACCCGGGCCTTCGAACGCTTCCCGAGCCGTCCCTCAGGGCCGATATCAGGGTCGGGCCAGGGTCATTCCGGCTGCCGCGGCGCCGCCGCGCCCGTCACCATGGACCCATGACCGATCACGAGCACGCCGCGACGGGTCCGGGACCCGGCTCCGGCCCGCGCCCCGCACCGGGCACCGGGCCGCAGGATGCCGCGCCCGCCGCGGGCGCCGGCTCCCGCGCGCCCGGGCCCGCGGGCGCGGGAGAACAGAAGGGAGCCACGCCCGACGCGGCCGGCCCCGCGGGGGAAGCCCCGCCCGGGCCACCGCACAGGTTCCGGCGCGACCGCCGCAACAAGGCCCTGGCCGGCGTCTGCGCCGGGCTCGGGCGGCAGTGCGACATGGACCCGGTGATCTTCCGGATCACCCTCGCGGTGCTCTCCGCCACCGGCGGCATCGGCCTCCTCTTCTACGGCTTCGCCTGGCTCCTCGTGCCCTACGACGACGAGGACGAGAACGAGGTGCGCAAGCTGCTGACCGGCCGCGTCGACGGCCAGGCCCTGACAGCGGTGCTGTTCGCGCTGGTCGGCTGCGGCGTGTTCCTGACCATGCTGAACAACGGCGGGGTGCTGACCTTCGCCGTCGTCCTCTCCCTCCTCCTCGCGGGCGCCGGCTACTGGTCGCGCCATCGCGGCGCCCCCGGCCCCGACCCGCTGGCCGCCCAGGCCGTCGCCGACGCCCCGCCCGAACCGCAGGCGCCGCCGGTGTTCATCACCTACCCGTCCTGGTGGCGCGACCCCATCGTCAAGGACGGCACCCACATCGGCGGCACGGGCTACCTCTGGGGCCCGCGCGACACCCGCGACCTGGACGTCGCCGCGGCCATCAACATCAGCCGCGGCACCGAGGCCCCCGACCGCGAGGACATACCCGTCCCGCGCACCCGGCCGCCCGAGCCGCGCGGCCCCCGCTGGATCGGCGGCTGGGTCTTCCTGCTGGCCCTGCTCGCGGGCGCCCTGGGCACGAACCTGACCTGGGACCACCACCCGCTCGGCACGAGTGTGCAGACCGGCCTGTCCTGCGCGCTCGCCGTTCTGGGCCTGGGCATAGCGGTCAGCGCCTTCCTGGGGCGGACCGGCGCGGGCTCGATCCTCCTGGCGATCATCACGGCGGGCCTGCTCGCCGGCTCGGCGGCACTGCCCAAGGACATCGGCACGCAGTGGACCCGCACGACCTGGCAGCCCACGACGGTGGCGGATGTAGACCGGCAGTACGACCTGGGCACGGGCGTCGGCACCCTGGACCTGTCGAGGGTGGACGTGGAACGGAACAGGACGGTCACGACCCGCGCCGACGTCGGTGTGGGCCGGGTGAAGGTGGTGGTGCCCGAGGACGTGACCGTGCGGCTGAGCGTCGACGTGGGGCTCGGAGACCTGCAGTTGCCGGGCGACGACGCGAAGGACGTGGACGTGAAACCGGGCCGGCACAAGGAGATAACCCTCTCCCCCGCCCAGGGCGTCAAGAGATCGGGCACCATCGACCTGGATCTCCAGGTCGGCATGGGACAGGCGGAGGTGGCCCGTGCTGCGTCATGAACTCCAGCCCGGAAAGCTGGTCGCCGGCACGGTCCTCACCCTGGTGGGCGTCCTCTACGCGGGAGACGCGGGCGGCGCCTGGGAGACGCCGTGGTTCGTGGCGATACCCCTCGTCACGGGCGGGCTGTTCCTGGCCGGCGCCGTGGCGTTCCTGACGGGCCGGATACGCCGGCGCCGGGGGTCGGGCCGTACCACCGACGAGCCCGGCCCGGACATGGCGGCCTGACGACAAGCCGCCGCCTGACGACAGGCCACACCGCCGCACCGCCCACGGGCGTGCGCTACCGGTAGTCCCCTGTCCTCCGCCGTCGCCGCGACCGCAATGCGGCGTCCAGGGAGAACAGGGGAGCGCCCGCGAGCACGAGGGGGATCCAGGCCATGAGGTAGGCGAGGTCGTTGCCGTAGTAGTACGGGTCGGACGCCCAGCTCACGGTCAGCCACAGGCTGAGGGAGATCAGCACACCGCCGAGTGCGGCCAGCCGGGCGAACAGGCCGAGCAGGGTGCCGATGCCGACGGCGAGCTCGCCGCAGGCGATGGCATAGCCGAAGCCGACGGGGCTCTTCAGTGAGAGGTCCACCAGGGCGGGGATGGCGGAGGAGTCGCGGACGGCGCGCATCATGTCGCCGATCGAGCCGGAACCGGAGTCCTTCATGAAGGCGCTGTCGGTGAGTTTGTCCAGGCCGGCGTAGATGAAGGTGACGCCGAGGAAGAGCCGTAGGGGAAGGAGGGCGTAGCGGACGGCGGTGTCCCGCCAGTCTCCTCCGCTGCCGAAGTGGGGGGTGTGCGTGTCCGTTCTCATGCCGTGAGTCATCGCTGCTAGCCGCCTCTCGCCCGCCGGTGCCGAGACCCCCTCAACGACCATACGTACGACGAACCGACCCGGCTCAATCCTGTGCGGCGGCTTTTGTTACTGGCGTCCCTGAAACCCGCAGCCAGGGCAACCACGACGCGCCCGCAGGCGCAGCCGTCATTCCGTCACGTCGACCGCGTACCGGTTCGTCTCCACTCCCGCCGCCGTGACCACCTGTACCTCCACCCGTCCCGGCTCGACATCCGCCGGTACCGGCACGGTCAGCAGTGTGTCCGTCGGGTTGTCGAAACCCCCGGGCACCGGCACCAACGGGACGTGGACGTGCACCGCACCGACGCGGACGACCATCCGGGCCAGCCGGTCCGCGCCCTGCGCTCCCGGCGGTACGAACCCGGCGCCCCGGATCTCGATGTCGTCGCCCGTGCGGATCGGCCCGTCCAGGTCCCCCGCCTCCCGCGACCGCACGACGGAGAGGATGACCGGCCGGCCCCCCTCCGCGTACTTGCCGGCCAGGTACGTCGCCGCCGACACCAGGACGACCACGGCCAGCCCCCACGGCAGATCCGGCAACTGGTCCGGCCGCCGGGCCAGCCGTACCGCCGCGAAGACCAGGGCGACGGCGCTGATCACGACGTACTGGATGTCGGCGAAGGTGCCCCGGCCCGCGTCGTCGGTCAGCAGGTCGGCGGCTCGCGGCCGGTCGGCGGGCACCTTCTGGAGCCGTTGGGCCAGCACCCGCAGCCCGACCACCCGCCGTACGAGCACGGCGATCCCGCACACCACGGCGAGTACGGTCACGACCCCCGCCCCGCGGGCGAGTTCCAGCCCGGAGAGCAGCGCGTCCCGGTCGGCGTGCCGGGAGGCGCCCGCCAGCCGGGCGGCCAGCACGAGCACCGAGTAGGCCACGAAGAGCACCCACGCCCCGGCGACCGTACGGGAGGTGGACAGCCGGTTGTCCTCACCGATGAGGGGCGCCAGCACACCGCCCTTCGCCCGGTGGAACCACGACGCCGCCGTCAGCGCCCCGGCGACCACCAGCGCGGCGGCCAGCCCGGCCGACCGGGCCGCCGTCCAGCCCGCGCCGACCGCGGTGAGGGCCTGCCCGAGCAGCAACAGCACGACGGCCGCCCACACGACCCCCGCCGTGCGGCGCCAGAGGCCGGCCAGCCAGGCCCGTCCCTCGGCTCGGCCGCGCTCGGCGACGAGTTCCGCGGACTGCGCCAGTTCCTCCGAGACCCACTGCCGGGAGGCCGAGGCGGAGTGGGCCACCGCGGCCGGCAGCCCCTGCCCGGCCGCGAACTCGTCGCGCCTGCGCAGAAACGCGGCGACGGCCCTCCGATGCCCCTCACGCGCCCCGTGCGGACAGTCCCCGCAGGCGCACCCACCTCCGTGCACACCACCGTTCACACTGCCGTGCACACCGCCGTGCACCCCGCCCCGCATACCTCCGGGCGCACCGCCCTGTCCCGCCTCGCGCACCGTCACGCCCGACGCCCGCCTTCCCGCGACCCAACCACCGTCGGTCTTCCGGACCCCGGAAACACCGCTGCACAACTCCCGTGCGACGACAGCGGATTATCCCTTCACCACCTGGTCCGCGTCCGCCCGGTCTGGTCAACACGGGTGAAGTTCGGCGCGGCCGGTTGAGCCGGCTGCGAGAATTCCCTTATGGCCGAGATCATCCAGCGTGATGGGACCTGGGCCTTCGACGGCGGTACGGTCCGGATCACGCCCGGTCTGCACCGCTCGGTGCCGCTGTTCCGGCAGACGTACGGAGAGATCGCCGTGCCGCTGGAGGCGGTCTCGGGTGTCGTCCTCGAAGCGGAACGCAAACGCGGACGGCTCCGGTTGCGGCTGCGGGAGGGCGCCGACCCGCTGCTCCAGGCGACCGGCGGGCGGCTGCCGGACGCGGCCGATCCGTACCGGCTGGCGGTGGACGTCGACCGGACGGGGGTCGCCGAGTACGTCGCCGAGGAGATCCGCCGCGCGCTGCTTCTCGACCAGGTCCCGAAGGAACCGGCGAAGGCCTATCTGCTGCCGGGCCCGCCGGTTCCGGTGTCGGTGCGCTCGTCCGACGGGACGGTCTCCTTCGACGGGACCCGGGTACGGATCGACTGGGCCGACACCTCCGAGCGGGTCAAGCGCGCCACCGGCCCGCGCGTCATCGACCTGGGCGACCTGGTGCGGGTCGAGTGGCTGCCGAACTCCGGTCACGAGGACGGCTTCCTGCGGTTCGTGACCCGCGAGACGGTGTTCTCGAAGCTCCCACCGGAGAAGGATCCGTACGCCCTGGACCTGTGGGGCAGCGTCCGCCGCGACCTGCTGACCGCGCTCGTGGCGACGGCGGTGACCGCCCGGCTGCCGCACCCGTCCACCCGCGCCGCGGCCGGGGACCACGAGGACGGCGCGCACGGCTCCCGCCCGGCCGGCGCCGCTCCGCCCGCGGCCGACCACCACGACGTACTGCTGCGCCGCCTCCGCGAGTTGGGCGAGCTGTATCGGGAGGGTGTGCTCACCGACGAGGAGTTCGCCAGGACGAAGGCAGTGGTGCTCCGCGGCTTCTGACGGGCGGACCGCTCAACTCAGCTCAGCTCAGCTCAACTCAGCCCGACTCGGCTCAACAGAACTCAGCCCAGCAGATCCGGCTCGCTCCGGCTGACCTCCTGCCACATCGGCTGGTAGTTGATCCACGCCACCAGGTCGCCCCCCAACTGCTCCCGCGTCGCCACCGCCATCCGGTGGTCGATGCGGACCGGCCGCCCGGCGGCCTGCGCGGTCAGCTGCACCTGACAGGACCGTTCCATCGACACGAACCACCAGGCGGCGGCGTCCACCGAGTCGCCGACGGTCAGCAGCCCGTGGTTGCGCAGCACGAGCGCCTTGCGGGAGCCGAGCGCGGCCGCGATGCGCCGCCCCTCCTCGGCGTCGACGGCGACGCCGGTGTAGGCGTCGTAGAGGGCGTGGTCCTCGTAGAAGGCGCAGCTCTCCTGGGTGATCGGCTCCAGCAGCTCGCCGAGGGCGGCGAGCGCCCGGCCGTGCACCGAGTGGCAGTGGGCGACGGCGACCACGTCGGGACGGGCCGCGTGGACCTGGGCGTGCACGGTGAAGGCGGCCTGGTTGACGTGGTAGCCGCCCTCGACGACCTGGCCGTCCTGGTTGGCGAGCACCAGGTCGCTCACGGTGACGTGCCGGAAGGGCATCCCGAACGGGTTGACCCAGAAGCAGTCGGTGTACTCGGGGTCGCGGGCGGTGATGTGCCCGGACACACCGTCCTCGTAGCCGAGCCGCCCGAAGATCCGCAGGGCGCCCGCGAGCCGTTCCTTACGGTGCCGGCGTTCGTCCTCCACCGACTCGTGCATGGGCGGCATCGCGAACCGCAGCCGGTCGGTGGGCAGCGGCAGGGGCGGGGTGGGCCCGTGCATAGGTCCTCCAGCGATGGTTCTGCGTACGGGGCGGAAGCTACCGCCGGTCGGGTCGGAAAGAGAGAACCGTTTGGTGAAGATGAGACCGGCGCACCGTCGAACGCCTCGTGAGTACCCGCGAGCACCTGTGCGCACCCGTGCGCACCCCTTTCGCCCCCGGTCTCCCCGACTCCACGAATAGCCGACAGAAGATGTCGGATTTCGGCGCGACACTCTCCCCATGACAGCGAACTGGGCGGCTTTCGCCACCACCGAACCGGACATGGCCGACACCGTCGAGAAGCGCTTCGGCGCCTACACCCACCACGTCCTCGCCACCCTCCGGAAGGACGGCTCGCCCCGCACCAGCGGCCTGGAGGTGCGGTTCCTGAACGGCGAGCTGTGGCTCGGCATGATGCCGGACTCGCTCAAGGCGCTCGACCTGCGCCGCGACCCGCGCTTCGCGCTCCAGGCGAACCCCGGGGAGGGCACGGGCATGGGCGGCGGCGACGTGCGGATCAGCGGGCGGGCGATCGAGGTCGACGACGTGGAGACGAAGGCGCGGTACGTCGAAGAGGTGGAACCGCCGGAGCCGTTCCACCTCTTCCGTACCGAGCTCACGGAGGTCGTACGGACCTACGTCGAGGACGACAAGTTCCTCGTCGTCCAGATCTGGACGCCCGGCGAGCCCCTGCGCACGATCAAGCGCACATAGAGCCTGGGAACTACTCCCACTCGATCGTCCCCGGCGGCTTCGAGGTGACGTCGAGAACAACGCGGTTGACGTCTCGCACCTCGTTGGTGATCCGGGTCGAGATCTTCGCGAGGACGTCGTACGGCAGGCGCGACCAGTCGGCGGTCATCGCGTCCTCGGACGAGACGGGCCGCAGGACGATCGGGTGGCCGTACGTGCGGCCGTCGCCCTGGACGCCGACGCTGCGGACGTCCGCGAGGAGGACCACCGGGCACTGCCAGATGTCCCGGTCGAGGCCGGCCGCAGTGAGCTCCTCGCGGGCGATGGCGTCGGCCTCGCGCAGCAGGTCCAGGCGCTCCTTGGTGACCTCGCCGACGATCCGGATGCCGAGGCCGGGGCCGGGGAAGGGCTGGCGCTGGACGATCTCGTCCGGCAGGCCGAGCTCCTGGCCGACCATGCGGACCTCGTCCTTGAAGAGCTTGCGCAGCGGCTCGATGAGCTTGAACTCGAGGTCCTCGGGGAGGCCGCCGACGTTGTGGTGGGACTTGATGTTGGCGGTGCCGGTGCCGCCGCCGGACTCGACCACGTCGGGGTAGAGGGTGCCCTGGACGAGGAACTCCACGGCCGGGCCCTGGTCGGCGATGATCTCGGCCTGGGCCTGCTCGAAGACGCGGATGAACTCGCGGCCGATGATCTTCCGCTTCTCCTCTGGGTCGGAGACCCCCTTCAGAGCGGACAGGAACCGCTCCTCCGCGTCCACGACCTTCAGCTGCACGCCGGTCGCGGCCACGAAGTCCTTCTCGACCTGCTCGGTCTCGCCCTTGCGCATCAGGCCGTGGTCGACGTACACGCAGGTCAGCTGAGAGCCGATGGCCTTCTGGACGAGGGCCGCGGCGACCGCGGAGTCCACACCGCCGGACAGTCCGCAGATGGCTCGCCTGTCACCGACCTGCTCGCGGATGGCGGCGACCTGCTCCTCGATGACGCTGCCCATGGTCCAGGACGGGGTCAGACCCGCGCCCCGGTACAGGAAGTGCTCCAGCACCTGCTGCCCGTGCGTGGAGTGCATCACCTCGGGGTGGTACTGGACGCCGTACAGCTTCTTCTCGTCGTTCTCGAAGGCGGCGACCGGCACGACGTCCGTGGAGGCCGTCACGGAGAAGCCCTCGGGGGCGGCGGAGCAGGCGTCGCCGTGCGACATCCAGACGGCCTGCTCGGCGGGGGTGCCCTCGAAGAGGGTGGAGGACGACTTGGAGACGTGCAGGTCGGTGCGGCCGTACTCGCGGGCTCCGGTGTTGTCGACGGTGCCGCCGAGGCTCTGCGCCATGAGCTGGAAGCCGTAGCACATGCCGAAGACGGGGACGCCGGCCTCGAAGAGCGCGCGGTCGAGGCGGGGCGCGCCCTCCTCGTACACCGACGAGGGGCCGCCGGAGAGGATGATCGCCGCGGGGTTCTTGGCGAGCATCTCGGCGACCGGCATGGTGCTCGGCACGATCTCGCTGTAGACCCGCGCCTCGCGGACACGACGGGCGATGAGCTGGGCGTACTGCGCGCCGAAGTCGACGACCAGGACGGTGTCGGCGGCGCTGGCAGCGGGAGTCGCTGATGACACAGGGTGCCTTCCGGCGGTGGGGCGGGGGTCTTGTGCCACCCGATTCTACCGGGGTGCCGCAGGGCGTCGTCCGGGCGCCGGGCGCCGGGGCCGTCTCAGGATGCGAACCGGGTTGGACGCCCCCGGGGAGCGGGGCATACTTGCCCCATGCTCCAGCACCAGACGTTCGTCTTTACCTATGGCACCCGGCCCGCCGGCTGCCATGGTCGTGCTGCTTGAGCAACTGACAAGCGACTTCCCAGGCGCCCCGGGCCGACAAGGTCCGGGGCGTCTGCCGTCGTCCGGGCCTTGCCGCTCCGGGGCACCCCTCGACGACAAGGAGCCCCCATGAACGCCACCGACGTGACCGGTGCCCGTACCCCCGAGGCCGCCGGCGTGATCAGCGGCGCGCGTGAGCGCATCGACGCGCTGGACGACCGGATCATCGGCCTGATCCAGGAACGGGCGGCGGTCTCCGCCGTCATCCAGGAGGCCCGGATCTCCTCCGGCGGCCGGCGCGTGAACCTCTCCCGCGAGATGGAGGTCCTCGGCCGCTACCGGGAGGCGCTGGGCAAGCCGGGCACGGCCCTCGCGATGACCCTGCTGGAGCTGTGCCGCGGCCGGATCTGAATCCCCGTTCCCAAGGAGAGACGTTCCCAAGGAGAGACGTTCCCGGGAAAGACGTTCCCAGGACAGACGTTCCCAGGACAGACGTGCGCCCCCTTCTCACCCGTACGGCGCGTGACCGTCCCGCGGGCCGCTTCGTTGGTCCCGGTGCCCGTGCCAGCCAGGCGCGGGCCCGAGAGAAACCACGCGTGGCTCGCTGGAGCGATGAGACGTACGGACGTGCGTCGTGGGACCTCGCTCCAGGGAAGTGACCGGACGGCAGGGGACAGCAGCCCGGTCACCCAAGAGAACGGTCGGCTCCGGGGACGCCCGGGGCCGACCGGCGGACCTTGCAGAAGTGCACAAGGCTGGATCGAAAGGTTGCGGGCGCCGCGTTCATCCAGCACGATGCGTAGACAGCCCAAGTCCCCCCGCGGGCACCCGCATTGCCCCATTGCCAGAGGTAGAGACCAGCGGTGCACCCCCCGGCGCCGCTTCGAGGCACCGGCGCTGCCCTGACGTCGGTGCTGACGAGAAGAAGGGCCCCGCGGCTCCACCCCGCGGGGCCCTTCGCTCTGCGCCGGCAGTCGCCCCGAGGCGCGTCGTCGTCCCAAGGCGCGTTGTCGCCCCGAGGCGCGTCGCCGCCCCGAAGGCCGTCAGGTGCGCGAGACCGTCCCGCACTCGTCCGGGTCGCGGTCGATGTCCTTGCTCCGGTCGTACGGATCCGTCGTCGGCCCGCTCGGTGCCGCGCCCGTGGGCCGGCTCGACGGGAACTCAGGGTGCAGATAGCCGTCGTAGACGTCGCAGGAGGAGTTGCCGATCTCCTGGTCGTACTCCAGGAGCAGCAGCCGGCCCTCGGTGACCTGGTACCGGACGGGGTCGGCGAGTTCGACGTCGAGCACCCGGCGCACGATGGTGCGGGTGACCTCGGTGGGGCCGTCGGCCCGTACGACGGGGTAGACGAAGGTGTAGTCGGCGCGCACGGCGACGCCTCCGTGCGACCCCTTCTCGAACGTCATGCGGCCGCGGGTCTTGATCACGTCGCCGACCGGACGCACCTCGTCGGGGTCGAAGCGGCTGAACAGCGTCACCGGATCGTGCTTCCTGCTCGGGGAGCGCAGGGCGGTGCCGAGGTAGTCGAGGACGTCGGGCTGCTTGGGGTCGAGCACGGAGAGCGCGGCCTCGGGGCGGGCGCCGCGCACCGCCTTCGGGTCGAGGTTGGCGCCCACCAGCAGCTTCTTCGTCAGCTTCAGCGCCTGCTCCACACGGTCCTTCGGGACCGGTCCGACGGCTTTGGCCTCGGGCAGCACGATGCCGGCCTCACCGTCGGCCCAGCGCAGCGCCGGGGAGCCGGCGAACGGCTTGTCCAGGGTGGGGATTTCGGGGTCCGACGCCCCGGGCGCGGCACTGGGGGCCGCGGTCTCGTCGGGCAGCGGTGAGGCCGCGGCCGACGACTCGTCCGTGCCGAAGGGGTCGCCGGGCAGCAGCGACGGTTTCAGCGCCACCAGCGCCACGGCGACGGCGACGGGCACGCCGAGGACGGCCCACAGCTTGCGGCGCCGCGCCGCCCGGCCGTTCATCTCCTGCCAGGCAGGGCCCGTTCGCCACCCGGGAGGCGACTCACCCCGGGCCTCCTGCTGTCGCAGGCGCTCGGTCACCATGCGCGCCCGTGCGGACGGCTCCTTCGGGGCTGAGGCATGGCTGTTCCGCTCGGCGTCGCGGATGAACTGCTCCCAGACATCGTCGGGAAGTTCCGAGGCCGACGGCTCGTCGTCGGACGGCTTTTCAGACACGAAGTCAAGATCTAAGCGGGTGGGCGGCGCCTTCACAAGAAGGTCTTGAGTGTGACTCAGCCCACATAAAAATTCTGTGAATGCCAGCACAACCATTCACAGGTGCCACGGATCAAACCTGCCGAACCAAGGGCACTCCCGCGCCCCACACGCGGAGGCCTCCCCCAACGTTCGTACCGCATCCTGCGGTACGCCCGGACTCTCCGAGGTCTTCATGAAGCTTCGCCGCGCCATGGCAGCAGCGGCCGCTACGGCGGTCATAGCCCCGGTCGCACTGCTCGCGGCACCGGCCGCGTACGCGACCGACGAAACGTCGCCCGCGCCGAGCGCGCCCGCGAGCGAGTCCGCCACCCAGACACCGCCCGCTTCGAGCCCGCCCGCGAGCGAGTCCGCCACCCAGACACCGCCCGCTTCGAGCCCGCCCGCGAGCGAGTCCGCCACCCAGACGCCGCCCGCTTCGAGCCCGCCCGCGAGCGACTCCGCCACCCCGGCGCCGTCCACCTCCGCGCCCGGGGAGTCGGAGTCCCCCGACCCCGAGCCCTCGGTGTGCGAGGACACCAAGGTCGACGTAAGCATCACCGGCCTGCCCGGCAAGATCGCGGCGGGCAGCGGCTGGCACAAGTTCTCGCTGAACGTGGCCAACAACTCCGACTCCACGCTCAACGACCTCGACTTCTTCGCCGGGGCCTCCCCCGACAAGAACGGCGAGGAGCTGTTCTCCAGCAAGCAGGTCCAGCTCCAGGCCTGGGACCCCCAGGACAAGATCTGGGTCGACCTCAACGAGGGCGGCTACGCGGTCGGTTACGTCGGCTACACCGACGAGCTGAAGCCCGAGTACCAGGTCAACATCCCGCTGCGCCTCAACGTCAAGCCGTCCGCCCCGGTCGGCGCCGGCTTCTCGCTCGGCGCGACGATCTACGGCGACAACGACGACGAGTGCGTCGGCTTCGGTGACGTCTCGTACAAGTTCCAGATCGTCGCGGCCGGTACGGACACCGGTGGCACCAAGCCGACCGAGGGCGGCAAGGCGCCCGTCACCGACGAGAAGCCGAGCGGCAACACGCCGGAGGTCACCGGCAGCCTCGCCGAGACCGGCTCCAGCTCCGCCCTGCCGGTGATCGGCCTCGTCGGCGGTGCCGCGGTCGTCGCCGGTGCCGGCGCGGTCTTCGTCGTGCGTCGCCGCAAGGCCGGCGTCCAGGCATAAGCCACAGCGGCCGGCAGGCCGTTGCACCAGCGGGAGAGGGACCTGCGCTCGGAGGGGGGCGCAGGTCCCTCTTCCGCTGTCCGCTGCCGGTCAGTTCTTGGGCGGTACGGCCGGCAGGCCGAGGAAGGGCAGCCGCAGCGCGCCGAAGGCCTCCGCCGGGACCGCCGGGGACTTCGGCTCGACCGGCTGGAGACGCTCGTAGGCCGCGCCCTGCCGGGGTCGCGGATCGGGCTCGCCCTTGTTGGGCCAGAACGACATGGCCCGCTCGGCCTGGGCGGTGATGGTGAGAGACGGGTTGACGCCCAGATTGGCGGAGACGGCGGCGCCGTCGACCACCGAGATGCCCGGGTGGCCGTAGAGGCGGTGGTACGGGTCGATCACGCCGGTATCGCGGGAGTCGCCGATCGGGCAGCCGCCCAGGAAGTGGGCCGTGAGCGGGGTGCCCATCAGTTCGCCGACGTTCGAACCCGCGAAGCCGTTGATCTCGGCGGCGAGTGCCGACGCGCTCTCCGTGGCCGCCTTGATCTGCTTCGGGTTGGGCGCGCCGTGGCCCTGGCGGGCGGTGAGCAGGCCGCGGCCGACGCCCGACGGTTTCAGGTACGTCGTCAGCGAGTTGTCCAGCGACTGCATCACCAGGCCGATGATGGTCCGCTCCGACCAGCGGCGGTTCGACAGCGAGCGCAGCACCAGCAAGGGGTGTTTCACCGCGTGGGCGAGGAAGCCCAGGACCCGTGAGGTGCCCGAGTCGTTCCCGGCGTACGGGACCTGGAGGATCGACAGGCTGCCCATCGAGTTGGAGCCCTTGCCGTAGCGGACCGGCTCGATGTGGGTGTTCTCGTCCGGGTGGATCGAGGACGTGATGGCCACGCCCCGCGTGAAGTCGGCCTTCGGCGCGCCGTGCGCCTTGCGGTAGCGCCGGTCGTCGGTCTGGGCGCCGACCAGGGCCTCGGAGTTGGTGCGGGTCAGCCCGCCCAGCTTGTCCGAGATGTACGGCAGCTGGCCGCCGGCCTTCATACGGTGCAGCAGCGTCTGGGTGCCGTACGTGCCGGCGGCGAGGACGACCTGACGGGCCCTGAACGTCCGGCCCTTGGCCTTGCGGCGGTCGTCGGTGGGCAGGGTGGCGACCGCGTACCCGCCGCGCGAGTCGTCGGTGACCGAGACGACCGTCGTCAGGGGGTGCACGACAGCGCCCGCCTTCTCGGCGAGGTACAGGTAGTTCTCGTTGAGGGTGTTCTTGGCGCCGTGGCGGCAGCCGGTCATGCACTCGCCGCACTCCGCGCAGGCCCTGCGGGCCGGGCCCGCCCCGCCGAAGTACGGGTCGGGCACCTCCTGGCCCGGCTTCGCCCTCACCGTGCCGTCCGCGTCCTGGCCGTCGCCGAAGAAGACGCCGACGGGTGCGAGGTGGAAGGAGTCGCCGCAGCCCATGCGCTCCGCGGCCGCCTTCAGGTGCACGTCCGACGGGGTCATGGTCGGGTTGAGCCGTACGCCGAGCATGCGGCGGGCCTGGTCGTAGTACGGCTTCAGCTCCTCTTGCCAGTCCGTGATGTCCCGCCACTGCGGGTCCTCGAAGAACGGCTTGGGCGGGACGTAGAGGGTGTTGGCGTAGTTGAGGGAGCCGCCGCCGACGCCCGCTCCCGCCAGGACCATGACATTGCCCAGCAGGTGGATGCGCTGGATGCCGTACATGCCGAGTTTCGGCGCCCAGAGGTAGTTCTTCAGGTCCCAGGAGTTCTTCGGGAGGGACTCGCGGGTGAAGCGGCGGCCGGCCTCCAGGACGCCGACCTTGTAGCCCTTCTCCGTGAGGCGCAGGGCGGTCACCGAGCCGCCGAAGCCGGAGCCGACCACGATGACGTCGTAGTCGTAAGCGTCCTGAGGCACGTGCTCTCCTCGCTGCATCACCGGAACCGGAACGCCTTCATCAGGCGCAGGCTCCTGCTCATGAACTGGGCGTACTGCTCGTCGTCCATGCCCAGCGAGGGGGCCATCGGCAGGACTCGCTGGTGGGCGACCGTCTGGGCCTCGGTGTACTTGAGGATGCCCTCGGCGCCGTGGCGGCGGCCGAGGCCGGAGTCCTTCATGCCGCCCATGGGCGACTGGACACTGCCGTACGCGGGGACGTACCCCTCGTTGATGTTGACGGTGCCGGTGCGCAGCCGGGCGGCGACCTCCTGGCCGCGCCGGCCGTTCCTCGTCCACACCGAGGAGTTCAGGCCGTACGCGGTGGCGTTGGCGCGTTCGATCGCCTCGTCCTCGCTTGTGAAGCGGTAGACCGAGACGACGGGGCCGAACGTCTCCTCCGTGCAGACGGACATGTCCGTGGCGACCCCGTCGAGGATCGTGGGCTCGAAGAAGTACGGGCCGATGTCCGGTCGGGCCACGCCGCCCGCGACGACCTTCGCGCCCTTGGCGACCGCCTCCTCCACGTGCCGTGTGACGGTTTCCAGCTGGCGTTCGCCGACCAGGGAGCCCATGTCGGCGCCGTACGCCAGCGACGTGCCGAGGCGGATGGCCTTCGTGCGGGCGGCGAAGCGCTCCAGGAAGGCGTCCGCGATCGACTCGTGGACGTAGAGCCGCTCGATGGAGATGCACAGCTGGCCGGCGGAGGAGAAGCAGGCGCGGACGGCTCCGGCCGCGGCCTTCTCGATGTCGGCGTCCTCCAGCACCAGCATGGCGTTCTTGCCGCCGAGTTCGAGGGAGACGCCGACCAGCCGGGCGGCGGCGCCCTGGGCGACCTCGCGGCCGGTGCGGGTGGAGCCGGTGAAGGAGACGTAGTCGGCGTGCCGGACGACCTCGGGGCCGACGACCGGGCCGTCGCCGAGGACGACCTGGAAGACGTCGGCGGGCAGTCCGGCCTCTATGAGCAGGTCACGGGCCCACAGGGCGGTCAGGCAGGTCTCCGTGTCGGGCTTCATGACGACCGCGTTGCCCGCGACGAAGGCGGGGAGCGCGTCACCGACGGACAGTTCCAGAGGGTAGTTCCAGGGCGCGATCTGGCCGACGACACCGCGCGGGTGGCGCCGTTCGACGACCTTGGTGAGGGTCGGCATGGCACCGGCGTGCCGCTTCGGGCGGAGATAGGCGGGGGCCTTGCGGCCGTAGTGCCGGGCGGCGACCGCGACGGCCTGGACCTCCTCGTGGGCGTGCAGCCGGGCCTTGCCGGTCTCCAGCTGGATCAGGTCGAGCACCTCGGCCTGGCGCTCGAGCACCAGGTCGTGGAAGCGCAGCAGGACGGCGGCGCGCTGCCGTACCGGGGTCTGCGCCCACACGGCCTGGGCGGCGCGCGCCAGTTCGAAGGCCTTCGCGACGTCCTCGGGCGTCGACTCGGGCAGGTCGGCCAGCTTCTCGCCGGTGAACGGCGTGTGGTTGGCGGTCCGGCCGGAGCCTGCCACTCCCTTGGTGAGCTGGGCGACCAGCTCGGGGGTGACCACGTCGGCGGCGGTGCGGGCGCCCTCCGGGGCGGGGGCGAGGGGGTTGGTGCCGGCCAGTGCCGTGCCGGTCTTCTCCGGGGCGTGCGCGTCCGTCATGAGCCGCAGAGTATGCCCCGGCGGAGCCTTTGGGTACCCGTCGGTAATACGGCTTCACCGACTGCACACAAGGCGCCAGTGGCTGCTGGCAACGAACGCGCTGATCAGGCCGTTGTGCGGTGACCAGTTGGTGTGATTCAGCCTTTTACGATCCCGGCGACTCAGGCTTCTCGATCCCGAGCCGGTCCCGGGCGCCCTCGAACACGGAGGTGCCCTCCTTCTCCTCGGGCGTGCCCTTGGGCATGTCGACGCGCAGTTCGTACATGCGGTCGTCATCGGTGCGGATCAGCACCCGCATGACCCGTCTGGGGTCCTCGTCCAGGTGGTAGGTGGTGTCGGCGAGGGCGGCCTCGCAACCCTGGACGCTGGTGCGGTAGTACTGCGTGTCCCCCCGCACGACGGGTGCGTTCCGGACCTGGTCCATCGGGGAGCCCGGGGCCCGGTCCCAGAGGAGGAGGCGGACCTGGACGGTGCCGCCCTGTTCGTCGCCGTAGAGCACGGTGCGAGGCTGGTCGGTGACGCTGCCGGTCCGGTCGAGTTCGCGGTAGTGGCTCGGGAGATGGAGTACGGCCGCCAGGTCCGGATCGCGGTGCGGGGTCCAGGTCTCCGTCGCTTCGGCGGTCTCCGTGCCGCTGGTGTCGCCTAGGCGGGTGGCGGCGCCCATGCCGCCGGCGAGCAGTGCGCTCATCAGGGCGAGGGGGCCGGGGCGGAGGAGGCTCGGGCGCTTCGGGGGTGCGGGGCGGTTCCGCGTCGCGGGGCCGGGATGGGGTTCCTCCGGTGGTGCGGCCTTGCCGTCTGTGAGCCGGGGTGGGTCGGGGTCCTTCGTCACGGAATCCCGTATCTCCTCCGCCGCCGGCCACCGCCCGGCCACCGCCTCCAGCGCCTGCGCGACCTCCTCGGCGTCCGGCCGCTGTTCGGGGTCCCGCACCAGCAGCCGCGCGATCAGCGGCCCGAGCGGTCCGGCCTGCTTCGGTTCGGGCGGCTCGGGGGCGAGGATCGCGGCGAGCGTGGCCTCCGGTGTGTCCCGGCGGAACGGGGACGTCCCCTCGACGGCCGCGTACAGCAGGACGCCCAGGGACCACAGATCGGAGGCGGGCCCGGCGATGCGGCCGGACATCCGCTCGGGTGCGACGAACTCCAGCGAGCCGCCGAACTCCGCGCCGGCCGTGAGCGCTTCCTCGCCCTGCACGTGGGCGGTGCCGAAGTCCGTGACGACGACCCGCTGGTGGGGGCCGAGCAGCACATTGGCCGGTTTCACGTCCCGGTGGACGATGCCGACGGAGTGCGCGGCCCTCAGGGCACCGAGGACGGCGAGGCCGATCCGGGCGGCTTCGCGGGCCTCGACCGGGCCGCGCCGGAGCACCTCGTGCAGGGACTCGCCCGGCACCAACTCCATGACGATCCAGGGGAGTCCGTCGAGCACCGCGTCGACCGCGTCCAGCCCGTCGCGTCCGAGCCGGCCGGGACGATCGGCCCGCCCGGCACGTGCGTCCGGCTGCGGCTCCGGCTCGACGACCACGTCGTGGATGGTGACGGCGGCGGGATGGTCGACGCGGGCGGCGGCGCGCGCCTCGCGGTAGAGCCGGTGGGCCGCACGCCGGTGGCCGTCGTCCTCCGGGTCGCCCGGGTCGCCCGGCAACCGGGGCTGCTTGACGGCGACTTCCCGCTGCACGAGTTCGTCGTAGGCCCGCCAGACGGTGCCCGTCCCGCCGGAGCCGATGCGCTCGATCAGCCGGTACCGCCCGCCGACCGACCGGCCTTGGGCGCCCGTCCCGCCCCCGTCGTTGCTCATGCCCCATCAGTACCCCGCGGGGCGGCTCCTTGTCGACGCGAGGCAGTGGCGGGACGCCGGTTCAGGTCCCGTCGATGTCCAGGTTCGCGATCGCCGTGTCGGCCACCTCTCGCCCGCGCTGCGTGAAGTCGCCCTTACCCGGGTAGCTGACGGTGAGCTTGTACATGTCGCCGCCGGAGGTCCGGTAGTAGAAGATCCTGAGCTCGCGGGGACGGGGGTCCTCGGTGTCGTCGGTGTCGTACGTGACGGTGTTCTCAGCGGCTTTCTTTCCCCTGTACGTGCTGTCCTTGGGAGCCGTCTTCGGGTTGTCGGGCATGTCCAGGCCGTAGTTGCCGGTGTCCTTGAACCCGGTGTCGTCGTCGTACATCTCGGCGGCCGCGGAGCCGGCGATGGTACGGCCCGTGTCCTCCCACTTCTTGTCGAGCGTCAGGCCGATCCAGATGCTGCCGCTCCAGTCGGTGTACCTGACCCAGTGCTTCTGGTCCGACTGCCGGTCGGGCAGGGTCCGCTGGTAGTCGCCGGGGACGGCCAGCGACGCGGCGAGGTCCTTCTCCTGGCGTGTCGTCCAGCCCTCGGGCAGCGGCCCGGCGAACGGGTTCGCCAGCACCAGGTACGCCGTCACCGCCGCCGCGACGACCGCCGCACCGAGTCCGGCCCACGCCTTTCGGCCGAGCCGGAGTCTTCGACCCTGACCGCCCGTCATGGGGACGACCTGCGTCGGCTGGACGGCCGGCGGGTTCGCGGCGGCCTCCAGCAGGGCACGCACCCGGGCGGCGTCCGGGCGGCGGGCCGGGTCCTTGTGCAGCAGGCCGGTGATGGCCTCGGCGAGCGGGCCCTGGGCGGAGGCGGGCGGCGCGGGCACGGCGTTGAGGACGGACTGGAGCGTGGCCGGGGTGTTGCTGCGGCGGAACGGCGAGACGCCCTCCGTCGCCGCGTACAGCACCACGCCGAGGGACCACAGGTCGCTGGCCGGTCCCGGGCGCTGGCCCAGCACCCGCTCGGGCGCGATGTACTCGGGCGAGCCGACGAAGCCGCCGGTGTCGGTCAGGCTGGTCTCGCCCTCGATCTGTGCGATGCCGAAGTCGGTGAGGACGACCCGGTCGTAGCGGCCGAGCAGCACGTTGTCCGGTTTCACGTCACGGTGCAGGATGCCCGCCGCGTGCGCGGCCTCCAGCGCGCCGAGCACCTGCAGGCCGATCCGGGCCGCCTCGCGCGCGGACAGGGTGCCCTCCTGGAGCGCGTCGCCCAGCGAACGGCCCCGCACGAGCTCCATCACGATCCAGGGCTGCCCCTCCACGACCGCCACGTCGTGGACGTCGACCACCGCCGGGTGGTCGAGCCGGGCCGCGGCACGTGCCTCGCGGCGCATCCGCTCGAAGGCGTTGGCACGTTCGCGTTCGGGAAGATGCTCCGGGACGCGGGGTTCCTTGACGGCGACCTCCCGGTCCACCGTCTCGTCCTTCGCGCGCCACACCGTGCCCATGCCGCCGTGCCCGAGCTTGGCGATCAGCCGGTAACGCCCGGCGATGAGCCGCCCGGCTCCGGGATCCCGGACCGCTGCGGCCGGCTGGGGCGGCACCGCCTCGGTGGACACGACCTGGGTGGGCGTCGCGTACGGGTTCCCTGGCACCGGCACCGGCGGATTCGGTGGTTGCAGAGCGAAACTCGTTGGCTCGTCGGCCCCGGATCGGGCTCCCCCGTTGCTGCTCATGAGGTCATCCCTATCGCGCCAAGCGCTTGCGCATCCAGCACGGACGCGTCCCGGTCACAGACCCGTGACGTGATCCGGGCACTATCTCCCCTTTGTCCGGTACGTGGCTCATCGACTGCGCTCCACGTCAGGGCGAGGGCGAGGTGGCTGCGGTCGTGGTGGCGCCGGTGGCCGCGGGAATGCTGGGAGTGCGCGTCCCGTGGGACGACGGGCCGGCCGATGGCGTCCTCGGCGCCGAGCTCTTCGGCGTACGGCCGCCGTCGCCGCCGCCCTCGTCCATGAGCAGCGCCGCCGCCGACACACCGGCCCCGGCCATCGCGGCGACCAGCAGCGCGGCCACGAGCACCCGGCGCGTGGGCTGCCGGAGCACCTGCTCGTACCGCTGGTCCGGGCCGTGCAGGTCCATCGGCGGCACCGGCGGCATCGGCGGTTGCCGATCGGTGCCGTCCTGCGACCGTCCGTAGGAGGCGTCCCGCACCGTCGGCGCGTACCCGGGCGGCGGAGCCTGCGGCGTACTGCCCGTCTCGCGGAACGCCCGCAGCATCCGCTCCGCCCGGTCCGCGTCCAGCCGCCGGTCCGGGTCGCGCTCCAGCAGGCCCTGGACGACGGGCAGGAGCGGGCCGGCCTGCGCGGGAGGGCGTATGTCGCCGACGACGACCGCGTGCAGGACGCCGCCCAGCGAGTCGCGGTGGAACGGCGACTCGCCGCTGAGGGCCGCGCACAGCAGCGCGCCCAGCGACCACAGGTCGGACTCGGGCCCGGTCCTGACTCCCGACATCCGCTCGGGCGCGGTGTACTCGGGCGAGCCGACGAAGGATCCGTTCTCGGTGAGCGTGGGGGCGCCCGCGACCTGGGCGATGCCGAAGTCGGTGAGGACGACCCGGTCGGTACCGGCCTCCAGCAGCACGTTGTCGGGCTTGAGGTCGCGGTGCAGCACCCCGGCCGCGTGCGCGGCGCGCAGCGCGCCGAGGAGGGCGATGCCGATCCGTGCGGCCTCGGCGGCGTCGACCGGGCCTTCGGTGGCGAGCCGGTCGGCGAGCGAGCCGCCCTGGATCAACTCCATGACGATGTACGGGCGTTCGTCATCCTCGACGACGTCATGGACGACGATGATGTGCGGATGGTTGAGCTGGGCGACGGCCCGCGCCTCGCGCAGCGTACGGTCCCGCTGCCGGCGCGCCTCCGCCGCGGAGAGCGTCTCGTCGAAGGGGAGTTCCTTGACGGCCACGCCCCGGCCGAGCAGCTGGTCGGTCGCCCGCCAGACCACGCCCATGCCACCGCGCCCGAGCCTCGCCTCGAGCCGGTAACGGCCCGCGATGACACGCATGTTGTGCCCCTCGGTCCCCATGCGGCAATCATGCCCCAACGGAGGGACGGGCTCCGGGGCAGCGGCCGGCGGGTGGCCGAAACACACGGCCCCGGGTCAAGGGCCTCCCGCTTCGGGGGCCCGCGTCGGGAGCCCACGTCAGGGGCCTCCCGCGTCAGGGGGTCTTCTCGTGCCAGCCCTGCAACAGCGCCGTGAACTGCGTGCGCGCCTTCGCCCAGTCCTGCGCGGGTGCCGACATGTAGAGCGCGTACTCGGTGCCGTCGCGGGCGACGTACGTCTCCTCGATGGCCCGGCGCGGACCGGGGAACTTGGTGTCCTTCGCCTGCGCGGTCCAGGTGTACTCCCACAGCGCGCCGTCCCGGTCGCGGTAGACGTTGCGTTCCAGCTTCACGCGCTTGTAGTGGACCAGCCGCTGCAACTGCTGTTCCAGGTCGAGCTGGTGGGCGTACGGGTCGGCGAAGTCCGGGGAGGTGTCGACGGCGATCCGGACGAAGTGCCGGCCGCCGTCGGGCGTGTAGTCGATCTGCTTCAGCTCGCCCTGCGGGCCGAAGGTCTGACGCTTCCAGCCCTTGGGCAGGTAGAGGCTGAAACCCACGGGGTCGTCGCGGCGCGTCCAGCCGTCGGGCACCGAGCCCCCGGGCCGCTCCGTGCGAGTGGTACCGGATGCGGAACCCGACGCCTGCCGGCTCTCGTTCCACTGCTGGAGCGCCACCGCGGTGCCTCCGCCGATGATGGCCGCGAGAGCGACGACGAGGGCGAGGGTGCGAAGCCGGCGGCGCCGGCCCGGACCGGCCGGCCGCGGACCCGCCGCCATCGGGCCGACCATGGTGGGATCGGGCGTCCCGTGCCCGGTGGCGAAGGCCCCGGCTGCCGCGGTACCGGCCGTGGCGGGACCGGTCGCCGGCGCCCCGCCGGCGGGCGTCCCGGCCAGCGGAGGGAGCGGCGTCCCGGTGTGCGATCCCGAGCCGGCGGCGGATGCACCCGTGCCGGACGGGCCCGTGCCGGACGGGCCCGTGCCGGACGGGCCCGTGCCGGACGGGCCCGTGCCGGACGGGCCCGTGCCGGACGGGTGCGTGCCTGAAGGGTTCGTGCCGGACGTGCCCGTGCCGCTGTGCGCGTCCCGGTACGGCGACGCTCCTCCGAACTGCGTCGGCACATACGCCTGCGCCCCGCTCGGCCGCCGCCCCTCCGCCGCCTCGGCGAGCATCTGCTCGGCCTCGGACGCGTCGGGCCGGGTGGCCGGATCCTTGCGCAGCAGGGCGGTGATGACCGGCGTGAGCGCATCCGCGTGCCGAAGCTCGGCGGCCTCCTCCTCGACCACGGCCTGCATGGTGGTCAGCGGGGTGGTGCGGCGGAACGGCGAGCGGCCCTCGACCGCCGTGTAGAGCGTCGCGCCGAGCGCCCACAGGTCGGAGGACGGCCCCGGGTCGTGGCCGCGCACGCGCTCGGGCGCCAGGTAGTCGACCGAGCCGACGACCTCTCCGGTCCGGGTGATGGTGGTGTCACCCTCGATCTGGGCGATGCCGAAGTCGGTGAGCAGGACACGTCCGTCCCGGGCGAGGAGGACGTTACCCGGCTTGACGTCGCGGTGCAGGACCCCGGCGGTGTGAGCGGCGCGCAGGGCACGCAGCACCCACATGCCGATGCGCGCCGCCTCGCGCGGCTCGACGCGCCCCTCCTCCTTGACCGCGTCGGCCAGGGAGCGGCCCTCGACCAGCTCCATCACGATCCACGGGCGGCCGTCGTGCTCCAGCACGTCGTGCACCGTGACGACCGCGGAGTGGTTGATCCGCGCGGCGGCCCTGGCCTCGGCCCGGGTGCGCGCCAGCAGGATGGCCTGCTCGCTCTCGGAGACGTAGAGGGCGGCCGTCAGCTCCTTGATGGCGACGGACCGGTGCAGCACCTCGTCATGTGCCCGCCATACCCGACCCATACCGCCACTGCCGATGGAGTCGGCAAGCCGGTAGCGGCCCGCGACGAGCAGGCCCTGCATCTGATTCACGTTGCCCCGCAATGGTCTTGACAGGGTCAGCGTAAGGACCCGCCCCTCCCCAGGGAACAAGCGGGGTACCACGGTGACCGCACTGTGACGGTTGTCGCCGTCTGGGACAGGAGGGAACGGTGAGGTGAACGCGGGTGCACGGCCGTCGCGTCAGAGGATCATTTCGTCGCCTTGTACGTCGCCGCCGCCTGCTCGTACAGCCGCGTCACCTCGTCCCGCTCCGACTCCGGTCCGCGCACCTGGACCACGTGGTACCGCCCGTCGACCAGCATCGCCAGGTTGCGCACATACAGCTCGCCCCCGTCGTCGCCGCTCCAGGTGAACTGTCCCTCGGCCATGGTCCGCCCGCCCACCTCGATCGTCTTCAGCCCGGTGGAGGTGGCCCAGCTGGAGTCGCGGTACGGCTGCAACTCGCGCTCCTTCTCCCGCTGGTAGACCATCGGATCGCTGCCGTACTGCGACGCGCTGTCCCGGCCCGGTACGACGATGAGCTCGAAGTCGCCCTTCGCGTAGACGACCTGGCCGCTGCCGCCCCGCGGCGTGCGGTCCCAGCCCTTGGCGACGGCGACCTGGAAGCCCGCCGAGTCCTTGCGCAGGGTGAAGCCGTCGGCGACCTCGGGGCCGGTGGTCTGCGTCTGCGTGGAACCGGCCGATGTCGACGGGCTCTTCTCCGGCTCGGGCGACGCCCGGTCGGGCCGGGGCTCGCCGCTGGCCTCCGGCTCAGGTACCTGGCTGGCCTCACCGGCGGCTCCGGTGCGGTCCGTGCCCTGCGCGCCGTCGGTCTGCGACTTGGGCATGAAGAGCATGGCGTAGGCGATCGCCGCGGCCATCACGAGCAGGACGAGCAGGAGCAGGGTACGGCCGAGGCGGTGCGGCGACCGGGACTCCTTCTTGGCCCGCTTGTGCCGCCCGTGGTGCGCGGGCAGTCCGGCCCGCCGCCTGCGCACGAGCTCGCCCCGGCGCCGTACGACGGGCAGCCGGCTCGCGTCGACGGGCGGCGCCGCGACGACATGCACACCGGCCTCCGGCTCGGGCGCCGAGCGCACCAGCGAGCGCAGCCAGCCGCGCAGCTCCTCGAAGTCGAGGCGCTCGGTCGGGTCCTGACGCAGCAGCGACTCCACGACCGGCCGGAGCGGCCCGCACTCCTCGGCGTACGCCGGCGGTTCCGCGCACACCATCTGCACCAGCTCGGCCGTCGACTCCTCCGGGTAAGGCGCATGCCCCTGTACGGCCCGGAAGAGCAGCGCGCCGAGCGCCCACAGGTCGGTGGCGGGGCCGATCGGCGCGGCCAACTGCCAGTTCTCGTGCACGGGTCCGGCCTGCTCCGGCGCCCAGCGCTCCGTCACGGGGCCCACCACGGCCATCCGCGCCTGCCGCGCCCGCTCGGCGGCCAGCGCCGTGGCCGGGCCGCGCCGGGGCGCGGGGGTGTGGGCGACCAGGTCGTCCCACCGGGTGGGCTCGCTGGAGGCAGCGGGATCCGGGGCCGGGGGGAGCGCCGCCTGCTCCTGTCCCGGCGAGGGCGCGCCGCCCGTTCCGCCGCGGGGCGTTGCGCCGTGCCAGGCGGTCGTCCGGGGAGCACCGCTCACGCCGTAGGGGTCGGCAATCTGCCCCGGCGCTGTCCCCCCGGGCCCTGTGCTCTGCCCGGGGACGTACGGCGACTGCGCCGAGCCGTTGACGTGGGGCCCGGGTCCGCCGTCCGGGGCGGGCCGGGCGCCGGGCAGCGCCGCCCGGCCGTTCTGCTGCGTCTCGTGGACCCGGGCCGCGGCACGGGCACCCGCCCGGTAGGCCGCGATCGCCCCGGCTCGCGCGGCCCGCGGATCCGCTCTGTCGTCCTCGCTCCTGCGGGCCGGCACGGGCGAGACCCCGCTCCCCGCGTCGGCTCCGACCGCCGGCAGACCCCGGGCCTCCCGAGCCTCTATCGCGGCCCGCCGCGCGGCCTCGGGATCACCCGCGCCACCGCCGCCCGGACCGCCGACGCCACCGGCCGTCCCGGCGCCACCCGTCTCCTGGCCGGGCTCGCCGAAGGCCGGCGCCGGAACGGGGTCGTACCCGCACAGCGCCTCCTCCGCCGCGCCCACCGCCAGTCCGGTCAGCATCACCCGGCCGTCGTCGCAGACGAGGACCGTCCGCGCGGTGATGTTCCGGTGCACCCAGCCGTGCGCATGCAGCACCCGCAGCGCCATGAGGACGTCGGAGGCCACCTCGGCCGCCCGGTACGGCGTCAGCGGCTTCTCGGCGAGCAGCGCCGCCAGCGGACGCGCGGCCACCAGCTCACTGACGATCCACAGCGAGCCGCCCTCGGCGAACACGTCGAAGACCTGGTCGAGCCGGGGATGGTCGGGGATGGCCGCCGCGGCCTGCGCGGCCTCGACCGCGCGCCGGACCACCGGGTCCGTGGGCCGCCGGATGCCCGCACGGGCGCCGGGCCTGCGCGCGCCACCGTCACGGGCCGTGAAGCCGTCGGGCAGCCCCTCCGCGTCGAGGACCTCCGCCTCGACCACCTCCGGCAACGGCACTGCCCTGACCAGGACTTCCTGTCCGCTGTAGGTGTCGAAGGCCCGGGACTCGGTGAGTTCGTACTCGTCGGACGGCGGCAGCGGCAGGCGGTAGCGGTCGGCGAGCACCCGTCCCGCATAGTCGTCCACGACGCCTCCCCCGGCAGCCTGTTCGGTCACATCCGTTCGCCCCACGGTCCGTTCCGGCTGCGCACGGTCCGCAAACATTTACGATACGTGCCGCAGGCAACCCGCAATGCGGGGATGCCAGATCTCACTCCCCAAACCCGGGGCCGCTCATGCTCAGGACTTGGGTTCGAAGGTCTTGGTCAGCGTCCGCCAGGTCTCCCTGCGCAGCTCATCACCCCAGCCAGCCGCTTTCGCCGTGTACATCAGCGCATAGCCCTGCCGGTCGTCGACGACGAAACCCCGGTCGATGGTCCGGTACTTGGTGCCGTTCTCCACGTAGGTGAACTCCCAGTCGGCCGTGTTCCAGTCGCGGTAGTCCACCTGCTCTATTCGGATCTTCTTGTACTGCGCGCGCTGCATGTAGCGCTCCTGGCTCTTCCAGTCCGCCACCGGGTCGCCCTTGGGCGTGGATGTCCAGGCGATGAGCAGCTTCTGCCCGTCGGGCCCGGTGAACCGGTCGCCCGCGGCGCCCGTGGACCCGTACTTCCACCCCTTGGGCAGACCGATCGAGTACCCCTGGCTGCCCTGATATGTCGACACCGCAGCGGTTCCCTTGCCGCCGGCGGAGGACTCGCTCGCCCGGTCGCCGGGCGTGCCGTTCGAGGCGGGCGCCGACGGCGTGGGCTTCGTCGCCGCGCTGTCGGTGCGCGTGCCGTCGCTCTCGTCGCCCTTGGTGTCGGCGCTGCTGGGCGCGGTGGCGACGGCCTTGCCGCCGTTCCCTCCGGCGGACCCCTTCGAACCCTTGTCGTCTCCGCTGAGCGCGATGGCGAGCACCGTGCCGATCACGGCGAGCACCACGACCGCCGCGATGATCACCATGGTGCGCCGCGGCACCACGTCGGTCAGCGGCGCCCTGGGCGCGGGCCGCGGCGGCAGGTCCGGCCGCGGCATGACGGGCCACCCCGAACTCCGGCCCTCGGACGTCGCCTTCGCCCCCTGCGCACCGGCCCCAGCACTGGCAACCGCCCCCAAGGCCGACGCCGAACCGGGCGTCGACACGGAGGCACCCGCGCCCCCGTCCCCGGCCCCGGCCTTCGCGCCCTCCGGTCCGGACGAGGACGTGCCCTCCTCGGACCGGGACCGGGACGCGGCCGACGCCCCGGCCGTCCCCACGGCGGCCTTGCGCACGGAACGCAGCGCCCCGCGCAGCCGCTCCCCGGGCTCCTCGCTCCGCTTGCTCCCGGAACCCGCCGGACTCCCCTTGCGCGAGGACTTGTCCGGCTGCGCCGGCAGCGGCACGACCTTCGTCGCGTCCATCGGCTCGGGCTCGGCCGGCGCGGGGGCGTGGATGACCGAGTTCAGCATCGCCCGGGCGCCCGCGTCGTCGAGCCGCTGGGCGGGGTCCTTGGTGAGCAGCCCGTAGATGACGTCCTTCAGCGGGCCGGCGTTCTTCGGCTCCTCCAACGGCTCGGTCATCACCGCCGTGAGCGTCGCTATGGCCGACCCCTTGTCGTACGGCGGCGTGCCCTCCACCGCCGCGTACAGCAGCCCGCCGAGCGACCAGAGGTCGGCCGCCGGGCCCGGCTTGTGCCCGCGCGCCCGCTCCGGGGAGATGTAGGAGGGCGCGCCGACGAGCATGCCGGTCGAGGTGATGGACGGGTCACCCTCGACCTGGGCGATGCCGAAGTCCGTGAGCACGACCCGGCCGTCCTCGGCGATGAGCACGTTCGACGGCTTCACGTCGCGGTGCAGGATGCCCTCGCGGTGCGCGGAGCGCAGCACGTCCAGGACGGCGAGCCCGACCTCGGCGGCCCGCTTCGGTTCCAGGAGGCCGTCCTCCCGGATGACCTCGGCGAGCGACTTGCCCTCGACGAGCTCCATCACGATCCAGGGCCGGTCGTCCTCCTGGACCACGTCGAAGACCGTCACGGCGCTGTTGTTGCGGATCCGCGCGATCGCCTTGGCCTCGCGCAGCGTCCGCGTGATCAGCCGCCGCTTCTCCTCCTCGTCGATGTTCGACGGGAACCGCAGCTCCTTGACGGCGACCGTCCGCCCCAGGGTCTCGTCCTGGGCCCGCCACACCGTGCCCATGCCACCGCGGCCGAGCACTTCACCCAGCCGGTAACGCCCCGCGAGGAGACGCTCCCTGTTGTCCTGACGAGTGTCCTGACGAGATGTGCCCGCCCGCTCCGCCTCCGACATGCGTCCCCTCATACAACCCGCCCTGACAGAGCCTCCATTGTCTCTCACCCGACAAGTGCCCAGCGCCCCAGGGGCCCCCTGGTGAAACGCCCCCTCGGCCCCGCCCACCCGGAACCCGGGCGCGGCACCCGGCGCGCCGCCTTGCATGATGGGCCCCCGACGCCCCGACCAGGGAGGAGCCCGCGTGCCGCCCTTTCGGACCTTGCTGGCCCTGCCGGTGTCCGTGGCCCTCCTCGGCCTGCTTCCGGCCGACTCGTCGGCTCTCTCGGATCCGCCGACGGACGCGGTGCTCCCGCTGCTGGTGACCCAGGGGAGGGCACCGGCCGCGGCCCTGCTCGCCCGGGAGGGGGCAACCACCCGCTATGCCCATGCCGGGCAGGGAATCGCCCGGTCGGACCACTTCCGCGCCGGCAGCGTCACGAAGACGTTCATCGCGACGGTCGTGCTGCAACTGGCCGCCGAGCACCGGCTGTCACTGTCCGACACCGTGGAGCAGCACCTGCCGGGCCTGGTGCGGGGAACGGGCAACGACGGCCGCGCGCTGACCCTGCGCTCCCTGCTCACCCACACCAGCGGCCTGTACGACTACACCAGGGACACCGGCGGAACCGCACCCGTCACACCCCGTCAGGCCGTACGCATCGCACTCACCCACCCCCCGGCCGGCCGCGGCCGCTTCTCCTACTCGAACACCAACTACGTCCTGCTCGGCCTGGTCGTCCAGCAGGTCACCGGCCGCTCGTACGCCGCCGAGGCCGAGCGCCGCATCATCACTCCCCTGCGTCTGACGGGCACCTCCTTCCCCGGATCCCGCTCCTCGCTGCCCTCTCCGCACGGCCGCGCCTACGCCGCCGACGGAACCGACGTCACCGATCTCGACCCGCGGGTGGCCGGCGCCGCGGGCGAGTTGGTGACCACGCTCGCCGATCTGGACCGCTTCTACTCGGCCCTGCTCGGCGGGCGGCTGCTGCCCCCGCACTGGCTGCGCGAGATGCTCGACACCCGTGCCGCACACGGCGCGTACGGCATGGGCCTGTTTCCCGAGAAACTGCCGTGCGGCACGACGGTGTGGGGGCACAACGGGCACATAACCGGCAGCTACCTGCGCACCGCAGCCACCGTCGACGGCCGGCGTGTCCTCACCTTCCGCGTGAACACGGACGCGATAGCGGATCCCGGTCTCGAACCCGCGGTGCTCGCGGCCGAGTTCTGCCCCCGCACCTCGTAGAACGACCGGGTTCCGAACGGAGATCCCGGCTTCTGACACTCGTTCGGGTGATGTCGAACGCGCCGCCCGGATCGTGGGAACAGCCGCCTAGAGCGGCACGATGTCCGGCGCCCCGAGCCGCGCCGCGTCCGCCGTCAGGTCGTCCGGCTGGCGCTGCGACTCCCGCTCGGCCTCCACCCGCTTCTCGTAGTGCTGCACCTCGCGCTCGATCTGGTCCTTGTCCCAGCCGAGGACCTGCGCCATCAGCTCGGCGGCGTCCCGTGCGCTGCGCGTGCCCCGGTCGAAGGTCTCGATGGAGATGCGCGTCCGCCGGGTCAGCACGTCGTCCAGATGCCGCGCCCCCTCGTGCGAGGCCGCGTAGACGATCTCGGCGCGCAGATAGTCGTCGGCCGCCGGCAGGGGCTCGCCCAGGGACGGGTCCTCGGCGATGAGCGCGAGGAGTTCCTCGGCCAGCGTGCCGTACCGGTTCAGCAGGTGTTCCACCCGCACCACATGGAGTCCGGTCCGGGCGGCGATCCGCGCCCGCGCGTTCCACAGCGCCCGGTAGCCCTCGGCGCCCAGCAGCGGCACGTCCTCGGTGACGCACTCGGCGACCCGCATGTCCAGCCCGTGCACCGCCTCGTCCACCGCGTCCTTGGCCATGACCCGGTAGGTCGTGTACTTGCCGCCCGCCACGACGACGAGCCCGGGGACCGGATGCGCCACGGTGTGCTCGCGCGACAGCTTGCTGGTGGCGTCCGACTCGCCCGCGAGCAGCGGCCGCAGCCCCGCGTACACGCCCTGGACGTCATCCCTGGTGAGCGGCACCGCGAGCACCGAGTTCACATGTTCCAGCAGGTAGTCGATGTCCGCGCTGGACGCGGCCGGGTGGGCCTTGTCGAGGTCCCAGTCGGTGTCCGTGGTGCCGACGATCCAGTGCCGGCCCCAGGGGATGACGAACAGCACGGACTTCTCCGTGCGCAGGATCAGCCCGGTCGTGCAGTGGATCCGGTCACGCGGTACGACCAGATGGATGCCCTTGGACGCCCGGACGTGGAACTGGCCGCGCTCCCCGACCATCGCCTGGGTGTCGTCCGTCCACACGCCGGTCGCGTTGACGACCTGCTTGGCGCGGATCTCGTACTCGCCGCCGCCCTCCACGTCCTGCACCTTCGCGCCGACGACCCGCTCGCCCTCGCGCAGGAAACCCGTCACACGGGCGCGGTTGGCGGCCTGCGCGCCGTACGCCACCGCCGTGCGCACCAGGGTCGCCACGTAGCGGGCGTCGTCCATCTGGGCGTCGTAGTACTGCAGCGCCCCCACCAGGGCGTCCTTCTTCAAGCAGGGCGCCACGCGCAGGGCGTGAGAGCGGGTCAGATGGCGGTGCATGGGCAGGCCCCGGCCATGACCTCGGGCCATGGACATGGCGTCGTACATCGCGACGCCAGACCCGGCGTACAGCCGCTCCCAGCCCTTGTGCTGCAAGGGGTACAGGAACGGCACGGGCTTCACCAGATGCGGGGCGAGCCGCTCCAGCAGCAGGCCGCGTTCCTTCAGGGCCTCCCGGACGAGCGCGAAGTCGAGCATCTCCAGATAGCGCAGGCCGCCGTGGATCAGCTTGCTGGACCGGCTGGAGGTGCCCGACGCCCAGTCGCGCGCCTCCACCAGTCCCGTGGACAGGCCCCGGGTCGCGGCGTCGAGGGCGGTGCCCGCACCGACCACGCCTGCGCCCACCACCAGCACGTCCAGCTCGCGCTCGGCCATAGATGCGAGTGACTCGGCGCGTTGCGCCGGCCCGAGTGTCGCTGTCCTCACCGCTGCCTCCCGCTCATCGCGACGGCTGGTGCCGCCTCGGTCGCGCCGGCCGCACCCGTCGGGTGAGACCCCGTCCGTATCCCATGCCCAAATTCTGACCGTGTTGCCCGACTTCAGCCACCACGGGCCATCAGCCTGTGGACAACGCCCACGGGACACTCACCGAAACTCGGGCGAGCAATCCCGCATATCGGTCATATTTACTCCTAGTCTGACATTGCGCTCGCCCGTCCTGTCCACAGGGCTTGCGCACCTGTCCCACTTCGGCTATTGGGAAGGACGGCCACGCCATGCCCGCAGATCTCGCCGTCATCGGACTCGGCCCGTACGGCCTGCCCCTGGCTCAGGCCGCCGTCGCCGCAGGCGTCGCCACCATCGGCTACCGGACCGGCCCCGAGGCCGGCTCCCTCAGCGCCGCCGAACAGCGCCGGATGCTCTCGGGGGGCTTCCGGCCGACCACGAACGCCACCGAGCTCGGCCGGGTGCGCACCGCCGTCATCTGCGCACCGACCCCACGGGGCGCGGACGGCGGACTCGACCTGAGCCAGCTGGAGGCGGCCGCCCGCACCCTGGCCGCGCACCTGCGCCCGCACACCACAGTGATCCTGGAGTCCCCTGTGTACCCGGGGACCACAGAGGAATGCCTGCGTCCTCTCCTCGAAGAGGGCTCGGGTCTGCGCGCGGGCCGCGACTTCCACCTCGCCTACTCCCCCAGCCGCGTCGACCCCGGCAACCGCGACTTCACGCCCGCCAACACCCCCAAGGTCATCGGCGGCCTCACCCCGGCCTGCACGGAGTCGGCCGCCGCCTTCTACGGACGGCTCACCGACAAGGTGGTACGCGCGCGTGGCCTCCGCGAGGCGGAGACCGTGCAGCTCCTGGAGACCAACTACCGGCACGTCAACATCGCCCTCGTCAACGAGATGGCCGTCCTCTGCCACGACCTGGGCGTCGACCTGTGGGACGTCGTCCGCTGCGCGGAGACCAAGCCGTTCGGCTTCCAGGCCTTCCGCCCCGGCCCCGGCGTCGGCGGCCACGCCGTCCCGCAGGACCTGACCGCCCGCGGCGGCCGCACCCTGCGCATGGTGGAACTGGCCCAGCAGGTCAACAGCCGGATGCCCGGCTACGTCGTCCAGCGCGCGGCAGCGCTCCTCAACGAGCACGGCAAGTCGGCCCGGGGCGCACGCGTGCTGCTCCTGGGCGTCACCTACAAGCCCGACCTCGCCGACCTGCACCGCACGCCCGCCCAGGAGATCGCCCTGCGCCTGATGGAACTGGGCGCCTCGGTCAGCTACCACGACCCGCACGTCCCCGCCTGGAGCGTCCTGGACCGCCCCGTCCCCCGCGTGGACTCCCTCTACGAGGCGGTCGCCGACGCGGACCTGACCATCCTCCTCCAGCAGCACCGCACGTACGACCTGCAAGGCCTGTCGGTGAAGGCGCAGCTGCTGCTGGACACGCGGGGGGCGGCGCCCACGGGGGCGGCGCATCGGTTGTGAAGAGGGGCGTGCGGGGTGCGTGAGCCCTGGGGCTGGTGGCATGCGGCACGCGGCGCGGGTACCTTACGGAAACAAGGCGGAGCCCACCGCAGTGGTCGCTGCGGCAGGCTCCTGGATGGATCACGGAGTGTCCGCCCCTAGCTCTCTTGGGGGCGGCCGCTCACCATCCGAAACAAGGTGGAGCCCACCGCAGTGGTCGCTGCGGCAGGCTCCTGGATGGATCACGGAGTGTCCGCCCCTAGTCTTCGTGGGGGCGGCCGCTCACCATCCAAAAATCCGCAAGATCCACCTCCTCCGGCACTGCACCATCCGAAGACGGAGTCGGTCCCAGCGGGTGGGCTTGCGGTGGCGTCCCATGGGCGCCCCCTTCCACGACGCTGCCCATTGACCCGGTAGGCAGCACGTCGGATTCGGGCCGGGCCCCGAGGGGCCGGGGTCCGGAACCGTGTCCTTGGAAGGGGGCACCCAGAAGAACCTGGGGCGCCGATCACGGACACTAGCGCCTCGAAACCGCCCTCAACGGGGCCAACCGGCCCGAAGGCAACCGTGCGCCCCCCTACGGCAACACGCGCCCCGCGCAAGCCAGTTGGGCATGCGAAAGGGCCCGGCCACTCCCCCGAGTGACCAGGCCCTTCTCAGTCCTGGAACGGACTACCGCCGGTGCTGCGAGTCCGCCACCGTCACCTCGACCCGCTGGAACTCCTTCAGCTCGCTGTACCCGGTCGTGGCCATCGCCCGCCGCAGTGCGCCGAACAGGTTCATCGATCCGTCGGGGGTGTGGGACGGACCCGTGAGGATCTCCTCGATCGTGCCGACCGTGCCGAGGTCGACCTTCTGGCCGCGCGGCAGCTCCTCGTTCACGGCCTCCATGCCCCAGTGGTGGCCCTTGCCCGGCCCGTCCGTCGCGCGGGCGAGCGGGGAGCCCATCATGACCGCGTCGGCGCCGCAGGCGATCGCCTTGGGCAGGTCGCCGGACCAGCCGACACCGCCGTCCGCGATCACGTGCACGTACCGGCCGCCGGACTCGTCCATGTAGTCGCGGCGGGCCGCGGCCACATCGGCGACCGCCGTCGCCATCGGGACCTGGATGCCCAGCACGTTGCGCGTGGTGTGCGCGGCGCCGCCGCCGAAGCCGACCAGCACGCCCGCCGCGCCCGTGCGCATGAGGTGCAGGGCCGCGGTGTACGTGGCGCAGCCGCCGACGATCACCGGGACGTCCAGCTCGTAGATGAACTGCTTCAGGTTCAGCGGCTCGTGCGAACCGGAGACGTGCTCGGCGGAGACCGTCGTACCGCGGATGACGAAGATGTCCACGCCCGCGTCGACGACGGCCTTGGAGAACTGGGCCGTGCGCTGCGGGGAGAGCGCCGCGGCCGTGACCACGCCCGAGTCGCGCACCTCCTTGATCCGCGCGCCGATCAGCTCCTCCTTGATGGGCGCGGCGTAGATCTCCTGGAGGCGCCGGGTGGCCGCCTCGGCGGGCAGTTCGGCGATCTCGTCGAGCAGCGGCTGCGGATCCTCGTAGCGCGTCCACAGGCCTTCGAGGTTCAGTACGCCGAGGCCGCCGAGCTCACCGATGCGGATGGCGGTGGCCGGGGAGACGACCGAGTCCATGGGGGCGGCCAGGAACGGCAGCTCGAAGCGGTAGGCGTCGATCTGCCAGGCGATCGAGACCTCCTTCGGGTCCCGCGTACGGCGGCTGGGGACGACGGCGATGTCGTCGAAGGCGTACGCCCGGCGGCCGCGCTTGCCGCGCCCGATCTCGATCTCAGTCACGTTGGTGGCCTTTCCCTTTGCGTTTCAGCGTCTTCCAGTATCGCCGACGGGCACGGAGAGGGCGGCCCCGGATGCTCCGGAACCGCCCTCGGCAGGCCTGGGGACTACTTACTACGGCTGTAGTTAGGCGCCTCGACCGTCATCTGGATGTCGTGCGGGTGGCTCTCCTTGAGACCGGCGGAGGTGATCCGGACGAAGCGGCCCTTGGTCTCCATCTCGTCGATGGAGGCGGCGCCCACGTAACCCATCGTCTGGCGCAGACCGCCGACGAGCTGGTGCAGCACGTTGGCCAGCGGGCCGCGGTAGGGCACCTGGCCCTCGATGCCCTCGGGCACGAGCTTGTCGTCGGAGCCGACCTCGGCCTGGAAGTAGCGGTCCTTGGAGTACGACTTGGCCTGGCCGCGGGACTGCATCGCACCGAGCGAGCCCATGCCGCGGTACGACTTGAACTGCTTGCCGTTGATGAACTGCAGCTCGCCCGGGGACTCCTCACAGCCGGCGAGCAGGCTGCCCAGCATGACCGTGTCGGCGCCCGCGGCGAGCGCCTTGCCGATGTCGCCCGAGTACTGCAGACCGCCGTCACCGATCAGCGGCACGCCGGCCGGACGGGCGGCGAGGGACGCCTCGTAGATGGCGGTGACCTGCGGGACGCCGATACCGGCGACCACCCGGGTGGTACAGATCGAGCCGGGGCCGACGCCCACCTTGATGCCGTCGACACCCGCGTCGATCAGCGCCTGGGCGCCGTCGCGCGTGGCGACGTTGCCGCCGATCACGTCGACGCCGACGCTCGACTTGATCTTCGACATCCAGCTGAGGGCGTTGCTGTTGTGGCCGTGCGAGGTGTCGACGACCAGGAAGTCCACACCGGCGGCTGCGAGCGCCTGGGCCCGCTCCAGGGCCTCGGGGCTGGCGCCCACGGCGGCGCCCACGAGGAGACGGCCCTCGGCGTCCTTGGCCGCGTTGGGGTACTGCTCGGCCTTGACGAAGTCCTTGACCGTGATGAGGCCCTTGAGGACACCCGCGTCGTCGACCAGCGGAAGCTTCTCGATCTTGTGGCGGCGCAGCAGCTCCATGGCGTCGGGGCCGGAGATGCCGACCTTGCCGGTCACCAGGGGCATGGGGGTCATGACCTCGCGCACCTGACGGGTGCGGTCGGTCTCGAAGGCCATGTCGCGGTTGGTGACGATGCCGAGCAGCTTGCCGTTGCCGTCGGTGACGGGGACGCCGCTGATGCGGAACTTGGCGCACAGGGCGTCGGCCTCGCCGAGCGTCGCGTCCGGGTGCACCGTGATCGGGTCGGTGACCATCCCGGACTCGGACCGCTTCACCAGGTCGACCTGGTTGACCTGGTCCTCGATGGAGAGGTTGCGGTGCAGGACGCCGACGCCGCCCTGGCGGGCCATGGCGATCGCCATGCGCGACTCGGTGACCTTGTCCATGGCGGCGGACAGCAGCGGGATGTTGACCCGCACGTTGCGGGAGATGCGGGACGAGGTGTCGACCGCGTTGGGGAGCACTTCGGATGCACCCGGCAGCAGCAGCACGTCGTCGTAGGTCAGCCCGAGTGTCGCGAATTTACCGGGCACTCCGTCGACGTTGGCAGTCATGACACCTTCCCCAAATGGCCTTGATCGGTGCGGATGTCCATGCTAACGGGAAGCGCAGCTGTCTCATTCCACGGTTCCGCCTGGCTCCGGGCTTCGTATGTTCGTACGGAATCAGCGCACTGCCTGTTCAACAAAGCGGTTGTTCCCGAGGGCTACTGCTCGGCCAGCGCCCGCAGCCGGCTCAGCGCCCTGTGCTGCGCCACCCGGACCGCGCCGGGTGACATTCCCAACATCTG
Organism: Streptomyces sp. NPDC050416; assembly: GCF_044458845.1. Taxonomy (NCBI): domain Bacteria; kingdom Bacillati; phylum Actinomycetota; class Actinomycetes; order Kitasatosporales; family Streptomycetaceae; genus Streptomyces; species Streptomyces sp. NPDC050416. The sequence goes on from NZ_JBITII010000002.1 coordinate 618,267, forward strand.
GCCCGTCTCCTCGGCCGTGAGGCCCACCGCGATCCGCAGCAGCAGCAGCTCCCGCTGGTTCTCGGGCAGGTTGGCCAGCAGTTTCTTGGCCCATTCCGCGTCGCTGCTGAGCAGGGCGCGCTCCTCCGGTCCCAGGGAGTCGTCGGGCCGCTCCGGCATCTCGTCGGAGGGGACGGCCGTCGAGCCGGGGTGGCGCATCGCCGCGCGCTGGAGGTCGGCGACCTTGTGGGCGGCGATGGCGAAGACGAACGCCTCGAAGGGGCGCCCGGTGTCCCGGTAGCGGGGCAGTGCGAGGAGCACCGCCACGCAGACCTCCTGGGCGAGGTCCTCCACGAAGTGCCGGGCGTCGCCCGGGAGGCGGGACAGACGGGTGCGGCAGTAGCGCAGGGCCAGGGGGTGAACATGGGCGAGCAGGTCGTGCGTGGCCTGCTCGTCCCCGTCGACCGCGCGGTGGACGAGCGCGCCGATCGCCCCTTGGGCATTGACCGCCTCGTCGTCGCGCATCGGTCCATGGTGCCTTGCGGCCGCCGGGTCCGTGGCACCGCGCCCGTTGTTGTGCACCGAAGCGTTATGAGCAGGTGCGCCGGAACTCATCCCCTGCGCCCTCCCCTTCCGCTCGACCGACTCGTCCCCGAGGAACTCCACACCCTCAAGGATGCGGCATCCGCGGCGAAACGAGCAGCGGGCTCCCGGCGGACCCCGGGTCCACCCCCGCCGACCTGGCTTTCCGTGCCCCCAGTGCGACCTCTGGGGCCTGCCGTTCGGATCATTCCGGGGCCGTGGGTTCTCGCGTGCGCCCTGCCGCGCTCTCGACGTCGCCCGGGCGGGGACGGATCCCCTCCGGGGCCGTCATCGGCCGCCGGCCTCGGCACCCGCGTGTACGGCTCGCGCGGGGGCATCCACGTGCCCCCGCTCTGCGGCCCCGGGCGGAGCCCGCGCGTCGAAGCCGGTCCGATCCGAAGGACAAGCCCTAGGGGGTGTCCGTGGAGTCCCGCAGTCCGCCCGGAAGGCGGGCCCTGCGGCGTCCGGTGCGTGCTCTCGGCGTGCCGGGCGGACGCCCGCGTACTGGTTGTACGCGGGTGTTCCACCGGTGCGGCGAGAGGGCGTGCCGGACGCCGCCGGACAGGCGGGACCTTGCGGACATCCCCTAGCGCACCAGACCCCACCGGAAGCCGAGCGCCACGGCGTGGGCCCGATCCGAGGCGCCGAGCTTCTTGAACAGGCGCCGGGCGTGCGTCTTGACGGTGTCCTCGGAGAGGAACAGCTCGCGGCCGATCTCGGCGTTCGAGCGGCCGTGGCTCATGCCCTCGAGAACCTGGATCTCACGCGCCGTGAGCGTCGGCGCGGCGCCCATCTCGGCCGAGCGCAGCCGGCGCGGGGCGAGCCGCCAGGTCGGGTCGGCCAGCGCCTGCGTCACCGTCGCGCGGAGCTCCGCGCGGGAGGCGTCCTTGTGCAGATAGCCGCGGGCACCGGCGGCGACCGCGAGGGCCACACCGTCCAGGTCCTCGGCGACGGTGAGCATGATGATGCGCGCACCGGGGTCGGCGGACAGCAGCCGCCGGACCGTCTCGACGCCGCCCAGGCCGGGCATGCGTACGTCCATCAGAATCAGGTCCGAGCGGTCGGCCCCCCAGCGGCGGAGGACTTCCTCGCCGTTGGCCGCCGTCGTCACGCGCTCTACGCCGGGCACGGTCGCGACCGCGCGGCGGAGCGCCTCTCGGGCAAGCGGGGAGTCGTCGCAGACGAGGACGGAAGTCATGACCGCCCTCCGCAGCTGATGCGCGTCACCTTGAGCCTCCAGGCTGGTACGAAATCGTCACCTGTGCGGTCGACCGCCTCGGACGCCTGCCCGAGCGCTTGTTCCTTCAACCGCCTCGCACTCTCAACGACGGTCACTCGAAAGAGTTACGGGGGCGACTGACATCTTCGGCACTCTACGTGAGGGGCCGGACACGGTGCAGGCATGCGCAACAGACCCTCGAACTTTCATCACAACCTATGCCCCGTTCGGATCCATTTCTTCCGCTTTGCCAGTGTCTGGAGCTAGATTCGCAATGAGTCATATTTTCATCTCCTTAGATCGTAGTTGTACGGTCGTGGACACCGGATCCGCCCAGAACGGCTACAAGGGGTCACGTAATGGCAGATTTCTCCCGCCTTCCCGGACCGAACGCGGACCTGTGGGACTGGCAGCTGCTGGCTGCCTGTCGCGGGGTGGACAGCTCGCTCTTCTTCCATCCGGAGGGCGAGCGCGGTGCGGCTCGGAGTGCTCGCGAGAACTCGGCCAAAGAGGTCTGCATGAGGTGCCCTGTGCGTGCCGAGTGCGCCGCCCACGCGCTGGCGGTGCGGGAACCGTACGGCGTGTGGGGCGGGCTGACCGAGGACGAGCGCGAAGAGCTGATGGGGCGGGCGCGCAACCGGCTGGTGTCGGCGTCGGCATCCGGCGGGCACGCCGCCTCGAACAACTGAAGGAACGTTTCTGCGAGACAGGCACGCGCACGCGTGCCGTCGGTTTTTGACGCGCCTGCGCTATGGCTGGACGCACCTGCGCTGCCGCTGGACGCACCTGCGCTGTGGCTAGCGGCGGGCGGCCCGTGCCAGTTCGCCGAGCGTCGCCGCCACCGCCGGGACCTGTGCGAGGTCGGGCAGGGTGAGCGCGACGATCTCCCGGCGCACCGCCGGTTCCAGCGTCACGGTCCGAACTCCCCGGGGCCGTACGGACTCGATGGCCAGCTGGGGCAGCACGGCCACGCCCAGACCGGCGCCGACCAGGCCGGCGACCGCCGGGTAGTCGTCGGTCGCGAAGTCGATCCGCGGGGTGAAGCCGGCCGCCGCGCACACCTCGACGAGCTGGCCGCGGCAGCGCGGGCAGCCCGCGATCCACGGCTCGCGCGCGAGTTCGCCGATCGCGACGGACTGCGCGCCCGCGAGCCGGTGCCGCTCCGGAACGAGTGCGACGAGCCGGTCCGTCAGCAGCGGCCGTACGACCAGGTCCTCCCACTCCTCGGCGCCCGCCGCGCCCTCGTAGCGGAAGGCGAGCGCCACGTCGCAGTCGCCCTCGCGCAGCATGCCGACGGACGCGGGCGGTTCGGCCTCCTCCAGGAAGACCCGGGTGCCGGGGTGCGCGTCGCGCAGGGCGGCTAGGGCCGTCGGCACGAGCGTGGAGCTGCCGCTGGGGAAGGAGACGAGCCGGACCCGGCCCGCGCGCAGCCCGGCGATGGCGGCGACCTCCTCCTCCGCGGCCGTGAGCCCGGCGAGGATCCCGGCGGCATGCCGCACCAGCGCCTCGCCGGCCTGGGTCAGGCGCATCTCGCGTCCCGTACGGATCAGCAGAGGTGTGCCGACGGAGGCTTCCAGGGCCTTCATCTGCTGGCTGACGGCAGGCTGGGTGCACCCCAGTTCGCGGCCCGCGGCGGAGAAGGAGCCGGTGGCCGCGACGGCGCGCAGGACGCGGAGATGACGGGCTTCGATCACCCCTCGAGGATAAGCGACCCTTTGAAGCCGCTCCGAATAATGCGTCGACCCTTTGGGCCCGGTTCCCCTACCGTGCGGGCATGAAGCTTCTGTCTGTGAATCTGGGCCGCGCCAAGCCCGTGCCGTACACGGACCACCCGGAGGGTGTGACCGGAATCGACAAGCGGCCGGTGGACGGGCCGGTGCGGGTCTCGGCGCCCGGGCCCAAGGGCGTCGGCGGGAGCGGGCTGGCCGGGGACGCGGTGTGCACGCTGGAGCACCACGGCGGCGACGACCAGGCGGTCTACGCGATGGCGCGCGAGGACCTGGACGCGTGGGAACGCGAGCTGGGCCGGACGCTGCCCGACGGGTCGTTCGGCGAGAACCTCACGACACAGGGTCTCGACGTGTCCGGCGCGCTGATCGGCGAGCGCTGGCGCGTCGGGCCCGAGGTGGTGCTGGAGGTCACCTCCGGCCGGATCCCGTGCCGCACGTTCCAGGGCCATCTGGACGAGAAGCAGTGGGTGAAGCGGTTCACGCAGCGGGGCGCGCCCGGGGCGTATCTGCGGGTGATCGAGCCCGGCGAGATACGGGCCGGCGACCCCGTGGAGATCGTGAACCGGCCGGAGCACGACGTGACCGTGGCCCTCCAGTTCCGGGCGGTGACCACCGAGCGGACGCTGCTGCCGCGGCTGCTGCCGGCGGGCGGGGCGCTGCACCCGGAGGCCCTGAGGCTGGCGCGGGAGTACGCACAGAAGCACGGGGTCTGACGCCGCTCGCCGTGAGGGTCTCCACCGACCCTTCACCGGCGGGACCCCCGCACGCAAGCGGATGCATATAGTCCAGGTCACTAACCTGCTGCCATGACAACGGCTCTGATTACGGGATCGACGGCAGGCATCGGGGCCGCGTTCGCGCGGCGACTGGCGGCGGACGGGCACAACCTCGTGCTGGTGGCCCGCGACACCAAGCGGCTCCGGGAGCAGGCGACCGAGCTGCACGACCGGCACGGCATCGAGGCGGAGGTGCTGACGGCCGACCTCGCCGAGGACAAGGGCATCGAGTCGGTGGCCGGTCGGCTGGGCGACCGCAAGAACCCCATCGACCTGCTGGTCAACAACGCCGGATTCGGCAACAAGGGCCGCTATCTCGACGTGCCCATGACCGACGAGCTGCGGATGCTGAAGGTGCACTGCGAGGCGGTGCTGCGGCTGACGTCCGCGGCGACGGAGGCCATGCGGGAGCGCGGCCGCGGCGGCGTCGTGAACGTCGCGTCGGTGGCCGCGTTCGTCCCGCGGGGCACCTACGGCGCGTCCAAGGCCTGGGTCGTGCAGTTCACCCAGGGCGCCGCGCGCGACCTGGCCGGCAGCGGCGTACGGCTGATGGCGCTCTGCCCCGGCTTCGTGCGCACCGAGTTCCACGAGCGGGCCGGCATGGGCACGGACAACATCCCGGCCTGGATGTGGCTCGACGCGGACAAGCTGGTGGCGGCGGCACTGCACGACCTGGCCCGCGGCAAGACGCTGTCCATCCCGGACCCGCGCTACAAGGCGCTGATGGGGGCGGCGAAGCTGGTGCCGCGGGGGGTGCTCGGGGCGGTGTCGTCCAGGACGGGGCGGAAGTACGGGCCTCAGTAAGGCTGTCGGCGGCCGGGCCGGGTGCCGGTGGCGCCGCTCCGGCCGGCCCGGCCGTTCCCCGCAGGGCCTCGACGACCCAGGGGGCGGCGCCGGGTTCCAGACGGGCCACGGCGGGCAGGGCGGCCGGCCACCAGCCGTCGGTGACCAGGAGACGCACGGCCAGTGTGCGGCCGAGCGGCGGTGCCACCACGGGAGCCAGGGCGGCTGCCGCGCGTGCACTGACCCGGTCCGGCTCCTCGTCCAGACCGGCCACCCTGGCCGCATGATCGTGCCGGCCGGCGGCGACCAGCTCCTCGACGAGAGTGTCCGCCTCCTTCTTTCCGCCCAGCTCGGCGACCAAGTGCTCGTACCGGTCGTACCAGGCCGCCTCGACCATCGCCCGTACGACCATCCCGGCGGTGGTGGTCCCTGACCGCGCCACCACATGCCGTCATGATGCCGAAGGGCCGGGAGGCGACGAGCGGCTCTCGTGGGGACAATGGAGCTGTTCAGCCGGACCCAGGGGGGCCGGAGGCGAGGCCATGACCTTCGTACAGCTCATCGAATGCAGGACCAGCCGGCTCGACGAGATGAACCGGCTGATGGACAGGTGGGTCGAGCAGACCAAGGGGAAACGGACCGCTACGCACAGTGTCGTGGCGAAGGACCGGGCGGACTCCTCGCACATCGTCGAGATCGTGGAGTTCCCGTCGTACGAGGACGCGATGCGCAACTCCGGGCTTCCGGAGACCGACCGGATCTTCCAGGACATGGTGGCGCTCTGCGAGGAGGCGCCGACGTTCACGGACCTGGACGTGGTGCGGGACGAGCAGCTGAACGCGGCCACGGCGCGCAGGTTCTTCGAGCTGGCGCCCGGGCAGGGTGCGGCGCCCCCGTTCAACGACGTGTTCATCGAGGGCTACCACGACCATGATCCGGCCAATGTGCAGGACGTCATCGGGCTGGACGCGTTCCGGCGCGAGGTGGAGGTGTGGCGGGGCGGGTTCGACTTCTCGTTCACGATCGAGGACCAGATCGCCCAGGGCGACCGGGTGTGCACGCGGTGGGCCTGGAAGGGGCACCACAAGGGGGATTTCCTCGGGATTCCGCCGACCGGGAAGGACGTCACCATGACCGGGACGACCATCCACCGCTGCACGCCGGACGGGAAGCTCGCCGAGGGCTGGTGGCAGTACGACCGGCTGGGGCTGATGCAGCAGCTCGGGGCGCTGGACCCGCTGGAGTTGTGACGGGACCCGCACACGGGAGAAGCCCCCGTTCCGCGCGAGGCGGGGCGGGGGCTTCTCGCAGAGGTCGGTGCCTCAGTGGGCGTGGCCGTGGCCGTGGCCGTGGCCCGCGCCGGCCGGCTCCTCCTCTTCCTTCTTCTCGACGACCAGGGTCTCGGTCGTGAGCAGGAGGGAGGCGATGGAGGCGGCGTTCTCCAGGGCGGAGCGGGTGACCTTGACCGGGTCGATGACGCCGGCCTTGACCAGGTCGCCGTACTCGCCGGTGGCGGCGTTGAAGCCCTGGCCCTTGTCGAGCTCGGCGACCTTGGAGGTGATGACGTAGCCCTCCAGGCCGGCGTTCTCGGCGATCCAGCGCAGCGGCTCGACGACCGCGCGGCGGACGACCGCCACACCGGTGGCCTCGTCGCCGGTCTTGCCGAGGCTGCCCTCGAGGACCTTGGCGGCGTGGACCAGAGCGGAGCCACCACCGGAGACGATGCCCTCCTCGACCGCGGCGCGGGTCGCGGAGATGGCGTCCTCCAGACGGTGCTTGCGCTCCTTGAGCTCGACCTCGGTGGCGGCACCCACACGGATGACGCACACGCCGCCGGCCAGCTTCGCGAGGCGCTCCTGGAGCTTCTCGCGGTCCCAGTCGGAGTCGGTGGTCTCGATCTCGGCCTTGATCTGGGCGACACGGCCCTGCACGTCGTCCTTGTTGCCGGCGCCGTCGACGACCGTGGTGTCGTCCTTGGTGACGGTCACGCGGCGGGCGGAGCCGAGCACGTCCAGGCCGACCTGGTCGAGCTTGAGGCCGACCTCCTCGGAGACGACCGTGGCGCCGGTGAGGACCGCCAGGTCCTGCAGCATCGCCTTGCGGCGGTCGCCGAAGCCGGGGGCCTTCACCGCGACGGCGTTGAAGGTGCCGCGGATCTTGTTCACGACGAGGGTCGACAGGGCCTCGCCCTCGACGTCCTCGGCGATGATCAGCAGCGGCTTGGAGGAGTTGGACTGGATGACCTTCTCCAGCAGCGGCAGGAGGTCCGCGATGGCGGAGATCTTGCCCTGCGTGATGAGGATGTACGGGTCGTCCAGGACGGCTTCCATGCGCTCCTGGTCCGTCACGAAGTACGGCGACAGGTAGCCCTTGTCGAAGGCCATGCCCTCGGTGAAGTCCAGCTCCAGACCGAAGGTGTTGGACTCCTCGACGGTGATGACACCGTCCTTGCCGACCTTGTCCATCGCCTCGGCGATGAGCTCGCCGACCTGCTGGTCCTGGGCGGACAGCGCGGCGACGGCGGCGATGTCGGACTTCTCGTCGATCGGGCGGGCCGAGGCGAGCAGGTCCTCGGAGATCGCGGCGACGGCGGCGTCGATGCCCTTCTTCAGGGCGGCCGGGGAGGCACCGGCGGCGACGTTCCTCAGGCCCTCGCGCACGAGCGCCTGGGCGAGCACGGTCGCGGTGGTCGTACCGTCACCCGCGATGTCGTTGGTCTTGGTCGCCACCTCCTTGACCAGCTGGGCACCGAGGTTCTCGTACGGGTCCTCGATCTCGACCTCGCGGGCGATCGTGACACCGTCGTTGGTGATGGTGGGGGCGCCGAACTTCTTGTCGATGACGACGTTGCGGCCCTTGGGGCCGATCGTCACCTTGACCGTGTCGGCAAGCTTGTTGACGCCGCGCTCGAGGGCGCGACGGGCGTCCTCGTCGAACTTCAGGATCTTCGCCATGGGAGCGTGAGCCCTCTTCCGGAATCAGGGTTAACGGCACTGCGCCCCGGGCGCCCGGCTTCTTATCGATCGCGGGGGGCCAGGGGCGCAGCTCAAAGCAATGTGCTTGGGGTGAATTACTTCTCGACGATCGCGAGCACGTCGCGGGCCGAGAGGACGAGGTACTCCTCGCCGTTGTACTTCACCTCGGTGCCGCCGTACTTGCTGTAGAGCACGACGTCGCCGACGGAGACGTCGAGCGGAAGACGGTTGCCGTCCTCGAAGCGGCCCGGGCCCACGGCCAGGACGACGCCCTCCTGGGGCTTCTCCTTGGCGGTGTCCGGGATGACCAGGCCAGAGGCGGTGGTCTGCTCGGCGTCGAGCGGCTGGACCACGATGCGGTCCTCGAGCGGCTTGATGGCAACCTTGGAGCTGGTGGTCGTCACGATCCGACCTCCCCCTTCGGAGATCTCACGGGGTTAACTGTCTGAGGTGGCGACCAGGTGGATCCGTCGTCGCGGGTGCCGGACCTGCCCGTCGCTGTGTTGGCACTCTCCAGTGGGGAGTGCCAGAGCCGAGACTATGACTGCGATTAGCACTCGGTCAAGCGGACTGCTAATTCGCCGCGGCGCGTCGGCCAGGTGCTCTTTACAGGTAGTCCTCCAGCCGCCCCACGCGAAGCCCCCTCCTCTCGATCTCCCGCAACAGCCGCTCCGTCCGTTCCGTCAGGGTCGGGGAGGCCGTCTCGCCCGACGGCACCGAGACGATGTCGCCGGGCCGCAGCCCGGGGCGGCCGCGGGTGTACGTCAGCTCGCCCTCGGCGTTCGCCGACGCCCGCCACAGGACGACCGCCGTGATGCCGCAGTCGGCGGCGGCGCGCAGGGTCGTCGTGTCGTACGTGCCGTAGGGCGGGCGGAAGAGGCGGGGGCGGATGCCGAAGCGGGAGCGGAGTTTGTGCTGCTGGCCGCAGATCTCGGCGCGCTGGCCGGCGTAGGGCAGGCCGCGCAGGGCGGGGTGGTCGAGGGTGTGGTTCTGGATGGACGCGCCGACCGCGCGCAGGCGGGCGAAGTGGCCGTAGCCGGGACCCACGACGCTGTCCGTGAGGAACATGCTGACCGGAAGCCGCCGTTCGCGGACGAGGGTGACGAAGCCGGGGTCGCGCTCGGCGCCGTCGTCGTAGGTCAGGAAGACCACCCGGTCGCGGGTGCGGACGTGGTCCACGACGGGCGGGAGATCGTCGCGGCCGCCCCGGTCCGGCCCGCGGACGTCGCTCGACGCGTGCGCCGGGGACTGGCCCCGGCCGTCCGCACCTGTGTGCTCCCCCGCGGCCCCGGCGCAGCCGGCCAGCAGGATCGCGCCCGCGCACACCACGGCGGCCGGCGACCGCCGCCTCACAGGTAGTCCTCCAGCCGGCCCACCGCGTACCCCTCGGCCGTGACCTTGTTCAGGAAGCGGCGGATCATGTCGGGCATCGTGCCCTGCCAGTGGTCGCGGCCGCGGAAGTGGGTGAGGACGATGTCGCCCGGGTGCAGTCGCCGGTCCCACTCGCGGTACTCCCAGTGGTCGGCGAAGACCTCCTCGTTCCAGAGGGGGGCGTACTCGATGCCGCAGGCCTTGGCGGCGCGCAGGGTCGCCCTGTCGTAGCTGCCGTAGGGCGGACGGAAGAGGGTGGGGCGCGTGCCGTAGCGCTTCTCGATGAGGCGCTGCATGCCGCAGATCTCCCGCTTCTGCGTGCGGTAGGGCAGGCCCCGCATGAGGCGGTGGCGGAGGGTGTGGTTGTTCAGGACGACGCCCCGGTCCTGCATCTTCTCGAAGTAGCCGTAGTCGTTCCGGATCAGGTAGCCGCTGAGGAAGGCGCTGTACGGGACCTTCAGGTCGCTCATCATCCGCAGGAACGCCGGGTCCTTCTCGGCGCCGTCGTCGATGGTGAGGAAGACGACCTTGTCCCGGGTGGGGACGGTGGTGAAGACGGGCGGGAGGTTCAGTCTCCGGTGGCCCTTCACCTCGAAACCCTCGCGGGTCCTGATCGTCGGCTTCTTCGCGGGGGCCGGCGGGGCGGTCAGCGGGACCGTCCGCAGCCCCCAGCGCTGCGCGGCGGCGACCCGGGCGGCGTGCGCGGTGCGCAGTTTGGAGGCGTAGGAGTCGAGCGCGCGGGCCGGGGGCGCGTCGAGAGGCTGCTGGCCGCCGGCCGCGGTGATCCGGCCGTTGTCGCCCTGCGCGCAGCCCGAGGCGATGGCGGCGAGGGTGAGCACGGCGAGGCCGATCCGCACACCGCCAGATGCCCGCCTTTTGTCATTTTGTACGACTGCTCGCATGATGCGGGATCCTCGCAGCCGTCCTCCCCGGACCGGCCCCGACACCGCGACGGACAGCGCAGCATCCACCGAGTGGCCCACATACGGTCCGGGTCGGGCTGGACGGCCGCCCACACCGCCCCGTGGCCCACAATGATCCGGTGAACGACCTCGCCCTCCTCCTCACCCCCGAAGGCCGCGCCCTCCTCGACGAGGTGCGGGACACCGATCCGGCGCGGGAGCTGGCCGTCGCGACCCGGTTGCGCCGTGAGCACCCCGCCCAGCTGGTGTCGGCGGCGCTGGGGCAGGCGCGGCTGCGGCAGCGGGCGGTGGTGAAGTTCGGGGCCGAGGACGCGGGACGGATGTTCTTCACGCCGAACGGGGTGGAGCAGTCGACCCGGGCGAGCGTGGCGGCCTACCGGGCGCGGCGGCTCGCGGAGTCGGGCGTGGCCTCGGTCGCCGACCTGTGCTGCGGCATCGGCGGTGACGCGATCGCGCTGGCCCGGGCCGGGATCCGGGTCCTGGCCGTCGACCGTGACCCGGCGACGGCCGCGGCGGCCCGGGCGAACGCCGAGGCGCTGGGGCTGGCCGGACTGATCGAGGTGCGGGAGGCGGATGTCACGGAGGTGGACACGGCCGGTTACGACGCCGTGTTCGTCGACCCGGCCAGGCGCGGCGGCCGGGGCCGGATCTTCGACCCCGAGGCGTACTCGCCGCCGCTGTCCTGGGCGGTCTCCGCGGCCCGCCGCGCCCCTCGCGCCGCCGCGCTGAAGATCGCCCCCGGCATCCCGCACGAGGCGGTCCCCGAGGACGCCGAGTCCGAGTGGATCTCCGACGGCGGTGACGTGAAGGAGGCGGTGCTGTGGTTCGGCACCGAGCCGGGGGCGGTACGGGCCACGCTGCTGCCGGGCCCGCGCACCCTGCTCTCCCGCGGCCTGCCCGACCCGGCGGTCCGCCCGCCGGGCCGCTACCTGTACGAGCCCGACGGCGCCGTCATCCGGGCCCACCTGGTCGCCGAGGTGGCCGAGGAGCTCGACGGCGGGCTGCTGGACGCGACGATCGCCTACGTCACCGCGGACGAGCTGCGCCCGACCCCGTACGCCACCGCCTACGAGATCACCGACCATCTCCCCTTCAACGTCAAGAAGCTGAAGGCGCTGCTGCGGGAGCGGGAGGTCGGGAACCTCACCGTGAAGAAGCGCGGCTCGGCGGTCGAGCCGGAGGAACTCCGCAGGAAGGTCAAGCCCCAGGGGCCGCACGCGGCGACGGTGTTCCTGACCCGGGTGGCGGGGGCGCCGGCGATGCTCATCGGGCACCCGGCCTGACCTTCAGGACTGCTCCGCCGCCCGCCGCAGCAGCAGGTCCCGCTCCCGCTCGTTCCGCGTCAGCGACGCCGCCCGTTCGAACTCCGCCCGGGCCTCCGCCGTACGGCCGAGGCGGGCGAGGACGTCGCCGCGGACGCTGGGCAGCAGGTGGTAGTCCCGCAGGGCGGGGTCGCCGCGCAGAGCGTCCACGAGGGGCAGGGCGGCCTCCGGGCCCTCGGCCATCGAGACGGCCACCGCGCGGTTCAGTTCCACGACCGGGGACGGGGTACGGGTGGCCAGCAGGCCGTACAGCGTGGCGATGCGGGGCCAGTCGGTCTCCTCGTACGTGTGGGCGTGCGCGTGGCAGGCGGCGATCGCGGCCTGCAGGAGGTACGGGCCCGGGGCGCCGGAGGAGGTGGCCTCGGCCCTGCCCAGCGCGGCGACGCCGCGGGCGATGAGCATGCGGTTCCAGCGGGCGGGGTTCTGGTCCTTGAGGAGGACGGGTTCGCCGGAGGGGCCCGTGCGCGCCGCCGTGCGGGACGCCTGGAACTCCAGGAGCGCGGTCAGGCCGTGCACTTCGGGTTCCTTCGGCATCAGGGCCGAGAGCACGCGGGCCAGGCGCAGGGCGTCCTCGCACAGGGACGGGCGGAGCCAGTCGTCGCCGGCCGTGGCGGCGTACCCCTCGTTGAAGACGAGGTAGATGACGTCGAGGACCGAGCCGAGGCGGGCCTCGCGGTCGGGGCCGTAGGGCACCTCGAAGGCGATGTTCCGCGTCGCCAGGGTGCGTTTCGCACGGACGATGCGCTGTGCGACGGTCGGCTCGGGGACCAGGAAAGCGCGGGCGATCTCGGCCGTGGTCAGGCCGCCGAGGAGGCGCAGGGTGAGGGCGGTGCGGGCCTCGGTGGACAGGACCGGGTGGCAGGCGGTGAAGACCAGGCGGAGCAGGTCGTCGTCGATGTCGTCCGGGTCGGCGGGCTCCTCCGGGGGAGCCACCGCCGACGGGTCCCGGCCGATCTCCGCCAGCTTGCGGGCGTAGTTCTCGCGGCGGCGGACCAGGTCGACAGCGCGGTTGCGGGCGGTGGCCATGAGCCAGGCGCCCGGGTTGTCGGGCACCCCGTCCCGCGGCCACCGCTCCAGCGCGGCGACCAGCGCGTCCTGCGCGAGTTCCTCGGCGATACCGACGTCCCGGACGACCCGGGCGACGCCGGCGACGATGCGGGGCGACTCGATACGGAAGACCGTCTCGATGGCTGTGTGGGTGCCGCTCGGATCGGCCGTGGCGCCGCTCGGATCGGCCGTGGCGCCGCTCGGGTCGGCGGTGGTAGCGCTTGGACCGGCCGCGATGCCTCTCGAAGCGGCGGTGATGCCGCTCGGACCGGCCACGGTGCCGCTCGGACCGGCCGTGGTGCCGCTCGGACCGGCCGTGGTACCGCTCGGACCGGCCATGACGCGGCTCGGACCGGCCGTGGTACCGCTCGGACCGGCAGTGGTGCCGCTCGGATCGGCCACGGTGCCGCTCGGACCGGCCGTGTCGCGGCTCGGACCGGCCGTGTCGCGGCTCGGACCGGCCGTGGTGCCGCTCGGACCGGCCACGGTACCGCTCGGGTCGGCGGTGGGCTGCGGGGTCACAGCCCACCATCAGACACCCCCGGCGCCGCCCGGCCAAGGAGAACCGGTCAGCCCTCGGCGATCTGCCGGACCTCGGCGGTGATCGTCCAGTAGTCCTCGTGCAGGGACAGGAACCGCTTGGTCCACTCGATCGCCTCGGCCTTGTCCTTGCACTGGCTGATCGAGTAGCCGCCGATGACCTCCTTGGACTCGGTGAACGGCCCGTCGGTGACGGAGAGCTTCCCGTCCTCCCAGGTCACCCGGCTGCCGTCCGCGGTCGGGGTGAGACCGGCCGTGTCGAGCATGACCCCGGCCTTGGTGATCTCCTCCAGGAGCTTGCCCATGCGCTCCTGGAGTTCGGGGCTCGGGCCCTCGGCGGGGGCGTTCTTCTCGTCGATGCGGATCAGGGTGAGAAAGCGCGGCATGGTGACTCCTCGGGGCTGTGCGGAGCGAGGTCCTTCCTCGCTCTCACCCCTGCGTCGATCGGGAGACCTCCGGATCGACACGCTCACCGGATTTTTCTCACGGATTTTTCGCGCAGCGCGTCCGCGCAGGTCAGCGCAGTGACTCCCACAGCTTCCGGGCCTCCGGCTCCTCGGCCACCACCCGGTTGGGATCCGACGGCGCCCGCACGACCGGCATCGTCACCGTCCGCACCGCGCTCGCCGACAGACCCTGCACGCTCTGCCCGAGCCGGGTCAGCTCGCCGAGGGAGTCCAGGCCGGTGTCGGTGGTGAGGCCGGCGGTCACGGCGTCCGCGACCCGGTACAGCTTCGCCGGGTCGGTGAGCAGGTCCTGCGCGGCGATCTGGTCCAGCAGGGCCTTCACCAGCTTCTGCTGGAGGCCTATCCGCCCCAGGTCGCTGCCGTCGCCTATGCCGTGCCGGGTGCGGGCCAGGGCGAGGGCCCGCGTGCCGTCCAGGTGGTGGGTGCCCGCCTTCAGGTGCAGATGGCTGTCGTCGTCGGCGATGTCCTCGTCCGTGGTGACGGTGACGCCGCCGAGCGCGTCGACGAGCTTGGCGAAACCGGAGAAGTCGATCTCGATGTAGTGGTCCATGCGGACGTCGGTCATCGACTCGACCGTCTTCACCGCGCAGGCCGGTCCGCCTACGGCGTACGCGTCGTTGAACATGGAGTTGTGGGCGACGGCCGTCGACCCGCCGGCCGGGCGCGGACAGGAGGGGCGGGTGACCAGCGTGTCGCGCGGGATGCTCACCGCCGTCGCGCTGGTGCGCCCGGCGTCGAGGTGGACGACCATCGCCGTGTCGGAGCGGGCACCGGAGCTGTCGCCTCCGCCGAGCCGCTGGTTCTCCTCGCCGCTGCGCGAGTCGGACCCCAGGACCAGGATGTTGAGGGCCTCGCCGGGCAGGGCCGCCGATGCCGAGGGGGACGGCGTGACCACCGGCTTGAGCGGGCGGTTGTCGCCGAGCGCGTTGTCGATGTCGACGCTCTTGATGTTGTCGTTGAGATGCCAGTAGGCCCAGCCCGCCGAGCCGGCGCCGAGCACCAGCGCACCCGCCAGGGCGAGGCCGGCGATCCGCAGCGCTCTCGATCGCCGGCCCACCGCTCTGCCCGCGTCCCCGTCCCCGTGTCCGTCATGTCCCGTCACGGGCAGGAACGTACGTCCGAATTATGACGAGCAGGGACCCCAAGGCGCTTTTTCTTCGGAAATTCTCAGACTTCCCCGTCCGGTCTCACCCCAGTGTCACCACGGGCACCGGATTGCTCCCGCTCCACGAGCCGTTGAAGCCGAAGGTGACCGAACCGCCGTCCGGCACCGACCCGTTGTAGGGGGCGTTCGTACAGCTGACCTTCGCGCCCGACTGCGTGCAGTTCGCGTTCCAGGCCTGCGTGATCCGCTGCCCGGCGCCGAACGTCCAGTCCGCCTTCCACGACGACAGCGAGGCCCCCGAGCAGGCGATCCGCACCTGGCCCGTATAGCCCGTGTTCCACTGGCTGGTGACGCTGTACGTCGCCGAGCAGGCCCCCGTGGGCGGGGTCGTCGTCCCGCCGAGGGCCTCCGCGATGGCGTGGTACGCCGGTTTCGGCTGGTAGTTCTCGTCGTACGGGGTCGCCGCGCCCTCGCCCGGGAAGGTGTCCGGGATCCAGGAGTCGGAGTCGGTGAAGCCCCAGACGGTGACACCCGTACAGCGCGCGACCGCCACGCAGGCGTTCATGACCGCCTTGTAGTCGGCGGCCTGCTGGGTCAGCTTCGCCTGCGTCGCCGGCAGCTGCATCCGTATGTCCAGCTCGGTGACGGCCACGTCGACGCCCAGGTCGGCGAAGCGCTGGATGTTCTGCTGCAGCGTGGAGGGCACCTGGCCGACGATGAGATGGGCCTGGAGCCCGACTCCGTCGATCGGGACGCCGCGCTCCTTCAGGGACTTGACCAGGTTGTACAGGGCGGTGCTCTTCGCGTTGACGCCCTCGACGTTGTAGTCGTTGATGTACAGCTTGGCACCCGGGTCGGCGGCCCGCGCCCAGGTGAGGGCCTGCGCGATGTAATCCTGGCCGAGGGTGTCGTGGAAGAGGGTCCGGCGGTAGGTGCCGTCCTCGTTGAACGGCTCGTTCACCACGTCCCAGGCGGCCAGCCGGCCCTTGTAGCGGCCGACCTCGGTGGCGATGTGGTCCTGGACCACGGCGCCGAGCTGCTCCCGGGTCCAGCTGCCGTTCGTCAGCCACCCCGGGTTCTGCTGGTGCCAGAGCAACGTGTGGCCGCGCACCCGCTGGCCGTGGGCCTCGGCGAAGTCCACGATGCGGTCGGCCTCGGCCCAGTCGTAACTGCCCCGGCTCGGCTCGACGGAGCCCCACTTCATGGCGTTGCCGGGGGTGAGCCAGTTGAACTCGCGGCCTGCGATCTCGCCGTAGGTGCCGGTGAGTTTCGAACCGGTGACCGCCGTGCCCATGGCCCTGCCCTTGGCCTCGGCCAGGTCGCGCAGCGGGGCGTCGGCGGCGTGGGACGCGGGGGCCGCGAGCAGCAGCGAACCGGCCGTGACGACTCCGGCCAGCAGGGAGGTGAGTAAACCCGATCTCAGCGATCTCATTGCGGGTGCCTCCGAAAGTTTCGGTTGTGCAACCGATTGGCTTCGGTGCAGTGTGGAGGCGCCCGGAACACCCGTCAATACAGCATCAGTGGTCAGCCGCCCGCGGGCGCCGCCGCCGTACTGCTGCGCACGACCAGGCTCGTCGCCAGCTCCACCCGGGTGGCCGCCGGGGTGCCGGCCTCGCGGCCGAGGTCGAGGACCAGCTTGGCCGCCGCCTCCGCCATCTCCGTCAGCGGCTGCCGTACGGTCGTCAGCGGCGGCCCGACCAGGGGCGCCACCGGCAGATCGTCGAACCCGACGACGCTCAGGTCCTCCGGGATGCGCAGCCCCAGCTCGCGCGCGGCCTCGTACAACCCGAGCGCCTGGAGGTCGTTCCCGGCGAAGACGGCGGTCGGCCGGTCCGGGCGGCGCAGCAGCTCCAGACCCAGCCGGTAGCCGGCCTCGTGATGGAAGTCGCCGTTCGCGATCAGCGCGGGGTCGACCGGCAGCCCGGCCGTCTCCAGCGCGGCCCGGTAGCCGTCGACCCGGGCGCGGCTGCACATCATCTGCGTCGGCCCGCTGATCGCGCCGATCCTGCGGTGCCCCAGCTCCACCAGATGCCGGGTGGCGGCGAGACCGCCCTGCCAGTTGGTCGCGCCGATCGAGGGCACGTCGGCCCCCGGGTCACCGGCCGGGTCCATCACCACGAACGGGATGGCGCGGCTGGTCAGCAGTGCCCGCTGGGACTCGTCGAGCCCGGACAGGACCAGGATCACGCCGTGCGGGCGGCGCGCGGCGACCTGGTCGGCCCAGGTCCGCCCCGGGGTGAGCCGCCCCGCGCTCTCGGACAGCACCACGCTGAGCCCCGCGTCCCGGGCGACGTTCTCCACGCCCCGGATGACCTCCAGCGCCCAGGCGCTCTCCAGCTCGTGAAAGACCAGGTCGATGAGGGGTGAGCGGGTCGCCTCGGCACGGCGGCGCCGGTAGCCGTGGGCCCGCAGCAGGTCCTCGACGCGGGCCCGCGTGGCAGGGGCGACGTCGGCCCGCCCGTTCAGCACCTTCGAAACAGTCGGTGCCGACACACCGGCCTCACGGGCGATCTCGGCGAGGGTCGCGGTCTGCGCGCTGCGCCCCTGCGTCCGGGTTTGCGTCCGGCTTTCAACCGGCTCCGGGGATGTCATGGCGGCGATCGTATCCCTGCGGGCCCCCTTGACGAAGTCCCCGTGGCGCCATAGGTTCCCGGAACATTCGACATAGTTACCGAAACATTCGCTGAAGCGGGCGTGAGAACGCTCGTGAGCACCGTTCGTGAGAGGGCCGTCCGTCCACCCGACAGGAGCTTCATGACCACCGCGCCCTGGCGTGACCCCGCCCTGCCCGCCGCCGCCCGCGTCGACGATCTGCTCTCCCGGATGACCCTGGAGGAGAAGGCCGCCCAGCTGTACGGCGTGTGGGTGGGCGCCGCGACGGACGGCGACGGAGTCGCTCCGCATCAGCACGACATGACGGTCGAGTACTCCGACGAGGCATGGGCCGAGCTGATCACCCGCGGCCTGGGCCAGCTCACGCGCTCCTTCGGCACCGCCCCCGTGGACCCGGCGCTGGGCGCGCAGGCACTGGCCCGCGCCCAGCGCCGTATCACCGAGGCCGGCCGCTTCGGCATCCCGGCGGTCGCGCACGAGGAGTGCCTGGCCGGCTTCACCGCCTGGCAGGCCACGGCCTACCCCGTTCCGCTGGCCTGGGGCGCGACCTGGGATCCCCCGCTGGTCGAGGAGATGGCCCGCCGCATCGGCGCCGACCTGCGCTCGGCCGGTGTGCACCAGGGGCTCGCGCCGGTCCTGGACGTCGTACGCGATCCGCGCTGGGGCCGCGTGGAGGAGACGATCGGCGAGGACCCGTATCTGGTCGGCACGGTCGGTACGGCCTATGTGCGGGGCCTGGAGTCGGCCGGGGTCGTCGCCACGCTGAAGCACTTCGCCGGGTACGCCTCCTCGGCCGGCGCCCGCAACCTGGCGCCCGTACGGGCCGGCACCCGAGAGTTCGCGGACGTCACCCTCCCGCCGTTCGAGATGGCGCTGCGCGAGGGCGGGGCCCGCTCGGTGATGGCCGCCTACACGGAGCGGGACGGCGTTCCGGCCTCGGCGGACCCCGAGTTGCTGACCGGGCTCCTGCGCGAGGAGTGGGGCTTCTCCGGCACGGTCGTCGCGGACTACTTCGGCATCGGCTTCCTCCAGACTCTCCACCGGGTCGCCGGCACCCCGGCCGAGGCGGCCCACGCGGCCCTGGAGGCCGGCATCGACGTCGAACTGCCGAGCCTGAAGTGCTACGGCGATCCGCTGGTGGACGCGGTCCGCTCGGGCGAGATCCCCGAGGACCTCGTGGACCGCGCGGCCCGGCGCGTCCTGCTCCAGAAGTGCGAACTGGGCCTGCTGGACGAGGACTGGACCCCCGAGCCGGCCGGCACGGTCGAGCTCGACTCGACGGGCAACCGGATCCTGGCCCGCCGCATGGCCGAGGAGTCCGTCGTCCTGCTCGACAACCCCGACGGCCTACTCCCGCTCGCCCCCGACACCCGGATCGCGGTGATCGGCCCCCGGGCGGCCGACGCCCTGGCCA
Organism: Streptomyces sp. NPDC050416; assembly: GCF_044458845.1. NCBI lineage: Bacteria > Bacillati > Actinomycetota > Actinomycetes > Kitasatosporales > Streptomycetaceae > Streptomyces > Streptomyces sp. NPDC050416. The sequence goes on from NZ_JBITII010000002.1 coordinate 637,113, forward strand.
TGCTGGGCTGCTACTCCTTCCCCTCCCACGTCCTCACCCACCACCCCGGCGTCCCGACCGGCATCGAGATCCCGACCGTCCTCGACGCCCTGCGCACCGAACTGCCCGACGCGAAGGTGACGTTCGCGCCGGGCTGCGACGTGACGGACCCGGACACCTCCGGCTTCGAGGAGGCCGTCGCCCGCACCGCCGAGGCGGACGTGTGCGTGGCGGTCCTCGGCGACCGGGCGGGCCTGTTCGGCCGCGGCACCTCGGGCGAGGGCTGCGACGCGACGGACCTCGCCCTGCCGGGCGCCCAGGGCGAGCTGCTGGACGCGCTGGTGGCCACGGGCGTCCCCGTGGTGCTGGTGCTGCTGACCGGCCGCCCCTACGCACTCGGCCGCTGGCACGGCCGCCTGGGCGCGGTCGTCCAGGCGTTCTTCCCGGGGGAGGAGGGCGGCCCGGCGGTGGCGGGAGTGCTGTCGGGCCGCGTGAACCCGTCGGGCCGCCTCCCCGTGAGCGTCCCGCAGGTCCCCGGCGGCCAGCCCTGGACCTACCTCCAGCCGCCCCTCGGCCTCGCGGGCGAGGTCAGCAACCTCGACCCGACCCCGCTGTACGCGTTCGGTCACGGCCGCTCGTACACGACGTTCGCGTGGGAGGACGGCACGGGCGGCGCGGAGCCGGCGGAGATCGGCACGGACGGGACGTACGACGTCTCGGTGACCGTCCGCAACACCGGCGACCGCGAGGGCGCGGAGGTCGTGCAGCTGTACCTCCACGACCCGGTGGCGTCGGTGACCCGGCCCGACGTACGGCTGGTCGGCTACCAGCGCGTGCGGCTGGCGCCGGGGGAGGCGGCCCGGGTGCTGTTCCGTTTCCACACGGACCTGTCGGCGTTCACCGACCGTTCAGGCCGCAGGGTGGTCGAACCGGGCGCCCTGGAACTACGGTTGGCGGCGTCCAGCGCGGACGTACGCCACACGGCCCACCTCACGCTCACCGGCCCGGTCCGGGTCCTCGGCCCCGACCGGCGGCTGCGGTGCGAGACGGAGGTGACGGACGCCGGGTGACGGTGCGGGTCAGTCGGCGCCCACCGACTCGAACCGCCACCGGTGCACGGCCCGTGTGACCAACTCCCCGTCCGGCTCCGGCAGTTCCGGCAGCTCGGCGTCGTAGGGGGCGTCCCACCAGGTGATGACGAGGACCCGGTCCTGGGGGGCGCGCAGGGTCTCCCTGCGCAGGGGTGCGCGGGGCAGTTCCTGCGCCCGTGCCCAGGCCAGCAGGTCCTCGCCCCGGCCGGGCACGGCCCGCGCCTCCCACATCAGGGCGACCGTCACGAGTACAGGTTCTCCTTGCTGACCTCGTGCACATGGTCGTGGTCGTGGCGGTGGCCCGGGACATGCGGTTCCGTCACCGGCAGGGACGAGTCCGCCGGCAGGTCCCAGTCCGACGCGGCCCGGTCTCGGGCCACCATCTCCGCGCCGAGCGCGGCGACCATCGCGCCGTTGTCCGTGCACAGCTTGGGCCGCGGCACCCGCAGCCGGATCCCGGCCGCCTCGCAGCGCTCCTGGGCCAGGGCGCGCAGCCGGGAGTTGGCGGCCACCCCGCCGCCGATCATCAGGTGGTCGACGCCCTCGTCCTTGCAGGCCCGGACGGCCTTGCGGGTCAGCACGTCCACGACCGCCTCCTGGAAGGAGGCCGCCACGTCCCGCACCGGGACCTCCTCCCCCGCCGCCCGCTTGGCCTCGATCCAGCGCGCCACGGCCGTCTTCAGCCCGGAGAAGGAGAAGTCGTAGGCCGGGTCGCGCGGACCGGTCAGGCCGCGCGGGAAGGCGATCGCGTCCGGGTCGCCCTCGCGTGCGTACCGGTCGATGACCGGGCCGCCCGGGAAGCCCAGGTTCAGCACGCGGGCGATCTTGTCGAAGGCCTCACCGGCCGCGTCGTCGATGGTCGCGCCCATCGGGCGGACGTCGGAGGTGATGTCCGCGGACAGCAGCAGCGAGGAGTGGCCGCCGGACACCAGCAGCGCCATGGTCGGCTCGGGCAGCGGGCCGTGCTCCAGCTGGTCGACGCAGATGTGCGAGGCGAGGTGGTTGACGCCGTACAGGGGCTTGCCGAGCGCGTACGCGTACGCCTTCGCCGCCGAGACGCCGACCAGCAGGGCACCGGCGAGGCCGGGACCGGCGGTGACGGCGATGCCGTCGAGGTCGCGGGCGCTGACGCCCGCCTCCTTCAGCGCGCGGTCGATGGTGGGGACCATCGCCTCCAGATGCGCCCGCGAGGCGACCTCGGGCACGACACCGCCGAAGCGGGCGTGCTCGTCGACGCTGGAGGCGACGGCGTCGGCGAGCAGGGTGGTGCCGCGGACGATGCCTACGCCGGTCTCGTCGCAGGAGGTCTCGATGCCGAGGACGAGCGGCTCGTCGCGTGAGTCAGTCATTGGTCTGGGTTCCTTGTACGGGAGCCGAACCCGCGGCGGAGCCGCTGTCGGGTTTCGTGGTCAGTCGCATCACCAGGGCGTCCACGTTCCCCGGCTGGTAGTAGCCGCGCCGGAAGCCGATGGCCTCGAAGCCGAAGCGCTCGTAGAGCTTCTGCGCGCGGACGTTGTCCACCCGGCACTCCAGCATCACCTCGGCGCACTCGAAGGCGGTCGCGGCCCGCAGCAGCTCGGAGAGGAGCCGGCCGCCCAGTCCCGTCCCCCAGTACTCCCGGGTGACGGCGATGGTCTGGATGTCGGCCTGCTCGCCGGAGGAGGCGACACCGGCGTACCCGACGATCCGCTCCCCCGCCTCGGCCACGAGGTACTTCCGGGTCGCCTCCGGCCCGCGCGCATGGGCCAGCTCGGACCAGAACATGCCCCGCGACCAGGCGTCGTCCGGGAACAGGTCCCGCTCCAGCTCCAGCACGGAGTCGATGTCCCACCAGCGCATCTCGCGCAGCACACACGTCTCGGACGTCTCGGACCCGGTCACTTGGGGGTGACCACCTTGTAGTTCTTGGGGACCTGGGCGTCGGGGCGGCGCAGATACAGCGGCCGAGGCGCGGGGAGTTCCTCGCCCGCCGCGAGCCGCTGTGCGGCCAGCCGGGCGAGGGCGGCGGCGGACACGTGCTCGGGCTCGTACACCTGGGGGAAGGTGTCCGGGTACAGAAGCGCGCCCGCGCCGACCGCGGGCAGGCCCGCGACCTGCTCGGCGATGTCGGCGGGCCGGTCGACGGCCGGGTCGGTGAGGCGGGTGCGGGAGTCGGCGTAGCGGGCCCAGTACACCTCCTTGCGGCGGGCGTCGGTCGCCACGACGAACGGGCCCTCCAGGTCGGCGGCGTAGGCGAGGCCGTCCAGCGTGCACACGCCGTGCACGGGGACGCCGAGCGCGAGCCCGAAGGTCTCGGCGGTCATCAGACCGACACGCAGTCCGGTGTACGGACCCGGCCCGATGCCGGCGACGACACCGGTGACGGCGTCGAGCTTCAGACCGGCCTCGGCGAGCACCCGGTCGATCGCCGGCAGCAGCAGTTCCCCGTGCCGGCGCGCGTCCACCTGACTCGACGAGGCGATGACGTCCCGGCCGTCGTGCAGCGCGACGGTGACGGCGGGGGTGGCGGTATCCAGAGCGAGCAAGAGCACGCAAACAGCCTACGGCTCCCCGGGGCCCGTGTCGGACGTACCTGTCGGGCCGTCACCTGCTGCTACCGTCACCTTCCGTCACGGTGCCGCGTACGCACCGTGCGCGACAGGGACGTACGACACGGAGGTGGCAGCCGGTGGCAGTCAGCAGCTCGGGGATCGTGGCCGCGCTCACCGCCGCGGCCCTGGCGACGGTCGGCTACCTCGCCCACCAGGCGTCACAGACCCTCCCGGCCGGCCTGGGCCGGTCACAGGCGGGCGGCGCCGCTCCGGCGGCCGGTGTCTCGAAGCCGCCGCCCCAGGCCAGGAAGGACCCCGCCGCGCTGCCGGACGGCTCCGGCAAGGGCGCACGGGTCGTGTACTCCCTGCGCGGCGACCGGGTGTGGCTGGTCGGCGGGGACGAGGCGGTCACCCGCACGTTCAAGGTCGCCCCGAGCACGGTGGACCCGTCCCTGGGCTCCTACTCGGTCACGTCCCGCTCGAACGCGGTCACCGGCTCCGACGGCGTCCCCGTCGAACACGTCGTGCGCTTCACCAACGTGGACGGCGTGGTCATCGGCTTCAGCGCAGCCGTGAACGCCTCGCCCCCCGCCCGGGCCCCGAAGGCCCGCACGGGCGGCATCCGCGAGTCCCGCGCGGACGGCGAGGCGATGTGGACGTTCGCGACGATCGGCCGCAAGGTGGTGGTGGTCCGCTAGGCGGCCGGGAGCCGGGCGGCCGGGGCGACCGTTAGCCGGGCGGCCGTGAGCGGGGCTGCCGGGCGGCCGGGCGGTGGGCCGCCGGGCCAATGGGCCGCAGGCCGCAGAGTCGCTAGGCCGCTAGGCCGCCGGGCCGCTAGGCCGCCGGGCCGCTAGGCCGCCGGGCCGCTAGGCCGCTAGGCCGCTAGGCCACAGGGCCGCAGGCCGCCAGGCCGCAAGGTCACGCCGGGCCGCAGGCCGCCGGGCCGCAGGCCGCCGGGCCGCAAGGTCACGATCGCCTGACGGCCAGAGTCCCGCGCGGACCATGAGGTGATGTGAACGTTCGCGACGATCGGTCGCAAGGTCGTGGTCCGCCGGGCGTCGGGGCGATGGGCCATTGGGTCACTGGGGCGCCAGCCGCTGGGGCCGCAGGCCGCAGATCGCCAGGCCGGCTGGGCCGCTAGGCCGCTGGGCCACAGGCCGCAGGGTCACAGGCCGCAGGGTCACAGGCCGCAGGGTCACTGGGCCTAGGGGCCCATCGGACCCCTAGGCCATCGGACCACCGGGCCGCAGGGCCGCCGGGCCACCGGGCCGCAGGGCCGCCGGGCCGTGGCCTCAGCCGGGGCGCTACGCCGCTTCGCGGTGGGCTGGCGCCGGCTTCGTGAGGTCCGGCTCGGGTGCCCGTGGGGGCGTGGAGATCAGGGCCGCTGCCTCGCCCGCCGCCAGCAGGTCGCGCATGGACACCCCGGCGACCGCGTACGGCAGCGGCTGCCCCTTGCTCTCTGTAGCCGACATGGACGCCTCCCGAAGGCGGGGCGGACGTAGTTAGGTAGACCTAACTACGGACTGGATACCATGTGACCACGCACAAGACGCCGAACGCAACATTTTGCCGACGCCTTGTCGGAACGTTCATCAAAACACCACGCGCCGGGAGCTACGCCGCGAGCACGCTCAGGTCCGCCGAGGCCCAGCGTTCCCCCACACCGGTGATCGTCATCTGCCTGACCTCGTCGGTCGTGTCGCCCACCGCGCGGTGGATCACCACCTGGAGCCGGTCCTCGGTCAGCTCCTCGACCTTGCCCTCGCCCCACTCCACGACGACCACGGACTCGGGCAGCGAGACGTCGAGATCGAGGTCTTCCATCTCGTCCAGACCGCCGGAGAGCCGGTAGGCGTCGACGTGGACGAGCGGTGGGCCGTCGCCCAGCGAGGGGTGCACCCGGGCGATCACGAACGTCGGCGAGGTGACGGCCCCGCGCACGCCGAGCCCCTCGCCCAGCCCACGCGTCAGCGTCGTCTTGCCCGCCCCGAGCTCCCCGCTGAGCATCACCAGGTCACCCGCCCGCAGCAGTTTCGCGAGCCGGCGGCCCAGCTCCCGCATCTGCTCGGGGGACGTGACGACGATCTGGACGGATCCGGGCTCAGCCGGGTTGTGCGGTGCTGCTGGTGCTTCCATAGCCCTTCACGGTAGCTCCTGCGGGCACGGCACCCGTGCGGGTGAGCAGGTCGGCGAGGCGGTCGGTGACCACTTCCGGGTGTTCCAGCATCACCAGGTGCCCCGCGTCCGGCACCAGCACCAGCTCCGCGTCCGGCAGCAGATCGGCGATGGCCTCGCTGTGCTCACTCGGCGTGACCAGGTCCCGCACCCCGGCCAGGACGAGTACCGGCATGTCCGCGAAACACCCGAGCGCCTCCGTCTTGTCGTGGTCGTTGAACGCCGGGTAGTACTCGGCGACCACGTCGATGGGCGTGCTCTCGATCATCCGCTCGGCGAACCGGGCGACGGCCGGGTCGACGTCCCGGGACGCGAACGAGTACCGCTTGATGACCCCGGCGAACAGGTCCGCGGTGGCCCGGCGCCCCTTCTCCACCAGCTCGGCCCGCTGCCCCATCACCTTCAGCACGCCGGGCAGCACCCGCCGCACCGCGTTGACGCCGGCCACCGGAAGCCCGTAGTTGACCTCGCCGAGCCGCCCCGACGACGTCCCGACGAAGGCCACCCCGACGACCCGCTCCCGGACCAGCTCGGGGTACTGGTCGGCCAGCGCCATCACCGTCATACCGCCCATCGAGTGCCCGACCAGCACGAGCGGCCCTTCGGGCGCGGCCGCGTCGATGACGGCCTTCAGGTCGCGGCCCAGCTGCTCGATGGTGACCGGCTCGTCCCGCCCCTGGGCCACGCCCCGCCCGGACCGGCCGTGGCTGCGCTGGTCCCAGTGCACGGTCCGTACGACGCCTCTGAGCGCCGCCCGCTGGAAGTGCCAGGAGTCCTGGCTGAGGCAGTAGCCGTGGCTGAAGACGACGGTGACGGGGGCGGGGGCCTTCCGGCCGAAGAGCCTGCGGCGGCGGGGGCCGATGGCGGCGGGGGCGGCCTCGGGGTCGAGTTCGTCGACCTCGTAGTACAGCTCCGTGCCGTCGTCGGCGAACGCCTTGCCGGGCATGCCGCGCAGCGAGCCGTAGGGCCCCGCGGAGTCGAGGGCGAGCCGGGCCTTCTGGCGTATGCCCCGGCCGACCGTCATCCGCTCCAGGGCGACGCCGGCGGCCGCGCCCGCGGCCACCACGCCTATCGCGACACCGGCGATGCCGGTCGCCCGGCGCCAGCCTCCCGCCGCCCCCGCGGCGGAGGCCGCGACGGCCGCGGTGGCGGCGTTCGCGACGACCTCCGCACTGCTCTCGCTCACGTACCGCTCCTCTTCGCCGGGGCTGCTGCCGATGCTGCTGGTGGTGGTCCTGCCAATGATGCTGGTGGCGATGGTGCTGGTGTTGTCAGGGTCCCTGTTGTTCTGCGCGTGACCGGTCCTCTGGGCGAGTTACCCGTCCTGTTCCTCATTCACATAGACGCGAGGAACGCGCGTTCCGATCCGGGTCACGATCTCGTAGGCGATGGTTCCGGCCGCCTGCGCCCAGTCCTCGGCGGTGGGCTCGCCGCGGTCCCCGGGACCGAAGAGCACCGCCTCGGCGCCCGGCGCGGGCTCGTCGCCGCCCAGGTCGACCACGAACTGGTCCATGGCGACCCGCCCCGCGATCGTGCGCCACTTGCCCTCGACCAGGACCGGCCCGGCCGAGGAGGCGTGCCGCGGGATGCCGTCGGCGTAGCCCAGCGGGACGAGGCCGAGGGTGGTCGCCCCCGGCGTCACATACCGGTGGCCGTAGCTGACGCCGTGCCCGCCCGGCACGTGCTTGACCAGGGCGAGCGAGGCGGACAGCGTCATCACCGGGCGCAGCCCGAAGTCGGCCGGGGTGCCCAGCTCCGGGCTGGGCGAGATGCCGTAGGTGGCGATGCCGGTGCGGACCAGGTCGAAGTGGCTCTCGGGCAGCGTGAGCGTGGCCGGCGAGTTGGCGATGTGCCGCACCTCGGGGCGGACGCCCCGCTCCTCGGCGTACGCGACCATCTCCCGGAAGCGGCCGAGCTGGGCGGCGATGGAGGGGTGGCCGGGCTCGTCGGCGCAGGCGAAGTGCGACCACAGCCCCGTGACGCGCAGGAGCCCCTCGGCCTCGGCGCGCAGCGCCTCCCGGACCAGATCGGCCCAGTCGTCCCCGGGCTGGCAGCCGCCCCGTCCGAGCCCGGTGTCGGCCTTGAGCTGCACCCGCGCGGGCCGGTCCGCCCGCCGGGCGGCCTCGGTGACCTCCGCCAGGGCCCACATCCCGCTGACGGACACGTCGACGTCCGCCTCGATCGCCTCGCGCCAGGGCCCGCCCGGCGTCCACAGCCAGCACATGATGCGGCCCGGGAGCCCGGCGGCCCGCAGGGCGAGGGCCTCCTCGGGCGTCGCCGTGCCCAGCCAGTCCGCTCCCGCGGCGACGGCCGCGCGGGCACACGGCACGGCCCCGTGGCCGTACGCCTCGGACTTCACCACGGCCATCAGGGCAGCGCCCGGCGCGTGGGCACGCAGCACCCGCACATTGGCCCGCAGGGCGGCCAGGTCGATCTCCGCGCGGGCCCGCAGGGGCGCGGTCCGCGGGGCTGTTCTCTCGCTCATCGCGCCCAGTGTCTCAGAGGGGCCCGACCCGCCCGAGGCAGCGGCCCCGACGGCAATGCCTACGTCCCGGGCCTGCGCCCCCACACGAACATGCGATCCCCCTTCTTCAGCACGCTCCACGGCCTCCGCGCGTCGGGGACGGAGCGATTGACGCAGCCCCTGGAGCCGACGGCGGTGTTGAGGCTGCCGTAGACGCCGTGGGAGGCCTGTCCGCCGCTGAAGAACGCCACCCGGCGCGGGTCCGGTACGCGGCCCGCCCGCTGCGGATCGGCACCGCCCCGAACACGACCTTCCGCCCCTTCTGCACCCAGGTCAGCTGCCGGCTGAGATCCGAGCGGCACCGGCGACACCGACGGGCATCGCGGTGACAGTGGTGACACGGTGATAGGCGGTTTCCCGGTGCAGCTCGCCCGCGCGACCGCCTCCCCCAACGGCCACAGGCCGTATCAGCGGCAGGTCGAGCGGTGGCTGGGGCTCAGGGTGGACGGGGTGCAGTCGGCGGCCGGCTGCCGGGTCATCCGGGCGTTCCAGGTGAGGCATCAAACCGGCCATCGGGTTCGCCGGGCCCGTGACGTGGGGCCGGATGCAGTACCTGTCGGCGCGCCGGAACCCCAATGCCGCCGGTCGGTGCCCGGTGCGGAGCCACCCCGTGGCGTGTGCCAGCTCGCCCAGGGGCCCCGGAGCGGGCGGCACGGGAAGAGCAGGAGGGCGATGACGCGCCCGGCGGTACATCTGCTGGTCATGTGATCAAGAAACGGGGCGCCGGGGCGGCCCGGCGTTGCCGCGCGGCCGGGTCCCCCGAACGGCCCGCACCTGACGACGGCGCTCAGCCACTCCCAACCCATCCGGCACTTGAAGACGAAACCGTCACGCCAAAGCGGAGGCCCCAGGACGCCAGCCCCCGAACGGCCCGCACCGAACAGCGACCCTCGGCCACTACCAGCCCGTCCGGCGCTTGAGGACGAGGCCGTCCAGGCCGAAGCGGGGCCCGGGGGCGGCAGCCCCCGGACTCGGGACGGGAAGGGGAGGAGGGGGCGATCCACCCCCACGGCAATCCCCACCGGCCCCCGGCCTCCCCCCTCTCCCTCATCCCAGAACATTCCGCCAAGCCCCCGGAACCGCCTCCGCCACGTCATGCGCCCCCACCGGCGCCCCGTCCGCCGCCAGCCTCCCGGCCAGCCCGTGCACATACGCCCCCACACTCCCCGCGTCCACCGCCGAAAGCCCCGCCGCCAGCAGCGACCCCGCGAGCCCCGACAGCACGTCCCCGCTCCCCGCCGTGGCCAGCCAGGACGTCCCCGTCGGATTCACCCGCACCACACCGCCCTCCGAGGAGGCGACCAAGGTCGTTGACCCCTTCAGCAGCACGGTCGCCCCGTACCGCCCGGCCAGCTCCCGCACCGCGGCCAGCCGCCCGCCTTCGACCTCCTCCCGGTCGACCCCGAGTAGCGCCGCCGCCTCCCCGGCGTGCGGCGTCATCAGCGTCGGCGCCCGCCGCGCCCGTACGACCCCCGCCTCGGCCAACCGCAGCCCGTCCGCGTCGACCAGCACCGGGACGTCCGCCGCCAGCACCTCCCCGACCGTCGCCGCGTCGTCCCCGGCCCCCGGTCCGACGACCCATGCCTGCACCCGCCCGGCGTGCTTCGGCCCCTGGTCAGACACGAGCGTCTCGGGGAACCGCGTGAGGACGGCGTCCCCGGCCGGCCCGACGTACCGCACGGCCCCGGCCCCGCCCCGCAGCGCCCCGGCGACGGCGAGCACGGCGGCCCCGGGGTAGCGCGCGGACCCGGCGGCGATACCGACGACACCCCGCCGGTACTTGTCGCTCTCGGCCCGCGGCACCGGCAGCAGCCGGGCCACGTCCGCGTGCTGCAACGCCTCCAGCTCCGGCTCGGCCGGCAGTTCGAGACCGATGTCGACCAGCCGCACCGACCCCGCGTACTCCCGTGCCGGATCGATCAGCAGCCCCGGCTTGTGCGTGCCGAAGGTCACCGTCAGATCGGCCCGGACGGCGACGCCGCGCACCTCCCCGGTGTCGGCGTCGACCCCGCTCGGCAGATCGACGGCGACCACGGCGCCCCGCGACCGCTCGGCGGCGGCGGCCAACGGCACCGCGTCCGGCCGCAGCCCGCCCTTCCCACCGATCCCGACGATCCCGTCCACGACGAGGTCCGCCCGCTCGACCAGCCCCTCGACACCCTGCGCGCCCGCACCGGCACCTTCGGCACCACCGGCGCTCACGACCCGCCCCCCGGCACGCCGCAGCGCCGCGAGCCCCCCGGCGTGAGCCCGCTCCGGCGCGAGCAGCACCGCCGTGACACCGGCCCCGCGCCGGGCCAGCCGGGCCCCGGCGTACAGCGCGTCACCACCGTTGTCCCCGCTCCCGACCAGCAGCACGACCCTGCTCCCGTACACCCGCCCCAGCAGGTCGGCGCAGGCCGCGGCTAGTCCGGCGGCGGCGCGTTGCATCAGCGCCCCCTCCGGCAGCCGCGCCATCAGCTCCCGTTCGGCGGTCCTGACCGTCTCCACGCTGTACGCACTACGCATGCGGTCGAGTTTCCCGTAGGACCGCCCGGCCACTCCCCCGTATCTCGCGCAACTGCGGACCGTGTCGGATCCATTGACGCTTTGCCTGCCCTTTGCCAGACTCACCGGCCGCGCAGAAAGCGCTTGCACACCCCCCACATTCGACGAATCCGAGGCCACCATGGGACGCAGAGCCGCATTCCTCGCCGCCGCCGGTGCCACCGCCGTCCTCACCGCCGCCGGCACCCTGACCGCCCCCGCCACCGCCGCCCCCACACGAGCGGCTGCCTGCGGAGACGGCTCCTTCCAGGCCGAGGCCGTGCAGAACGGCAGCAACTGGACCGCCCGGCGCGGCGGCAGCACCGTCTACACCGGAACCGACATGCGCGCGGCCGTCCAAGCGGCCGTCAACAGCCTCAGCTCCGGACGCACCTCGAAGGAACGGGTCGTGGTCCGCGGCTCGGGCTCGATCTCGGCGGGCTCACGCATCTCGCTGCCGAGCTACACCGTCCTCGACGTCTGCGGCACCATCAACGTCACCGGCAGCGGCTCCGGCGACCAGGCGCCGGTCTACTCCCGCGGCACCCGCGACGTGGAGGTCCAGAACCTCAAGCTCACCGGCACCCCGCTCTACGGCATCTTCCTGCGCAACGTCCAGAACGTCGTGCTCGGCCAGATAGACATGCGCCTCTCCCGCGGCCTGGGCGTCCGCATCGACAACCGCGGCGACACCAGCCAGTGGACGCGCAACGTCCGCATCGACAACGTCTACGTCTCCGGCGCGTCCAGCCACGCGGTCGAGACCTACGGGGTCGACGGCATCACCATCGGCACCGTCACCGCCCGCAACGTGGGCGAGTCCGGCCTGCTGCTCAACCAGACCGTCAACGCCAACGTCACCAAGGTGGACGCGGAGAACGCCGGCACCGGCACCGGCTACGCCGCCTTCCGCATGGCCAACCGCAACGGCCGGGTCGGCAGCGGCTACCCGACCAACATCCGGGTCGGCGAGGTCATCGCGCGCGGCGGCGGACGCGGGGTGTTCTGCGTCTCGGAGAGCGGCGGGGCGACGATCAACAAGGTGACGATCTCCAACACCGGCAACAACTCGGTCCTGATCGAGAACTGTTACAACGTCAACCTCGCGGCGCAGAGCGGCACGATCTCGGGCGGCGGCGAACTGCGCCTGGCCGCCCGCTCGGAGTTCCCGAACAACAAGGACATCACCATCCAGAACCTGACGGTCACCAACTCGGCCATCAGGGAGAGCCCGTGCGGTGAGAACACGACGTTCCGCAACATCACGCGGGTGAACAGCAGCCAGACGATCTGCTGACGGCCCGCGCCGGCGAAGCCCTGGCCTTCGAAGCCCTGGCCCGTGGAGCCCTCGCCCTCACCCGGCGGGGGCTCCCGCACGCAGGTGGCTCAGCGCCTCCATGGCTTCGCGTTCGATCCGGGCGATATCGGCGAGAACAGCACCCGCCTCCACGAGGCACTGCTCATCCCCCGACTCACCGGCGTTCGTGAGGAGCGCGGCAACGTCCGTCCACAAACCGGCCGCTTCCGAGTACAGCCTGTGTCCGGTGCGCAGATGGCCGCTGTCGACCACCTGGGCGCATTCGGCGAGGAAGTCGCGGTACAGGTTCCGGAACAGGGCGCCGCCGGTGCCGGCCTTCTCCATCAGCAGGGCCGCCTGCGGCAGGTCTCGCCGCGGGTCGTCGGTGCGCCGGAGCCAGCCGGGTACGAGCCTGCCGGCCTTCTCGATGCCCCGATGACCGAGGTTGGCGATCGGCGGGTTCAGGAAGGCGTCGGCGCATGCGGCGACGGCCGGGATGATCCGACTCTCCAAGGAGGGCGCCTTCCCGCCGGCGGTGAGCGTGAAGGACCGCTGCCTGGCCGTCATCGGCCCGCGCTCGGCCCGGGCCCGGGCGAGGCTGCTCAGGCTGGTGGACACCACGCCGCCCTGCTGGTCGGTGTCCACCAGGTAGGCGTCGTGCTCGTCGTAGCCGTACAGGGCGACGACATGACCGCCGAAGTGCACCTTCGAGGTGAAGTAGTCCAGGTGGTAGCTGTCGAGCTGGAGCCCGACGGGCAGCCCGGCGTCGACGGCGGTCGCCACGTTCTCCCACGCCTTACGGGCGGAGCCGGTCTCCTGGACCGCGAGTTCCAGCCCCAGCCGGGCGGCCAGGTTCCTGGTGAGTTCGAAGGGCTTGACGCGCCCGCCGAGGAAGGGGAAGTCCATCTTCTTGCTGTCCCAGTAGATGAAGGACAGCCCGGACCCGAGGCCGAAGAGCATGGGCTCGGACAGGTCGATCCCCTGATGCCGCAGCAGCACACCCAGAGCCGACGTCTCGCAGTGCTGCGTACCGCGGGGGTCGACGCCCTTCACCGTGGTCATGCCCTTCCCTTCCGGACGCCTCCTGTACGGGGACGCGGCCCCTGTCAGCCCTCGGCGATCACAACGGCCGAGGCGACACCCGCGTCATGGCTCAGGGACACGTGCCAGGACCGCACGCCGAGCTCGGCGGCCCGCGCGGCCACGGTCCCGGTCACCCGCAGCCAGGGCTGCCCACTGTCCTCGACACACACCTCGGCATCGGTCCAGAGCAGCCCGGGCGGCGCACCGAGCGCCTTGGCCAGGGCCTCCTTGGCGGCGAACCGCGCGGCCAGGGAGGCGACCCCCCGGCGCTCCCCACTGGGCAGCAACAACTCCCGCTCCACGAACAGCCGTCCGGCCAACGCGGGCGTACGCTCCAGCGACGCCGCGAACCGATCGATCTCGGCGACGTCGATCCCGACCCCGATGATGCTCATGCGCAGCACCCTACGGTGAGACTCCCCCTCCTTCGGCCTCGACGGCGGCGACTAGGGGTGTGTCCGGGAAGTCCCGTCCGCCCGGAGGGCGGGCCTCGCGCCGTCCGGTGCGTGCTCTGGGGGTCCCCCGGCCGAAGGCTGGGGGAGTGCCGGGCGGACGCCCGCGTACTGGTTGTACGCGGGTGGTCGCCCGGCGCGGCAAGTGGGGGCAGCTCCCACGCCCTTGAGGCGGTCGGGGAGCGTGCCGGACGCCGCGAGGCAGGCGGGACTCTGCGGACACCCCCTAGCATGATCGGCATGGAATGGGACGGCCTCACCGATCGCGAGCGCTACGGGGACTGGTACCTGAAGGAGCGGGACCGGTTCTCGGACCTGGCCCGGGACGCCGACTGGGACGGCCTGTTCGATGAGCTGGTGAAGAATCCCGAGCGGGTCAATCTCGCCCGCCCCGGGAACCGCAGCGGGTTCGCCCCGCTGCACCAGGCCGCCTGGCACGGCGCCACGATCGCGGTCGTCTCCCGCCTGATCGCGCACGGCGCCTGGCGCACGCAGCGCACCCGGGACGGACGGCGCCCGGTGGACATCGCGCGGGAGCGGGGCCACACGCATCTGCTGGAGCTCCTGGAGCCGGTCGCGGTGCGGCAACTCCCCACTCCCTCCGAGGCGTTGGAGCGTCACTTCCACGCGATGCTGCGGGAGCGCACCGGCAGCTGCTTCGACGAGATCGAGCACCTCCTGCCACCGCTGTCCCCCCTGACGGAGGGTCTGGACGTACGGATCTTCTTCCGGGTGGTCGGCATGATGGGCGGCTTCCACTACCGCCTCCGCGCGGACGTCGTGCACGTGCACGGCAGCTCGCGGATGGACGGCGACAACGGGGACTTCTACCAGGTGACCCCCGACGGCTGGACCAAGCTCCCCTACAGCCCCAAGCCGCCGCCGCCCTGGAACTACCCGTACTGAACCCCCGATCTTGAACTCCCCCTCCTCCTTGTACAGTTCGCGATGACCGCGATGTGCAAACGGCATCGCACACAACGGGAGGAACGCACCACCATGAAGTTCAAGTCGCTGGGAACCGCGGCCACTTCGATAGCCCTCTTCGCCACGGCCCTCACCGGCACCGTCGCGACCGCCGGCACCGCCGCGGCGGCCCCGCCGAAGGACTGCAGCAAGGCGATCGTCAACGTCAAGGCCAAGGAGACCGTCAAGGTCCGCACCTCGCCGAAGACGTCCGCCACCGCCCTCGGCATCTGGGGCAAGGGCAAGCGCGGCGGGATCTGCAACGACGGCAAGGCCTACAAGGGCGGTTCGTACACGGCCTGCGGCAAGAAGAGCAACATGTGGTACTACGGCGGCGACAAGGTGAACGGCTGGGTCCCGAAGACCTGCATCAACTGGTAGTCACCGGCTGCACAGGGGCGAACGGCGAGCGGCCGTTCGCCCCTTTTCTGTCGCTCCGCTACTCCACCGTCACCGACTTCGCCAGATTCCGAGGCTGGTCCACCTCGTTCCCGCGAGCCGTCGCCAGCTCGCACGCGAACACCTGAAGCGGCACCGCCGCCACGAGCGGCTGGAGCAGGGTCGGCGTGGCCGGCACCCGGATCAAGTGGTCCGCGTACGGCGCCACCGCCTCGTCCCCGTCCTCCGCGATGACGATGGTCCGCGCGCCCCGCGCCCGGATCTCCTGGATGTTGGACACCATCTTGTCGTGCAGCACGGACCGCCCGCGCGGCGACGGCACCACGACGACCACGGGCAGATCCTCCTCGATCAGGGCGATCGGCCCGTGCTTCAACTCCCCCGCCGCGAACCCCTCGGCGTGCATGTAGGCCAGTTCCTTGAGCTTCAGGGCGCCCTCCAGCGCCACCGGATACCCCACATGCCGGCCGAGGAACAGCACCGTGTTCTTCGAGGCGAGCGTGCGCGCCAGCTCCCGCACCGGCTCCATCGTGCCCAGCACCTGCTCCACCGCACCGGCGATCGAGGACAGGTCGCGGATCACCGCCCGGATCTCGTCCCCCCACTTGGTGCCCCGCACCTGACCCAGATACAGGGCGACCAGGTAGCAGGCGACGAGCTGCGTCAGGAACGCCTTGGTGGAGGCGACGGCCACCTCGGGACCGGCGTGTGTGTACAGCACCGCGTCCGACTCGCGCGGGATCGTCGAGCCGTTGGTGTTGCAGATCGCCAGCACCTTGGAGCCCTGCTCGCGGGCGTGCCGCAGCGCCATGAGCGTGTCCATGGTCTCGCCGGACTGGGAGATGGCGATGACGAGGGTCTGCGCGTCCAGGATCGGGTCCCGGTACCGGAACTCACTGGCCAGTTCCACCTCGCACGGCAGACGCGTCCAGTGCTCGATGGCGTACTTGGCGATCATTCCGGCGTGGAAGGCCGTACCGCAGGCGACGATGACGACCTTGTCGATCTCCCGCAGCACGCCCGCGGGGATCCGCACCTCGTCCAGGCTCAGCGAACCGGAGCCGTCGATCCGGCCCAGCAGCGTATCGGCGACCGCCTTGGGCTGCTCGGCGATCTCCTTGAGCATGAAGTAGTCATAGCCCCCCTTTTCCGCGGCCGACGCGTCCCAGTCCACGTGGTACGAGCGGACGTCGGCGGGGCGGCCGTCGAAGCCCGTCACCGTCACGCCGTCCCGGCGCAGCTCCACCACCTGGTCCTGTCCCAGCTCGATCGCCGACCGCGTGTGGGCGATGAACGCGGCGACGTCCGAGGCGAGAAAGGCCTCGCCCTCTCCGACGCCCACCACCAGCGGCGAGTTCCGCCGCGCGCCCACGACCACGTCCGGCTCGTCGGCGTGCACCGCGACCAGCGTGAACGCGCCCTCCAGCCGCCGGCACACCAGCCGCATCGCCTCGGCGAGGTCCGCGCACGACGAGAACTCCTCGGCGAGCAGATGCGCGACGACCTCGGTGTCGGTCTCGGAGGTCAGCTCGTGCCCGCGCTCCTCCAACTCGGCCCGCAGCAGGGCGAAGTTCTCGATGATGCCGTTGTGGACGACCGCGACCCGCCCCGCGTTGTCGATGTGCGGGTGGGCGTTGGCGTCGGTCGGGCCGCCGTGTGTGGCCCACCGGGTGTGGCCGATGCCCGTCGTGCCCGTCGGCAGCGGCCTGCCGTCCAGTTCCTTCTCCAGGTTGAGGAGCTTGCCTGCCTTCTTGGCCGTCGCCAGCCCACCGTCGGCCAGTACGGCGACGCCCGCCGAGTCGTACCCCCGGTACTCCAGCCGCTTCAGCCCGGCCGTCACGACCTCGAGCGCCGCCTGCGGCCCCACGTATCCCACGATTCCACACATGGGCCGCAGCTTAGGGTCGATTCCCGCGCCGAACCTGCCGCAGCGTGCCCGAAATCGGAAATTCCCACCGGGGTACGAAGTCCCTCGGCTCTCACACCTTCGCGCGATACGCCCTCATCGCCAGCGGATAGAACACGAGCGCGATCCCCGCCGCCCACACCAGCGACCACAGCACCGGCTCCGCCACCGCCCCGCCGAGCAGCAGCCCGCGGAAGGCGTCGGACAGGTGCGTGACCGGGTTGACGTCGCTCCACGCCTGGAGCCAGCCCGGCATGGTGTCGACGACGACGAAGGCGCTGCTGGTGAAGGTGATCGGGAAGATGAGGGTGAAGGCGAAGGCCTGCACCTTCTCCGCGTCACCGGCCAGCATCCCGATCAGTACGGCGCTCCACGACACGGCCGCGGCGAACACCACCAGCAGCAGCGCGCCGAGCAGGAACCCGCCGAAGCCGCCGGTGACGCGGAAGCCGAGGGCCAGTCCGAGGCCGATCATCAGCAGCATCGCCCACACATGCTTGGCGAGGTCGGCGGTGATCCGCCCGATCAGCGGGGCGGAGCGCGCGATGGGCAGGCTGCGCAGCCAGTCGAAGACGCCCTTGGTGAGGTCGGTGTTGAGCGCCATGGCCGTGTACATCGTCATGAACAGCGTGTTCTGCACGATGATCCCGGGCAGCGCGTACTTCAGATACGCCTCGGGCGATCCTGCCATCTGCCCGCCCAGCACGTAGGTGAACAGGAAGACGAACATGATCGGCGTGATGCTGTAGTCGACCAGTTCGAGCGGGTTGTGCTTGACGGCGACCAGGCTCCGCCAGGCCATCGTGAAGGTCTGCCGCACCCCGGCCAGGGGCGGCACGCGGCCCGACGCGGTGACCGGCGCGGTGATGGTGGTGGCGGTCATGAGCGGCTCACCGCCTTCTCCAGCTCGCCCTCGCCCTCGTCCCGGACGGCCGTGCCACCGTCCTGCTCGGGCTCGCCCGGTTCGGCGCGGTGGCCGGTCAGGGCGAGGAAGACCTCGTCGAGCGAGGAGCGGCGCAGGGCCAGCTCGCCCACCGCGATCCCCTCCCGGTCCAGGGCGCGCACGACGGCCGGCATCAGCTCGGGGTCCTTCACCGGCGCGGTGATCATCTCGCCCTCGATCCGCGTCTCCGGGCCGGCGGCCCCGGCCACTAGCGCGTGCGCCCGCGCGAGGTCCTGCCCGAGGATCGGACGCAGCTCCAGCACCTGACCGCCGACCTGGGCCTTCAGCTGGTCCGGCGCGCCCTCGGCGATCACCCGGCCCTTGTCGATCACCACGATGTCGTCGGCGAGCACATCGGCCTCGTTCAGGTACTGCGTGGTCAGCAGGGCGGTCGCACCGTCCGCGACCAGGGCGCGCAGCATGTCCCACAGCTCACCACGGCTGTGCGGGTCGAGGCCCGTGGTCGGCTCGTCGAGGAAGAGGATGCGGGGCCGTCCCACCAGGCTGGCCGCGAGGTCCAGGCGCCGGCGCATGCCTCCCGAGAACGTCTTCACGGCCCGGCCGGCCGCGTGCGTCAGCTGGAAACGCTCCAGCAGCTCCCCCGCCCGCGCCTTCGCCTCCCGTCTCGGCAGGCCCAGCAGTCTGCCGATGAGCAGCAGATTCTCCGTGCCGGTCAGGTTCTCGTCGACCGCCGCGTACTGCCCGGTCAGCCCGACCGTGGCGCGTACGACCCCGGCCTCCCGGACCACGTCGTGACCGGCCACCCGGGCCGTGCCCCCGTCCGGGCGCAGCAGCGTCGCGAAGATCCGCACCGCGGTCGTCTTCCCGGCGCCGTTGGGCCCCAGCAGTCCGAGCACCGTGCCCTTGCGGGCCGCCAGGTCGACACCGGCCAGCGCCTCGGTCTCCTTGAACCGTTTGACCAGTCCTTCCGCTTCTATCGCATACGTCATGGGTCACCCCTCGGCGTTCCTGGACCCCGGCCCGGGCCCATTTCTCCCACAACTGTGACGCACGCCACTGACATTCCTCCCTTTGGCCACTTTTCTCCCAAACGGGAGAGCCCGGGGACGCTGCGTGACGGATCCCACCTCACCGTCCGTTCGTACGCCCGTAACAATGGACTGTGATCTCTCCGGCTTCCTCGATGCCCCGGAGCGCCCACCGGCAGCGGCCGGAGGCGACTCCCTACGTCGACCTCACCCGAGCCGAGTGGAGCGCGTTGCGCGACAAGACGCCGCTGCCGCTGACGGCCGAGGAGGTCGAGAAGCTGCGCGGCCTCGGCGATGTCATCGACCTCGACGAGGTGCGGGACATCTACCTCCCGCTGTCCAGACTCCTCAACCTCTACGTCGGTGCCACGGACGGCCTCAGAGGCGCGCTCAACACGTTCCTGGGCGAGCAGGGCTCCCAGTCCGGCACCCCGTTCGTCATAGGAGTCGCCGGGTCGGTCGCCGTGGGCAAGTCGACGGTCGCCCGGCTCCTCCAGGCCCTGCTCTCGCGCTGGCCGGAACACCCGCGCGTCGAACTGGTCACCACCGACGGCTTCCTGCTGCCCACCAAGGAGCTCCAGGCCCGCGGCCTGATGTCGCGGAAAGGATTCCCCGAGTCCTTCGACCGCCGCGCGCTGACCCGCTTCGTCGCCGACATCAAGGCCGGCAAGGACGAGGTCACGGCCCCCGTCTACTCCCACCTCATCTACGACATCGTCCCCGACAAGAAGCTCACGGTCCGCCGCCCCGACATCCTGATCGTCGAGGGCCTCAACGTCCTCCAGCCCGCCCTCCCGGGCAAGGACGGCCGCACCCGGGTCGGTCTCGCCGACTACTTCGACTTCAGCGTGTACGTCGACGCCCGCGTCGAGGACATCGAGCGCTGGTACCTCAACCGCTTCCGCAAGCTGCGCGCGACCGCCTTCCAGAACCCGTCCTCGTACTTCCGCAGGTACACCCAGGTCTCGGAGGAGGAGGCCCTCGACTACGCCCGGACGATGTGGCGCACGATCAACCAGCCCAACCTGGTCGAGAACATCGCCCCCACCCGCGGCCGCGCCACCCTCGTCCTGCGCAAGGGCCCGGACCACAAGGTGCAGCGCCTCAGCCTGCGCAAGCTGTGACGCCCGGCGGAAAGACCGGTTAGATAGCCGCCATGCTCCACTTGCGCCTGATCACACCGTCCGACAAGACCGACGACGTGGTGCGGCTGATCGACAAGACGGTCGGCACGACCCACCTCGTCGTCCTGCCGGACGCCGCCCGCGACCCCGCCGGGGACGTCGTGATGTGCGACGTGGCGCGGGAGGCGGGCGACGAACTGCTCACCGGCCTGCGGGAACTCGGCCTCGACACCAGCGGTTCCATCGCCGTCGAGACCATCGACCTGTCGCTGTCCGACCGGGCCGACCAGGCCGAGGCCGACGCACCCGGCGAGGGCGCCGACGCGGTCCTGTGGGAGCAGCTGACCGAAGCGACACACGAGGAGTCGACCCTCTCCGCCACGTACCTGGCGTTCATCACCCTCGCCACGATGATCGCGGCCTGCGGCGTGGTCCTGGACAACGCGATCCTGATCGTGGGCGCCATGGCGGTGGGCCCGGAGTTCGGCCCGCTCGCCGGCATCTGCACCGCGATCGTCCGCCGCAGGGGACGCCTGGCCCTGCG
This sequence comes from Streptomyces sp. NPDC050416, assembly GCF_044458845.1. Taxonomy (NCBI): domain Bacteria; kingdom Bacillati; phylum Actinomycetota; class Actinomycetes; order Kitasatosporales; family Streptomycetaceae; genus Streptomyces; species Streptomyces sp. NPDC050416. The sequence goes on from NZ_JBITII010000002.1 coordinate 657,642, forward strand.
CTCGGTGATCGCCCTCCTGGTGGGCTTCGCGGTGGCGATGGCGGTGACGGTCGGCTTCAGCCTCTTCATGGACGGCGTCGGCCTGTTCACCCAGGCCCAGTTGGATGCCGACCGCCCCAACACGCACTTCATCTACGCCCCCGACTGGTTCTCCTTCGTCGTGGCGGTCCTGGCCGGCATCGCCGGCACGCTCTCCCTGACCTCCGCCAAGTCGGGCGCCCTGGTGGGCGTGGCCATCTCGGTGACCACGGTCCCGGCCGCCGCGAACGCCGCCGTGGCCCTGAGCTACGGCGACACGAACCAGACCTGGGGCTCCACGGAACAACTCCTGCTGAACCTACTGGGCATCATCGTCGCCGGCACGCTGACCTTGCTTGCCCAGAAGTGGTTCTGGGCCAAGCAGCGCAAGAACACACCGTAGGGGCAGCTTCCTCAGGGGCGCGGGGAACTGCGCGACAGGCCACACACGACCCGCGGCCCGCCCACAACAGAACCGCCCACCCCCGGCCCGCTCCCTAACCGAGCGCGGACTTCACCACATCGGCCAACCGCCCGGCCACAGCCCGAGCCTGCTCGATGTCAGCCGCCTCCACCATCACCCGAACCAGCGGCTCGGTCCCCGAGGACCGCAAGAGCACCCGCCCGGTAGCGCCAAGCTCCCGCTCCGCGTCGGCAACCGCCGAGGACAGCTCGACCGACGTCGTCACCCGGGACTTGTCGACGTCCCGCACATTGATCAGCACCTGCGGCAGCCGCTCCATCACCGACGCCAGCTCCCGCAGCGGACGCCCGCTCTGCGCGACCCGCGCCGCCAGCAGCAGCCCCGTCAGCGTGCCGTCGCCCGTCGTCGCGTGGTCGAGGATGATCACGTGCCCGGACTGCTCGCCCCCGAGGGCGAACCCGTGCTCCTTCATCTCCTCCAGCACGTACCGGTCGCCCACGGCGGTCTGCACGAGCCGGATGCCCTCGCGCTCCATGGCCAGCTTGAAGCCCAGGTTGGACATCACCGTCGCCACGACCGTGTCGGACCGCAGCGTGGACGCCTCCCGCATGGCCAGGGCGAGCACGGCCAGGATCTGGTCGCCGTCCACCTCCTCGCCGGTGTGGTCCACGGCGAGGCACCGGTCGGCGTCCCCGTCGTGCGCGATGCCCAGGTCGGCCCCGTGCTCGACGACGGCGGCCTTGATCTTGTCCAGGTGCGTGGAGCCGCACCCGTCGTTGATGTTGAGCCCGTCGGGCTCGGCCCCGATCGTGACGACCTCGGCACCGGCCCGCTGGAACACCTCGGGCGAGACCCGGTGGGCGGCGCCGTGCGCCTCGTCGAGGACGACCTTCAGCCCGTCGAGCCGGTTCGGCAGGACGCGCAGCAGATGCTCGACGTACCGGCCGGCGCCCTCCTCGGAGTCGCGCACGCGGCCCACTCCGGCCCCGGTCGGCCGGTCCCACGGGGCGCCGGTGCGGTGCTCCTCGTAGACGGACTCGATCCGGTCCTCCAGCTCGTCGGCGAGCTTGTGCCCGCCGCGGGCGAAGAACTTGATGCCGTTGTCGGGCATGGCGTTGTGGCTCGCGGAGAGCATCACACCGAGGTCGGCGCCGAGCTCACCGGTCAGGTACGCCACCGCCGGCGTCGGCAGCACGCCGACCCGCAGGACGTCCACGCCGGCGCTGGCGAGGCCCGCGACCACGGCGGCCTCCAGGAACTCCCCGGACGCACGCGGATCACGCCCGACCACCGCGGTCGGCCGGTGTCCCTCGAACGTGCCCGCCTCGGCCAGTACGTGCGCCGCGGCCACGGAGAGGCCGAGGGCCATCTCCGCCGTCAGATCCGCGTTGGCGACACCGCGCACGCCGTCCGTGCCGAAGAGTCGTCCCACTGTGGTGTCCTCCGAATTGCGAGAGAGTGCGGCTCCAGTACATCCCCGGGGACGGTCCGACATCCGCAGGGGTGTGTACGGGAACGCCCCGGCGGCACAGAACGTGCCGCCGGGGCGATCGTTGCGAAATCAGGCGCAACGTTGCGAAGACAGTCGCAACGACAGCGACGCGATTAGCGCTTGCTGTACTGCGGGGCCTTGCGGGCCTTCTTCAGACCGGCCTTCTTGCGCTCGACCGCACGGTCGTCGCGGCGGAGGAAGCCGGCCTTCTTGAGAGCGCCGCGGTTGTTGTCGACGTCCGCCTCGTTCAGCGCGCGGGCGACACCGAGACGGAGCGCACCGGCCTGGCCGGAGACACCGCCACCGGCGATGCGGGCGACGACGTCGTAGCGGCCCTCGAGCTCGAGCACCTTGAAGGGCTCGTTGACTTCCTGCTGGTGCACCTTGTTCGGGAAGTAGTCCTCGAGGGTGCGACCGTTGATCTTCCACTTGCCGGTGCCCGGGATGATCCGGACGCGGGCGATGGCGTTCTTGCGACGGCCCAGGCCGGCGGCCGGCTGGGGCTCGCCGAAGCGGGAGGCCATGGACTCCGAGGTGTACTCGCCCTCGACGGGCACCTCGGACTCGGTGGTGTAGCTGTCGATGTCAAGCTCTTCGAGCGGCTGCTCGGCAGTGGTCTCGGCCACGATTCTCCTCAGATTCTCTTCAGTCTTAGGGGGTGGCCGGACTTACTGCGCGACCTGGGTGATCTCGTACGGCTGCGGCTGCTGCGCGCCGTGCGGGTGCTGGTCACCCTTGTAGACCTTCAGCTTCGAGAGCATCTGACGGCCCAGAGTGTTCTTGGGGAGCATGCCCTTGACGGCCTTCTCGATGGCCTTCTCGGGGTTCTTGTCGAGCAGCTCGTCGTAACGGACGGAGCGCAGACCACCCGGGTAGCCGGAGTGGCGGTACGCCATCTTCTGGGTCCGCTTGTTGCCGGACAGGTGCACCTTGTCCGCGTTGATGATGATGACGAAGTCACCAGCGTCGACGTGGGGCGCATAGATCGGCTTGTGCTTGCCCCGGAGGAGGGTCGCTGCGGTGGTGGCGAGACGACCCAGGACAACGTCCTGGGCGTCGATGACGTGCCACTGGCGCGTCACATCGCCGGGCTTGGGGCTGTACGTACGCACGGTTCGTAGCCTTCGCTTCGAGTGAATGGTCCTGAACAGGTCACCGAAACGATCACGACAGCCTTGACCGCACTGCGGTGACGCAAACCGCGTGCTGGTCGCTGGTCATCGGCCCGGTGGACCGGTGTAAGGGCCCGTCCCGTGAGAATGAGCAAGCCAATACACAACGAAAGAGCAGAATACCGGGGCTCACGACACGGGTCAAAACGCGGGATCATCGCCGACGATCGGCTACGGAGACGCACAGGACGGCACAGAGAGTCACGGCCCTGCGCAGTGTCCGGCGCCGGACCGGCCGCACGTAGGGAAACACCGCCGGCAGCAGCACATCGGCGAGCACCGTGGCGCACCGGCGCGGCAGGGAGCCGCCGCCGCGCGGCCCGCGCAGCGCCCGCAGCACCCCGAACCCGACCGACGGCCACACCCCGATCGCGGCCGCGGCCGACGGCCAGGACCACAGGCACACCAGTAGCACCACAGCCGGCAGCAGTCGCCCCAACCACCCGCAGATGTCGCCTTTGCCCGTCCGCATGGGAGGAACGCTAGGGGTTCGAGGGTCCAACCAGGCGGACCAGCACGCCAGATGTCCCGTCTAAGATGCGCCCCATGAGCTTTGGGCAGGGGGGACCCCAGTCCCAGTGGGATCCATGGAAACCGCAGTCGCAGCAGCCCTGGAGCAGCGGGGGCGGCCAGTCTCCGGACTGGGCCGCGCTCGCCGAGGCGTCCGAGGCGCGTAACAAACGACGCCGGCTGTTCCTGGTCGGCGGCGGCGCGCTCGCCACCGTCGCGATCGGTGCCGCCGTCGCCGTGGCCGTGGTCTCCGCGGGCGGCGACAGCCAGGCGGGCAGCCCGACCTCCCAGGTGCCCTCGGCCGACATCCCGAGCGAGTCCGCCTCGGCCCCGTCCTTCGCCCCGACCAGCGCCCCGCCCCCGCTGGACCCGAAGGACTTCATCGCCAGCGCGAAGAAAGACACGGCTCCGCTCAGCCCGGACACCCTGTTCCCCGGCACGCAGCTGACCATGGGCGAGACGACGTACAAGAAGGGCCCCACGGCCGACACGAAGAACTGCGCCTCGGCCTCGGGCGGCACGCTGCCGAAGATCCTCACGGCGAACGACTGCACGCGCCTGATACGCGCCACCTACTCCGTGGACGGCATTGCCGTTACGGTCGGCGTGGCGGTCTTCGACACCGAGGCGCAGGCCGCCAGGGCCAAGGGCCAGACCAACAAGAAGAGCTTCGTCAAGTCGCTCTCCGGCGGCGGCGTGAAGCCCTTCTGCGAGTCCGGGTTCTGCCGTACGACCAGCAACTCCTACGGCCGCTACGCCTACTTCACCAACGCCGGCTTCACCAGCGGCAAGGACGTGACGACGAAGGACACGAAGGTGTTCGCCACGGGCGACAACCTGCAGTTGTTCACGTTCCGTCAGATCCACCGCCGCGGCCAGGCGCAGGCGTCGGCCGCGGCCGACGGGTGACCGGCCGCGGCGCGCCCGGTCACAGCCTCTTCGCGCTGCGCAGCGTCTTGGCGTAGTAGCCGTTGCCGTCCAGCCGGGACACTCCGCCGACGTCGCCGATGGTCGGTCCGTTGACCTCCTCGCGGCTGGAGACGAAGAGCAGGTGGCCCTCGGTGTCGTAGCCGAGCACCATGCCGACGTGGTCCAGGCGCTGCTTGGTCCGGGTGTCGAGCTTGAAGAAGACGAGGTCCCCGGGCTGGAGCTGGTCGATGCCGGTGGGCCGGTCCTTGGGCGAGATGCCGGTGAGCGGCAGGATGTCGGCACCCTGGTCGGAGCGGGCCATGCCGTTGGCGGTGCGCGGCAGGCCGTCGCCCGACTCGTCCGAGGACATCAGCGGGTAGCGGGCGCGGTAGCCGAACACCATCCGCATGTAGCCCGAGCAGTCGACCGACCGGGCGCGCGCGGTCTCCGGCTGGCCGATCACGCCGTCGCGGAAGGGGTACTGGACGCCGAGGTAGTCGTAGAAGTCGGACTGCTCAAGGCGCAGGTCGCCGCCCTCCGCCCCGTTCGTGTTGAGGGGCCCGAAGTTGGCGTCACCGGCGTAGACGGTGCCCCGCTCGTCCTTCTTCTGCTTGGCGCCCGCGACGTACTGGAAGGAGATCGCCAGGAGGTCGTCTTCCTTGCTGGACTCGTACTCCTTGTACCAGTCCTTGAACCACTTCTCCTTGTCCGCGCCCTTCTTCCAGGGCTCGGGCATGAGGCGGACCCAGTCCGTCGTGGAGACCTTGGAGCTCGTCGAGGAGGGCTCGGTGAAGGTGCGGGCCGGTCCGGTCAGGGTCGCGGTGCGCGCCCCGTCGGTGAACACCGCCTTGACCTGGCCGTCGGAGCCGCGCAGCACGGAGCGGGCCGGGTTCTCCAGCCGGGACCAGGTCTCCCCGCCCTTGTCGCGGGTCTTGGCCGCGCCGCCGGCCCGGTCCGAGCCGTCCAGCACGCCGACGTTCGTGATCTCCGGGACGCCCTTCTCCTCCTGCTTGCGGAGCTCCACGGTGAGGTAGCCGGAGGTCGCGACGAGCCCCAGCACCACGAGGCCGGACAGGACCGGCCTCGATTTCTTCTTCCCTGCCATGTGTTCTCTCCTGGGTTCTCAGTCGCCGGGACGCCGGTCTCAGACGGTGGGCATGATGCCGAGCAGCAGTCCGGCGGCGACGACGATGTAGGCCATGAGCGAGACGGTGCCGGTCGCCAGCAGCGTCGCCCCCTTGGGCTGGCGGACCATCTGGTAGGCGATCAGGCCGGGCACGATGAAGCCGAGGGTCTGGTTGCCGTAGAGCAGCGGGAACTCGATCGACAGCACGATCATCACGGTGGCCTGGAGCAGCACGCCCAGCAGGACGACCGCGGCGAACAGCCGCTTGCCGTAGAGGATCACCAGCCGCTGCATGACCTTGGTGCCCGCGTAGGTGAGGGCGGTGACGCCGACCACCATGGCCGCCCGCTGGAGGTCCTCGATGAGGGTCAGGGCGAGCCAGCCGGGCGTGATCATGCCGCCGGGCGACAGGTTGGTGGTCAGGTAGCACAGCAGCGAGAAGAACAGGCCGATGGCGATGCCGAGGGCGGCCATCTCGGGGGTCAGGGCGGCGGTGGTCAACGAAGTCTCCGGGCACGGGTGCGGGTGCGGGCGAGCGGTGGGCGTGAGTCGTGGGGTCCCGCCCGTGGACGTCAGGGACGGGGAGGCTGTCCCCCCTCGTCGGCCGGGACGTACCCGTAGCCGTAGGGCTCGTCGGCGTACTGCCGGCCCTCCTGCGGAGCGGCGTACGGCCCCTGCTGGTAGGGGGCCGGCTCGGGGTACCCGGTGCCGGCGTACGGCCCCGACGGCTGGGCGGGGATGCGGATCACCGGGATCTCCTGGGTCTGGGAGGCCTGGTAACGCTCCTCGTAGGCCATGGGGTACGAGGCGTAGGGGTCCAGGCGGGCCGGCTGGGCCGGTGCGGCCGTGGCCGAGGGCCGCGCGGTGTCGGCTGGGGCGGACTCGTCCGCCGGGAGTTCGGCCAGGTACTCCAGCAGTTCCTCGCCCTGGCCGTGGATGTTGCCGATGGCGACCAGGGAGGAGTCGGCGGCCAGGCGCTCCAGCAGGGCGGGCATGAACTCCTCGGCCGACCGGCGCTCACCCCCGAGGTCGATCGCGCGGTCGCGCCACTCGGCGGGGATGGCGTCGATCGCGCTCTTGGCGGGGTGCCCGATGACGAAGACGTGGTCCGGCTGGAGGTCGGGGATGATCTCGCCCATCTGGCCGTTGCGCTCCACGCGGTCGGGCCGGCAGTTGATCACGACGTTCAGCGGCCGGTGGATGGCTCCGAGGTCGAGCAGCTGATTGATGTTCATCAGCGTCGACTCGGGGTCGTTGGCCGCGAAGACGTTGGCGAAGGCGAGCCGCTTGCCCTCGGGGGTCGCGTAGCGCTCGACGGACAGCACGCCCGGGTCCGGCGGGGCGTCGTACATGCCCTGCAGGGCGACCCGCCGTTCCACTCCGAGCAGTTCGGCCACGACGAGGGCGATGGCGACGTTCTCCTTGAAGGTGAACCAGCTGAAGCCGCGCAGCTCCTCGTCGGTGACGGTCTCCGGGTCGGCGTAGATCAACTGGCAGTTACGGGCGTCGGCCTCCTCCTGGAGGATGTGGAAGCGTTCCTTCTCGGCGGTGACGCAGATGCCGTCCTCCGGCATGGAGCGGCACAGCGACCGCGCCACGTCGTCGAGGGTGGGCCCCATCTCGGCGAGGTGGTCCTCGCGGACGTTGCACAGCACGCCGATCGTGGAGCGGATCAGCTTGCTCTGGTTCACCTCCTGCAGGGCCGGCATGACGGCCATGCACTCGATGACGAGGGCGTCGGGCCGGTAGGTGGCGGCCCGGCGCACGATGCCGATCTGCTCCACCACGTTGGCGATGCCGAACTTGCGGTAGACCGGCTCCTCGGTGGCGTCCGGGTGGATGAACCGGGCCGCCGTGCCCGTGGTCTTCGCCACGGTGACCAGGTCGCCGCCGCGCAGGGCCCCGGCGCACAGCCGGGTGATGGAGGACTTGCCGCGGATGCCGTTCACGAGCACGCGCGACGGGATGCTGTGCAGGCTGGCGTAGTGCCGGCGCTGTTCGACGATGCCCGCCACGAGCAGCAGCGCGCTGCCGGTGAGCAGGACGAAGTACAGATAGAGCACGGCTGGGTCACCTTCCCCGAACGCCGGCTTCCGGCTCCGCGAGCCGGCGCGCCTGGGTCTGCTTACGGGCGTGGAGTTGCTGGCGCAGCAGTTCGAGGCTGCGCACGACGGCGCCGACCTCGTCCTGGTAGCGGGGGTAGAGCACGGACTTGAGGTCGCCGTCGGCCAGCTTCTCCGCACTGGCCGCCAGCGCTCGCATCGGCCGGGCCACGACCAGGTACACCCAGCCGAGACAGACGACGATCAGGGCCAGGCCGAGCAGCCCGGCCAGGACGCTGCGGTCCTCGCGTTCGTACGGGGTGATCTGGAAGTCCTTGGCGTTCTGCCAGCTGACCACGGTCCAGCCGATGTCGGCCGCCACGCCTCCACCGGAGAACGGGGCGGCCGCGGCGACCGTCGTCCCGCGTCCCTCGCGGATCAGCAGGCCGTTCTCGACGGGCCCGGCGCCGGCGTGGACGCTGCCGGCCCGGACGAGGTCGGTGAGCGCGTCGCGTGGCAGGTCCTCGAAGGCCAGGAACCCGTCACTGGCGGCGATGGTCTGCGTCTTGGAGTCGACCACGCGGACCTCACCGAGCCCCGGCCGCTTCAGCAGCGAGTTGAGGAACTCGACCCGGACCTCGCCGACCAGAGTCATGCCCTTGTCGCCCGGCAGGGGCGCGGCGGCCTGGACGACCGGCTTCTTCCCGCCCTTGCCGGCGACCCGGACCAGCGGCAGGTCGTCCCCGTCGGCGAAGTCGGCGCGCGGCTCCTCGCCCGCGCGGGCGACGACCTCGCCGTCCTCGTCGAGGAGGTACAGCGCCTCGTAGCGGGTGTGCTCGCGCAGCGTCTCCTCCAGCAGCGTGCGGCCGGCGTCGGCGTCGTCCGGGTCGATCAGCCGGGACGTGGACACCAGGTCCGCCTGCGCCTCGTTGAGCGCCCGGCGCACCCGGTCGGCGACCAGGTCGGTGCGGTCACGCTGGTCCGCGACCATGCTGGCCGGAATGCTGACGGAGTCGTCGGTGCGGTTCAGCAGGAGGCCGACGGGCAGACACCACAGCAACAGCAGGACGGCGGTCAGTGCGAGCGGCCCGCGCACCCCGAACCGCCCCTTGACGCGCTGGCGCCCGCCGGGATCGTCGCTCGGGCCGCCCAGCTGCGCGCGCAGCCTCTCCAGTGCGGACCCGATGCGCGCGGCCTCGCCCCAGCGGGGCACGTCCACCGGGCGGGTCAGGTCGCCCCGGGCCAGTCGGCGGGACTCGAGGAACAGCCGCAGCAGCGGCCGCTGCACGGTCGCCCACAGCACGGCCGCGGCGAGCAGTCCGAGCACCACCAGGGCCCCGGCCGCCAGCAGCCCGTACAGCTCCCGGTCCGCGGCGGCGCCCTGCTGCTGGACCACGGGCAGCAGGGCGACGACGGTGAGTCCGAGGCCCGCGCCGACGCTCTTCTTCTCCTCCGGGTCGGCGGACGAGAGGGAGGCGTAACCGGCTGTGGCGACACGGCCGTTGTAGCTCCCGCCGACCAGGGTCCCGCTGACACCTGGGTAGCCGCGGGAGCCCGGCTCCCTGGCGCTGACCGGGTCCTGCTCGGTCTCCCGTGCCGCCTGGGCGGACAGCCCGCTCATCTGCTTCTGGAGGAAGCCCAGCTCCTTGCGCTCCTGGTCGGAGTTGAGCGCCTCGGACTGCTCGAAGCCCGCCGTGGCCAGGATCTCCCCGCCGGTGGCGACGACCGCCATGGAGCGGAACTGGCCCAGGTTGATGGCGGGCACGGACAGGCTGTTGGAGGCGAGCAGCAGCTGCTGCGGCCCATCCTCGAAGTCCAGGACCGCCATCGTCATCAGGCGTACGTCGCCGGTCTCCAGCCGCACCATGCGGGGCTTGAGGGCCTTGTCCCCGGTGAGGACCTCCTTGTCCAGCCACCCGAGGGGAATCGTTTCACCCCTGGCGGCCAGCACCTTGCCGCTCTCCAGGTCCAAGACCGTGGTGCCCGTCCACTTCTGGTAGGTCTTCCCCAGGTCGGACAGGACGCGCTCGGGCTTGACCGGCGGCCCCGCGTTCAGCGCGGCGGCGGTGCGGTTCAGGTCGGTGACCCGCTCGTCGATGGAGGCACGCAGGGCGATGGCACCGTCCTCCGCGAAGTGCTGCTGCGAGGAGAGCACCGCCTGCGGTACGGACTGCTCGCCGGCGGGGCCGAGCACCTGGGCGGTCAGGCCCGCGAGTGCGAGCACCAGCACGCACAGCAGCGCGATCGGTGGACGGACGCCGCCCAGCAGCGGCATGTCCGCGCGTCTCCGGCTGCGCCGCCGTCCTCCCTTCACGGGGCGCACGGCGCGGGTGGGTGTCACCGGTGGTCTCCTCCGGCCTCTCTGGGTGAAGAACGGCCGCTCAGAACACCGCTCCCGCGGGAGAGGCAAGGGACCGCCGTATACAAGACTGTTGGGGAGCGACGAAGTTGTGCCGGTCGCCCCGGAGGCGCTGTGGCGCTAGTCACGCTCCAGCGTGAGCTCCTTCAGGCCGTCGCCTCCCGGCGCCCCGCGGTTGTACAGGAAGCCGCGGGTGCGGTCGGCCGCCAGCCGGTAGCGGGCGAGCCGCTCCTCGGAGAGGTCGCCCGGCGTCTCGAGTGCCCGCCGTACGTCCACCACCCGGTGGTCCTCGACCGCGCCGGCGGGCGGCTTCTCACCGGCCTCCACCTCGGGCGGGATGTCCACCAGCGTCGTGGCGTAGCGGGCCGCGACGTCCCAGCCGTCGGTCGTCTCGCGGAACTCGAACCAGCCGATCGCGCCCTCCTCGGTGAGCCCGGTGGGCGAGGAGTGCCTTGCGACCTGGTTGCCCAGGCTGTAGGCGATCCAGGTGCCGTTCACCTTCTGGATCGGCTGCACCACGTGGGCGTGGTGCCCGATCACCAGGTCGACCCCGGTCTCCTCGGTGAGCCGCTCCGCCAGCTGCAGCTGGGGAACACTCGGTTCGTTGTAGTGCTCAAGGCCCCAGTGGACCGAGAGGATGACGACCTCGGCGCCCTTCTCGCGGGCGCGGGCCTCGGCGTCCTTGATCGCGTCCGTGTCGATCTGGTTGAACGCCCATTTCTCCTTCTCCGGTGTCGGGTTCAGGAACGACATCCAGGAGAACGAGAGGTGGGCGACCTTGACGCCGTTGACGTCACGGATGTTGATCCGTTCCGCTTCCTTGGGCGTGCGAGCCGAGCCCGTGTGGCCGAGGCCGGCCTTGTCCATGGCGTTCAAGGTGCGCCGTACAGCGCCCAGACCGTGGTCGTAGGTGTGGTTGGAGGCCGTGGAGCAGGTGTCGTAGCCCACATCCTTGAGCGTCGTCAGGATCTGCGGCGGCACGAGGAACTCCGGGTACCCCTCGAAGGGGCCCTGCGGATTTCCGACGGGCGTCTCCATGTGACAGATCGCCAGGTCTGCCTTGCTGATGACCGGCTTGATCCCGGCGAGCAAGGGCTTGAAGTCCAGCCCGGCCTCGCCCTCGCCGGTCTTCTTGGCATCCTTGGCGGCCTGGTCGACCAGCTCGGGGTGGATCAGCACATCACCGGCGGCGGCGACGGTGAACGAGCGGCCGCCCGGCTTCACCTGCGGCGCGGAGGCCGCGGAGCTGCACGCGGTCGCGACGGCGACGGTGGCAACGAAAGCGGTTGCCGCCCGAGCGATCCGGAGAGGATTACGAAGTGTCACCGCATCATATTCACATGAAGCACACAAGCACCACGGAAGTTACCGTCACAAGACAGTCACATTTGACTCGTGTTTTGGTCCAATTCGGACTCGTCCTTGCCTTGTTCGGCTGTCAATCGGCACCGGACCGGTCAACGGACGACTCCACTCCGGGCGCCCGGGAACTGGTGGACCTCCGCAGCAGGATCCTCGCGTACACGGCGGATCTGGAACCCGACGCGGCGTACACCCCGCCGGGCGACACCCAGCGCGAGCGCGTCGCCGAGGGCGTCGGCCACCTCCTGGACGGCGACGCCACGCAGGCGGAACGACTGCTCGCCCCCCTCGGCCTGAAGCTCACCCGCCTCACCGACACCGAGTCCGGCCGCAGGTACGACGAGATCGCCGCCGCCCGCCCGGGCCGGGCCGAACGCTGGGGGCGCCTCTACCTCACCGCCGACTCCGACGTCCGCTGGAACGCCCAGGTGCCGCACCCGGTCTCCGACCGGGACACCGAACGCCTCGGCGTGCGGCTCCTGGAGGACAACCCCGGCGGCGCGCTGGTCCTCGCCGGCGCGCACCGCGAGGCGGGACGGGGCGACGCCGCCGACGTCGCCCACGAGGAGGACAGCCTCTTCCACTCCATCGTCGTGGAGCTCCAGAAACGCGACGTCCCGGGCGTGCAACTGCACGGCTTCGCCAAGGACTCGGACCGCCCCTACGAGGCGGTCCTCTCCACCGGAGCCGCGCGCAGCACCCTCACCGAGGCCGCCGCCCTGGCCGACGGCATGCAGGCCGACGGGCTGCGGGTCTGCCGGGGCTGGGCGGCTCGCTGCCCCCTGGAAGGCACCACGAACGTGCAGGGCAAGGCCGCGGAACGCCACCACGCCAGGTTCCTCCACGTGGAGCTCTCCCCCAAGGCACGCGGCGACGGCTCCGACGCCGACGCCGCCACCAGGGCCCTTTCCGGTCTGGTCAGGACCTGGAACTCCGCCCACCGGTGACGAACGGTGGAAAGCCGGTCAGCAGCACCCCGCCGACGGCAACGCCGACGGCAACGACCGCTTGTTGCGCGCCTCCTTGTTGCGCGCGGCCAGCAACTCGTCGGCCGGGTAGCCGACCTCCTCCAGCGTCAGCCCGTGCGGCCGTACGACGTGCACGGCCGAGTCCCGCACGCCGGCCGCCAGCACCTTCGCGGGCCAGTCCGGCGGCCGGTGCCCGTCGCCCACGAACAGCAGCGCCCCGATGAGCGAGCGCACCATGTTGTGGCAGAAGGCGTCGGCCCGCACGGTCGCCGTGATGATCCCGTCGGCACCCTTGTCCAGGCTCAGCTCCTGGAGCGTACGGATGGTGGTGGCCCCCTCCCGCTTCTTGCAGTAGGCGGCGAAGTCGTGCTCCCCGAGCAGCCGCCGGGCGGCCTCGTTCATGGAGTCGACGTCCAAGGGCCAGTCGTGCCACAGCACATGGTTGCGCAGCAGCGGATCGACGCCCCCGGGATTGTCGGTGACCCGGTACGCGTACCGCCGCCAGACCGCCGAGAACCGCGCGTTGAAGCCACTGGGCGCCTCCCTGAGGGCCCACACCCGCACGTCCCTGGGCAGCCGCCCCGCGAGCCGCTTCAGCAGCTTCTGGCTGTGCTCGGCCCACACCTCACGCGGCAGATCGACATGCGCCACCTGCCCCCGGGCGTGCACCCCGGCATCGGTACGCCCCGCCACGGTCAGCTCGTACGTCTGCCCCGACCGCGTCACGGTCCGCAGGGCGTCCTCGATCTCCCCCTGCACGGTCCGCCGCCCCCCGGCCTGCTTGGCCCACCCGGAGAACTCACTCCCGTCGTACGACAGATCAAGACGCACACGCACAAACCCGGGTGCCACTTCATCACTCACACGCAGATCCTCTCAGAACACAAAAGCGGGCCCGCCCCTGAAAAGGAACGGACCCGCCAACGCCCTCAAGGGGCGCGGGGAACTGCGCGACAAGCCACAACGAACCCGCAGCCGCCAGCAAACAGCCCCCGGCAGACGCTCAGGCGTCCTTGGACTCCTCGGCGTCCTCGGCCTTGGTCACATCGACCTGAGCCTCGGAGGCCTCGGCGTCCTTCGCGGCACGCTTGGTCGCGGCCTCGGCCTCACCCGTCGCCTCCTGCGCCACCGTCAGCGCCTCGACCAGCTCGATGACAGCCATGGGCGCGTTGTCGCCACGGCGGTTACCGATCTTGGTGATGCGGGTGTAGCCACCCGGACGGTTCTCGTAGCGCGGGCCGATCTCGGTGAAGAGCGTGTGGACGATGCTCTTGTCCGTGATGACCTGGAGCACCTGACGGCGGTTGTGAAGGTCGCCCTTCTTCGCCTTGGTGACCAGACGCTCGGCGTACGGACGCAGCTTGCGCGCCTTCGCCTCGGTGGTGGTGATGCGACCGTGCTCGAACAGCGCCTTCGCGAGGTTCGCGAGGAGCAGCTTCTCGTGCGCGGCGCTGCCGCCCATACGGGCACCCTTGGTGGGCTTCGGCATGGTGTTTCTCCTAGGTGTCTGCCCCGGCCGTATCAGGTACCGGGGTCAGTATCCGAGCGAGCGGTTGCCCGTCGGAGATCCGGGGTGCTCCCCGGAAGGGACGCGGGGCCGCGACATTATGCGGCTCCGCCGCGCGGGCGCGATCAAGCACAGCGCACCCGCGCCCGAGTACGGACCGGAAGGCCCGAGCTCTCAATACTGCTCGGTCTCGACGAACCCGGCGTCCGCGTCGTCGTCCGCACCGAAGGCGTCCGCCGCGGCGGTCGGGTCGAATCCGGGCGGGCTGTCCTTCAGGGCCAGGCCCATGCCGGCCAGCTTCGCCTTGACCTCGTCGATCGACTTCGCACCGAAGTTGCGGATGTCGAGCAGGTCGGCCTCGGAACGCGCCACGAGCTCACCCACGGAGTGGATGCCCTCACGCTTGAGGCAGTTGTACGACCGGACGGTGAGCTCCAGCTCCTCGATCGGCAGCGCCAGGTCGGCGGCGAGGGCGGCGTCCGTCGGGGACGGGCCCATGTCGATGCCCTCGGCGTCGATGTTGAGCTCACGGGCCAGACCGAACAGCTCGACCAGGGTCTTGCCGGCCGACGCCATGGCGTCACGCGGACGCATGGCCTGCTTGGTCTCGACGTCGACGATCAGCTTGTCGAAGTCGGTCCGCTGCTCGACACGCGTGGCCTCGACCTTGTACGTGACCTTGAGCACCGGCGAGTAGATCGAGTCGACCGGGATCCGGCCGATCTCCTGGCCGACCTGCTTGTTCTGCACGGCGGAGACGTAACCGCGGCCGCGCTCGACCGTCAGCTCCATCTCCAGCTTGCCCTTGCCGTTGAGCGTGGCCAGGACGAGGTCGGGGTTGTGCACCTCGACACCGGCCGGCGGCGCGATGTCGGCGGCGGTGACCAGACCCGGGCCCTGCTTGCGCAGGTACATCACGACCGGCTCGTCGTGCTCCGAGGAGACGACCAGCTGCTTGATGTTGAGGATCAGGTCGGTGACGTCCTCCTTGACGCCCGGCACGGTGGTGAACTCGTGCAGGACACCGTCGATCCGGATGCTGGTGACAGCAGCGCCGGGGATCGAGGACAGGAGCGTACGGCGCAGGGAGTTGCCGAGGGTGTAACCGAAGCCCGGCTCCAGCGGCTCGATCACGAACCGGGAGCGGAACTCGTCGACGACCTCTTCGGTCAACGAGGGACGCTGAGCGATCAGCATGTGTGGATCAGATCCTTCAGTCGGGGGCGCCCGCTATATGACGCCCGACTCGACCGTCCCCGACGAAAAGGGACGGGTACTGCAAGGGTACGGGCGATACGGCCCGAAGGAGCCGTACCGCCCGAAAACCTGAACCCGAAGGCCTCGCGTCAGACGCGGCGGCGCTTCGGCGGACGGCAACCGTGCTGCGACATGTGGGGGATAACCCCCACACCCCCAGCCGGAGGCCAGTCCGCCTGAGCCGGAGCGTCAGACGCGGCGGCGCTTCGGCGGACGGCAACCGTTGTGCGGGGTCGGGGTGACGTCCTGGATGGAGCCGACCTCGAGACCCGTCGCCTGGAGCGAACGGATGGCGGTCTCACGACCGGAACCCGGGCCCTTGACGAACACGTCGACCTTGCGCATGCCGTGCTCCTGGGCGCGGCGGGCAGCCGACTCGGCGGCCATCTGCGCGGCGAACGGCGTGGACTTCCGGGAGCCCTTGAAGCCGACGTGGCCGGCGGAGGCCCAGGAGATCACGTTGCCGGACGGGTCCGTGATCGAGACGATGGTGTTGTTGAACGTGCTCTTGATGTGCGCGTGGCCGTGAGCGACGTTCTTCTTTTCCTTGCGGCGCACCTTCTTGGCAGCGCCCTGACGACCCTTGGGGGGCATCTATAACTCCTACGGGAGGTGGTCGGTCCTGCAGCGAAGACCGCTGACGAGCGTCCGCTGAGGACTACTTCTTGCCCGGCTTCTTCTTGCCGGCGATGGCGCGACGCGGGCCCTTGCGGGTGCGGGCGTTGGTGCTGGTGCGCTGACCGCGGACGGGCAGACCCCGGCGGTGACGCAGACCCTGGTAGGTACCGATCTCGACCTTGCGGCGGATGTCGGCCTGGATCTCGCGACGGAGGTCACCCTCGGTCTTGATGTTGTTGTCGACGAACTCGCGGATCGCGACGAGCTGCTCCTCGGAGAGGTCGCGAACGCGGGTGTTCGGGTCGACGCCGGTGGCGGCCAGCGTCTGCTGCGAGAGGGTCCGGCCGATGCCGAACACGTAGGTGAGGGCGATCTCCACGCGCTTGTCGCGCGGGATGTCAACACCGGAAACGCGTGCCATTCAATGGCTCCAGTTGCTTGACGGAGGTCTTCCACAGAACCGACTCCCAGCCGCCGTATGAGGTACGAACTGGGTCCCCGGCCTCCGACCGGGGGTGTCAGACCACGAGGGTCCGGGTCCTGCGTATGAACAATTCAGCTTGCGTCGCGCGAATCCCTGCGAGGAAGGCAGAGGGATCGGTCGTGCGTCAGCCCTGGCGCTGCTTGTGGCGCGGGTTGTCGCAGATGACCATGACCCGGCCGTGACGGCGGATCACCCTGCACTTGTCGCAGATCTTCTTGACGCTCGGCTTGACCTTCATGGGTGAGGTTCTCCGGGTCAGTGCCACCACCCCGGAAGCCGGGGCGCGGGCAAGATCTACTTGTAGCGGTAGACGATCCGGCCACGCGTCAGGTCGTACGGAGACAGCTCCACCACGACCCGGTCGTCAGGGAGAATGCGGATGTAGTGCATACGCATCTTGCCGCTGATGTGTGCCAGGACCTGGTGGCCGTTCTGGAGCTCGACCTTGAACATGGCGTTCGGAAGAGACTCGACGACAGTGCCCTCGATCTCGATGGCACCTTGCTTCTTGGCCACGCTTCGCCCTTCGAATCGACTACCTTGATCGACTCAGTGCGAGCGCATGCAGACATGCGGATGCACAAGAGCCGACGAGTCAGTCTACGACAGGGCCCTCGGAAACACGAATCGAGAAAGCCTGCCCCAGCGGACAGATCTTTAAGCGCCCCGAAAGGGGCGCGGGGAACTGCGCGAACAACCCCCACGCCCCCGCAGTCGCCGACGATCCGCACCACCCTCCCCGGAAGGCGCTCAGCCCAGCGGATCCGGAGCAGCGACAACACCGAGCTCGGCGAGCTTCGCCTTACCCCCGTCGGGAGCCGTCAGCACGAGCGGCCCCTCCTCCGTAAGCGCGACGGAGTGCTCCCAGTGCGACGACCACGTGCCGTCCGTCGTAATGACCGTCCAGTCGTCCTCGAGGACCTCGGTCTTCGCCGTCCCCAGGGACACCATCGGCTCGATCGCGAGGCAGAAGCCCGGCACCAGCTTCGGACCCTTGCCGCGCCGGCGGTCCACGTAGTTCAGCAGGTGCGGGTCCATGTGCATCTCGGTGCCGATGCCGTGACCGCCGTAGTCCTCGATGATCCCGTACCGGCCGCCGCCGGGCTTCGGCTGGCGGCGGATGTACGTCTCGATCGCCCGGGAGACGTCGACCAGCCGGCTGCCCTGCTTCATGGCCGCGATACCGGCCCACATCGACTCCTCGGTCACCCGGGACAGCTCGATCAGCTCCGGGGAGTGGCCGGAGCCCACGAAGGCCGTGTACGCGGCGTCGCCGTGCCAGCCGTCGATGATCGCGCCGCAGTCGATGGAGATCACGTCCCCGTCCTTGAGGACCACGTCGTCGGAGGGGATGCCGTGGACGACGACCTCGTTCACCGAGGTGCAGATGGTCGCGGGGAACCCGCCGTAGCCGAGGAAGTTCGGCTTGGCGTTGTGCTCGGCGAGCACCTTGCGGGCGACCTGGTCCAGATCCTTCGTCGTGGCCCCCGGCACGGCGGCTTCGCGGGTCGCCGCGTGAATGGCGGCGACGACCAGCCCCGCCTCACGCATCTTGGCGATCTGCTCGGGGGTCTTGATCTGCACCATGATGGGTTGCGCCTCCTGGCCACTGGTATCGCGACGGTCCAGGATACGCGTACGTACAGGCGTACGCCGAAGCGGAGGACGGGGCTCAGCTCTCCCGGATGACCGGGGAGACCACGCAGCCGCCGCCGTGCCAGCACAGCAGCATGTCGTGGGGAGTCCTGCCGATGAGGTCGGTCTCCTTCTCGTCGCAGCCGGCGTCGCCACCGTCGTCGATGGTCAGCATGGTGACGATGCGCCCGTCGGCGCGGAGCTGCCTCACGCCCCCGTCGTCGATGAACTTCATCGTGCCACGGCCGCTCGGCAGCGAAATGCCGACATCGGTGGCCGCAGCCGGACCGCCGTGAAACCGATCGCCATCGCGGCAGCCGCACCCACCAGGGCGCCACGCTCACTAAACAAAGAAGCCCCCGTCGTCCACCAGGGGACGACGGGGGCTTCCTTACGGAATCGCGAACGCTTCTACTGACCGTCCTCGTCACGCTGCAGCGCCTCCATGGCGCGAGCCGTGACCTCCTCGACCTTGCCGAGCGCGGAGATGGTCACGACCAGCCCCTGCGCCTTGTAGTAGTCGATGATCGGCTCGGTCTGCGTGTGGTAGACCTCCAGCCGCTTGCGGACGGTCTCCTCGGAGTCGTCGTCCCGCTGGTACAGCTCGCCGCCGCAGACGTCGCAGACGCCCTCCTCGGCCGGCTGCTTGTACGTCACGTGGAAGACGTGCGCGGAGTCGTTACGGCAGATGCGGCGGCCGGCGATGCGCTTGACCACCTCGTCCTCGGGGACCTCAAGGTCCAGCACCGCGTCGAGCTGCATGCTCTCGGTCTCGAGCAGCTCGTCGAGCGCCTCGGCCTGGGAGACGTTGCGGGGGAAGCCGTCCAGCAGGAAGCCGTTCTCGGCGTCCGCCTGCTCCATGCGGTCCTTCGCCATGGCGATGGTGACCTCGTCGGGCACGAGATTGCCCGCGTCCATGTAGGACTTCGCCAGTTTGCCGAGTTCCGTCTGCTGGCTGATGTTGGCCCGGAACAGGTCGCCCGTGGAGATGTGCGGGATCGACAGGTTCTTGGCCAGGAACGCGGCCTGCGTTCCCTTACCGGCACCCGGCGGCCCGACGAGGACGATACGCATCAGCGGAGGAACCCTTCGTAATTGCGCTGCTGGAGCTGGCTCTCGATCTGCTTCACCGTTTCGAGACCGACACCCACGATGATCAGGATGCTGGTCCCACCGAACGGGAAGTTCTGGTTTGCATCGAAACCAACCAACGCCATTGTCGGGACGAGAGCGATCAGACCCAGATACAGCGAACCCGGCCAGGTGATCCGGTTGAGTACGTAGCTCAGGTACTCAGCGGTCGGTCGGCCAGCCCGAATGCCCGGGATGAAGCCACCATACTTCTTCATGTTGTCGGCGACTTCCTCGGGGTTGAAGGAGATCGCCACGTAGAAGAACGCGAAGAAGACGATCAGGAGGAAGTACAGGACAAGGTGCGACGGGGCTTTCGGGTCCGCGAGGTTCTGCTCGATCCAGATCTTCCAGTCCGACTTGCCTCCGGAGAACTGGGCGATCAGTGCCGGGATGTAGAGCAGCGACGAGGCGAAGATGACGGGAATCACACCCGCCTGGTTCACCTTCAGCGGGATGTACGTCGACGTACCACCGTAGGAACGGCGGCCGATCATGCGCTTGGCGTACTGAACCGGGATGCGGCGCTGAGCCTGCTCGACGAAGACCACCAGGCCGACCATGACGAGGCCGACCGCGATGACGGTGCCGAACTCGATCCAGCCGCCGGCCAGGTCGCCCTGCTCCTTGATGGCCCACAGGGCGGACGGGAAGGTGGCGGCGATCGAGATGAACATCAGGATCGACATGCCGTTGCCGATGCCGCGGTCCGTGATGAGCTCGCCGAGCCACATCACGAACGCCGTACCGGCGGTCATGGTGATGACCATGGTGATGGTGACGAAGATCGACTGGTCAGGGACGATCTGGCTGGCCACCGGGCAGCCCGAGAACAGGGCGCCGCTGCGGGCGGTGGCGACGAGGCCGGTGCCCTGAAGGATGGCCAGGGCCACCGTCAGGTAACGGGTGTACTGCGTGATCTTCGCCGTACCGGCCTGGCCCTCCTTCTTCAGGGCTTCCAGGCGCGGGATCACCACGGTCAGCAGCTGCAGAATGATGCTCGCCGTGATGTACGGCATGATGCCCAGCGCGAAGATCGTGATCTGCAGCAGCGCGCCGCCGCTGAACATGTTGACCAGGCCGAACAGGCCCTGGTTGGCCTGAGCGTTGTCGATACAGGTCTGGACGTTCCGGTAGTCGACGCCTGGGATCGGGACATGCGTACCGACCCGGTAGACCACGATGATGCCGAGCGTGAAGAGCAGCTTCTTGCGCAGGTCGGGCGTCTTGAACGCCCGGGCGAACGCGGTGAGCACGGTGCCTCCTGCGACCCCCGCGCAACTGCGTCAAGGGTGACGGTCTTGAGGTTCGACGAATAGGTAACGGGCAACTGCCGCTCAGAGTGCCGGAAGTACAGCACCCCGTGAAAAGAGGGCAGTGCAGGCCACCTTACCGGCGGGACTGCCGCCCTAGGAACGACCAACCGGGGATACCCCATTTGTGGGGTATCCCCGGTCGGGATCGCTCAGGTCATCGAGACGCCTGTGGTGTTCAGACGAGCTCGGTGACGGAACCGCCGGCGGCGGTGATCTTCTCCTTGGCGGAGCCGGAGACGGCGTCGACCGTCACCTGCAGCGCCACGGAGATCTCGCCCTGGCCGAGGACCTTGACGAGGCTGTTCTTGCGAACAGCGCCCTTGGCCACCAGCGACTCGACGGTGACCTCGCCACCCTCGGGGTAAAGGGCGGCCAGCTTGTCGAGGTTCACGACCTGGTACTCGGTCTTGAACGGGTTCTTGAAGCCCTTCAGCTTCGGAAGGCGCATGTGGAGGGGCATCTGCCCACCCTCGAAGCGCTCCGGAACCTGGTAGCGGGCCTTCGTACCCTTGGTACCACGACCGGCCGTCTTACCCTTCGACGCCTCACCACGACCGACACGGGTCTTGGCGGTCTTGGCGCCCGGGGCGGGACGGAGGTTGTGGATCTTGAGCGGGTTGTTCTCCGCCATGATCAGTCGACCTCCTCGACCGTCACGAGGTGGCGGACGGTGTGCACCATGCCGCGGAACTCGGGGCGGTCCTCCTTGACGACCTGCGTGTTGATCCCCTTGAGACCAAGGGAACGCAGGGTGTCACGGTGGTTCTGCTTGCTGCCGATGTAGGACTTCACCTGCGTGATCTTGAGCTGAGCCATCACGCAGCACCCGCCCCGGCACGCGCACGCAGCAGAGCCGCGGGGGCGACGTCCTCGAGCGGCAGACCACGGCGGGCCGCGATCTCCTCGGGACGCTGCAGACCCTTCAGGGCCTCCACGGTCGCGTGCACGATGTTGATCGCGTTCGACGAGCCGAGCGACTTCGACAGCACGTCGTGGATACCGGCGCACTCGAGCACGGCACGCACCGGACCACCGGCGATAACACCGGTACCCGGGGACGCCGGCTTGAGCAGCACGACGCCGGCAGCCTTCTCACCCGTGATCGGGTGCGGGATGGTGCCCTGGATACGCGGGACCTTGAAGAAGTGCTTCTTGGCCTCCTCAACGCCCTTGGCGATGGCGGCCGGCACCTCCTTGGCCTTGCCGTATCCGACACCCACGGTGCCGTCACCGTCGCCCACCACGACCAGCGCGGTGAAGCTGAAGCGACGACCACCCTTCACAACCTTGGCGACGCGGTTGATCGCGACAACGCGCTCAACGTACGCGGTCTTCTCGGCGGCAGCTGCGCCGCCGTCACGGCCCTTCCGGTCCCGCCGCTCGCCGCCACCGGCACCGCCACCGCGGCGCTGGGGTCCAGCCATTGGAATTACCTCTCTCTGTCTCCGCTAGCTACGGAACCAGGACTCAGAACTTGAGTCCGGCCTCGCGGGCGGCGTCCGCCAGGGCGGCGATGCGCCCCGCGTACTGGTTACCACCACGGTCGAACACGACGGCCTCGACACCGGCGGCCTTGGCACGCTCGGCGACCAGGGCGCCGACCTGCTTGGCCTGCGCGGACTTGTCGCCCTCGCCACCGCGGATCGAGCTGTCCAGGGTGGACGCCGACGCCAGGGTGTGACCCTTGATGTCGTCGATCACCTGGGCCACGATGTGGCGGTTCGAGCGGGTAACGACCAGACGCGGACGCTCCGCCGTACCGTTGATGTGCTTACGGATCCGGATGTGGCGGCGCTTGATCGCGGCGCGCTTGTAGGCGTCGCCCTTAAGGATCTTCTGCCCGTATGCCATGGCTTACTTACCCGCCTTTCCGACCTTGCGGCGGATGACTTCGCCCTCGTACTTGACGCCCTTGGCCTTGTACGGGTCGGGCCTGCGGAGCTTGCGGATGTTGGCCGCGACCTCGCCGACCTTCTGCTTGTCGATGCCCTCGACCGAGAAACGGGTCGGGGACTCCACCTTGAAGGTGATGCCCTCGGGGGCCTCGACCAGGATCGGGTGGCTGTAGCCGAGGGAGAACTCCAGGTTGGAGCCCTTCGCCACGACGCGGTAGCCGACACCGCTGATTTCGAGCTTCTTGACGTATCCCTGGGTCACACCGGTGATCATGTTCGCCACCAGCGTGCGGGACAGGCCGTGCAGGGCCTTGCTCTGCCGCTCGTCGTTGGGCCGCAGCACCTGAAGGGTGCCGTCCTCGGCCTTGGCGATGTCGATCGGCGCGATGACGGTGTGGGTCAATTCGCCCTTGGGGCCCTTGACCGCGACCGTACGGCCGTCGATGGTGACGTCCACGCCGGCGGGAACCGGGATGGGGAGCTTGCCGATACGCGACATGTTGTCTCTCCTCCGTTCCCGAACTACCAGACGTAGGCGAGGACTTCCCCACCCACGCCCTTCTTCTGCGCCTGCTTGTCGGTCAGGAGACCGTGGGACGTGGAGATGATCGCCACGCCCAGGCCGCCCAGCACCTTCGGCAGGTTGGTGGACTTCGCGTACACCCGGAGACCGGGCTTGGAGATCCGCTTGATGCCCGCGATGGAGCGCTCACGGTTGGGGCCGAACTTCAGCTCCAGGACGAGGTTCTTGCCGACCTCGGCGTCCTCGACCTTCCAGCCCGTGATGAAGCCCTCCTGCTGGAGGATCTCCGCGATGTGCGACTTGATCTTCGAGTGCGGCATCGCCACGGAGTCGTGGTACG
The DNA here is from genome assembly GCF_044458845.1 of Streptomyces sp. NPDC050416. NCBI lineage: Bacteria > Bacillati > Actinomycetota > Actinomycetes > Kitasatosporales > Streptomycetaceae > Streptomyces > Streptomyces sp. NPDC050416. The sequence goes on from NZ_JBITII010000002.1 coordinate 680,730, forward strand.
CCGAGTTCGCGTTCCGCAGACGCGTCAGCATGTCTGCGATCGGATCAGTCATGGTCATGAATTGGCCTTCGGCCTCTCTCGCCGGGGTTTCCTGGTGCGCCATCCCTCTCCCCGATCCGAGACGGGACGGGTGCGGCGCGGTGGACCTACGGCGTAGTAAGTCGTAAGGGCGGCGGCAGACGCCCAACCCCACAAGCCTAAGGCATGCGAGCTGGACGTCCTGCCGCCCCAGATGCTTACCGAGAGCCCTGCTAATCCCTGATTGGGGGGATTACCAGGAGCTCTTGGTCACGCCCGGCAGCTCGCCACGGTGAGCCATCTCACGAAGGCACACGCGGCACAGGCCGAACTTGCGGTACACGGAGTGCGGGCGGCCGCAGCGCTGGCAGCGGGTGTAGCCACGCACACCGAACTTGGGCTTGCGAGCAGCCTTGGCAATCAGAGCCTTCTTCGCCATCTCGCTCACGCCTCCTTGAAGGGGAAGCCGAGGTGACGAAGGAGCGCGCGGCCCTCAGCGTCGTTGGTCGCCGTGGTGACCACGGTGATGTCCATACCCCGGACGCGGTCGATCTTGTCCTGGTCGATCTCGTGGAACATGACCTGCTCCGTGAGACCGAAGGTGTAGTTGCCACGGCCGTCGAACTGCTTGGGGGACAGGCCGCGGAAGTCGCGGATGCGCGGGAGCGCCAGCGACAGGGTGCGGTCCAGGAACTCCCACATGCGGTCGCCACGGAGCGTGACGTGAGCACCGATCGGCTGACCCTCACGCAGCTTGAACTGCGCGATGGACTTACGGGCCTTGGTGACGGCCGGCTTCTGACCGGTGATCGTGGTGAGGTCGCGGATGGCGCCCTCGATCAGCTTGGAGTCGCGGGCGGCGTCGCCCACACCCATGTTGACCACGATCTTGACGAGACCGGGGATCTGCATGACGTTCTCGTACTTGAACTCGTCACGCAGCTTGCCCGTGATCTCCTCACGGTACTTCTGCTTCAGTCGCGGAGTGGTGGTGGTCGTCATCAGATGTCCTCACCCGTCCGCTTGGCAACGCGGATCTTGTTGCCTTCGTCGTCGAAGCGGTAACCGACGCGGGTCACGACCTTCTTGCCGTCCTTCTCCACGACCAGCTGGACGTTGGAGACGTGGATCGGCGCCTCGGTGGTGACGATGCCGCCGGCCTGCGAACCGCGAGCCGTCGGACCGGCCTTGGTGTGCTTCTTGACCCGGTTGACACCCTCGACCAGGACACGGTCCTCGCGGGGGAAGGCCGCGATGACCTTGCCCTGCTTGCCCTTGTCCTTACCGGTGATGACCTGGACCAGGTCGCCCTTCTTGATCTTCATGCTCACAGCACCTCCGGCGCGAGGGAGATGATCTTCATGAACTTCTTCTCGCGCAGCTCACGGCCGACCGGGCCGAAGATACGGGTGCCACGAGGGTCGCCGTCGTTCTTCAGAATGACGGCGGCGTTCTCGTCGAAGCGGATGTACGAGCCGTCCGGACGGCGGCGCTCCTTGACGGTGCGAACGATGACCGCCTTGACGACGTCACCCTTCTTCACGTTGCCACCGGGGATCGCGTCCTTGACGGTGGCGACGATGACGTCACCGATACCCGCGTAGCGGCGACCGGAGCCGCCGAGCACACGGATGCAGAGGATCTCCTTCGCACCCGTGTTGTCGGCGACACGCAGTCGCGACTCCTGCTGGATCACGTCTATCTCCTGGTTGTCTGCCGGTTCCCGCAGGGCCCTTTCGGGACGCACCTGCGAGCCTGGCGGAACTGTCCTGCGGGGTAGCCCCCGAAGGAATTACTTAAGCCTCTGCGGGCGAAAACCCACGCCGGGGGCCGCATGGCTGCCCCCGGCGGGGGTCAGCAGGGGACTCGCGTCCCCGCTTGGTTACTTCGCCTTCTCGAGGATCTCCACGACGCGCCAGCGCTTCGTCGCCGAGAGCGGGCGGGTCTCCATCAGGAGAACCCGGTCGCCCACGCCGGCGGCGTTCTGCTCGTCGTGCGCCTTGAGCTTGTTCGTACGGCGGATGACCTTGCCGTACAGCGCGTGCTTGACGCGGTCCTCGACGGCGACGACGACGGTCTTGTCCATCTTGTCGCTGACGACCAGACCCTCACGGGTCTTGCGGAATCCGCGGTCCGTCTTGGTCTCTTCAGTCACGTTGCTCTCGCTCATCAGGCGCTCTCCACCGTCTCGATGCCCAGCTCGCGCTCACGCATCAGGGTGTAGATCCGCGCGATGTCCTTGCGGACGGCCTTGAGCCGACCGTGGTTCTCGAGCTGGCCAGTCGCCGCCTGGAAGCGGAGGTTGAACAGCTCTTCCTTGGCCTCGCGGAGCTTGTTGAGCAGCTCCTCGTTGCCCAGCTCGCGCAGCTCGGACGCCTTGGTACCGGCCGACATCACGCTTCACCTGCCTCGCGCTTGACGATCTTGCACTTCATCGGCAGCTTGTGAGCCGCACGGGTCAGGGCCTCGCGCGCGATCTTCTCGTTGGGGTACGACAGCTCGAACATCACGCGTCCGGGCTTGACGTTGGCCACCCACCACTCCGGCGAGCCCTTACCGGAACCCATGCGGGTCTCGGCCGGCTTCTTGGTGAGGGGGCGGTCCGGGTAGATGTTGATCCAGACCTTGCCACCACGCTTGATGTGACGCGTCATGGCGATACGAGCGGCCTCGATCTGACGGTTCGTCACATACGCCGGGGTCAGCGCCTGGATACCGTACTCGCCGAATGCGACCTCAGTGCCACCCTTGGCCATACCACTGCGCTTGGGGTGGTGCTGCTTGCGGTGCTTGACCCTACGGGGGATCAGCATGTCGGTCAGGCCTCCGTTCCGGTGCTCTCAGCCGGAGCGGCGGCAGCGGGAGCCTCGGCCTTGGGGGCCTCGGCGCCGGCAGCCTGCTGCGGCTTGCGACCGCGCCCGCCACGCTCGCCACCGCGGCCACCACGGGCCGGGCGGTCGGCGCCACCGCGGGCCGGGCGGTTACCCGCACGGGCAGCGGCGTTCTCGGCGCGGACCTCGGCGATGTTCTTGACGTCGCCCTTGTAGATCCAGACCTTCACACCGATGCGGCCGAAGGTCGTCTTGGCCTCGAAGAAGCCGTAGTCCACGTTCGCGCGGAGCGTGTGCAGGGGCACACGGCCCTCGCGGTAGAACTCCGAGCGGGACATCTCGGCGCCACCGAGGCGGCCACCGCACTGGATCTTGATGCCCTTGGCGCCGGCCTTCATGGCGGACTGCATGCTCTTGCGCATGGCCCGACGGAAGGAGACGCGGGAGGAGAGCTGCTCGGCGACGGCCTGGGCGACCAGCTGAGCGTCGGTCTCGGGGTTCTTGACCTCGAGGATGTTCAGCTGGACCTGCTTGCCGGTGAGCTTCTCGAGGTCACCGCGGATGCGGTCGGCCTCGGCGCCGCGGCGGCCGATCACGATGCCCGGACGCGCGGTGTGGATGTCCACACGCACACGGTCACGGGTGCGCTCGATCTCGACCTTGGAGATGCCGGCGCGCTCCATGCCGGACGTCATCATCCGACGGATGGCGACGTCTTCCTTGACGTAGTCCTTGTACAGCTTGTCGGCGTACCAGCGCGACTTGAAGTCGGTCGTAACGCCGAGCCGGAACCCGTGCGGGTTTACCTTCTGGCCCATTACCGGGTTCCTTCCTTGCTGCTGACGACCACGGTGATGTGGCTGGTCCGCTTGCGGATCCGGTAGGCACGGCCCTGGGCACGCGGACGGAACCGCTTCAGGGTCGGGCCCTCGTCGACGTAGGCCTCGGAGATGTAGAGGCTGTCGACATCGGTGTGGTCGTAGTTGTGCGCGGCGTTGGCGATGGCGCTGTCCAGCACCTTGCCGACCGGCACGCTCGCGGCCTGCGGGGCGAAACGCAGGACCGCCTGAGCCTCCGTGGCGTTCAGGCCACGGATGAGGTCCACCACTCGGCGGGCCTTCATGGGCGTGACGCGGATGTACCGCGCCTGGGCCCTGGCTTCCATGGTTGTCCCTTCAGTGTCTGTCATGATCATTCACACCCCGCTGGCTAGCGGCGCTTCGACTTCCGGTCGTCCTTGACGTGACCCCGGAAGGTGCGCGTCGGCGAGAACTCGCCGAGCTTGTGGCCGACCATCGACTCGGTGACAAACACCGGGATGTGGGTCTTGCCGTTGTGCACCGCGATCGTGTGGCCGAGCATGGCCGGGACGATCATCGAGCGACGGGACCAGGTCTTGATGACGTTCTTGGTGCCGGCTTCGTTCTGGGCGTCCACCTTCTTGATCAGGTGGTCGTCGACGAAGGGCCCCTTCTTGAGACTGCGCGGCATCTAAACCCGCTCCTAGCGCTTCTTGTTCGTCTTGCGGCGGCGGACGATGTACTTGTTCGACGCCTTCTTGGGCGAACGAGTACGGCCTTCCTTCTTGCCCCACGGGGACACCGGGTGGCGACCACCGGAGGTACGGCCCTCACCACCACCGTGCGGGTGGTCAACCGGGTTCATGACCACACCACGCACGGTCGGGCGGACGCCCAGCCAGCGCTTGCGGCCGGCCTTGCCCCAGTTGATGTTGCTCTGCTCGGCGTTGCCGACCTCGCCGACAGTGGCGCGGCAGCGGACGTCGACCAGGCGGATCTCACCCGACGGCATGCGCAGGTGGGCCATGGAGCCCTCCTTCGCGAGCAGCTGCACCGAGGCGCCGGCGGAGCGGGCGAACTTCGCGCCGCCGCCCGGACGCAGCTCGATGGCGTGCAGCGTGGTACCGACCGGGATGTTGCGCAGGGCCAGGTTGTTGCCCGGCTTGATGTCGGCCCCGGGACCGTTCTCGACGCGGTCGCCCTGCGACAGGCCACGCGGCGCGAGGATGTAGCGCTTCTCGCCGTCCGCGTAGTGCAGCAGCGCGATGCGCGCGGTGCGGTTGGGGTCGTACTCGATGTGCGCGACCTTCGCCGGCACGCCGTCCTTGTCGTGACGACGGAAGTCGATCACGCGGTAGGCGCGCTTGTGGCCACCACCCTGGTGGCGGACGGTCACACGACCGGAGTTGTTACGGCCACCCTTGCTGTGCAGGGGGCGGACCAACGACTTCTCCGGCGTGGACCGCGTGACCTCGACGAAGTCGGCGACGCTGGCGCCACGACGGCCAGGAGTCGTCGGCTTGTACTTGCGGATACCCATTTCTCAGTCCTCGTCCGATTCCGGACGATCCTGACCGCTTACGCGGTCGGACCGCCGAAGATGTCGATACGGTCGCCCTCGGCGAGGGTCACGATCGCGCGCTTGGTGGACGCGCGCTGGCCGAAGCCCGTGCGGGTCCGCTTGCGCTTGCCCTGGCGGTTGATCGTGTTGACCCCGGTGACCTTGACCGAGAAGACCGACTGAACGGCCTGCTTGATCTGGGTCTTGTTGGCGCTCGGGTCGACGATGAACGTGTACTTGCCCTCGTCGAGGAGCGCGTAGCTCTTCTCCGAGACGACCGGCTTGAGCAGCACGTCACGGGGGTCCGTGAAGGACTTGCTCAGCGGGGTCTCGACGGTGTTCTTGCCCTCGGTGGCGTGGCGGCGCGCCTTCTTGACGCGAGCCTCCTTGGCCTTCTTCGCGGCCTTCGAGGCGATAGCGGGGTGACGGATGGCCATCAGACCTCGCTCCCTTCGGTGTCGTTGGCCTTCGGGCCGGCGACGAAGGACTCGAAAGCGGCCTTGGTGAAGACCACGTCGTCCGAGACGAGAACGTCGTACGTGTTCAGCTGGCCCGGCTCCAGGATGTGGACCTGGGGCAGGTTGCGGGCGGACAGCCACGCGGCCTCGTCGGCGCGGTCGACGACCAGGAGCAGGTTCTTGCGCTCGCTGATCTTGCCGAACAGGCTCTTGGCGGCCTTCGTGGAGGGGGTCTCGCCCTCGACCACGCCGGAGACGACGTGGATGCGGTTGTGACGGGCCCGGTCCGTGAGGGCGTGACGCAGCGCGGCAGCCTTCATCTTCTTGGGCGTCCGCTGCGAGTAGTCACGCGGCACGGGACCGTGCACGACGCCACCACCGGCGAACTGCGGCGCGCGGGTCGAACCCTGACGGGCGCGACCGGTGCCCTTCTGGCGGTACGGCTTCTTGCCACCGCCGCGGACCTCGCCACGGGTCTTGGTCTTGTGCGTGCCCTGGCGGGCAGCGGCCAGCTGTGCGACGACGACCTGGTGGATCAGCGGAATGCTGATCTTCTCGACGTCGAAGATCTCCGCGGGGAGCTCGACGGAACCGGCCTTGTCGCCCGCCGGCGAAAGGATGTCAACAGTGCTCATTACCTCAGGCCCCCTTGGCCGCGGTGCGGACCAGGACGAGGCCGCCGTTCGGACCGGGAACCGCGCCCTTGATGAGCAGCAGACCCTTCTCCGCGTCAACGGCGTGGACGGTCAGGTTCTGGGTGGTGACCCGCTCGTTGCCCATGCGACCCGCCATGCGGAGGCCCTTGAACACGCGGCCCGGGGTGGCGCAGCCACCGATGGAACCGGGAGAGCGGTGCTTGCGCTGGGTGCCGTGTCCGGCGCCGAGGCCCTTGAAGTTGTGACGCTTCATGACACCGGCGAAGCCCTTGCCCTTGCTCTTGCCGGTCACGTCGACCTTCACGCCGGCCTCGAACACCTCAGCGGTGATCTCCTGGCCCAGCGTGTACTCGGAGGCGTCCGCGGTGCGGATCTCGACGAGGTGGCGACGGGGGGTGACGTCGGCCTTGGCGAAGTGGCCCTTGAGGGGCTTGTTCACCTTGCGCGGGTCGATCTCGCCGAAAGCGATCTGGACGGACTCGTAGCCGTCGACATCGTTCGTACGGACCTGGGTGACGACGTTGGGGCCGGCCTTGACGACGGTGACCGGGACGACGCGGTTGTTCGCGTCCCACACCTGCGTCATGCCGAGCTTCTCGCCCAGGATGCCCTTGATCTGCTTAGCCATCTCTCAGATCACCGGCCTCAGAGCTTGATCTCGATGTCGACACCGGCCGGGAGGTCGAGTCGCATCAGAGAGTCAACGGTCTTGGGGGTGGGGTCGAGGATGTCGATCAGGCGCTTGTGCGTGCGCATCTCGAAGTGCTCGCGCGAGTCCTTGTACTTGTGCGGCGACTTGATGACGCAGTACACGTTCTTCTCAGTGGGCAGCGGCACCGGGCCCGCGACCGACGCACCAGTACGCGTCACCGTCTCGACGATCTTCTTCGCCGAGCTGTCGATGACCTCGTGGTCGTAGGCCTTGAGCCGGATGCGGATCTTCTGTCCCGCCATGGCTACTCAGTAGTCCTGTCTCTCGTAACGCTCTGGAACCCGGTGTTCCGTTTCTCTTCCCTCTCCGACCCACGCGGTCGGGCGTGTCGCGCTCCCGCTGACACAGATGTCCCTTGTTCGAACATCCCTGCGGGATTGCACACGGCCCTTCCGGTACCGCGAGCCGGAGGCGAAAGCCCACCGGGTGCCTGGCCGGCGCCGCACTGACACTTCCCGAAAGATTCCCGTACGTCCGCCCCAGCGCTGCCGTGTGGCAGTTAGGGCGACGAGTACTGTGGGACTCGCTTCCGGTCCCCCCGGCGGGAGGCGCGCAGCATCAACACTCGACCGAGCAACTCGGACAGTCTGCCATACGGGGCAGGGGCGACGCCAATCGAGCCGAGGAGAATACCCCGGGGGTGACGTAGATCAAACCCTGGGGACACCCCCGGGCGTTCCGCCCACCAGCCTCTCCGGCGGAAGCCCCCTGCGCTTGATCAGAAACCCCAGGGGTCGGGGTGCAGCTTGGCTGCCGGGTCCTGGGACCAGGTCAGACGCTTCTCGATCTGGTCCCCGGTGAGGTCGACGAGCCGGTCGGCCGCCCAGCCGTTCCACTGGACCGCACCGGGAAACTGCGGCAGACGGAAGGCCGGAAGATTCGTCGGCAGCGCCTCGACCCGGTACACGGGCTTCTTGACTTCCCCGTCCAGCCTCTTCGGCTTCGACGACCTGCGCAGGTCAAGGCAGTCGACCACCTGTTCCACCAGATAGAGGAAGTACTCCTGGCCCTTGCCGCCCTTGATGTCAACCGGCACCAGACGACCGGCGGACAACAACGCGTCCCCCAGGCCGTCGGCGAGACGCCGGCTGAGTACGGGAGCGCCCGGCCTGCCGGAGGGGAACTCGCTCCTGGCCCAGCGCCGCTCACCCATCCACTCCGCGCTCAGCAGGGCGGGCGGCTCGGCGTCGGCACTCTGCCAGCGCATGAGCTGACGCACACCAACGCTGTCGAGGTGCAGCTGCTGGCACTCACCGAGGCTCGGCAGGAGCCGGTACACCGCCAGCGTCTCACCAGGCAGGTCGGTCATCGCGTCACCATCCTTGTCCGTCGTTCTGTCGGCACGGTTCGTCATGGTGCCGTCCACACGGCGTAGAGGGGTGCCCCCGCTTCCCGGCTCGCCCTCCCGAACCGCTCGCCGTGCCATCCGGCCACGGAAGGGTCGAACCGGACGGCCGACGAGGTGGTGATCGGATCGGCGGGCCAGCCGTATGTCATCAGACCGCCGAACTCGGAGAGGAACCGGCGCGCGGCATCGTGGTCCACGAAGGACCCACGCTCACGCAGGATCGACTCCCAGGTGTCCGTCGGCACCGAACGGCCTGGCCGCCAGCCCGCGCGGCGCAGCACTTCTTCGGTCCGCGGGGACCAGCCCCGTGTGTGGCCTTCGCCCACTGCGGATCCGCCGTATGACGCCCACGGGGTGCGTCAGAGCCACTCCCCCTCGTCGTCCTGCTCGCCCGCGCCGTATTCACGCACGACGACCACCAGCTGAACGGGCGTCTCGGTGTCGTCATGCTTGACGCCTGCCAGGAGGACCTTGTCCGAGATCCGCCACGCGGTGTGGTCGATGTAGTCCGCCCCGCCCGTAAGGTCCTCGTCGACGGTCTCGAGTCGCGCCCCGAGCGCTCCGGATTCCAACTGGGCGACGACACGAGGGAGCTCAGCGGAAGCGGCGTCGTACAAGTCGTCGATGTAGGTGTCCGGGTCCGGCCACTCGTCCTCGACCTCCCGGTACCAGAGCGTGAACTCCACCTCCACCGGACCGTCGCCCTGGATCCAGGCGTGCGCGTCGTCGCGACGCCACGTTGTCGCCCATTCCTTCGCCGGATTCCTGCGCTCGCCTTCCCAGCCCGAGGCGTCGAGGACGGCGGCCGCCGCCGGACCGGTGAGTTCGTCGAGTTCGGACAGCTGACCCAATTCCGCGCTTACGTCAACCATTTACTCATTCCGCTCATACCATTGCCGGGCACATGAAAGACCGCCAGCGTACCATTTGCCATTGCTTCCGGGAAATGAGTGCCGAGCACTTCGCGGAAATGGGCCGCGCCTGCCTCATTCGAAATAGCGTAACGCACACCCTTTCCACCCAGCTCCTCATTCATTTGCAGAAGCTTGGCGGCCTGGTCGGTGATTTTCTTCTCGTTGTAGAGGGAGCTCTCTGGATTGTAGGCGGACTTGGCCCACTCGCTCTCACGTCCCCCGGTGAACTTGGCTTCCATGATCCAGCCGTTCGTGGGGCCGCCGTCCATGTGCACCGCCCGGCCGTCGGAGAGCTTCCAGATCTGTTCGTAGTCCACGCCGGACACGACGCGCTGATACTTGAACGAGGGACGCTTCAGCATCTTGTCGGTCAGCCAGGCGAGCCCCTTGAAGGTGGGACAGGACTGGAGCCCCAGGGGGTCGGACCAGACCAGTGGGTTGACCACGTACGCGTAGTGGTCCGGACCGGCCGTGAGCCCCAGAGGGTCGGGCGAGATGTACCGGGCCGAGTGCGGATCGTAATAGCGGAAGAAGTTGTAGTGGAGTTCGCTCTCGGCATCGAAGTACTGGCCGGGAAATCGAAGACGGCAGTCTTCTTCCGGCGTCTGCGCACTTTCTTGCGCGCCCCACAGCTGCGGTCTGTTCTTCCAGGTCGTCCCGCCGTCCGGCGAGAGCATCTCCAGCGGGCTTCCCGCGAGATCGCTCACTATGAGCCGGAATCTCCGGTCGACCTCGTCCTGCGGCGCATCGCGAAGCCACTCACTACGGCTTTGGGCTATCGCGCGGTGACTGTCGGGCGAGTACTCCCAGGTGATGGTGGTGCGGTTACCGGACCCGGAGTCGCGTATCTCCTCCGCCAGTCGGGTGCCGTCCCAGACGAAGAAGACGGCCTCTACAACTTCTCCGGACGAGTCCAGGCGCTCCTTGGATATTCGGCGTCCAAGGGGGTCGTAGGTGTAGCGCCAGGTCGTTCCGTCGGGGGTGACGAGGCTGGTCAGTCGGTCGTCGGCGTTCCAGGTGTAGGTCCAGCTCTTCCGGAGGCCTGAGAGGGTCCTCCGCGTCCGCCGGACCACCCGGCCCTGGGCGTCGTACGCGTAGCTGGTGCGGCCGGCCCTCGCCAGGCGGTTTCCGGAGTACTCGTAGCGTCGTGAGGACTCGTCCCCGGGACCTTCTCCCTGCTCCCGGTGGGAGGAGACCAGCCGTCCGCCGGAGTCGTACGCGTAGCTCTCGGTCCACGACTCCGCGCGAATTCCGGTGACCCGGCCCTTCGTGTCCAGCTCGTAGTGCTTACTGCCCTCCTGAGCGTCGATCGTCTCGACGGGACCGGCCGAACCGTGGACGTACCGGCGGTCCACGGACGTCGTCCGCGGGACGACGTGGTCCGCGGTGCCGACCCGCAGTACCGTCTGCTCGCGCATCCGGTGCATCGCGTCCCACGCCTGCCGCACCGACAGTGCCTCGTCCAGCCGGACCTCCGTCTCCCTGCCCGCGGCGTCGTGCGCGAAGCGCAGGGAGTGATCGAAGGCCGCCAACTCCTGGGGCAGCCCATCCGGAGCGTAGGACCAGCTGCTCAGTGCTCCGGACGGCGTGAGGCGCGTCGTGCGACGACCGGCGAGGTCGTAACGGAAGGTGGTGGTCCGCCCGTTGACTGTTTCCTCCGTGACACGGCCGTAGTCGTCATGCTTGAAGGCGAGGCGGGCGCCGGGCGACAGCGCTTCCTTCAGCAGCCCGGCTTCGTCGTAGCGGAATACGGTGGTCGAGTCTCCGACTCGCTTCTCGACGACGTTGCCGATCACGTCGCGCAGGTATTCGACCGTCTCTCCTGCACCGTTGACCTGCCGGATCAGGCGGCCCACCTCGTCGTGGACGTAGGTGAGCGAGCGCCCGTCGAAATCCTGTTCGGCGACGAGCTGACCGGCCGCGTCATAGGTGTAGCTCCAGGTCATGCCATACGTGTTGGTGACTGCGGTGAGCCGCAACTCGGTGTCGTGGTCGAAGCGGAGAGTCGCGCCCGCGGGATCGGTTCTGCTCACCAAGAGGTCGAAGTGCGTGTACGCCGACCTGGTGGTCGCCCCCGCGGCGTCGGTGTGCACGAGGAGGTTTCCCTCCGGGTCCCAGGTCCAGGACTCCACACTCCCGTCGGCTGCGACCCGCTCGCTCCTCCTGCCTTCAGGGGTCCAGGAGATACGGGTGACGCCGGCCAGCGGATCCGTCACGGTGTCGATGCGGCCGAACGCGTCCCGGGAATACTCGACGACCGCACCGGTGGCGCTCGTGACCCGCACCGGAAGTCCGGCGGCGTTCGTGACCATGGACATGGTCGAGCCCAGAGGGTCGGTGATCGCGGTGAGAGCACCGCCCGGGCCGTAGCCGAAACGGGTCTCCGCGCCCTGCGGCTCCACCACGGACGTACGGTTCCCGCGCTCGTCGTAGGTGTAGGTGCGCACGGCTCCGTCGCCACCGACGGTCACGACGGGGAGGTGCCACTGGTTGTACTCGGCGGTGGCCCGGCGGCCGTCGGGACCGGTGATCGAGGTGACGTTCCCGGCTTCGTCATAGGTGTACGTCGTCTCGCGCCCCACCGGGTCGATCTGCTTGAGCAGCCGGCCGTGGCGGTCCCATTCGAGGCTCTCCTGCCGCCCCAGGGGGTCGGTCACCCGCACGAGTTGCAGGAACTCGTTGTACTCGTACCGAAGGGCGTGCCCGAGCGAGTTCGTGTACGTCGTGCGGCGCTGCCCGGGGTCGTAGGCGATGACGCAGTTCAGGAACCCGTCGGCGCCCTGACCCGCCACGCAGCGGTCCTCGCTGTCGTACGTGAACCTGTACCAGCTGCCGTTGCGGTCGGTCCAGGAGAGGATGCGCGCGTGGTCGTCGTACTCGAAGCGGAAGGGCAGCCCGGAGGAGTTGTAGATCTCGGTGAGGTTCCGGTCGGATGAGTACGCGTAGCGCAGCAGCGTTGTGGTGCTGTCGTCAGCGGTGCTGCCCCGCAGGCGAAGACACGTCACCAGGCCGTCCGTCGTCTCGACCTCGACGTGGTACCCGCCTGAGTGCCGGACCGCGGTCGGGGTGCCGTCAGCACTCCGGTCGATGTCGATCCGGTTGTCGTTGCGGTCCGTGATGGCGGAGAGCGCCAGGGTGTACGGCATGCCCGGCAGCGGCTCGCGGACCGCTGCGAAGTGACGTGTGACGCCGAGGGCCGGGTCCTGGATGCGCAGGGTGCCGTGTTGCGGTCCGTCCCATTCCAGGGGCCACCGCAGACCTTCCAGAGGCATGGTCGGCTCGCCGGGGTGAGGCACGGGGTACGCGAGGATCATGCCGTCCTCGGCGGCGAACAGCACACCCTGACTGTCGAGTTCGACTCGCTCGTCCAGTGTGGACGTCCAGGACCTGCCGAACCACCGGCCTTCTCGGTATGTGGAGATGTGGGTGCGCTTCAGCACCAGCGACAGGATCCCGGGCAGTTCGACGTCCGTGTCGTACATCAGCATTTCACCGGTGACCATGTCGATGGGGTCACCGCCGGGGCATCGTCCCGCAAGCGCCTTGGCCCGCTTGGCGAGGTCACCCGCCCCGCCTCTCAGGGACCTGCCCAGCCCCTTGACGCCCTGGGCCATGCCCTTGAGGCCGACCTTCCCGAAGGCCTTCAGCCCCTTGGCGAGGCCGCCCAGGGTGGTCAGGCCCTTCATGCCCGGTATGCAGTCCAGCGCAGCGAACCCGACATCCCATAGGGATGCTTGTCCTTTTGAGTACTTATAGAGGGTGTCGGCGAGCACGACCGCCGCCGCGATCAGCACGATCGCGCCCAGGATCGGGCCGCCGATGATCATCGCGACGATCCCGAGGACGGTCACGACGACCTTGCACACCGCGACGATGTTGTCCCAGTTGTCCGTGAACCAGTCGCCGACCTCTTCCCACCACGACCGGTTCTGAATGCCCGCGTCCGAGGCCTCGTCGATCTTCGACTTCGCCTCCCGCGCGGCCTCCTCGCGCATCTTGCGCGCGTCCTCGGCCATCTTCTTCGCCGCGGCCAGCGCGTCCTGCGCGTCGGAGACGTCCGACTGAGCCTTGGACTGGGCCGACTTGGCGTGCTGCACATCCCGGGTGGCGGCGCGGACCTTGGCCTCGTCCGGCTTGTCCGCGTCGGACTTCCTGCCGGTCGGGTCGTCCTTGTACTTGTCCGCCTCCTTGCCGGCGCGGGTGACCCAGGAGTCGGCTGATGCCAGGCGCGACTGGGCGGAGGAGAGGTTGTCCCGGGCCTCACGGCCCTTGCGCAGCGCCTTGTCCGCCAGCGACTGCGCCCGCTCCAGCTTCGGCCAGAAGTCCGCCAGCGCGTCCCCGCACATCTCATAGGACTTCTTCAGCTTCTTGAGGTTCTTCGGGACGTCGGCGAAGTCCTCCTTGAACACATCCGCCGACTTGCCGGCCCACTCAAGGAGCGTGCCCTCCCCCGCCATGCCCTTGACCAGACGCAGCGCCTCGGAGACGTCATCGGCGAAGTCGTGCAACTGCTTCGCAAGCGTGCGCACCCGCTGCGGATCACCAGGGGTCGGATCCTTGTCCAAGTCCAGGACATGCCAGTCCGCAGGCCTGTGCCCCGCCATACCCCAACCCCCGTCACGCGCACATCTGCGTCAACAACCGTATGCGCACGTGAACTTACCGGGCACAACCATTCGAGGTAAACGTGAGCTTCCACATCACGAACGGTGCCTGTCAGCCTGGATGGGGAAGGCTCGTCGTCAGCCGTTCGACCGCTGCCGTCACAAGCCGTTCACGCTCGGCCTCCGAGAGCACATCCGGGAGCGTGAGCTGCTCGACGATCAGCCAGTTGAGCGTGAGGTACAGCAACTGGACGGCGGTGGCGTCGCCGGGCAGGCCGGATTCCTCGTGGTAGGCCACGTTGGCCCAGAGGTCGGCACGTACCTGTTCGGTCAGCACCTTGCGGAGCTGTGGCCGCCGGGTGGCCTCCAGGCGCAGTTCGAGGAGGGCGAGGTAGCCGGTGCGGAAGTCGCTGATCCGGCCGACGAGTTCGCGCATCAGGGCCGCGTAGGTCTCCCGGTCCCGAGTGCTCGCCCGCTGCCGGGCGACGGTCGCCTCGTCGGGCTGGAGCCGCTCGTAGACACGGGCGCCGGCCTGGGTGAGCAGGTCGTCGCGGTTGGCGAAGTAGTTGGAGGCCGTGCCGGCGGGCACACCGGCCTCGGCGTCCACCGCCCGGAACGTCAGACCGCGCGCGCCCTCCCTGGCCAGGACCTCGATGGCGCCGTCCACGAGGGCCGCCCTTCGTTCGTCATTCCTGCGCACCATTGATACCACTCCAGACGTAGTACTACGTTCACAGCACTCCGAGTAGAGTACTGCGGATGGAGTTGCATCGATGCGAGAGCTCGTCTATTACGTCGCCGTCTCCCTCGACGGCCGGATCGCCGGCCCCGGCGGAGAGTTCGACTTCTACCCGGCAGGCGACGATGAGCAGGCAGCCGCCTACAGCGCCTGGATGAATGAGCGCTATCCCGAGACCGTCCCCACCGCACTGCGCGCCGCGCACGGCTTAGCCGAGGCGCCCAACCTCCACTTCGACACCGTGCTGATGGGGCTGGGCACCTACCGCGCCGTGCTGGACGCGGGCATCACCAGCCCGTACGCACACCTGCGTCAATACGTGGTGTCGAGCACGCTCGGGGCCGGCCCCGACCCGGAGGTGACCGTGGTCGACGACAGCCCACTCGACCTCGTCCGCAAGCCCAAGGCGGAAGAAGGGAAGGACATCTGGCTGTGCGGAGGCGGTCGACAGACTGGTCATCAAGAGCTATCCGGTAGTGGCCGGGGCCGGTATCCCGGCGTTCGACGGGGCGTTCGACCCCACGCTCTTCACTGTGACGGAACGCCGGTCGTTCACCAATGACGTCACGGCCACCTGGTTCGCTCGGCGGTAGCCCGCCACGCCTCCCCGACGGCGTCCGCGGACCGCAGCCACCAGCCCTCCAGCGTGTTCCGCACCGTCGCATGCACCCACCGCCATTTGAACCACGGCGGCAGCTTGCGGAACTGCACGAAGGTCAGCGTGTCGTTGATGGCGTCCTCGGCCAGGCCCTTGGGCCCCTCCGCGCGCAGCACCGCGTACAACTCCGGCGTCAGCTCCCGGTTGAGTCGCGCTGCGGTACCCGCGGCAATGAAGGCGTACCCCCGCTGATCAGGGTGCGGCAACTGCGTCGCCCTCACGATCCGATGCGAGGCCTCCTCCAGCGAACACTGGAGCGCCAACCCGATCGCCGCTGTGCCGAGATGGCTCTCCCCGCGCTCCCACGCGGCATCCCACTCTGCGGGGTCGTCGATGCCCAGCAGGCCCTTGCCGCTTTCCCAGTCCCATTCGGACGCCATGAGCAGGATCCCTACCGATACCAATCCTCGCCGTCGCTCGCCAACGCACCGCGCACATAGCGCTCCAGGCTCGGCGCCACGAGGGTTCTGCTGTCCGTCTCGTGGTCCCAGACGAACACCTCGTGGCGCTCGGGTCGCCGGACGAAGGCGAACTGGTCTCCGCCGCCGTTGTCTCCGAAGAACATGAGCGAATCGAACTCCCTGTACAGGGACTTGTACCGCTCGTCGTTGCGGAACGAGAGATTGTCGCCGAGGATCCGCTCGGCAGACCAGATGACGTCGGTGCCGTATTCATCGGCCAGCCCATCGCTCCCCAGGAGAAAGGAGCGGAGGTCATCCGGGAGCCGTTGGCCAAGGATCGATTCGATGCGGTCGAGGGTGCCGGGGTCCACGGGGTCACGGAGTTCCGCCGAGGGGAACGCTTCGACGAGCTCGCGCCACGAGGACGGCCGGGACATCGAGAGGTCAGCTCGTGAACCGGAACGTCGACGTGATCGCGTCGAAGATGTCGAAGAAGGAGTCCGCGAGGTCGAGGACCTGGCTGCTGCCCGCCACCAGGGCCACCTTGCCCTCCTGACCCGGCACGGGGATGTACGTCTGCATCAGCACGGCCCGGATCGTGCGGTTGAGCGCGTCGCCGGGTACGGCGATGTCCTCGATGCCGAACGTCCGTGCCGCCGGGCCGACTCCGGGAATGTCGACGGTCGTCACCTTCCGCCAGGAGTCCCCCTCCCGCTTGGCCTCCTTCACTGCGAGCTGGCTCGCGATGACGGCCGGGTCGTTCGACAGCGGCTCGCCGCGCTCGTTGCGGCCGCCGACCAGGGAGACGGTCACCGAGCCCGTGATCGGCGTGTCACCGCCGAAGCTCTCCGCCATGCAGCCGCAGTACAACGCGCCCGACTTCCACGCGTCCGCGGCGGCCTTCTTGAGGAAGTCGACGTACGTGTCCCTGTACTGCTCCAACTCCGGCCGCTGGCGCACCCGGTCATTCACCATCCGGCGGATCGAGTCGTCCCGCGACTCCGGCCGTACGTCGAACTCCCACCACGACTCCGGCACCTTGATCCGGAACCCGCCCCTCTCGACGGTCAGTGCCTCCATGTAGCGGGCCATGACGCCGGCCTCCCCGTTCGCTCGACTACACGATCACTCGATCACTCGTGCGCACATCGTGCCACTACTCCTCCAGCGTCCAGAACGGTGAGTCCTTCGGCGGGGCCGGTCGCACGGGGAGCGTGCTGAAGTCGATGTCCGCGTCGGCGAGTGGGTCTCCGACCGGAAGGCGGTATCGGTGATCCGGGCTGTAGTACGTCCCGTACGCCCAGTACTCCGGCAGTTCGTGGCCCATCAACTCCACACCCAAGGCGGCCGACTCCCGCGTCCCGTACGAGGCGTTGATCCTCGCAACCGCCTCCGCCCGGGAGATACCGACCCGCTCCACCAGCACGTCCGCCATCTCACGGAAGTACGCGAGTATCTCCTCGTCGAGCGCGAGCACGAACTCCGTGCCCGTCGTGCCGGCCGTGGGACACGCCCCGTACTCGACGAGCCAGCGCAAGCGCCTGACCTCCGCCACAAGTCGCGGCACCGCTTCCCTGGCCTCGGTGGCGAAAACGGCGTCCGGGGTCGTGGCCGCACACAGTTCCTCGATCGCCTCCAGGTCGAGGTCCTGGTGAGCCGGTTCTGAAGTCATGCTCCATTGTTAGGGCAAGTTGTCAGTGGTCCCGCGTACGGTCCGTCCATGGATGATCAGCAGTCGCCGCTTCCTCCGATGCACGAGGAAGGAGATGTACGACAGGCCTGGGGCCGGGTGACCGCGTGGCTTGAGCAGCACGCCCCTGACGCTTTCGCTGCCCTCGGCGGGCCGGGTAACCCGACGGCCATCAGTGAAGCTGAAACGCGCATGGGCCTCGAACTACCGAGGGAGATGCGGCAGTGGCTTCTGACGAACGACATCGATGCCGGGTGCCCGGGAGTCATCCCCAGCAGGGGACTCCTCCTCGGCCTCAAGGACATAGAGCGTGTCTACCTCTACAAGACGGCCATGGAGGAAATGGAACCGTCCGAAGACCCTGACCACCCGTCCTGGCGCCGGGAATGGGTGCCGATCACCGCGGAAGCAGACGGCTTCTACGGGACGTTCCTGAACGCGCGCACGGGAAGCATCGGGTCTTGGTCGGAAGGGTCCTCCCCCACGGATGGCGAATACACCTCGCTGTTCGCCTTCTTCCAGGATGTGGCGGACCGGCTGGAAGGGGTCTCCTCGGGCAACGCAGGGGCGACCGCCCAGCGCCGTATGTCCCCTCGCGGTCCGGAGGACGAGGCAATACGCCTCTGGGCCCGTGCGAACGGCTACCTCGTCCATGACCACGGTCGTATCCCTGGACCCATCCGCGAGGCGTACGAAGCAGCACTGCGCGGACCTCAGCCCCGGCACACGGCCTAGACGGACGCCACGAAGTCCGACCAGGCCTCCGGCGCGAGGGTGAGCCGGGGGCCGGCGGCCTGCTTTGAGTCGCGGACGTGGATCACCTCCGGAGTGGTCGCGATCTCCACGCAGGAGTCGCCGTCAGGGCCACTGCTGTAGCTGCTCTTGAACCACGCCAGTTCGGAGGCGGCCCCGATCGAGGACTTGCGGATCATGTCTCTCCCAGCAGTTGCTCAATGAAGGCCAGCGACTCCCGTGGGGGAAGGGCCTGAGCTCGGATGGTGCCATACCGCAGTTCGAGGATTCGGATCTGCTTCGGATCAGTGGTCGGTCGCCCGTTGAAGGCGCCGTCGGACCGGCCCACCGCAGTACCGTCCCCGAACTTCAGCACCTCGATCCTCCCGTTCAGACCGGGATGGGCCTCGCTGCTCGTCGGCATCACCTGAAGCCTGACGTTTCGCAACCGCCCCACCTCCAGCAGGTGCTCAAGCTGCTGACGCCAGACCATTGTGCCCCCAACCGGGCGCCGCAGCGTCGCCTCCTCCTGGACGAAGCTGAGCGACGGCGCCGGCGACCGCTCGAACACGGACTGCCGGGCCGTCCGCGCCGCCACCAGACGCTCCACCTCGTCCGGCGAGTACGCGGGCTGCCAGGACTCGAAGAGGGATCGCGCGTGCTCCGGGGTCTGCAACAGGCCGTTGATGCTGATGCTCTCGTACACCCCGATCTCAACCGCCTGCCCCTCCAACTTGGCCAGCTCCCGCACCTTCTTGGGATACCGGACCCTCTTCACGTCCTCCCACGTCGCCGCAATCAGCCCACCCGCCCCCAGCACCTCATCCGCCCTGACCAGATAGTCCTGCCGGGGAATCCGCTTCCCGCCCTCGATCTTGTAGACCATGTCCTCGCCGTACCCGACGGCAGTCCCGAACTCGGCGGCCCTCATCCCCACCGCCTCCCGCCGGAGCTTCAGCTGTCGCCCGACGGTCGCGATGACGGCGACACCCCACTCGTCGTCCGGATCCACCTCCCAACCCGGTTCGGCCGCCTCGTCCTTGAGCCGACCCGCGTCCGCCTCGACCGCCGTCATCCCGCACCATTCCGTCGTACGACCGTGCCCAGCGCCCTACCCGTACGCCCGGCCCCGACAGCCCGGACACGACCGGACAAGCTCCGGACAGTTACCGTACGCACCCGCTGAGTCACTGTTCACTGTAAGCACGGACGGCCACTCTGAGTGACGTGAAGCAGCAACCCCCTGAACTCACCACCCCTATCCGCAACTTCAGCGTCCAGCTGTCTCCCAACCCCACGCGGCGCCCGCCTGGCCCCGTCTCCTGGCCACCGAACAACTGCGCTCCTGGGGACTGCCGTTGGACCCGGCGAGGCAGGTCGTCGCAGAGCTGTCGGCCAACGCGGCGGAACACGGCCGCATCCCCGGCCGCGACTTCCGCCTGCTCCTCTACCTCGTGGCCGACACCCTCCGCATCGAGGTCACGGACACCCGGGGTGACCGACTGCCGACGCCCCAACTCCCCACCTCCGATGCCGAGTCGGGCCGCGGCCTGGTCCTCGTAGACGCACTCGCCGACCGCTGGGGCGTCACCCCGGGCCTGCCCGCCCCGCAAGACCGTCTGGGCCGAACTCACCCTCTGACCTGAGGCACCGGGTCCCAACACCTCGCGCTCCGGTGCCGCAGGCCGTCTCCCTCAAGGACCACGAGGAGGAAAGAACCTCACCAAACCCCACCCCTCCCGCCCAGGCCGTCGACAAACTCGCTCGCTCACTCACGCGAGTGAACATCGCCAACTCAGCTGGATCCGGGAGCCCTTGCCTGCCCTACGCTCAGCGCAACAACCGCAGACATGCGACGGCCCTCGCCGGGACTGGCATCCCAGTGCGAGGGCCTGACCACCGAGGAAGGCTCCAACTTCCTGATGGATACGCAGAACCCTAACGTGCCCTCGCACGCCCACACCCCCGTAACGGGGAAGAAGCACCCGAACCGGCGGCACCCCCACGGCTACCTACGACGCGTGCGCGAACGCGTCCCCGGCGGCCGGATCATCACCCGCACGATCTCCTGCAACCAGCCAGGTCACAGCCGTACGGACGCCTCTCGCCCAGCCCCGAGGAAGCGGACGAGGCCGCCCGGCAGCAAGCTCCTCCCGGCCGTACCGCACCCGGCCTACCCCGCACCCGCCCTCCTCCAACAGGCCACGGACCTCCTCACAGGCCCCCACCGCGAGGACACCCGCCTCCTCCTCTCCACCCGCGACGTCGCCCACCTCGCCCCCGGCGTCGCCGCTCCTGGTTGGAACGTGACGTCTCCCCCACCGCCGTACGCCACGCTCTGACGACCGACCTCCCACCCGAGGCCCTCCACCGCCCAGCCGCCCTCCTGGCCCACCGCCTCACGGCCCAGCTGCCACCCCCGCCCCCGTTCCGCGCACCCGCACCCCCGCCGGCCGTCCGTCACCCGCTCCAGACCTGCGACGGCTGCGACCGAGCCTTCCGCGCACCGGCCCCCGGCCACTGCCGCGATTGCCGACCCGAGCGGGCCGAGCGGGCCGAGCTTCTGGAGGCCGCATGAGAAGAGCAACTGCCGCACACGTCGCCACGCTCACCGGCAACACGGGCGGGATAGCCTGGCCGAGGCACTCCCTGGAGGTGGACACGATGAGCACTCAGGCCGACCACGGACATGAGCTGATCCCCCGCCCTCAGCAGACTCCTGACGCCCTGCGCGCGGCCCTCGCCGCCGTCGATCCGGCCCGACTGGAAGAGATGCAGGGCACCAAGGACGAAGCCTTCGCCAAGGCGGTCGAGTGGCAGTCGCTGAGCCCGGTGCAGAGCTGGGTGCTGACCTGGGCCAGGGACATCGAGATCGCCCGGCGCCCCGATCTGTCCACCCGCTACGCCCGGGCGAAAGGCAACTTGGAGCATGATGACCCCACCATCGCCCAAGAGGCCCTGCGCGAACTGAGCGCTGTCCTCGACGAAGCCATGAAGGCAGTCCGCGGGTGAGCTGGAAGTGGGAGTACGCCTTCGGCGCGGAGGAAGCGGCACGAACCGCTCCCACAAGCTTCCTCGCCGAGGTGGAAAGCAAGGCGGACGAACTGGTCAGGGCAGCCGAGGCCTTCCATGTCCACGGACAGGCCCATGACGGTGTCGACCCGAAGAGCGGCGACATCATCGTCCCCGGCGGCATGTTCACGTATCAGGTCGTCGTCCGTAGCGAGCGGGTCTACGTCGTCCAGATCACGTACCTGGGCTTCTGACCAACTGGGCGAAACGCGTCTCACGATCTGGTGCCGGAACCCGCACACACCACGACCTTGTCGCCAGACATGCCCTAAGTCATGATCCGCCCCATGGACAAGCGAAGACGCGTACTCGGCACCTTTCTCGGAGTCACACTGGCCACCGCGCTCCTCCCCGGCATCAGCACGATCCTCGACTCGCCCCCGTGGGAGGTGGTCCTCGCCGGCGCGGTCTTCCTCATCGTGAACCAACTGATCTACAGCTACCCGAGCGACATCAGGACCGCTCCCCCGGTCCTCCTGCTGCTCCTGGGCGTGGTCGGCATCGCCCAGGACACCCTGATCTGGCTGCTGGTGTCCTGGCTCGGTTCCGACATGGAGTACGGCCTTCACGTCGACGGCTTCCTCGCCGCCCTGCTCGGCGGCGTCATCGTGCGGGTGACGGTCCTGGTTCTCCTCGCCCTCGGACCGGCCGAAGCCGCGCCCCAGCCGTCGTAGAAAGGGCGTCGGGAACAGCAGAAGGGCCCGCACGACCGAAGTCGTACGGGCCCCTCCGAGCCACTCAGGTCAGCAGACCCTCAAGCCAGTCCGAAGACTCACTTGGTGATCTTGGTGACCTGGCCGGCGCCCACGGTCCGGCCACCCTCACGGATGGCGAACTTCAGGCCCTCCTCCATGGCGACGGGCTGGATGAGCTCCACCTTCATCTCGGTGTTGTCACCCGGCATGACCATCTCGGTGCCCTCGGGGAGGGTCACCACGCCGGTCACGTCCGTCGTACGGAAGTAGAACTGCGGGCGGTAGTTGTTGAAGAACGGCGTGTGGCGGCCACCCTCGTCCTTGGACAGGATGTAGGCCTGCGCCTCGAACTCGGTGTGCGGGGTGACCGAGCCCGGCTTGATGATGACCTGGCCGCGCTCGACGTCCTCGCGCTTGATGCCACGGAGGAGCAGACCGACGTTCTCACCGGCCTGGCCCTCGTCGAGGAGCTTCCGGAACATCTCGATGCCGGTGACCGTGGTGGTGGTCTTCTCCGGCTTGATGCCGATGATGTCCACGGTCTCGTTGACCTTCAGGACACCACGCTCGATACGGCCGGTGACGACCGTACCGCGACCGGTGATCGTGAAGACGTCCTCGATCGGCATGAGGAACGGCTTGTCGACGTCGCGCTCCGGCTCCGGAATGGCGGTGTCGACGGCGTTCATGAGCTCGAGGACGGAGTTGCCCCACTCCTTGTCGCCCTCGAGGGCCTTCAGAGCGGAGACCTTGACGACGGGAACGTCGTCGCCCGGGAACTCGTACTCGGTGAGGAGCTCACGGACCTCGAGCTCGACGAGCTCCAGGATCTCCTCGTCGTCCACCATGTCTGCCTTGTTCAGGGCGACGACGATGTACGGAACGCCGACCTGGCGGGCCAGGAGCACGTGCTCCTTGGTCTGCGGCATCGGGCCGTCCGTGGCGGCGACCACGAGGATGGCGCCGTCCATCTGCGCCGCACCCGTGATCATGTTCTTGATGTAGTCCGCGTGACCGGGGCAGTCGACGTGGGCGTAGTGACGCGTCTCGGTCTGGTACTCGACGTGCGCGATGGAGATGGTGATACCGCGCTGGCGCTCCTCAGGAGCCTTGTCGATCTGGTCGAAGGCCGAGGCCTCGTTCAGGTCCGGGTACGCGTCGTGCAGCACCTTGGTAATGGCGGCCGTGAGGGTCGTCTTACCGTGGTCGATGTGACCGATGGTGCCGATGTTGACGTGCGGCTTAGTCCGCTCGAACTTCGCCTTCGCCACTGGGGTCCTCCTGTGGAGTGGTTCTGGTACGCCTTACTCATCGGCGCCAGGTGATCTTTGCTGGAAAGCCCGGGCCCCGGGGCACTCTCACCATGATTGCGGCGGAATGCCCCTCAAGGCTCCGGAGTCAAGCCTACGGCGTGCAGACGCTGTGCGTTACTCGCCCTTGGCCTTCGCGATGATCTCCTCGGCGACGTTCCGGGGAACCTCGGCGTAGGAGTCGAACTGCATGGAGTAGCTGGCACGGCCGGACGTCTTGCTGCGCAGGTCGCCGACGTAGCCGAACATCTCCGAAAGGGGCACGAGGCCCTTCACGACGCGGGCACCGGCCCGCTCCTCCATGGCCTGGATCTGGCCACGGCGGGAGTTGATGTCACCGACGACCTCACCCATGTAGTCCTCGGGCGTGGTGACCTCGACGGCCATCATCGGCTCGAGCAGTACGGGGCTGGCCTTGCGCGCGGCCTCCTTGAAGGCCTGCGAACCGGCGATCTTGAACGCGAGCTCGGAGGAGTCGACCTCGTGGTAGGCACCGTCGAGCAGCGTCACGCGCACACCGGTCATCTCGTAACCGGCGAGGATGCCGAACTGCATGGCTTCCTGCGCACCGGCGTCCACCGAAGGGATGTACTCCTTCGGCACACGGCCACCGGTCACCTTGTTGATGAACTCGTAGGAGGCGTCGCCGCCCTCGATCGGCTCGATCGCGATGATCACGCGAGCGAACTGGCCGGTACCACCCGTCTGCTTCTTGTGGGTGAACTCGACCTTCTCGACGGCCTTGCGGATCGTCTCACGGTACGCGACCTGCGGCTTGCCGACGTTGGCCTCGACCTTGAACTCGCGCTTCATGCGGTCGACGAGCACCTCGAGGTGAAGCTCGCCCATACCGCCGATGACGGTCTGGCCGGTCTCCTCGTTGGTGTGCACCTGGAAGGAGGGGTCCTCCTCGGCCAGGCGCTGGATCGCGACGCCGAGCTTCTCCTGGTCGCCCTTCGACTTGGGCTCGATGGCGACCTCGATGACCGGCGCCGGGAAGTCCATGGACTCCAGGATCACCGGGTTCTTCTCGTCCGCCAGCGTCTCACCGGTGGTGGTCTGCTTCAGGCCCATGACGGCGACGATGTCGCCGGCGCCCACCGACTCGATCTCCTCACGCTTGTTGGCGTGCATGCGGTAGATCTTGCCGATGCGCTCCTTGCGGCCCTTCACCGAGTTCAGCACGGCGGTGCCGGAGTGCAGGCGGCCGGAGTACACGCGGACGAACGTGAGCTTGCCGAGGTGCGGGTCGCTCATGATCTTGAACGCCAGCGCGGCGAGCGGCTCGTCGTCCGACGGCTTGCGCGCGATGATCTGCTCCGGGTCCTTGACGTCGTGGCCCTCGATGGCCTCGACGTCGAGCGGGGTGGGCAGGTAACGCACGACCGCGTCGAGCAGGGGCTGAACGCCCTTGTTCTTGAACGCGGTGCCGCAGAACACGGGGGTGACGGTCGTGCCGCCGCCCTTGCCGGACGCGATGGTGATGCGACGGATCGCGGCGTAGAGCTGCTCCACGGTGGGCTCGGTGCCCTCCAGGTACAGCTCCATCAGCTCGTCGTCGTTCTCGGCGACGGCCTCGAGCAGCTTGCCGCGGTACTCCTCGGCAGCCTCGACGTGGGTGTCCGGGATGTCGACGGTGTCGTACATCTCGCCCTTGGTCGCCTCGGCCGACCAGACCAGGGCCTTCATCGTCACGAGGTCGATGACGCCCTTGAAGTCCGCCTCGGCACCGATCGGCAGCTGCATGACCAGCGGCTGCGCGCCCAGGCGGTCGCTGATCATGTCGACGCAGCGGTGGAACTCCGCGCCGGTGCGGTCGAGCTTGTTGACGAAGCAGATGCGCGGAACGCCGTAGCGGTCCGCCTGACGCCACACGGTCTCGGACTGGGGCTCAACGCCGGCCACACCGTCGAACACCGTCACGGCACCGTCGAGCACGCGCAGCGAGCGCTCCACCTCGACGGTGAAGTCGACGTGACCCGGGGTGTCGATGATGTTGATGGTGTAGTCGTTGCCCTCGAGCGGCCAGTGACAGGTGGTGGCAGCAGAGGTGATCGTGATGCCACGCTCCTGCTCCTGCTCCATCCAGTCCATGGTGGCGGCGCCGTCGTGGACCTCACCGATCTTGTACGAAACGCCGGTGTAGAACAGGATCCGCTCGGTGGTGGTCGTCTTGCCCGCGTCGATGTGGGCCATGATCCCGATGTTGCGGACCCTGGCCAGGTCAAGCGAAGTGGTAGCCATAAGGCTTCAGTCTTCTCTCGGTCTCGATGGGGTCTGCGACTACCAGCGGTAGTGCGCGAAGGCCTTGTTGGACTCGGCCATCTTGTGCGTGTCCTCGCGCTTCTTCACAGCGGCACCCAGGCCGTTGCTGGCATCGAGGAGCTCGTTGAGCAGACGCTCGGTCATGGTCTTCTCGCGACGGGCGCGGGAGTAACCGACGAGCCAGCGCAGCGCCAGGGTGTTGGCACGGCCGGGCTTGACCTCGACCGGGACCTGGTAGGTGGCACCACCGACACGGCGGGACTTGACCTCGAGGGTCGGCTTGATGTTCTCGAGAGCGCGCTTCAGCGTGATGACCGGGTCGTTGCCGGTCTTCTCGCGCAGGCCCTCCATGGCGCCGTAGACGATGCGCTCGGCGGTGGAGCGCTTGCCGTTCAGCAGCACCTTGTTGATCAGGGAGGTCACCAGAGGAGAGCCGTAGACCGGGTCGATGATGACCGGGCGCTTCGGGGCGGGGCCCTTACGAGGCATTCTTACTTCTCCTTCTTGGCGCCGTAGCGGCTGCGGGCCTGCTTGCGGTTCTTGACACCCTGGGTGTCGAGCGAGCCGCGGATGATCTTGTAGCGAACACCCGGCAGGTCCTTCACACGGCCGCCGCGCACGAGCACGATGGAGTGCTCCTGCAGGTTGTGTCCCTCACCCGGAATGTAAGCGGTGACCTCGATCCCGCTGGTCAGACGCACACGCGCGACCTTACGCAGGGCCGAGTTCGGCTTCTTCGGGGTGGTCGTGAACACACGCGTGCAGACGCCACGACGCTGGGGCGAACCCTCGAGTGCGGGCGTCTTGTTCTTCTCGACCTTGTCCTGCCGGCCCTTACGGACCAGCTGCTGGATCGTAGGCACTACTTCTCCGGTTTCTGTGTGCCGAATGGTGAAGCTAACCTGGAACATCTCCGACCCACGCGGTCGGGTGTGTCGAATCCCGCGGACTCCCGCCGCCAGGCAGAATTAAGCGCAGATTGCGGTGGCCGGTGTCAGCTCGCAGTGCGGGTGATGGCACGCACGAGAGCCAGGGCACACCCCAGGCACAAGGTCTGAGCGTACCTATCGCATTCGCTGCGGTCAAAACAAATGGGTGCCGACCGCATCACCCCGCGGGACATGTCAAGCCCCCCGGCCGTTCCCGATCTTCATTTCGATGACGGGCTGTCCGATTTACCCAATTTTCTCGCTGCCGGCTGCGCCACTGCATTCCGCGCGTCACCCGACCGCGAGGGACACCACCGTCAGCAACACCAGGACGAGTGCCCAGCCGGCCGTGGACAACCATCCGAGTACGAGACCGGTCAGGGCGAGTCCGTCCCCCAGCTCTCCCCGGCTGCGGATCTCGGCCCGCGCCACATGTCCCAGCACCACGGCCGGAATCCCGGTCAGTCCCATCGTCGGCACGCACAGCAGCCCGCACACGCCGGCCGCCACCGCCTTCCCGTTCGTCTGCGGCCGCGGCACGGGCGCGAATGTCCGCGGCACGGGCAGGGCCCCGGCAGGCTGCGGCAGGGGCCCCTGCGGCAGATCCGCGACGAGCACCGTCAGCTCCCCCACGGTCCGCGCCGCGTACGCCCGGGCCACCCGCTTCTCGAACTCGTCGTGCTCCATCCGCCCCTCGCCGTACCCCGCTCTGAGCACGTCCACGGCCCGCTCCCGATCGGCGTGCGAGGCGAGCATCGACGGGGCGCTGGGACCCTGCCAGGGTTGCCAGGACGGATAGGGCGGCTGCGACACGGAGCACCTCTCCTGGAGCCGGAGTCCTTCCATGATGCGCCGAAGCGCCGCATCCGGCACCGGTGCGTCCGCTTGGGGCGTCGCAGACACGCCAAAGGGCGGTCACCCCAAAGGATGACCGCCCTCGGCTCAAGCGACTCGCTTACTGGTTGTACGGACCGTAGTCGTAGTCCTCCAGCGGCACGGCCTGGCCGGAGCCCGTGCCGAACGGCGAGTAGTCGATGTCGTCGTAGCCGACGGCCGAGTACATCGCGGCCTTGGCCTCCTCGGTCGGCTCCACCCGGATGTTGCGGTAGCGGGACAGACCCGTACCGGCCGGGATGAGCTTACCGATGATGACGTTCTCCTTGAGGCCGATCAGGGAGTCGGACTTGGCGTTGATCGCCGCGTCCGTGAGGACCCTGGTCGTCTCCTGGAAGGACGCCGCCGACAGCCAGGACTCCGTGGCCAGCGAGGCCTTGGTGATACCCATGAGCTGCGGACGACCGGAGGCCGGGTGACCGCCCTCCTGCACCACACGACGGTTCTCGGTCTCGAACTTCGAGCGCTCGACCAGCTCGCCGGGCAGCAGCTCGGCGTCGCCGGACTCGATGATCGTCACGCGGCGGAGCATCTGCCGGATGATGATCTCGATGTGCTTGTCGTGGATCGACACACCCTGCGAGTTGTAGACCTTCTGGACCTCGCCGACCAGGTGGACCTGGACGGCACGCTGGCCCAGGATGCGCAGCACGTCGTGCGGGTTGGTGGCACCCACGGTGAGCTTCTGGCCCACCTCGACGTGCTCGCCCTCGCTGACCAGGAGTCGGGCGCGCTTCGAGATCGGGTACGCCGTCTCGTCGCTGCCGTCGTCCGGCGTGATGACGATCTTCTTGGTCTTCTCGGTCTCCTCGATCCGCACGCGGCCGGAGGCCTCGGAGATCGGGGCGACACCCTTCGGGGTACGGGCCTCGAAGAGCTCGACGACACGCGGCAGACCCTGGGTGATGTCGTCACCGGCCACACCACCGGTGTGGAAGGTACGCATCGTCAGCTGGGTACCGGGCTCACCGATGGACTGGGCGGCGATGATGCCGACCGCCTCACCGATGTCGACCAGCTTGCCGGTGGCCAGCGAACGGCCGTAGCACATCGCGCAGGTGCCGACGGCGGACTCGCAGGTCAGGACCGAGCGGGTCTTGACCTCCTCGACGCCGTGGCGGACCAGCTCGTCGATGAGCACGTCGCCGAGGTCGGTACCGGCCGGGGCCAGCACCTTGCCGTCGACCACGATGTCCTCGGCGAGGCAGCGCGCGTACACGGACGTCTCGACGTCCTCGGCCTTGAGCAGCGTGCCCTCGGCGTTCCGGCTCGCGATCTTCAGACGCAGACCGCGCTCGGTGCCGCAGTCCTCCTCGCGAATGATGACGTCCTGGGAGACGTCGACCAGACGACGGGTGAGGTAACCCGAGTCGGCGGTACGCAGAGCGGTGTCCGCCAGACCCTTACGGGCACCGTGCGTGGAGATGAAGTACTCCAGCACGGACAGACCCTCACGGAAGGAGGCCTTGATGGGACGCGGGATCGTCTCGTTCTTCGCGTTCGACACCAGACCACGCATACCGGCGATCTGACGCATCTGCATCATGTTGCCTCGTGCACCCGAGTTCACCATCATGAAGATCGGGTTGGTCTTCGGGAAGTTGTCGTTCATCGCCTCGGCGACCTCGTTGGTCGCCTTGGTCCAGATCGCGATGAGCTCCTGCGTGCGCTCGTCCTTGGTGATCAGACCGCGCTCGTACTGCTTCTGGACCTTCTCGTCCTGCGCCTCGTAACCCTTGACGATCTCCTTCTTCGCCTCGGGAACGACGACGTCGGAGATGGCCACGGTGACACCGGAACGGGTCGCCCAGAAGAAGCCGGCCGCCTTCAGGTTGTCGAGCGTCGCCGCCACGATGACCTTCGGGTAGCGCTCGGCGAGGTCGTTGACGATCTCGGAGAGCTGCTTCTTGCCGACCTCGTAGTCGACGAACGGGTAGTCCTCGGGCAGCAGCTCGTTGAAGAGCGCGCGGCCCAGCGTGGTGTTCAGCCGGAAGCTGTCACCCTGCTGCCACTCGGGCTCGCCCTCCTCACGCGCCGGCGGGGTCCAGCCACGCGGCGGGATGGTGCCGACCGGGAAGCGGACGTCGATCCTCGACTGGAGCGACAGCTCGCCCGCGTCGAAGGCCATGATCGCCTCGGCGACCGAGGCGAAGGAACGGCCCTCGCCCTTGAGCTCGCGCATCTCGCCGTCGGTGGTGAGGAAGAACAGACCGAGGACCATGTCCTGGGTCGGCATCGTCACCGGACGGCCGTCGGCGGGCTTGAGGATGTTGTTCGAGGACAGCATCAGGATGCGGGCCTCGGCCTGCGCCTCCGCGGACAGCGGCAGGTGCACGGCCATCTGGTCACCGTCGAAGTCCGCGTTGAACGCGGTGCAGACGAGCGGGTGGATCTGGATGGCCTTGCCCTCGACCAGCTGCGGCTCGAAGGCCTGGATGCCGAGGCGGTGCAGCGTGGGCGCACGGTTCAGCAGAACCGGGTGCTCCGCGATGACCTCTTCCAGCACGTCGTACACGACCGTGCGGCCGCGCTCGACCATGCGCTTGGCGCTCTTGATGTTCTGCGCGTGGTTCAGGTCGACCAGGCGCTTCATCACGAACGGCTTGAAGAGCTCCAGCGCCATCGCCTTCGGCAGACCGCACTGGTGGAGCTTCAGCTGCGGACCGACGACGATCACGGAACGCGCGGAGTAGTCCACACGCTTACCGAGCAGGTTCTGACGGAAGCGACCCTGCTTACCCTTCAGCATGTCGCTGAGGGACTTCAGCGGGCGGTTACCGGGACCGGTGACCGGGCGACCACGGCGGCCGTTGTCGAACAGCGCGTCGACGGCCTCCTGGAGCATGCGCTTCTCGTTGTTCACGATGATCTCGGGCGCACCGAGGTCGAGAAGCCGCTTCAGGCGGTTGTTCCGGTTGATCACACGGCGGTACAGGTCGTTCAGGTCGGAGGTCGCGAAGCGGCCACCGTCCAGCTGCACCATCGGGCGGAGGTCCGGCGGGATGACCGGCACGCAGTCCAGCACCATGCCCTTGGGGCTGTTGCTGGTCTGCAGGAACGCGGAGACGACCTTCAGGCGCTTGAGCGCACGGGTCTTCTTCTGGCCCTTGCCGGTGCGGATGATCTCGCGGAGACGCTCGGCCTCCTCGTCGAGGTCGAAGGACTCCAGGCGCTTCTGCAGCGCCGCGGCACCCATCGAACCGTCGAAGTACGTGCCGAAGCGGTCACGCAGCTCGCGGTAGAGCAGCTCGTCGCCCTCGAGGTCCTGGACCTTGAGGTTCTTGAAGCGGTTCCACACCTCGTCGAGACGGTCGATCTCGCGCTGCGCGCGGTCGCGCAGCTGCTTCATCTCGCGCTCGGCACCCTCGCGCACCTTGCGGCGCACGTCGGCCTTGGCGCCCTCGGCCTCGAGCTCGGCCAGGTCGGTCTCGAGCTTCTTGGCGCGGGCCTCCAGGTCGGCGTCGCGGCGCTGCTCGATCTGCTGGCGCTCGACGGAGACGTGGGCCTCCAGCGAGGGCAGGTCGCGCGTACGGCGCTCCTCGTCGACGTACGTGATCATGTACGCCGCGAAGTAGATGACCTTCTCCAGGTCCTTCGGGGCGAGGTCGAGCAGGTAACCCAGCCGCGACGGAACGCCCTTGAAGTACCAGATGTGCGTGACGGGCGCGGCGAGCTCGATGTGGCCCATCCGCTCACGCCGCACCTTGGCGCGCGTCACCTCGACGCCGCAGCGCTCACAGATGATGCCCTTGAAGCGGACACGCTTGTACTTGCCGCAGTAGCACTCCCAGTCCCGGGTCGGACCGAAGATCTTCTCGCAGAAGAGTCCGTCCTTTTCGGGCTTGAGCGTGCGGTAGTTGATCGTCTCGGGCTTCTTGACCTCGCCGTGGCTCCACTGACGGATGTCGTCAGCGGTAGCCAGACCGATCCGGAGCTCGTCGAAGAAGTTGACGTCGAGCACTATGCGTCAATCCCTCTCAGGGTTGTAAGTCATGGGGTCTGATACGGGGGTCCTGGGGCCGGCGGCCTTCATGACGAAGGCCGCCGGACTCCCGTCAGACCTCTTCGACGCTGCTCGGCTCACGCCGGGACAGGTCGATGCCAAGCTCCTCCGCAGCGCGGAAGACGTCCTCGTCGGTGTCGCGCATCTCGATGGACATGCCGTCCGAGGACAGCACCTCCACGTTGAGGCACAGGGACTGCATCTCCTTGATGAGCACCTTGAAGGACTCGGGGATGCCGGGCTCGGGAATGTTCTCGCCCTTGACGATGGCCTCGTAGACCTTCACGCGGCCGGTCACGTCGTCGGACTTGATGGTCAGCAGCTCCTGGAGGGCGTACGCGGCGCCGTAAGCCTCCAGCGCCCACACCTCCATCTCACCGAAGCGCTGGCCACCGAACTGGGCCTTACCACCCAGCGGCTGCTGGGTGATCATCGAGTACGGACCGGTCGAACGGGCGTGCAGCTTGTCGTCGACCAGGTGGTGCAGCTTGAGGATGTACATGTAGCCGACCGAGATCGGCTCCGGGAACGGCTCACCGGAGCGGCCGTCGAACAGCCGCGCCTTGCCGGACGGGAGCACCATGCGCTCGCCGTCGCGGTTCGGGATGGTGTGGTTCAGCAGGCCGGCCAGCTCGTCCTCGCGGGCACCGTCGAAGACCGGCGTCGCGACGTTGGTCCGCGGCGGGACCTGGTCGGCGTCGATGGCCTGCAGGCGCTGCGCCCAGTCCTCCGCCAGGCCGGAGACGTCCCAGCCCTGGCTGGCGAGCCAGCCGAGGTGGATCTCCAGGACCTGTCCCGGGTTCATTCGGGACGGGACACCGAGCGGGTTGAGGATGATGTCGACCGGGGTGCCGTCCTCCAGGAACGGCATGTCCTCGATCGGCAGGATCTTCGAGATGACGCCCTTGTTGCCGTGGCGGCCGGCGAGCTTGTCACCGTCGGTGATCTTGCGCTTCTGCGCGACGTAGACGCGCACCAGCTGGTTCACACCGGGGGGAAGCTCGTCGCCCTCCTCGCGGTCGAAGACGCGCACCCCGATGACCTTGCCGGTCTCGCCGTGCGGCACCTTCAGCGAGGTGTCACGGACCTCACGGGCCTTCTCACCGAAGATCGCGCGCAGCAGGCGCTCCTCGGGCGTCAGCTCGGTCTCACCCTTGGGCGTGACCTTGCCGACGAGGATGTCACCGGCGATGACCTCGGCACCGATACGGATGATGCCGCGCTCGTCGAGGTCGGCGAGGACCTCCTCGGAGACGTTCGGGATGTCCCGGGTGATCTCCTCGGGGCCGAGCTTGGTGTCACGGGCGTCGACCTCGTGCTCCTCGATGTGGATCGAGGAGAGGACGTCGTCCTGCACGAGGCGCTGCGACAGGATGATCGCGTCCTCGTAGTTGTGACCCTCCCACGGCATGAACGCCACGAGCAGGTTCTTGCCCAGCGCCATCTCGCCGTTCTGGGTGGCCGGACCGTCGGCCAGGACCTGGCCCTCGATGATCCGGTCGCCCTCGGCGACGATGACCTTCTGGTTGACCGAGGTGCCCTGGTTGGAGCGGGCGAACTTGGCCAGGCGGTACGTGATGTACGTGCCGTCGTCGTTGGCGGTGGTGATGTAGTCCGCGGAGACCTCCTGGACCACACCGGCCTTCTCGGCCTTGACCACGTCGCCGGCGTCGACCGCGGAGCGGTACTCCATGCCGGTGCCGACGAGCGGGGACTCCGCCTGGATCAGCGGAACGGCCTGGCGCATCATGTTCGCGCCCATGAGGGCACGGTTGGCGTCGTCGTGCTCCAGGAAGGGGATCATGGCGGTCGCGACCGACACCATCTGGCGCGGCGAGACGTCCATGTAGTCCACTTCCTCGCCGGTGACGTAGTCGACCTCGCCACCCTTGCGGCGGACCAGGACGCGGGCCTCGGCGAAGCGGAGTTCGTCCGTCAGCGGCGCGTTGGCCTGCGCGATGACGAAGCGGTCCTCCTCGTCGGCCGTGAGGTAGTCGACCTGGTCGGTGACCTGGCCCTCGAACACCTTGCGGTACGGGGTCTCGACGAAACCGAACGCGTTCACACGGCCGTAGGTGGCGAGCGAGCCGATCAGACCGATGTTCGGGCCTTCAGGGGTCTCGATCGGGCACATGCGGCCGTAGTGCGAGGGGTGCACGTCACGGACCTCGAAGCCGGCCCGCTCACGGGACAGACCACCCGGGCCGAGCGCGGACAGACGCCGCTTGTGCGTCAGACCCGACAGCGGGTTGTTCTGGTCCATGAACTGGGACAGCTGGCTGGTGCCGAAGAACTCCTTGATGGAGGCGACGACCGGCCGGATGTTGATCAGGGTCTGCGGCGTGATCGCCTCGACGTCCTGGGTCGTCATCCGCTCGCGGACGACACGCTCCATACGCGCCAGACCCGTACGGACCTGGTTCTGGATGAGCTCGCCGACGCTGCGCAGGCGGCGGTTGCCGAAGTGGTCGATGTCGTCGGTCTCGACGACCACGGAGGTGCCGTTGTCACCGACCGTCTCGGTCTCGCCGGCGTGCAGCTTCACCAGGTACTTGATCGTCGCGATGATGTCCTCGACGGTCAGGATCCCGGCGTCCAGCGGGGTGTCCGTACCCAGCTTCTTGTTGACCTTGTAGCGGCCGACCTTGGCCAGGTCGTAGCGCTTGGGGTTGAAGTAGAGGTTCTCGAGCAGCGTCTGCGCGGCCTCACGCGTGGGGGGCTCGCCCGGGCGCAGCTTGCGGTAGATGTCGAGCAGCGCGTCGTCCTGGCCCTGGGTGTGGTCCTTCTCCAGGGTGGCGCGCATGGACTCGTACTCGCCGAACTCCTCGAGGATCTGCTCGGTGGTCCAGCCGAGCGCCTTGAGCAGGACGGTGACGGACTGCTTGCGCTTGCGGTCGATGCGGACACCGACCATGTCGCGCTTGTCGATCTCCATCTCCAGCCAGGCACCCCGGGACGGGATGATCTTCGCGGAGAAGATGTCCTTGTCGGACGTCTTGTCGATGGAGGAGTCGAAGTAGACACCGGGCGAACGGACGAGCTGCGACACCACGACACGCTCGGTGCCGTTGATGACGAAGGTGCCCTTGTTCGTCATGAGCGGGAAGTCGCCCATGAAGACCGTCTGGGACTTGATCTCACCGGTCTCGTTGTTGGTGAACTCGGCGGTGACGAAGAGCGGGGCCGCGTACGTGAAGTCGCGCTCCTTGCACTCGTCGATCGAGTTCTTCGGCGGCTCGAAGCGGTGGTCGCGGAAGGTCAGCGACATCGACCCGCTGAAGTCCTCGATCGGGGAGATCTCCTCGAAGATCTCCTCGAGCCCGGACTTGGTGGGGACGTCCTGACCGTTCTCGAGAGCCTCCTCGACCCGACTCTGCCAGGCGGTGTTGCCGAGCAGCCAGTCGAAGCTCTCGGTCTGCAGCGCGAGCAGGTTCGGAACCTCGAGAGGCTCCTTGATCTTTGCAAAAGAGATGCGCAGCGGGGCAGTGCTGGCGGCGTTGTTCGTATTCGCGGTCGAGGCGTTGCGCGAGGCGGCCAAGAGGGGGTCCTTCCGAGGGCTCGGACTCACTACGCGCGTACCGGCCCCTCTCCCGTACACAGAGACAAGCTGCGTCGGTCCGGCCGAAAGGCCAGGTCAGACAGCTCTTGTCGTCGATGCTCGGGCGAGGGCAGACCCCTGGTGACGGGCAGGGGACAGCTAACAGGCAGCGCAAAGGGTCAGTGTAGCCACACGGCACACTGATGTCCAGTCCGGGTTGTGAAACCCGTGTTGACCCTCGTTGTTCCACTCCTGCGACAAGGCGCTGCCCTCAACGCACGTTGATACTGCCCTCTTCGTCGCCGATCCATACCTCGGATTCGGATCCTTGTGACGACGCGTCCTGAGAATTGCGCGCTGCGTGCGGTTCGTCAAGGCCCCCCTGCCCGAACCGGGGCCGGCCCAGAGACACGACGAAGATCACCATACCCCCCGTCACAGAGGGTGCAAGGCAACCGTGGCCGGACCCCGGAAACGCCGAAGAGCGACCACCCGGATGGATGATCGCTCATCGGCGCTTACGCGTTACACGCCCAGTGGGACGTGTTGTGGATCCTGGCGGATCCGGGAGGTCTTACTTGACCTCGACGGAGGCGCCGGCGCCCTCGAGGGACTCCTTGGCCTTGTCGGCGGCCTCCTTGTTGACCTTCTCCAGAACCGGCTTCGGCGCACCGTCGACCAGGTCCTTGGCCTCCTTCAGGCCCAGGGAGGTCAGCTCACGCACGACCTTGATGACCTGGATCTTCTTGTCGCCGGCACCCGTGAGGATGACGTCGAACTCGTCCTTCTCCGGCTCGGCCTCGGCGGCGGCGGCGCCACCGGCGCCACCGGCCATGACGACCGGGGCGGCCGCGGCGGCGGTGACGTCGAACTTCTCCTCGAACGCCTTCACGAACTCGGAGAGCTCGATGAGGGTCATCTCCTCGAACTGCGCGAGCAGGTCTTCCTGGCTGAGCTTCGCCATGATTGGCGGTCCTTCCACTAAATCGGCAGGTGCCGGATGTACATGTGAGGCGGGCGTACTACTGGCCCGCGACGGTCGCCGCGTTCAGGCAGCGGCGGCCGGGATGCGAGCCGAGTTACTCGGCACCGCCCTGCTCGTCCTGCTTGGCACGAAGCGCGTCCACGGTGCGGACGAGCTTCGACGGCAGCGCCTGGAAGACAGAGGCAGCCTGGGACTGCTTGCCCTTCATGGCACCGGCCAGCTTGGAGAGCAGAACCTCGCGGGACTCGAGGTCCGCAAGCTTCTTGATCTCATCGGCGGACAACGCCTTGCCGTCAAGGACGCCGCCCTTGATGACCAGGTTGGGGTTGTCCTTGGCGAAGTCACGGAGACCCTTCGCCGCCTCGACCGGGTCACCGGTCACGAAGGCGACGGCCGACGAACCCGTGAAGAGGTCGTCGATCGCGGTGATCCCGGCCTCGTTGGCCGCAATCTTGGTCAGCGTGTTCTTCGCCACACGGTAATGAGCGTTCTCACCGAGTGAACGACGCAGCTGCTGCAGCTGCGCCACGGTGAGACCGGTGTACGCAGTAACGACAGCGCCGTTGGAGTCGCGGAACTTGTCCCGCATCTCCTCGACGGCATCGACCTTGTCAGGCCTCGCCATGAGCCTCGGCCTCCTTCCGGGTGATTCGGACCGCGCGGACCCGAAGGAGGACTGGGGAAAACGAAACGCCCCGGCGCAGGGGCACGGGGCGCAGCTCGACCGTTTGTACGCACGCACGAGGCGGGCGGACTACGGGAGCTTCTCCAAGTGTCACCTGCGCGGGCCGTCCGCCGTTCAGCGGATCCTTCGGCCACCGCACCCTCGTCCGAGCGCGCGGTAAACGACCAGCGGTCTTTGGCTTCTGTAGGAGGGTACGGGACCGGATGGCTGTCAAGCAAATCCGCCCGTACGACGGATCAGCTCGCGTCGAGTTCCTTGAACAGGTCGGCGAGGTCGGCGACGTCCTTGGCCGGCGGGGCCGTGACGTTCACCGGCTTGTTGTAGTCGAGGAAGGTGATGGTCATGTCGAGCGGGCCCTTGTCGGCCGCGCCCTTCATCCGGAACTGCTTGGTGTGGTCGTCACCGTCGATCCACGTGTCCATCGTGAACTTCTCGACGCCCATTTTCTCGTACTGCTTGATGCTCTTCTCGCGGTTCTCGCGGATGCTCGCGTTCTTGCCCTTCAGGGAGGCGCGCAGATCGGCCAGGGTGAACGTGCCCGTGTAGTGGGTCGTCTCGACGCCCTCGACCTTCTCGGTACCGACCTTCTTCACGTCTTTGGCGCTCGTGAGGAAGGTGGACTCCGCCGCCGGGTTCTGCTCGGCCTGGCTCGCGGACCCCGACCGGTCCAGCTCCTTGCCGGCGTCGGAGCCGGACAGGTCGAACTTCAACCAGGTCTTGCCGTCCATCTCCTTGGCCATCTCGGCTCCCCCACCGAGGTACATGGCCTTGTCGACGAGGCGGATCTCCACGGTCTCGGCGGCTCCGTCGACCGGCCCCGTCATCTTCATGCTCATGGCGATCGTGGGCTTCAGGCGCATCGACGCGTCGCCCTTGACCTTGCCGGACTCCGGTGACGTACCGCTCAGGCGGTACCGCACGGACGTGATGTCGTCGGTGTTCTTCGCAGCCTTGGCGACGGCGGCCGCGGGCGTCATCTCCGGCGACTGCTCCGCACCGCAGCCGACCGCACCGGCGGCGAGCAGCAGGGCGCCCAGTCCGGCGACAGGTATGGATGCCTTCATTGATTCCCCCCAAGGAATACGCGATTGCTTCACAGCAAGGCCGTGAGCCTATCCCAGAGGGCACAAGTGATCTATGGGGATTCCCGGGGAGCTCAGGGCGTACCCGCCTTCTTCCGCATCAGGTCCTCGAAGTCCCCGGTGTCGGACACGGGGGGCCGCTGGGTCCGGACCCGCACGCCGTAGTCGCCGTAGTGCGCGGTCTGGGTCATCAGGCCCGTGCTCATCCGCGCCTTCTCCACCTTCTTGACCAGCAGGTTCCGGTCGTCGATCCAGATGTCGACGGTCTCGGTGGTGACACCGGCCTCGGTGAGCTGTTTCCTCAGGGCGGCGTCGGTGACGTCCGCGGCGGCCACGGTGCCGGAGTAGTGCGTGGCGGGCCGGCCGCGCACGGACTCCTCGCCGGCCTTCCTGACGTCCCCGGAGGCCAGCAGGAGCTTCACCGACTGGTTCGGTGTGGTGCTGCGCATCTGGTCGCCGAGATGGGCTCCGGAGCCCCCGGCGAGGGCTTTCAGGTCCTCGTAGGCGTACCGGATCCAGTGCTTGCCGCCGACCTGCTCGGCGAACTTCTGGCCCATGCGCGCGTAGTAGGCGTCGGGCAGGTAGCGGGCCTCCATGGAGGTGCTGCCGAGCCTGCGCATGGTGTCGGCCAGGGTGCCGCCGGTGTATCTGATGCTGAGGGTGCCGGTGATGCCGTCGCCCCAGCCGAGGGTCCCGTCGGCGGTCATGGACATCATCGAGCCCATGGTCGTCGTGGACTCGACCCGGGCGGAGCCGGCCCGCTGGGTGGCGCGCTCGGCGGCGCGCAGGGCCGCGACGGACCGGCCGTGGGCGGCGCGGTCGTCCTTGCCGGAGCCGTCGGAGGAGTCCGCGGAGGTACAGGCGGCCATCCCCGTCAGCGCGCTCGCCACCGCGAGCACCAGGCCCACGCTGCGCACGGTCGTGCCCTTCATACGTTCCCCCGTTCGCATCCGGTTCCCGCACGTTAACCCAGGCCACGGGCGTACGTACCGAAAAGGCGTACGTAAGCGTACGTACCGGAAAAGGGAACGGGCCCCGCACCTGTGAGAGGTGCGGGGCCCGTGACCGGTTGCGTGAGCCGTCAGGCTCAGACCGCGGCCGGGTCCTCCTCGACGAGGAGGTTGCGGGTGCGGTTCGGGTCGACCGGGATGCCGGGGCCCATCGTGGTGGTGATGGCGGCCTTCTTGATGTACCGGCCCTTGGCGGCGGACGGCTTCAGACGGAGGATCTCCTCCAGCGCGGCGCCGTAGTTCTCCACCAGCTTGGTGTCGTCGAAGGACGACTTGCCGATGATGAAGTGCAGGTTCGCGTGCTTGTCCACACGGAACTCGATCTTGCCGCCCTTGATCTCGGTCACGGCCTTGGCCACGTCCGGGGTCACGGTGCCGGTCTTCGGGTTCGGCATCAGACCACGCGGACCGAGCACGCGGCCGAGGCGGCCGACCTTGCCCATGAGGTCCGGGGTGGCGACGACGGCGTCGAAGTCCAGACGGCCCTTCGACACCTCGTCGATCAGCTCGTCGGCGCCGACGATGTCGGCGCCCGCGGCACGCGCGGCCTCGGCACGGTCGCCGGTCGCGAAGACCAGGACCCGGGCGGTCTTACCGGTGCCGTGCGGGAGGTTCACGGTGCCACGGACCATCTGGTCGGCCTTGCGCGGGTCGACACCCAGACGGAAGGCGACCTCGACGGTGCCGTCGAACTTGGTCGTGGAGGTCTCCTTGGCGAGACGGACGGCCTCGAGCGGGGCGTAGAGCTTCTCCCGGTCGATCTTGGCGTCCGCAGCGCGAAGGGACTTGCTGCGCTTGCTCACTACTGCTCCTGTGGATTCTTAGGAGTCGTGGTCCGGGCCGAGCAGGCCCTGCCACTTCTGCGGATGGGGTTGGGGCTCAGCCCTCGACCGTGACGCCCATGGAACGGGCGGTGCCGGCGATGATCTTCTCGGCGGCGTCCAGGTCGTTGACGTTGAGGTCGGGCATCTTGGTGGTGGCGATCTCGCGGACCTGGTCACGCGTGATCTTCGCGACCTTGGTCTTGTGCGGCTCGCTCGAGCCCTTCGCCACGCCCGCGGCCTTGAGGATCATCTTCGCGGCCGGCGGGGTCTTGGTGATGAAGGTGAAGGAACGGTCCTCGTAGACCGTGATCTCCACCGGCACGACCCAGCCACGCTGCGACTCGGTCGCGGCGTTGTAGGCCTTGCAGAACTCCATGATGTTGACGCCGTGCTGGCCCAGCGCGGGGCCGACCGGCGGGGCCGGGTTGGCGGCACCGGCCTGGATCTGGAGCTTGATGAGCCCCGTGACCTTCTTCTTCTTGGGAGGCATGTGCTCTCTCCGGGTCCTAGTGAGAGTTTTCCAGCCTCCGAACCGGATCAGCCGGATGGAGGCATACCGCACAACGATAACGGGTATCTATGCGCGGCCAAAAACCGAGCAGGTCAGGCGGACTCCGGGAGCCCGTCTGACCTGCTCGGAAGCCGGGGTGGTGCTAGTTCTTCTGGATCTGGTCGAAGGAGAGCTCGACCGGCGTCTCGCGGCCGAAGATCTCCACGAGGCCCTTGACCTTCTTCGAGTCCGGGTTGATCTCGTTGATGGTCGCCTGGAGCGTGGCGAACGGGCCGTCGGTGACGGTGACCGAGTCGCCCACCTCGAAGTCCAGCACCTGGACCTCGACCTTGCGCTGCGGAGCCGGCTTGCCCTCGGCCTCGGCGGCCTCGCGGGCGGCCTTCTCCTCGGCCTCCGGGGCGAGCATCTTGACGATCTCGTCCAGCGTCAGCGGGTACGGGTCGTAGGCGTTGCCCACGAAGCCTGTGACACCCGGGGTGTTGCGGACGACGCCCCAGGACTCGTTCGTCAGGTCCATGCGGACCAGGACGTAGCCCGGGAGCTTGTTCTGCTTGATCGTCTTGCGGTCGCCGTTCTTGATCTGGACGACCTCTTCCTGCGGCACCTCGGCCTGGAAGATGTAGTCCTCGACGTTCAGCGAGACGGCGCGCTGCTCCAGGTTGGTCTTCACGCGGTTCTCGTAGCCGGCGTAGGTGTGGATGACGTACCACTCGCCGGGCAGGACCCGCAGTTCCTCGCGGAGCTTCTCGATCGGGTCGCGGTCGTCCTCGGGCTCTTCCTCGAGTTCTTCCGCGGCCTCTTCGGCGTCCGTTTCAGCGTCTTCGGTCTCCGCCTCGGCGGCGTCGTCCGCGACGGCGTCGGCAGCCTCGACCTCGGCGGAGGTCTCGGTGTCCTCGCTGTCCGCGCCCTCGACGGTGTCGAGCTCGTCCTCGACGGACTCGACAGGCTCGA
The DNA here is from genome assembly GCF_044458845.1 of Streptomyces sp. NPDC050416. Taxonomy (NCBI): domain Bacteria; kingdom Bacillati; phylum Actinomycetota; class Actinomycetes; order Kitasatosporales; family Streptomycetaceae; genus Streptomyces; species Streptomyces sp. NPDC050416. The sequence continues at coordinate 721,606 of NZ_JBITII010000002.1, forward strand.
TGGCGTCGTTCACGTTCGGGTCAGACACGGTGGCTGCTTCTTCCTGGATACATAGGGGTGGAACATGCGAAAGGAGCGCCGGGTACCTCGGCGCTCTTCGCGGGCGGCTCAGCCGAACACGTACTTGGCGGCGTTGCTGAGTCCATAGTCAATCACGGTGACGAGGCCGATCATGACGACCACGAAGATGATCACCACGGTCGTGTACGTCGTCAGCTGGTTGCGGGTCGGCCAGACGACCTTGCGCAGTTCCGCGACGATCTGGCGGTAGAAGAGGGCAAGCCGCTTCAGCGGGCCCTTCTTGCCGCGCTTGCCGCCCTTGCGGGTCTTCTTGGACTCCGGCGCCTCGTCCTGGGCATCAGGCATGTCGATGGAGCCCACGGCGTCCGTCACTCGTCCTCACCTGATTCCGGGTCGTGGCCGTGCCGCGCCCGGTCTGAGCCGCACGGCGGTGCATTGCTGTACGTACATGCGCACACATCCTGGCGAAGGTGTGTGTAGCAGGGCCGGAGGGACTTGAACCCCCAACCGCTGGTTTTGGAGACCAGTGCTCTACCAATTGAGCTACGACCCTTTGTGTGTCCCCCAACGTACCGCATTCGTCCGGATGCCTGGTGTGCACCGAACGGGCGCGGCCTGCGAGAGGCCAACGAGGTGAGAGTGTACGTGGTCTGCGGCCGGTCGTCGAACAGAAAGGGCTCCGGCAAGGCCTCGTTGGCGGAAGATCGCCTGTGGAGCGGGGAGCGGACGACAGGGCTCCGGGTGAAGATCGCCCAGGCCGTGCGGCCGATCCGCACTGTTGTTCAGGGATTTGCCCGGCGTTGTTCAGTCTGTGAAACCCCCGTGCCGCGCACGTTTCCGGTCTGAAACGATGGGGCGCATGAGCCCTGCAACCCCTCCCACCGAGCGCCGGGTCTCCGCCCGAGTCGGCGCGATCTCCGAGTCCGCCACCCTCGCCGTGGACGCCAAGGCCAAGGCCCTCAAGGCCGCCGGGCGGCCGGTGATCGGCTTCGGCGCCGGTGAGCCCGACTTCCCGACTCCGGACTACATCGTCGAGGCCGCGATCGAGGCCTGCAAGAACCCGAAGTTCCACCGCTACACGCCGGCCGGCGGCCTGCCCGAGCTGAAGGCCGCGATCGCCGCGAAGACGCTGCGCGACTCGGGCCTCGAGGTCGACGCGTCGCAGATCCTCGTCACCAACGGCGGCAAGCAGGCCATCTACGAGGCCTTCGCCGCGATCCTCGACCCGGGCGACGAGGTCATCGTGCCCGCGCCCTACTGGACGACGTACCCGGAGTCGATCCGGCTGGCCGGGGGTGTCCCGGTGGAGGTCGTCGCCGACGAGACGACCGGCTACCGGGTGAGCGTCGAGCAGCTGGAGGCGGCCCGTACGGAGAAGACGAAGGTCGTCCTCTTCGTCTCGCCGTCGAACCCGACCGGCGCGGTCTACGGCGAGCAGGAGACCGAGGCGATCGGCCGCTGGGCCGTCGAGCACGGCCTGTGGGTGATGACCGACGAGATCTACGAGCACCTGGTCTACGGCGACGCCTCGGCCGTGTCGCTGCCGGCGGTGCTGCCCGAGCTGCGCGACAAGTGCGTCGTGGTGAACGGTGTCGCGAAGACGTACGCGATGACCGGCTGGCGGGTCGGGTGGATCATCGGCCCGAAGGACGTGATCAAGGCCGCGACGAACCTCCAGTCGCACGCCACGTCGAACGTGTCCAACGTCGCCCAGGCCGCCGCGCTGGCCGCCGTCTCCGGTGACCTGGTCGCCGTGGAGAGGATGCGGGAGGCCTTCGACCGGCGCCGCAAGACCATGGTGCGGATGCTGAACGAGATCGACGGCGTCGTGTGCCCGGAGCCGGAGGGCGCGTTCTACGCCTACCCGTCGGTGAAGGCGCTGGTCGGCAAGGAGATCCGGGGCCGGCGGCCCAAGGACACGGTCGAGCTGGCCGCGCTGATCCTGGAGGAGGCCGAGGTCGCGGTGGTGCCGGGTGAGGCGTTCGGTACGCCCGGGTATCTGCGGCTGTCGTACGCGCTGGGTGACGAGGATCTCGTCGAGGGCGTGAGCCGGATGCAGAAGCTGCTGGCGGAGGCCAAGGACTGAGGTCCGTTCTCGCCGGCCTCCCGGCTGGGGGCACATACCTAATTCGGTATGTGCCCCCATTTGTTTGTGCGAGCAAGACCACGAAAGGGGAAACAGCTTCCGGGACGGCTGGGGCGTACGGCAGGATCCTGGAATGGAGCGTGTACGTGATGTCTCTGAGCTGCCGAAAGCCCATCTGCACCTGCACTTCACCGGGTCGATGCGGCCCACGACCGTGCTGGAACTGGCCGACAAGCACGGGGTGCGTCTTCCAGACGCGCTGACCGAGGCGCTGAGCGGCGGTGAGCCGCCGAGACTGCGGGCGACGGACGAGCGGGGCTGGTTCCGCTTTCAGCGGCTGTACGACGCGGCGCGCTCGTGTCTGCGGGAGCCGGAGGACATCCAGCGGCTGGTGCGGGAAGCCGCGGAGGAGGATCTGCGGGACGGGTCGGGGTGGCTGGAGATCCAGGTCGATCCGACGTCGTACGCGCCGCGGCTGGGCGGGCTGATCCCGGCGCTGGAGATCATCCTGGACGCGGTGGAGACGACGTCGCGGGAGACCGGGCTCGGGATGCGGGTGCTGGTCGCGGCGAACCGGATGAAGCATCCGCTGGACGCGCGCACCCTGGCGCGGCTGGCGGCGCGGTACGCGGACCGGGGGGTCGTCGGGTTCGGGCTGTCGAACGACGAGCGGCGGGGCATGGCGCGGGACTTCGACCGAGCGTTCGCGATCGCCCGGGAGGCCGGGCTGCTCTCGGCGCCGCACGGGGGCGAGCTGGCCGGGGCGTCGTCGGTGCGGGACTGTCTGGACGACCTGGGGGCGGACCGGGTGGGGCACGGGGTGCGGGCGGCGGAGCATCCCGGGCTGCTGCGGCGGTTGGCCGAGCGGGGTGTGACCTGTGAGGTGTGCCCGGCGTCGAACGTGGCGCTGGGGGTGTACGAGAAGCCGGAGGACGTGCCGCTGCGGACGCTGTTCGAGGCGGGGGTCCCGATGGCGCTGGGCGCGGACGACCCGTTGCTGTTCGGGTCGCGTCTTGCCGCGCAGTACGAGATCGCGCGGCGGCATCACGGGTTCACGGACGAGGAACTGGCGGAGGTGGCGCGACAGTCGGTCCGGGGGTCGGCGGCACCGGAGGACGTGAAGGCGAAGCTGCTGGCCGGGGTGGACGACTGGTTGCGGTCGTAGTGCCTGTGGGGGTGCGGTGGGTCGGGGCCGCGCCGGGGGGTGTCCGTCCTCGGAACGGCGCGATGGACTTGCATACCGACTAACTCCCCGTTGACACGCCAACCGCTGCGGGCGGACACCCCCCGACACGTCCCCTTCTCGCCGTAGGCGGGTGCGGGCGTGTGGTGGCTTAGCTGCCGCAGGCCGCCGCGCTGCGGGCCGCCGTAACCGCCGCCGCTGCGGGCAGTCGTGCCGCTTGGGGCGGCATGGGTGGGCGCAGCGGCACCTCGTCGCGCCGAGCTGCGCACCCACCCGGCCTCAGCACCGAGGCCGGGTGCCTACAGGCTCACTCCCACCGTCACCGGCTCGTTCACCAGCGTGATCCCGAAGGCCTCACGAACCCCGGCCACCACCTCGCGGGCCAGGGCGAGCAGATCCTCCGTGGTCGCCGTACCCCGGTTCGTAAGCGCCAGCGTGTGCTTCGTGGAGATGCGGGCCGGCCCGTCGCCGTACCCCTTCGTGAAGCCCGCCTTGTCGATCAGCCAGGCCGCGGAGGTCTTGGTACGACCCTCCCCCGCGGGATACGCGGGCGGCTCCACCCCCTCGCCGAGGCGCTCCCGCACCCGCGCGCGGAACGTAGCGAAATCGGCGTCCGTGAGGATCGGGTTGGTGAAGAAGGAGCCCGCCGACCAGGTGTCGTGGTCCTCGGGGTCCAGGACCATGCCCTTGCCGGCGCGCAGCTTGAGCACGGTGTCGCGGGCCGAGGCGAGCGGGACGCGGTCGCCGGCCTCGACACCGAGGGCGCGGGCCGTCTCGGCGTACCTCAGGGGGGCGGAGAGGCCGTCCGCGTCCTCCAGGGAGAAGCGGACGCGCAGGACCACGTATCGCTCCGGGTCGGACTTGAAGCGGCTGTGGCGGTAGGAGAAGGCGCAGTCCTCGTTGGCCAGGGTGACCGTCTCGCCGGTCCGGCGGTCGTAGGCGACGACCTCCGTGATCGTCGAGGAGACTTCCTGGCCGTACGCCCCGACGTTCTGGATGGGGGTCGCGCCGGCCGATCCGGGGATGCCGGCCAGGCACTCGATGCCGGCCAGGCCCGCTTCAACCGTGCGGGCGACGGCGTCGGTCCACACCTCGCCGGCGGCCAGTTCCAGTCTCGTGCCGTCGAGGGAGTAGCCCTTGGTGGCGATGACGAGGGCGGTGCCCTCGAAGCCCTTGTCGCCGATGACCAGGTTCGAGCCGCCGCCGATGAGGAGCAGCGGGGTGCCCGTCTCGTCGGCTTCGCGTACGACGGAAATCACCTCGTCGTCCGTCGTCGCGGTGACCAGCCGGGTCGCGGGACCGCCCAGCCGGAAGGTGGTCAGCGGGGCGAGGGGGGCGTCGTGGAGTTCCTGCACGCGCTCAAGAGTACGAGACGGCACCGACAGGCTCCGGCACGCGTGCGTGCGGCCCCCGTCCGGGAAGCGGGGGCCGCACGCGCGGGGTGTCGGTCAGGGCAGGCGACGCATCGCCTCCGGCCAGGAGAGCGGGAGGTCGTCGCTGCTGGCCTGCCATGTGGTGAAGCTCGCGTCCTTCATCTGCGGGGCGAGGCCCCGGGCAGCGGGTCCGTGGGCGCCCGCGCGGACGAAGTCCTGGAGTGCGGCCTTGGACTCCCAGGCGGACAGCGTCCAGAAGGTCCGTCGGAGGGGCTTCGCCTTCAGGGTCGCCCCGTAGACGCCGGGGCTGCGGCGCACCTGGCGCCAGACGGCGGGCGTCCCGGCGAGGAACTTCAGCGCTCCCCACCGGGTGCGCGTCTCGAACCGGGAGGCGAAGACGTGCACCTCGGTGTCGCGGGGCGGGGTGTTGGGGACGGTCCAGGGAAGGGTGGGCATGACCGTTCCTCCTTCGGGTCGTCGGGGTCAGCGGGAGGCGGTATCCAGCACGGGGGCCGGTTCGGCCGGGGCGGCCTGCGGCTCGGCGCGTCGCCGGGTCGGGATCAGCAGGGCCGCGACGCCCGCGAGGGCGACCACCGCGGAGCCGGTCACCAGTGCGGGGCGCATGCCGTCGACGAAGGTCTGGCCGGTCTCGTAGCCGCCCTGCGCCGCGAAGATCGACGCCATGACGGCGATGCCGAGCGCTCCGCCCACCTCGCGCAGGGCGTTGTTCGCACCGGAGGCGATGCCCTGCTCCGAGGGCCGGACGCTGGACATCACCAGGTGCGAGGCGGGGGCGAAGAACAGGGCCATGCCGATGCCGCTGACGATCAGGGCGGGCAGCTGGGCGGCGTAGGAGGCGTCCGCCGTGGCCACGACCGACATGTAGCCGAGGCCCAGTGCCTGGAGGAACAGGCCCGCGGCGACGACCGGGCGGCCGCCGATGCGGTCGGCGAGGATGCCGGCGATCGGGGCGACCAGCATCGGCATGCCGGTCCAGGGCAGCATCCTGAGGCCCGCCTCGGTGGGCGAGTAGCCGAGGACGCCCTGCATGTACTGGCTGAGCAGGAAGATCGAGCCGAACATGCCGAGGAACATCAGCAGGCTCGCCGCGTTGATGCCGGCGAAGGCCCGGGAGCGGAAGAGCCGCATCGGGAGCATGGGGTTGGCGGCACGCGTGCTGTAGAGGACGAAGCCGGTGAGGAGCGCGGAGCCCGCGAACAGGCCCGTCAGGACCATCGAGCCGGTCCAGCCGTCGACGGGGCCGCGGACCAGGCCGTAGACGATGCCGAAGAGGCCGCCGCTGGCGAGCAGGGTGCCCGGGATGTCGAGCGGGGCGCCGGTGCCGTGGGACTCGGCGAGGCGGAGGCGGGCGAGGGGCAGCAGGGCCAGACCGAGCGGGACGTTCAGCCAGAAGATCCACTGCCAGGAGATGTGCTCGGTGAGAGTGCCGCCGACCAGCGGCCCGGAGGCGACGGCGAGTCCGTTGACGGCTCCCCATATGCCGTAGGCCATGCCCCGCTTGGCGGCGGGCACGGCCGCGGTGAGCAGGGTGAGCGTCAGCGGCATCATCACCGCCGCGCCGGCGCCCTGGATCGCGCGGGCGGCGATGAGGGAGTCGATTCCGGGCGCGAGTGCCGCCGCGGCGGAGGCGCCGGTGAAGACGGCGAGCCCGGCGATGAAGAGCCGGCGGCGGCCGAACCGGTCGCCGAGGGCCGCGCCGAACATCAGCAGGACGGCGAAGGTGAGCGTGTAGGCGCTCACGGTCCATTCCAGGTCGTGCAGTCCGCCGCCGAGGTCCTCCCGGATGGAGGGCAGGGCGGTGGTGACGACGAGGTTGTCGAGAGCCGCCATGAATCCGGCGACGCTGGTGATGACGAGGGCCCAGGCGGCTCCCCCGCGGCGTGCGGTCTGCTGTGACATCTCTCCCCCAGAGAGGTGATTCGCTCGATCTGCTTAGTTATTGATCACTAACTTTTGAGATCACGAAAAAGCGCGGCACTCTCGCCTTCCCTGTCAGATCTCCAGCCGGCCCTTGAGCCGCGCCGACGGGTACAGCCCCTCCCAGACGCGGTGCTCGGGAGGGAAGCCCATGGCCGCCAGGCAGTTGATGAGCATCCCGTAGGCCATGAAGGTCGTCGTCTCGTTGACGTCGGCGCCCAGCGGCAGATGAACCGTGTCCCACAACCGCATCCAGCCGGCGCGCACCGACTCGCCGAACTCGTGGTCGCCCTCCTCCTCGGCGGCCCTCACGGCGACGTACATCTGCATCTGCATCATGAGCCGCTCGGGCTGCTCCGCGATGACCTTGGTGTACGCGTTCCCCATGGCGTGCAGGGCCTCTTCGCCCTCCAGCCCCTCGGAGGCCTCCGCGAACGTGCGGATCGTGTCCTCCACGCACCGCTCGGCCGCCGCCAGGAAGATCGCCTTCTTGCCGGGGAAGAGCCTGAAGAGATACGGCTGCGAGACGCCGACCCGCCGGGCGATCGCCTCGGTCGACGTGCCGTGGTAGCCACCGCGGGCGAACTCGATCGTCGCCGCACGGATGACGCTCTCGCGCCTCTCCTCCGCGCTCATCCTGGCCATGCAAGTAAGTTAGTACTCAATCACTAACTACGTCAAGCGGTCGATGGCCGCGTACGAGTGTCGATGACTGGGTGCGAGTAAGGGGCGCCCCACCATGGAGAGCGCCCCTTACCCGGTCGTCTGCCGTCTCAGGCCAGCCGCACGACCGCACGCGACATGCCGAGCACCTTCTGCCCCGCGCTCGTCGCCGTGAGGTCCACGCGGACGGTGTTGTCGTCGAGCTTGGCCGCGACCTTGCCGGCGACCTCGATCACGGCGCCCTGGTCGTCGTTCGGGACGACGACGGGCTTGGTGAAGCGGACGCCGTACTCGACGACCGCGCCCGGGTCGCCGGTCCAGTCGGTGACCACGCGGATCGCCTCGGCCATGGTGAACATGCCGTGCGCGATGACGTCCGGCAGTCCGACCTCCTTGGCGAACTTCTCGTTCCAGTGGATCGGGTTGAAGTCGCCGGAGGCACCCGCGTACTGAACGAGGGTCGCGCGGGTCACAGGGAAGCTCTGCGCGGGCAGTTCGGTGCCGACCTCGACGTCGGAGTAGGAGATCTTCGCCGTCATGGGATCGCTCACGCCTCCTCGGCCGCGCGGGCCACGAGCTTGGTCCAGGCGGTCACGACGTGCTCGCCGGCCTCGTCGTGGACCTCGCCGCGGATGTCCAGGATGTCGTTGCCCGCGAGGGACTTGATCGACTCGATGGTGGAGGTGACCGTGAGCCGGTCGCCGGCACGGACCGGGCGGCGGTAGGCGAACTTCTGGTCGCCGTGCACCACCCGGCTGTAGTCCAGGCCGAGCTGGGGGTCCTGGACGACCTGCCCGGCGGCCCTGAACGTGATCGAGAAGACGAAGGTCGGCGGCGCGATCACATCGGGGTGGCCGAGCGCCTTGGCGGCCTCCGCGTCCGTGTACGCCGGGTTGGCGTCCCCGACCGCCTCGGCGAACTCACGGATCTTCTCCCGGCCCACCTCGTAGGGCTCGGTGGGCGGGTACGTCCGCCCCACGAAGGACTGGTCGAGCGCCATGGCCCGGCACCTCCTGGTTCCGCTACTGAACGGTACGGGTCATTCAACGACGCGAGGCCGCCCCCGATCACTCGGGAACGGCCTCGTGTACGAGCCTGTTTATCGCGTTTCGCGGTGCGCGGTGTGCGCGTTGCAACGCGGGCAGTGCTTCTTCATCTCAAGACGGTCCGGGTTGTTACGCCGGTTCTTCTTGGTGATGTAGTTCCGCTCCTTGCACTCCACGCAGGCCAGCGTGATCTTCGGGCGGACGTCGGTGGCAGCCACGTGAGTGCTCCTAAGACGAACGGATGGACTGTTTAACGCAAGAAGAGTAGCCGATCGAAGGACCGACCCCACAATCGGCTACTGTCAGTAGCGGTGACCGGACTTGAACCGGTGACACAGCGATTATGAGCCGCTTGCTCTACCGACTGAGCTACACCGCTTTGATGTGATCGGGCCCCCGCCTCGCGACGGGAACCAGCCACACCAGAGCCCCAAAACGGAATCGAACCGTTGACCTTCTCCTTACCATGGAGACGCTCTGCCGACTGAGCTATTGGGGCGAGCGATGAAGACATTACACGCTCCGCGGCCGTTCGCCCAAATCCGTTTCGGGGTACCCGCCCGGGCCGCACCACCGTCCGCACGGCAGCCTCGCGCGTGCCTCTCGTTCCGCACGGCGGGCCACGCCGGTACGACTATTGCGCTCCTCCCCGCGACGGACGGGAGGCCGTCCTAGGCTCGACTCACTCTGAGTGATCATGCGTCCTCGCGTGCGCAGCCGAGCCCCAGGAGCGCGATGCCCGACAGCCAGCCGCAGCAACCGCCCCCGTCGTCCTCGCCGGGTCCGGCCGACCCGTCGTCGCTGCTGCTGTGCGGGGCGCGGCTCACCGACGGCCGGACCGTGGACGTACGGCTGGTCGGCGGGCGCATCGAGGCGGTCGGCACGGCCGGCAGCCTGGCGGCGGGCGGCACGCGCGCGTGCGGGGCGCGAGTGGATCTCGGCGGCTATCTGCTGCTGCCCGCCCCGGCCGAGCCGCACGCCCACGCCGACACGGCGTTGTCGGCCGACGCCCAGGGCCCGGTCTCGTACGAGCCCCAGGACGTCCAGCGGCGGGCGACCGAGTCCGCGCTGCTCCAGCTCGGGCACGGGGCGACGGCGGTGCGGGCCCACGTGCGCGTGGGGGACGTGCAGGGGCTGGGCGCGCTGGCGGCCGTGTTGCAGGCGCGGCGGGCGCTGCGGGGGCTGGCCGAGCTGACGGCGGTGGCGATGCCCCGGGTGCTGACCGGGGTGGCCGGGGCGGACGGGCTGGCGGTGCTGCGGGACGCGGTGAAGATGGGCGCCTCGGTGGTGGGCGGCCGGCCGGATCTCGACCCGGATCCGACGGGGTACGTGGAGGCGGTCCTGGAGGTGGCCTCCGAGCACGGCTGTCCCGTCGACCTGCACACGGACGCCGGGGATCCGGCGCGGCTGGCCCGGCTCGCGGCGATGGCGGGCGGGCTGCGTCCCGGGGTGACCCTGAGCCCGTGCGGCGATCTCGGCCGGCTGCCCTCCGAGGTGGCCTCGCGGACCGCGGACCAACTGGCGGCGGCCGGGGTGACGGTGGTGTGCCTGCCGCAGGGCGGCTGCGGTGGCGTGGACCGGCGGGGTGCGGCTCCGGTCCGGCTGCTGCGCGCGGCCGGGGTGCGGGTGGCCGCCGGGAGCGGGGCGCTGCGGGACGTGTCGAACCCCGTGGGGCGCGGCGACCCGCTGGAGGCGGCGTTCCTGCTGGCCTCGCGCTACGGCCTGTCGCCCGGGGAGGCGTACGACGCGGTGAGCGGGTCGGCGCGGGTGGTGCTGGGGCTGCCGGAGGTGCGGGTGGAGGCGGGTTTCCCGGCCGAGTTGCTCGCCGTGCGCGGGGACGGGCTCGCGGGGGCGCTGTCGCTGGCGTACAGCCGGGTGGTGGTGCACCGGGGGCGTGTGGTGGCGCGGACCAGCGCGGTGCGGGAGTACTGCAGTTCGGCGGCCTCGGTGGAGCTGGGGCTGCCGCGGCAGGGGCGGGGGCAGTTGTCGTAGGGCCTGCGGGTGGTGCGGCGTCCGGGCGTGGCTCAAGTCGTGCGGCGGACGGTGCTGTACGGGCGTACGGTCGAAGGCATGCGTACTGTCATCGCTGGTGGTCATGGTCAGATCGCGTTGCGGCTGGAGCGGCTGCTCGCCGCGCGCGGGGACGAGGTAGCGGGGATCATCCGCAAGGCCGAACAGGCCGACGATCTGCGGGCGGCCGGTGCCGAACCGGTCGTGCTCGACCTGGAGTCGGCGTCCGTGGACGAGGTCGCGGAGCGGCTGCGGGGCGCCGACGCGGCGGTGTTCGCGGCGGGCGCGGGCCCGGGCAGCGGGGCGGCCCGCAAGGACACGGTGGACAAGGCCGCGGCGGTCCTCTTCGCGGACGCGGCGGTGAGGGCGGGCGTACGGCGCTTCGTGATCGTGTCGTCCATGGGCGCCGACCCGCGGCACGAGGGCGACGAGATCTTCGACGTGTACCTGCGCGCCAAGGGCGAGGCGGACGCGTACGTCAGCGGTCTGGACGCCCTGGACTGGACGATTCTGCGCCCCGGTCAGCTCACCGACGACGCCGGCACCGGCCTCGTACGCCTGGAGGCGCACACGGGCCGCGGCCCGATTCCGCGTGACGACGTGGCCGCCGTGCTGGCGGAGCTGGTGGACACGCCCGCGACGGCCGGCCTCACGCTGGAGCTGATCAGCGGGCCGGCTCCGGTCTCCGTGGCGGTGAAGTCGGTGGCGGGGAACTGACGACGCCGTGAACCCGCCCTAGAACAGGGGCAGTTGACCGGGGAAGTCGGGTACCACGTAGCCGTCCAGGGAAGGCTGTTCCGGGCCGGGCCTCGCCTGGCGGCGGGACCCGGGACACGAGGTGAGTTCGCCGTGTTCCCGGGCGCCGGGCGGGTCGTGGCGCGCGTACCGCCCGGCGACGACGGCGATCTCGCGACGGCACTCGGGGCAGGTTCTGCGACGGGAGGACATGGGGCCAGTGTGCCGCGCGAGCGGCTCGCGTATGCCTGTGCCTCATTGCCGGGGTGATCGAGTTCACCGTCACCGACCTGGCGCCGGGGCCCGGTGACCCTCGCGGCCAACTTCCCCAAGCACCGTCCGCTGGGACGACCAAGACGTCATGTCACGGAGTTGCCGGTAGGCGTCGGGGTGGGCTGCGCCCACGACAGGGCGCGCAGCGCGGCCGACGCCTGACGCGGGCCTCCTGCTCGGCGGCCCGGCGGCCTCCTCGACCAGTTCGCGCGCCAGGTCGACCTCCTGCTCGTCCAGGGGGTGCGTGGCGGCGTACAGCGCGCGGAGCCGCTCGGCCGCGGCGCCCTCACCGCTGAGAGCTGCCACGACGGGCAGCGACTTCTTCCGCGCCGCGAGGTCGGCCCCCACCGGCCTGCCGCTGCGTGCGGTACGGCCCCGGATGCCGAGGACGTCGTCGGCGCACTGGAAGGCCACGCCCAGTCGCCGGCCGAACTCCCGCAGTCCGCTGATCCGTTCGCCGTCCGCCCCGGCCAGTACGCCACCAAGAGCGCACGAACACCGCCATCAGCGACCCCCTCTTGCCCTCCGCCATGGCGAGGTACTGGGCCACCGACACCTGGGTCGCCTTCTCGAACGCCACGTCGCGGCTCTGTCCCTCGACGAGCTCCAGCAGGGTCATCGACCAGCTCCTTCACCGCTTCGGCGGCCCGCTTGCGGGGTACGTCCGCGAGGGCCCGCAGCGCCGATACCAGCAGGGCGTCGCCCGTCAGCACCGCCGCCGGCGTGCCGAACACCGACCAGGCCGCCGGGCGGTGCCGGCGCAGGGCGTCGCCGTCGATGACGTCGTCGTGCAGCAGGGTGAAGCCATGCACCAACTCCACCGCGACCGCACCCGGTACGGCGGTTTCCGCACTGCCCCCGACCGCCGCCGCGGACAGCAGCACCAGGGCCGGGCGGACCGACTTGCCCGTCCGGGACACCGTCGCCGTCGGCGTGCCGTCGGCCTCGCACCAGCCGCGGTGTTACCCGGCCACCCGGCTCTCGGCCGCCGGCAGTGCGCCGACGGCCGACCGGAGGGCGGGATTCAGCAGGTCGTCGACCCAGCTCGGATGAGGAAACGTGCCGACCGGGGCCGGGTCGGTGGTCTGCGACATGTACTGCTCCTCAAGACTGCGAACGGGGACCGCGTCCGGCATGACTGCCTGGTCACGTACCCGCCTCGGTCAAGCGGCGGCCCGACATCCTGGAGAAGCCGCAGCGCACCGCCCACGGAAAGATCACTTGGCCGGACCAGCCCTACTACGGTGCACCTAGCTGACAATCGGGCCATGGCACCGACGAGTTGGGGAGCGGGGCGCGACAGCGGAGGTCAGACGGCTGCATGGCGCGGCGGGACCGGCTGTTCTTTCCCCCGCCGTCAACCTCCGGCTGACGCCCGGCACCAGCGGCATCGTTTTCTGCATACGGCCGCCGGGTGATCCCCGCGTCGTCCGTCCCGTCCCACCGGACCGGTCGACAGTCGTTCGCTCATCCTGCTGGGCGTGATCGTTTCCCTGGCACGAGCCTGTGCTGCCGCCCTGCTCGGCACCGCCTGCACCATCGCCCTGTCTGCCCCACCCACGCCGCCAACACCAAGGACACGTGCCGCTACATCGTCGAATGGACGGCCGTGAAACTGCGCTGGAGCCTCACCGCGGACACGGAGGAGCGCGAGTCCCTGACCCGCCTCGCCGAGGCGTGCCCGGACACGGACGTCACGTACACACCGGCGCCGTAGCCGTTGCCACTGCTGTTGCTGTTGCCGTTGCCGTTGCCGTTGCCGTTGCCGTTGCCGGCATGGTGCGACCGGTGCCTCGGCTGGTGTCGGGGCACCGTTGGATGTCGTCCTGGCCCGTGAGTGAGGCCGACCTGAGAAGATGGCGTGGTTCATCACACGAAATGGGGGGGGCGAGCATGCTCGTGCTCGTACTGTCGGTCGTCGTCCTGCTCGTCATCGGCGGCTGCGTCTGCGTTTTCTGGGCGGCCCGGGGCGACGCTCCGCGCTGGGCACGTGGTGTGGCCAAGGTGACGCTGCTCGGCAGCGAACTGGCCCGCAGCGCAAGCCGGAACTCCCGCTCACAGCAGAGCAGCGGGGACGACTAGTCGAGGAATCCCAGCACGCTGTCCGGCCGGCACTGGGGACAGGGCTTGACTCCGTCGGCGAGAGCCCGCCGCGCCTCGTCCCGCTCGATCCCCTTCGAGCGCTTCCCCGCGTTCCAGCAGTCACCGACGTGGACGTACACCGCGTCCCGCCCGGACAGACCTTGTTCGAGCAACCATGCGGGCGCAGGCGGCCGGGCTTCCATCCCCCGCCGCTGTTCAGCCTCGCGGCGCTCCTCCACCGCGATCCACCGGTCGATCTGGGTGATGGCCGCCTTCGCCTGCTGAACGACCACGCGGCGCGCGAATCGCAGCAGATCAAGCCGGGAAGACGGTTCATCGTTCACACGTTCGATTCTATGGACGGGGCACTGCACCGTCACCACCGCCCCTGTCCGATGACCGAGCGTCCGACAGCATGACAAAGGACCCGTGACCTGCTGTGTTCGCAGGTCACGGGTCCTTTGTTTTCCCGTGTGGCGGCGCCAGGATTCGAACCTGGGAAGGCTGAGCCGGCAGATTTACAGTCTGCTCCCTTTGGCCGCTCGGGCACACCGCCGGGGTTGCTGCCCGTCGAACCGCTTTTTTCGGCGGTGCTCCGTGGCAACGACGTAAACAATACCTGATGCCGAGGGGTGCTCCGCCACCCGATTGATCGGGGCCCGCAGGGCGGGGGGTGGCTAGGCTTGTCCGGATGCGGCCCGGGATCTGAACAGGCCCGGCGGCCGCCCACGTACGCCGGTACGCACGATTCGCACCCCGATACAAGGAGCCACAGGACATGGCCGACTCCAGTTTCGACATCGTCTCGAAGGTCGAGCGGCAGGAGGTCGACAACGCACTCAACCAGGCCGCCAAGGAGATCTCGCAGCGCTACGACTTCAAGGGCGTGGGTGCCTCGATCTCGTGGTCCGGCGAGAACATCCTCATGGAGGCGAACTCCGAGGACCGGGTCAAGGCGATCCTCGACGTCTTCCAGTCCAAGCTGATCAAGCGTGGCATCTCGCTGAAGGCTCTGGACGCGGGCGAGCCCCAGCTCTCCGGCAAGGAGTACAAGATCTTCGCGTCGATCAAGGAGGGCATCTCCCAGGAGAACGCGAAGAAGGTGGCGAAGACCATCCGTGACGAGGGCCCCAAGGGCGTGAAGGCGCAGGTGCAGGGTGAGGAGCTGCGGGTCAGCTCCAAGAGCCGGGACGACCTCCAGGCCGTCATCGCCCTGCTGAAGGGCAAGGACTTCGACTTCGCCATGCAGTTCGTGAACTACCGGTAGGCCCGGCCGGGTCCGCGGGGCTCCCGGTCCGCGCCGGCGGGCTCCCGGTCTGCACGGGGACGAGAAAGGGTGGGCACCTGCTGGGTGCCCACCCTTCTCGCCTGCTGGCCGCGGTCGATGGGGGCCGGAGGGCGAGGTGGTACGTCGTATGCCGACCGTCGGCGTCGTCAGTTTCGGGAATTGCCGAACAGGAGGCGGTAAGCGATCAGGAGGACGAGCGATCCGCCGATCGCCGCGGCCCAGGTCGCGCCGTCGTAGAAGTCCTTGCTGATCGGGTGGTCCATCCAGCGGGCCGATATCCAGCCACCGATGAACGCGCCCGCGACGCCGATCAGGGTCGTGCCGATGAGGCCGCCCGGGTCGCGCCCCGGCAGCAGGAACTTCGCGATGGCGCCGGCCAACAGTCCCAGGATGATCCAGCTGATGATGGTCATGCCGTGAACCTGCCCTTTCACGCTGTGCCCGCCCTGTCCCGGCCATGTGATCTTGCTCCCGGCAGACCGTGCTCGTGCGTCGTACGCCGGGCGTTCCGCGTACGACGTCCTTGCCGCGCGCGTTCACGCCGTCTTGGGGGGAAGGACGCCCTGGCGGCGCCCGCCGGTTGCACTGATCAGTAGGGTGCGACGCATGACAGCCTCCACTTCCGGTCTGCGCCGCACCCTCGGCGTCGGGGACGCCGTCGTCGTCGGGCTCGGCTCGATGGTGGGAGCCGGGATCTTCGCCGCCCTCGCGCCCGCGGCGCACGCGGCCGGCTCGGGACTGCTCCTCGGGCTCGCCGTCGCCGCCGTGGTCGCGTACTGCAACGCCATGTCGTCGGCGCGCCTCGCCGCCCTGTATCCGGCCTCGGGCGGGACGTATGTGTACGGGCGTGAGCGGCTCGGGGAGTTCTGGGGATATCTGGCGGGCTGGTCGTTCGTGGTCGGGAAGACGGCCTCCTGTGCGGCGATGGCGCTCACCGTGGGCACGTACGTCTGGCCGGGGCAGGCGCACGCGGTGGCGGTCGCGGCCGTGGTGGCGCTGACCGCGGTGAACTACGGCGGTGTCCAGAAGTCCGCATGGCTGACGCGGGTGATCGTGGCGGTGGTCCTGGCTGTCCTCGCTGCCACGGTGGTGGGGTGTCTGGTGTCGGGCGAGGCCGATGCCGGGCGGCTGGACATCGGGGCCTCGGGCGGTGCGGGCGGTGTGCTTCAGGCCGCCGGTCTGCTGTTCTTCGCGTTCGCCGGGTACGCCCGGATCGCGACCCTCGGTGAGGAGGTACGGGATCCGGCGCGCACCATTCCGCGGGCGATCCCGCTGGCGCTGGGCATCGCGCTCGTGGTGTACGCGGGTGTGGCGGTGGCTGTCCTTTCGGTGCTGGGTTCGGACGGTCTCGGGGACGCGACGGCGCCGCTGGCCGACGCGGTGCGGGCGGCCGGGATGCCCTGGCTCGGGCCGGTGGTGCGGGTCGGTGCGGCCGTTGCCGCGCTGGGGTCGCTGCTCGCCCTGATCCTGGGCGTCTCACGGACGACGCTGGCCATGGCCCGGGACCGGCATCTGCCGGGCGCGCTGGCGGCCGTGCATCCGCGCTTCCAGGTGCCGCACCGGGCGGAGCTGGCCGTGGGTGCGGTGGTCACGGTCCTGGCCGCCACGGTGGACGTCCGGGGCGCGATCGGGTTCTCCTCCTTCGGGGTGCTGGCGTACTACGCCGTGGCCAATGCCTCGGCCTGGACGCTCGATTCGGCGCTGAGAGCACGGCTGGTTCCGGTGGTCGGGCTGCTCGGGTGCGCCGTGCTGGCCTTCTCGCTGCCGGGGATTTCGATGGTCGCGGGCGCGGGAGTGCTGGTGGTGGGGGCGATTGCGTACGGAGTGCGGCGGGGGGTGCGGGCGAGGGCCGGGAGGGGGTAGGGCTGCCCTCTTGGGTCCGTCAGGGGCATCTCACCGGGTCGTCCGCCGGCTCGGGACGTGAAGTCACACTGGGTGGGCTGGTGTTGTGGGCCTGGGCCTACGCTCGTGTCGGCAAGTGCTCGATCGCGGTCATGGGTTCATGATGCAGGCCGCCGCTGACAGCCGGGCCGGCCTGTGGATAACCCCGGGCCTGTGCACACCGGGCCCCGCTGTCCCGCCGTCAGCGCATCGCGAACGGCTCGTTCGTCCGCACGATGTCGCGGCCCAGCGGGAGCAGCGAGACCGGGATGAGCTTGAAGTTCGCGACGCCGAGCGGGATGCCGATGATCGTGACGCACAGCGCGACGCCGGTGACGATGTGGCCGAGGGCCAGCCACCAGCCCGCCAGGACCAGCCAGAGCACGTTGCCGAGGCAGGACGGCGCGCCCGCGTCGCGGCGCTCGACCGTCGTGTACCCGAAGGGCCACAGGGCGTAGACGCCGATGCGGAAGGCCGCGACGCCGAACGGGATGCCGATGACGGTGATGCAGAGGAGCAAGCCCGCGAGGATGTAGGCGAGGAACAGCCAGAAGCCGCTGAAGAGGAGCCATATGACGTTCAGGATGGTCTTCACGGGTTCCCACCTGCCATCTTCTCGAGCCGGGCGATGCGGTCCGCCATCGGCGGGTGTGTGGAGAACATCTTCGACAGGCCCTGGCCGGGCCGGAACGGGTTCGCGATCATCATGTGGCTGGCGGTCTCGATGCGCGGCTCGGGCGGCAGCGGGAGCTGCTTCGTGCCCAGTTCGAGCTTGCGCAGGGCGCTGGCCAGGGCGAGCGGGTCGCCGGTGAGCTGGGCGCCCGAGGCGTCCGCCTGGTACTCCCGGGAACGGCTGATGGCCAGTTGGATGAGAGAGGCGGCCAGCGGGCCCAGGATCATGATCAGCAGCATGCCGAGCAGCCCGGGGCCGTCGTCGTCGTCCGAGCGCCCGATCGGGATCAGCCAGGCGAAATTGACCAGGAACATGATCACGGAGGCGAGGGCGCCGGCGACCGACGAGATGAGGATGTCGCGGTTGTAGACATGACTGAGCTCGTGGCCGATGACGCCGCGCAGCTCACGCTCGTCCAACAGGCGCAGGATGCCGTCGGTGCAGCACACGGCGGCGTTGCGCGGGTTGCGGCCCGTGGCGAACGCGTTGGGCGCTTCCGTCGGGGAGATGTACAGGCGCGGCATCGGCTGGCGGGCCTGCGTGGAGAGCTCGCGGACCATGCGGTAGAGCCCCGGGGCCTCGAACTCGCTCACCGGGCGGGCACGCATCGCGCGGAGGGCCAGCTTGTCGCTGTTCCAGTACGCGTACGCGTTGGTGGCCAGCGCTACCAGGACGGCGATGACGAGCCCCGTGCGGCCGAAGAAGCTGCCGATGACGATGATGAGTGCGGACAGTCCCCCGAGGAGGACTGCTGTCCTGAGCCCGTTGTGCCGGCGGTGCACGGTACGCCCTCCAAGTGGTGCGGCAGGGGGACCCTTGCTTGCTGATCTGCGGTGCCACTGGTGCCGTGATGTCACGTCCAGTGGACCCTCCCGTACTGGTCAACGCCAGGCGGGAGGCACTAGTTCCCTTGTGCGCGCGGCGGCGGGTGTGGACCGTCCGGGTGAACGGCTCCCGGACGCGGCACGCGCGCGTGGAGGGCCGGGTGCCCCACGCGCGCGTGGCGAATGCGCCGGTGGTTCAGAAGAGGGCCGTGTCGGTGAAGCGCAGGACCAACTGGGGTGCGCCGGACAGGGCGATACCGAGGACTCCGGTCAGCGCGATCGCGGCCGTGAGCGGGGCGGGGACGCGGTGCTTGTCGGGTTCGCCCTCGGGGGCGCGGAAGAGCAGGGCCGTCCACTGGAGGTAGTAGAACAGCGCGATGACGACGTTGACGGCCATGATCACGGCCAGCCAGCCGAGGCCGGCGTCGACGGCCGCCGAGAAGACGGTGACCTTGGCGAAGAGGCCGATGATGCCCGGCGGCAGCCCGGCGAGGCAGAGCAGGAAGAACGCCAGGAGCAGCGCGGACAGCGGGCTCGACGCGTACAGGCCGCGGTAGTCGGAGACGCGGTTGAGCAACTTCGTCCGGCCGACGAGCGCGGCCACGGCGAAGGCCCCGAGGTTCACGGCGCCGTACATCAGGGCGTAGGCGACGGTGGAGCCGATCGACTTCTCGGCGTCTCCGGAGTACGCGGCGGCCGCGATCGGCACCAGGAGGTAGCCGGCCTGGCCGACGGACGACCAGGCGAGCAGGCGTACCGCGCTGTACGCGCGCGTGGCCTGCTGGCGCAGGGCGCCGACGTTGCCGACGGTCATGGTGAGCGCGGCCAGGACGGACAGGGCCGGGCCCCAGACGTCGGCGTACGAGGGGAGGGCGACGACCGTGACGAGGATCAGGCCGCTGAAGCCGACCGCCTTGCCGATGACCGACAGATAGGCGGCGATGGGCAGGGGCGCCCCCACGTAGGTGTCGGGCACCCAGAAGTGGAAGGGCACGGCGGCCGTCTTGAAGGCGAAGCCGACGAGGGTGAGGACGACGCCGGTCTGGGCGAGCGTGTGGAGCTGCCCGTCGACGTTCTGGATACGGTCGGCGACCTGGGTCAGGTAGAGGGTGCCCGTGGAGGCGTACACGAAGCTGATGCCCATGAGGCTGACCGCGGTCGCGGTGACCGAGGACAGGAAGAACTTCAGGGCCGCCTCGGAAGACTTGCGATCGCCGTGCCTGAGGCCGACCAGCGCGAAGGCGGGCAGGGAGGCGACCTCCAGGGCGACGATCAGGGTCGCGAGATCGCGGGAGGCGGGCAGGAGGGCGGCGCCGGCCGCGGAGGACAGCAGCAGGAACCAGTACTCCCCTTCGGGCAGCTCCTTGCGGGCGTCCTTCAGGGCGGTGACCGACAGAAGGGCGGCGAGGAGGGCGCCGCCGAGGACCAGGAACTGGATGACCAGGGTGAAGCGGTCGGCCGTGTAGCTGCACACGGTGGCGTCGCCGGTCAGGCAGAAGGTGCCGCGGTCGCCGTCCAGGAGGGGCAGCAGCATCAGCGTGGCGGCGGCCAGACCGGCCACGGACGTCCAGCCGAGCAGCGCCTTGCGGTGCTCGGCGACGAACAGGTCGGCGACCAGGACGACGAGGCCGACGACCGCCGCGATGGTGGGCGGTGCGATCGCGAGCCAGTCGACGGACTGGACCAGCGACGCGGCCAGGGGCTGGGCCGGGGAGCTCATCGGGTGCCTCCTGCGAGGAGCTGCTGGACGGCCGGGTCGCTCAGGCCGAGGAGGGCCTTGGGCCACAGACCCGCGACGACGGTGAGGACGACGAGCGGGGTCCAGGCCGCGAACTCGTAACTGCGGACGTCGGTGAGCCTGGGGGCGTCCTGCGGCAGGGCGCCCATGCACACGCGGCGGACCACGACCAGCAGGTACGCGGCCGTCAGCAGCGTCCCGAACGCGCCGATCGCCATGAACGTGAGGAAGGCGGGACGGCTGAGGCCCGCTGCCGGCTGGAACGCCCCGAACAGGGACAGCATCTCGCCCCAGAACCCGGCCAGGCCCGGCAGGCCGAGCGAGGCGACCGCGGCGAAGGCGAGCAGGCCGCCGAGGCGCGGGGCCCTGCCGTAGAGCGCCGCTCCGGTCTCCTCGGCGAGGGTGTCGAGGTCGGTGGTGCCGGTGCGGTCCTTCAGGGCGCCGACCAGGAAGAAGAGCAGGCCGGTGATGAGGCCGTGGGCGATGTTGGCGAACAGGGCGCCGTTCACGCCGGTCGGCGTCATCGTCGAGATGCCGAGCAGGACGAAGCCCATGTGGCCGACGGAGGAGTAGGCGATGAGGCGCTTGAGGTCGCCCTTCGCGCCCTGCTTGGCGAGGGCCAGGCAGGCCAGGGATCCGTAGATGATGCCGACGACGGCGAGCGCCGCGAGGTAGGGCGCGAAGGTGCGGAAGCCGTCCGGGGCGATGGGGAGGAGGATCCGGACGAACCCGTACGTACCCATCTTCAGCAGGACACCGGCCAGCAGGACCGAGCCGACGGTCGGCGCGGCGGTGTGGGCGTCGGGCAGCCAGCTGTGCAGCGGCCACATCGGCGTCTTGACCGCGAGGCCGATCCCGATCGCCAGAACGGCGATGACCTGCACTGATGTGGTCAGCGACCGGCCGTTGTCAGTGGCGAGTGCCATCATGTCGAACGTGCCCGCCTTGAGCCCGATCAGGAGCAGGCCGAGCAGCATGACCACGGAGCCGAGCAGCGTGTAGAGGATGAACCGCCACGCGGCCTGGCTCCGGCCCTCGCCGCCCCAGCGGGCGATGAGGAAGTACATCGGGATGAGGACCATCTCGAAGGCGAGGAAGAACAGCAGCAGGTCGAGGACGGCGAAGGTCGCGAGCGTGCCGGACTCGAGGACGAGCAGCAGCGCGACGAAGGCCTTCGGGCTCGGGCCTTCAGGCATCTTGAAGTACGAGTAGAGCGCGCAGAGGAAGGTCAGCAGCGCGGTCAGGACCAGAAGGGGGAGGGAGATGCCGTCGACGCCGAGGTTGATGCGTACGTCGAGTGCGGGGATCCAGCTGATGTCCGTGCTGGCCTGCATCTTCGACGGCTGGCCGTGGTCGAAGCCGAGCGCGAGGACGATCGCCGCGATGAGGACCGCGCCGGTGACGGTGACGCCGTGCCGGAGCACGGCCTGCTCGGGTGACTTCCCCTTCAGCCCGGGCGGGGCCGGCAGGAGAGCCGCGGCGGCGCCGAGGAGCGGGCCGACGACGACGAATGCCAGAAGGAACTGCATCACGGACTCGTTGATATCGATCACGCCTGCTCACGCTCCCGTGGCGACGAGGACGACGGCGACCGCGAGGACGACGGTGCCGGCGAGCAGCGCGCTCACATAGGTCTGGACGTTGCCGGTCTGTGCGCGCCGTACGGCGGCGCCGAGCCAGCGGGGCAGCGCACCCGCGCCGCGTACGTAGGTCTCGACGACCTCCCGGTCGAGGAACCGGACGAGGCTCGCCCCGGCCTGGACCGGCCGGACGAAGAGGGCGCTGTACAGGGCGTCCATGTGGAAGCCGGCGGCCGCGTGGCGGTGCAGCGGGCCGAGCAGGAGCCGTCCGGGGTCGGCGGGGTCGGGCGCGTAGGCGATGTCGCCGTAGGCCGGCTCGTGGGTGGCGATGGCCTCCGCCTCGACCTGGGCGGCGTCGCCCTCGGGGTGGGCCGCGACCGCTCCCAGCGGGACGCGTGCGGTGAGCGCGGTGGTGTGCCGCCAGGCGCCGTAGGTGACGATGCCGCCGACCAGGGCCACGCCCGTGCCGAGCACGGAGGTGGTGAGGGTCGGGCTGAGGTCGCGGCCGTCGAACCAGTCGGGCAGCAGGCGGAACGCGAATCCGCCGAGGGCCAGGGACGGGGCGGCGAGCACCCACAGCACCACGGTCATCGTCAGAGGCTGGCGGCCGTGGTCTGGGGCTTCGGCGCCCCGGCCGCGGAAGGCCAGCAGCCACAGGCGCATCGCGTAGGCAGCGGTGAGCACGGCCGTGAGCAGACCGGCGACGAGGACGATCCAGCCCGCGGCGGCGGGGGCGTGCTCGGTGTGTCCGGTGACGACGTGTTCGGCGACGCCGAGGACGGCCTCCTTGGAGAAGAAGCCGCTGAACGGCGGGATCGCGGCGAGCGCGAGCAGCGCCACGGTCATCGTCCAGTAGGCGTCGGGGACGCGGTCGCGCAGGTTCCGCATACGGGACATGGCGGCGAGCGAGTTGGTGCCGGCGGCGTGGATGATCACGCCGGCCGCGAGGAACAGCAGCGCCTTGAAGGCGCCGTGGGACAGGAGGTGGAAGACGGCGGCACCACGGTCGCCGACGGCGAGGGCGCCGGTCATGTAGCCGAGCTGACCGATCGTCGAGTAGGCGAGGACACGCTTGATGTCGTCCTGGGCCAGCGCGGCGAGCGCCGAGCCGGTCATCGTGACGGCGGCCATGACGGCGAGGACGACCATCGCGGCCTGGGAGGCCTCGAAGACCGGGAGGAGACGGGCGATGAAGTAGACACCGGCGGCGACCATCGTCGCGGCGTGGATCAGCGCGGAGACGGGGGTCGGGCCCGCCATCGCGTCGGGGAGCCAGGTGTGCAGCGGGAACTGCGCGGACTTGCCCGCCACGCCCGCCAGGAGGAGCAGGGCGATCAGCGTCGGGTGGTCGAGTCCGCCGCTCGCGACGGTACTCAGGACCCGGGTGATGCGGAAGGAGCCGGCGTCGGCGGCCAGGGCGAACAGGCCGATGAGGAAGGGAACGTCGCCGAGCTTGGTGACCAGGAAGGCCTTGAGGGAGGCGGCGCGGGCCTGAGGGGTCTCCCAGTAGTGGCCGACCAGGAAGTAGGAGCAGATGCCCATGACTTCCCAGCCGACCAGCAGCACGATCAGGTCGCCTGAGTAGACGACCAGGAACATCGCGGAGGTGAACAGGGAGACCAGGGCGGCGTACGAGGGGTAGCGCGGGTCGTCGCGCAGGTAGCCCGTCGAGTAGATCTGCACGCAGGAGGCGACCAGGCCGACCAGGACGGCGACGAGGGCGGCGAAACCGTCGATGTGCAGGGCGAGTTCGATCGGGACGGAGCCGGTGGGGGTGAGTTCCGTGGCCGCGTTGACGGCCGCGTCACCGCCCTGCCGCACGGCGACCAGCGCGGCGAGTACCAGGGAGGTGAGCGTCGGCAGGACGGCGAGCGGGCGGACGAAGCCGGGTGCCGTGCGGCCCAGGAGCAGGCCGGCGACGGCGCCGAGGAACGGAAGGAGGGGGACGAGGACGGCGAGGGTGGTCGTGGTCACGCGGTGGCCTCAGCCTTCTGGGCCTCGCCGGACTGCTCGGCCGTAAGGGCGTCGTGGTCGGTGCCGTCGGGGTCGTGCCGTTCGGCGGTGTCGCGGAGCTTGTCGATGTCCGCGGTGCCGCGGTTGCGGTGGACGGCGAGGACGATCGCCAGGCCGATGCCGATCTCGGCGGCGGCGATGGCGATGGTGAACAGGGTGAGGGCCTGGCCGGAGTGCAGGGTCTCCTCGGCGGTCCTGCTGAGCCAGACGTCGAAGGCGACCAGGTTGAGGTTGACGGCGTTGAGCATCAGCTCGACCGACATCAGGACCAGGATCGCGTTGCGGCGGGCGAGGACGCCATACAGGCCCGTGCAGAAGAGGAGGGCGGAGAGCACGGCGGGATAGGCGAGGTGCATCAGCGGGTCCCTTCCTTCTCGCCGCGGTCCTGCTCGCTCCGGTCCTGCTCGCTCCGGGCGGCCGGGGTGTTCTCGGTCGCGGTCGCCGACGCGGCCTTCGCCTTGCGGGACAGGACGATCGCGCCGACCAGGGCGGCGAGGAGGAGGACGGAGAGGGCCTCGAAGGGGAGGACCCAGTTCTGGAAGAGGCTCGCGCCGGTGGCCTCGGTGGAGCCGGCGGCGGGGCCGTCCAGGTCGATCCAGGTCGTGCGGAAGGCGTCGACGACGACCCAGACCAGGGCGGCAGCGGCGGCGACGGCCACGATGAGGGCGGCCCAGCGGTTGCCGGAGTCGGCGTCCGGGGAGCGGCCGATGGGGGCCCTCGTGAGCATCAGTCCGAACAGGAGGAGGACGACGACGGAACCGACGTAGATGAGGACCTGTACCCAGGCGATGAACTCGGCGGTGAGCAGGAGGTACTCGACGGCCAGGCCGCCGAGGGTGACCACCAGCCACAGGGCGGCGTGCACCAGTTGCCGGGTGGTGACGGTGACGAGCGCGGCGCCGAAGGTGACCAGGCCGACGAGGAGGAAGGCGATCTCGACGCCGGTCGGGGAGAGGAACCCGTGGGTTTCGGCGGCCGTGGTGAACGCGGTCATTCCCGGCCCTCCTGCCCCGGCTTCGGCTGATCCGTCTGCGGGGCCGGCTGATCCGTCTGCTGCTTGGAGTCGCCCTGCGGGCGGGTCGGGCGCTCGGCTGCCCGGGCCTGCTCGTCGGCGTGCGGTTCGGTGGCGGGCGGGGCCTGCTGGGCGGCCAGCTTGTCGGCGGTCTTGCGGGCGGTGACGAGCTCCTTCGGATCCTCCGCGCCGGGGTCCAGGGCCGGCGGGGCCGGGACGGTCCACATCCACTCGCGGAGCTTGTCGCGCTCGTGGGTGAGGTCGCGGATGTCGGTCTCGGCGTACTCGAACTCCGGGGACCAGAACAGGGCGTCGAAAGGACAGACCTCGATGCAGATACCGCAGTACATGCACAGGGAGAAGTCGATGGCGAAGCGGTCGAGGACGTTGCGGCTGCGTTCGCGGCCGCCGGGGGTCGCCGCCGGGACCGTCTCCTTGTGGGAGTCGATGTAGATGCACCAGTCGGGGCACTCGCGGGCGCACAGCATGCAGACCGTGCAGTTCTCCTCGAACAGGCCGATCACACCGCGGGTGCGGGGCGGGAGGTCGGGCTGGGCGTCCGGGTACTGCGCGGTGACGGACTTCTTCGTCATCGTGCGGAGGGTGACGGCCAGGCCCTTGGCGAGGCCGGAGCCGGGGATGGGGGCCATGGTTAGTTGATCACCACCTTGACGATGCCGGTGAGGGCGATCTGGGCGAGGGAGAGGGGGACGAGGAGGGTCCAGGACAGTTTCTGGAGCTGGTCCTCGCGCAGGCGGGGGTAGGTGACGCGCAGCCAGATGACGAGGAAGGCGAGGACGGCGGTCTTCAGCAGGGTCCAGACCCAGCCGAGGCCGTCGGCGCCCCAGGGGCCGTGCCAGCCGCCCAGGAAGAGGACGGTGGTCAGGCCGCACAGGACGACGATCCCGGCGTACTCGGCGAGGAGGAAGAGGGCGAAGCGGAGGCCGGTGTACTCGGTGTACGCGCCGAAGATGATCTCCGAGTCGGCGACGGGCATGTCGAAGGGCGGGCGCTGGAGTTCGGCGAGGCCGGCCACGAAGAAGACGATCGCGCCGACGATCTGCCAGGGCAGCCACCACCACTCGAAGGCGTCGAGGATGCCGGGGATCGAGACGGTGCCGGCCGCCATCGCCACCGAGGCGGCGGTCAGCAGCATCGGCAGTTCGTAGGCGAGGAGCTGGGCGGCGGTGCGCAGGCCCCCGAGGAGGGAGAACTTGTTCGCGGACGCCCAGCCGGCCATGAGCGAGCCGAGGACGCCGACGCCCATGACGGCCAGGACGAAGAAGACACCGGCGTCGATGACCTGGCCGACGGCTCCCTCGTCCGGGCCGATGGGGATGGCGAGCAGGACGAGGAGGTACGGCAGGAGGGCGACGGCGGGGGCCAGTTGGAAGATGCGGCGGTCCGCGCCCGCGGGGACGACGTCCTCCTTCTGCGCGAACTTGACGCCGTCGGCGATCAGCTGGGCCCAGCCGTGGAAGCCGCCGGCGTACATGGGGCCGAGGCGGCCCTGCATGTGGGCCATGACCTTGTGTTCGGTCTGGCCGATGATCAAGGGGAAGGTGAGGAAGACGACGAAGACGATCAGGAGTCGCAGGATGACGTCGAGCACGTCGTTCACCGCTGGCCTCCTGAGGGGTCGTCGGGGTTGTCGGTGGGCTGCGGGTTGTTCGCTGGTTCTGAGGGTTCTGAGGGTTCTGAGGGTTCTGCGGTGTCTGAGGGTTCGGTGGTTTCCGAGGGCTCAGGGGTGTCGGAGGGCTCAGGGCCGTCAGCGGACCCCTGGGTGTCCGGTGACTCCGAGGTGGTGTTCGGGGTCTTCGGGTTGTCGGACGGCTCCGGAGTCGGCAGCGCGCCGGCCTCGGGGGACGGTTCGGGAGCCGGCTCCTCGAATGCCGGGCGGGCGTGGTGCCAGGGGGCGTCCGAGCTGCGCGGGGGCCGTGCTGCCCTGCCCGGCCGACTGCCGCCGGGGTCGGACGGGGCCTGCTGCGGCGCCGAGCCGTCACTCGCGCTTCGCGCCCGGCGCGGCTCCACCGAGGCGGCCGGCGTTCCGGGCCCGGCGTCCGACGGCTCCGGCCCGGCGTCCGACGGCTCCGGCCCGGCGTCCGACGGCTCCGGCTCGGTGGCCGGTGGTGGAGAGCCGGCCGCGGTCGCCGCTGCTCCGGCTTCGGTCGCCCGGGATTCGGAACCAGAGGTTGCGGACTCGAGGCCCGAGGCCGTGGCTTCGGGACCGGGGGTCACCGACTCGGGGCCGGAGGTCGCGGCTTCGGGGCCGGAGCTCGTGCCTTCCGGGCCGGAACTCGTGTCTCCGGAACCGGAGCTCGTGCCTTCCGGGCCGGAGGTCGCGGCTTCGGGGCCGGAACTCGTGCCTTCCGGGCTGGAGCTCGTGCCTTCCGGGCCGGAGGTCGCGGCTTCAGGGCCGGAGCTCGTGCCTTCGGAACCGTTGGGCGTCTGGCTCGCTGAGCCCTCCGCCGCCGAGCGGCTACGACGCGGTCGCTCCGAAGCCGGAGCAGCCGACTCCCCGGGCGGGCTCACCGCCCCCTCCCCCGCCGTCCACGCACGGCGCGGGGCAGCCGCAGACGAAGTCGCCGCGTCGCCGGCAGCAGCCTGACTGGCCGAACCCTCCGCCGCCGAGCGGCTACGACGCGGTCGCTCCGAAGCCGGAGCAGGCTCCCCGGGCGCGCCCTGGCTCGCCGAACCCTCCCCCGCCGAGCGGGTTCGCCGGACCGGGCGTTCGCCTGCCGGGCGGGCGGTGCCCCGGGGCGGGCGGTCGGCTGCCGCGCGGCCGGCGCCGCGGGTCGGGGCCGGGGGGAGCTGGCCCTTCAGGGGGCCCCATTCGTTCGGGTCGGGGACGCCGGGCGGAAGCATCTGGCGGCGCTTGGGGCCCCCGTGTTCCGACTCGCCGGGTTCCTTCGCGCCGGGCCAGGCCTTGGCGACGCGGGCGGCCAGGACGAAGTCCTTGCGCAGGGGGTGGCCTTCGAAGTTCTCGGGCAGGAGCAGGTGGTCCAGCGCCGGGTGGCCTTCGAAGGTGATGCCGAACATCTCGTGCGTCTCGCGTTCGTGCCAGGCGGCGCCCGCGTAGACACCGACCGCCGAGGGCAGGGTGGGGGCCTCGTGCGGGACCGTCGTACGCAGGAGGAGGCGTCGGAGCGGGGACAGCGCCGCGACGTGGGCCGTGACGCGAAAGCCCGTGCCCGGTTCGTCGACCGCGCTCAGCCAGTCGAAGTACGTGCAGGTCAGGCGGTCGCGTGCGGTCTCCAGGGCGGAGATCCAGGCCGTTGGCGGTACGTCGACCGTCAGGACCTCGTACGACTCCTCGGCCGTGGCGTCCGTACCGAAGAGTTCCTCGGCGTCGGCGGGGAGCCAGCCGACCGCGGTCATCGTCCCTCCCCCGGCGTCGAGTCGGTGCCCGGGGCGGGGGCCGGCGGCTGCACCAGACCGCTCTGCAGCGCCGCTGCCGAGGGACGGGCGGCGCCGCTGCCGTACCGCTCCCCCAGCGACTCGCGGGCGATCTTCTCCTGGAGCTTGAGGATGCCCTGGAGAAGCGCCTCGGGCCGGGGCGGGCAGCCGGGGACGTAGACGTCGACGGGGATGATCTGGTCGACGCCCTTGGTGACGGAGTACGAGTCCCAGTAGGGGCCGCCGCAGTTGCTGCACGCGCCGAACGAGATGACGTACTTGGGTTCCGGCATCTGCTCGTAGAGGCGCTTCACCGCCGGCGCCATCTTGTCCGTGACCGTGCCGGAGACGACCATCAGGTCGGCCTGGCGCGGCCCCGGCGCGAAGGGGATGACGCCGAGCCGGATGAAGTCGTGGCGGGCCATCGACGCGGCGATGAACTCGATCGCGCAGCAGGCGAGGCCGAAGTTGAAGACCCAGAGCGAGTAGCGGCGGCCCCAGTTGAGGATCACCTTCATCGGCTCGGGTGCGAGGCGCGCCAGGGCGCCGAGCCGCTTCGGCTCGGGAAGCAGCACGGGCTCGGTGTCGGCGGGGGTCACGTCCATGCCAGGACGCCCTTCTTGTATGCGTAGAGCAGGCCCACGGCCAGGAAGCCGAGGAAGATGAACATCTCCACCAGGGTCGTCGCGCCGTAGCCGGGGGCTGCGAAGACGGTCGCCCAGGGGAACAGGAAGATCGAGTCGACGGCGAAGATCACGTACAGGAACGCGTAGACGTAGTAGCGGACCTGGGTGTGTGCCCAGCCCTCGCCGACGGGGTCGACGCCGCACTCGTACGTCAGGAGTTTCTCGGGTGTGGGGACCACGGGCCGCAGCAGGCGGCCGGCCCCGAAGGCGACGGCGACGAACAGCACGCCGACGACGGCGAGCAGGCCGACGACCGAATAGGACTGGAAGTAGTCCGCCGCGACGACGGTCGTGGTGACGACGGTCGGTTCCGGCACGTCCGTCCCTCGCTCCCTGAAACTCGGACTGGATCCTGCGACGGTCCGCGGCTCCGGGGCACGGCCGGGAACAACGGACGCCGCCGTTCGGCGAACAACGGACGTGCCGCCGTTCGACGATCTGTACGCACGGGAGTCTAGGCCCTGATAAAGGCAGGGTAAGCAGCCTGTCACGCCCTGGCATGCGGGGGTGGGGTTTACCTCAGTCGATCCTGGCGGTCTGCCTCATGGCGCGGGTGCCCGCCGCCGGGCACGCTAACGCATATGACCGAACGCATCCCGCCCTTGGGCACCAGCGCGGCCCCGACGGCGGCCGGGCCGGACGACCGCCCGCCGCCGCCCCGGCTCGCCTACGACCGGCACACCTGGAAGGAGATCGCGCATCTCCTGGCGAACCTTCCGGTGGCG
This sequence comes from Streptomyces sp. NPDC050416, assembly GCF_044458845.1. Taxonomy (NCBI): domain Bacteria; kingdom Bacillati; phylum Actinomycetota; class Actinomycetes; order Kitasatosporales; family Streptomycetaceae; genus Streptomyces; species Streptomyces sp. NPDC050416. The sequence continues at coordinate 750,832 of NZ_JBITII010000002.1, forward strand.
CTGGTCGGCTTCACCTATGTCGTGACGGCGATGTTCACCAGCTTCGGGCTGACGGTCACGGTGATCGGGTTCCCGCTGCTCGCGGCCGGTCTGGGCGGCGCTCGGCTGCTGGGCCGGATGGAGCGGGCGAGGGCCAGGGCGCTGCTCGGGGTGCGGGTGGACGAGCCGAGCCGGCTGCCGCTGCGCGGCCGGGGCGGCTTCCTCCAGAAGCTGTGGATGTCGCTGAAGGACCCGGTGGGCTGGCGCACGGTGCTGTACGAGTTCATACGGCTGCCGTGGGGTGTCGTCACCTTCGCCATCACGTTGACCTCGCTGTTCGTGCTGTGGCCGGTGCTGCCGTTCATCGCGCGGGGCCTGACCAACGCCGACCGGGCCATGGTGCGCGGGCTGCTGTCGCCCTCCGACGAGCTGGAGCGGCGCATCGCCGAGCTGGAGTCGGACCGGGGCGTCGTGGTCGACACGGCCGCCGCCGACCTGCGGCGCATCGAACGGGACCTGCACGACGGAGCGCAGGCCCGGCTGGTCAACCTGGCCATGGGGCTGGGCCTGGCCAAGGAGAAGGTGCTGGAGGACCCCGACGCGGCGGCGGCGATGGTCGAGGAGGCGCACGGCGAGGTGAAGCTGGCGCTGCAGGAGCTGCGCGACCTGGCCCGCGGCATCCATCCGGCGGTCCTGACCGACCGCGGCCTGGACGCGGCCCTGTCCGCGGTCTCCTCGCGCTGCACGGTCCCGGTCAAGGTGACGGTCGACCTGCCGGCGCGGCCGGCCGCGGCCATCGAGGGCATCGCCTACTTCACGGTCTCGGAGCTGCTGCAGAACGTCAGCAAGCACAGCGCGGCGAAGTCGGCGTCGGTGGATGTGTGGCGGACGAACGACCGGCTGCTCATCCAGGTGTGGGACGACGGCCGCGGGGGCGCGAGCCTCGACGGCGGTACGGGGATGCGGGGCCTGGCCGAGCGGCTGGACGCCGTCGACGGGCTGTTCGTCCTGGAGTCCCCCGAGGGCGGCCCGACGACGGTCACGGCGGAACTGCCCTGGCGCGACCGCACGGACGACTCCGGCTCCGGCACCCCCTGAGCGGCGCCCTGAGGTAGGGAAAACCCCCCGTCCAAGACGCCGACGGACTCCATGGTCCGCCGACCTGCGGCGGAGCAGGGTGGAGGTACGGGAAGACAGCCGCAGGACGAGGGAGAAGGACGACGCCGATGGCCACGGAGTACGGACAGGGATACGGGCTCGACGGCAGGCCCGGGTTCCCCGGGAGCACCGACCGGCGGCACCGGCTGCCCGCCGCGCTGCGGGCGCCGGTCGAGGGCCGCACCTGGCGGGAGCTCGGATATGTGCTGCTGAGCCTGCCGATCAGCATCCTGCTGTTCACCTACGCGGTCACGATGGTGTCGCTGGGGGCGGGACTGCTGGTGACGTTCCTCGGCATCCCGGTGCTCGCGGCGGGGCTCGCGGGATGCCGTGGCCTCGGGGCGCTGGAGCGGGGGCGGGCGCGGGCGCTGCTGGACCTGGACGTGGCCGGCCCGGAGCCGCTGCGGATGAAGAAGCCGGGCGCGATGGCGTGGATGGGGGCCGTCCTCAAGAGCGGCGCGTCGTGGCGGGCGCTGTTGTACGCGGTGCTGCACCTGCCGTGGGCGGTGTTCTCGTTCGTCGTCGCCGTGAACCTCTGGGTGCTGGGCTGGGCGCTGCTGACGTACCCGCTGTGGTTCTGGGTCTTCCCGATGTACGCCGGGCAGGACGGGATCCAGCTGTACGGCGACGAGACGCACCGGATCTATCTCGACAACCCCTTCGAGATCACGGTGACCGCGCTGGTGGGTCTGCTGCTGACGATCGCCACGCCGTGGATCGTGCGGGCGCTGACGATGGTGGACCGGCTGCTGGTGCACGGGCTGCTCGGGCCGTCGCGGCTGGCCTCGCGGGTGGTGGAGCTGGAGTCGGACCGGGGGGTCGTGGTCGACACGGCGGCGGCGGACCTGCGGCGCATCGAGCGGGACCTGCACGACGGGGCGCAGGCCCGGCTGGTGGCACTGGCCATGGATCTGGGGATGGCGAAGGAGAAGCTCCACGAGGACCCGGAGACGGCCGCGCGGATGGTGGACGAGGCACACGGAGAGGTGAAGACGGCGCTCCAGGAGCTGCGGGACCTGGCCCGGGGCATCCACCCGGCGGTGCTGACCGACCGCGGTCTGGACGCGGCCCTGTCCGCGGTCTCCTCGCGCTGCACGGTGCCGGTGCAGGTCGAGGTCGACCTGGCGGAGCGGCCGGCGCCGGCGATCGAGGGGATCGCGTACTTCACGGTGTCGGAGCTGCTCCAGAACGTCAGCAAGCACGCGCGGGCGACCTGGGCGGGCGTGGAGGTGTGGCGGACGGAGAACCGGCTGATGCTCCAGGTCGTGGACAACGGCGTGGGCGGGGCCGACGTGTCGCAGGGCTCCGGTCTCGCGGGGCTGGCGGAGCGGCTCGACGCGGTGGACGGGATCCTGGTGGTGGACTCGCCGGTGGGCGGGCCGACCCGGGTGACCGCGGAGCTGCCGTGGCGGGGCGCGCACGTGAGGTGACCATCGGCTTCCCCACCACCCCCAACGGCTCCCCAACGCCACCATCGGCTATCCCACCACCCCCCAACCGGTCGGATCGGTCGGACAGCGAGCCGGTCCACCCCCATCCGGCGCCCGTACCTGAAATGCTGGACCCGTCGCACGGGTGGGCGCGGAGCCGTTGTGGGCTGCGGACGGGCGGCGTCGGGCTGTGGGGGGCCGAACATCGTGGAGGACAGGGTGCGGGTGGTCATCGCCGAGGATTCAGTGCTGCTCAGGGAGGGCCTGACCCGGCTGCTGACCGACCGGGGGCACGAGGTGGTCGCCGGGGTCGGTGACGGCGTGGCACTGATCAAGACCATCACGGAGCTGGACGCGCAGGGCGAGCTGCCGGACGTCGTGGTCGCCGATGTGCGGATGCCGCCGACGCACACCGACGAGGGCGTGCGGGCGGCGGTGCAGTTGCGCAAGGCGCACCCGGAGCTCGGTGTGCTGGTGCTGTCGCAGTACGTGGAGGAGCGCTACGCCACGGAGCTGCTCGCGGGATCCAGCCGGGGCGTCGGCTATCTGCTGAAGGACCGGGTGGCCGAGGTCCGGGAGTTCGTGGACGCGGTGGTGCGGGTGGCCGAGGGCGGTACGGCCCTCGACCCGGAGGTCGTCGCGCAGTTGCTGGGCCGCAGCCGCAAGCAGGACGTGCTCGCGGGACTGACCCCGCGGGAGCGGGAGGTGCTGGGGCTGATGGCCGAGGGCCGGACGAACTCGGCCATCGCCCGGCAGCTCGTGGTCAGCGACGGAGCGGTCGAGAAGCACGTCAGCAACATCTTCCTGAAGCTGGGGCTCTCCCAGAGCGAGGGGGACCACCGCCGGGTGCTGGCCGTGCTGACATACCTCAATTCGTGAAACTCCCGACATGAAGGTCAGGACGCTCGATCGTCTCAAAGTCGTGTCCAACATGCGAATGACCCGAAGAAGGCGACCCTTACGGTCGTAGTGTTGATCCTGGGAACGCCTGCGGGAAGGCCTTCCCAGGACAGCCGCCTCGAGGGAGGTCCAGTTCAGTGACCAGCCAGGTCAGTAGCCCAGCGGAGCAGGCCGACGAAACTGTCGTAGGAGAGCAGCGCAAAGCGGCGGGCACGAAGGACGTTCGTCGCCTCGACCGGGTGATCATCAGGTTCGCGGGGGACTCGGGTGACGGCATGCAGCTCACCGGTGACCGTTTCACCTCGGAGACCGCGTCGTTCGGCAACGACCTGTCGACGCTGCCGAACTTCCCGGCCGAGATCAGGGCGCCCGCCGGGACCCTGCCGGGCGTGTCGTCCTTCCAGCTGCACTTCGCCGACCACGACATCCTCACGCCCGGTGACGCGCCGAACGTGCTGGTGGCGATGAACCCGGCCGCGCTGAAGGCGAACGTCGGCGACCTGCCGCGCGGCGCGGAGGTGATCGTCAACACGGACGAGTTCACCAAGCGGGCGATGCAGAAGGTCGGCTACGACACCAGTCCGCTGGAGGACGGGTCGCTGGACGGCTACCACGTCCACCCTGTGCCGCTGACCACGCTCACCGTGGAGGCGCTGAAGGAGTTCGACCTCAGCCGCAAGGAGGCCGAGCGCAGCAAGAACATGTTCGCGCTGGGCCTGCTGAGCTGGATGTACCACCGGCCCACCGAGGGCACGGAGAGATTCCTGAAGTCGAAGTTCGCGAAGAAGCCCGACATCGCGGCGGCCAACATCGCCGCCTTCCGGGCCGGCTGGAACTTCGGCGAGACCACCGAGGACTTCGCCGTCTCCTACGAGGTCGCCCCGGCGGCCACGGCGTTCCCGCCGGGTGTCTACCGCAACATCTCCGGCAACCTCGCCCTGTCGTACGGCCTGATCGCCGCGAGCCGGCAGGCGGATCTGCCGCTGTACCTGGGGTCGTACCCGATCACGCCGGCGTCGGACATCCTGCACGAGCTGAGCAAGCACAAGAACTTCGGGGTGCGGACCTTCCAGGCCGAGGACGAGATCGCCGGTATCGGGGCGGCGCTGGGCGCTGCCTTCGGCGGTTCGCTGGCCGTGACGACGACGAGCGGCCCGGGTGTGGCGCTGAAGTCGGAGACGATCGGTCTGGCCGTCTCGCTGGAGCTGCCGCTGCTGATCGTGGACATCCAGCGCGGTGGCCCGTCGACCGGTCTGCCGACCAAGACCGAGCAGGCCGACCTGCTCCAGGCGATGTACGGGCGCAACGGCGAGGCCCCGGTCCCGGTGGTCGCGCCCCGTACGCCGGCGGACTGCTTCGACGCCGCGCTGGAGGCCGCCCGGATCGCGCTGACGTACCGCACGCCGGTGTTCCTGCTCTCCGACGGTTATCTGGCCAACGGCTCCGAGCCGTGGCGCATCCCGGATCTGGAGGAGCTGCCGGACCTGCGGGTGCAGTTCGCGCAGGGGCCGAACCACACGCTCGACGACGGCACCGAGGTGTTCTGGCCGTACAAGCGCGACCCGCAGACACTCGCCCGGCCGTGGGCGATCCCGGGCACGCCGGGTCTGGAGCACCGGATCGGCGGCATCGAGAAGGAGGACGGCACGGGCAACATCTCCTACGCCCCGGCCAACCACGACTTCATGGTGCGCACCCGGCAGGCGAAGGTGGACGGCATCGACGTCCCGGACGTCGAGGTGGACGACCCGGACGGCGCCCGGACCCTGGTCCTCGGCTGGGGCTCGACGTACGGGCCGATCACGGCCGCGGTGCGGCGGCTGCGCCGGGCCGGGGAGTCGATCGCACAGGCGCATCTGCGCCACCTCAACCCCTTCCCGAAGAACCTCGGCGCGGTCCTCGGGCGTTACGACAAGGTGGTGATCCCCGAGATGAACCTCGGGCAGCTCGCCACGCTCATCCGGGCGAAGTACCTGGTGGACGCCGACTCGTACAACCAGGTCAACGGTATGCCGTTCAAGGCGGAGCAGCTCGCCGCGGCTCTGAAGGAGGCCATCGATGGCTGAGACGTCCACGCACGGCACGGGCACCATCGAAGCGCTTTCCCTCGTCCCCAAGGCCGAGGGCAGGCAGTCGATGAAGGACTTCAAGTCCGATCAGGAAGTGCGCTGGTGCCCTGGCTGCGGCGACTACGCCATCCTCGCCGCGGTGCAGGGCTTCATGCCCGAGCTGGGGCTGGCGAAGGAGAACATCGTCTTCGTCTCGGGCATCGGCTGCTCCTCCCGTTTCCCGTACTACATGAACACGTACGGGATGCACTCCATCCACGGCCGCGCCCCGGCCATCGCCACGGGTCTGGCGAGTTCCCGCCGCGACCTGTCGGTGTGGGTCGTCACGGGTGACGGTGACGCGCTGTCCATCGGCGGCAACCACCTGATCCACGCGCTGCGCCGCAACGTCAACCTCAAGATCCTGCTGTTCAACAACCGGATCTACGGTCTGACCAAGGGCCAGTACTCGCCGACCTCCGAGGTCGGCAAGATCACCAAGTCGACGCCGATGGGCTCGCTGGACGCGCCCTTCAACCCGGTGTCGCTGGCGATCGGCGCGGAGGCGTCCTTCGTGGCGCGGACGGTCGACTCCGACCGCAAGCACCTGACGGAGGTGCTGCGCCAGGCCTCCGCGCACCAGGGCACGGCCCTGATCGAGATCTACCAGAACTGCAACATCTTCAACGACGGCGCCTTCGACGCCCTGAAGGACAGACAGCAGGCCGAGGAGGCCGTGATCCGACTGGAGCACGGCAAGCCGATCCGCTTCGGCAGCGGCCTGGCCAAGGGTGTCGTCCGGGACCCGGCGACGGGTGATCTGAAGGTGGTGGCGGTGACGCCGGACAACGAGGACCAGGTGCTCGTCCACGACGCGCACGCCGCGTCCCCGACCACGGCGTTCGCGCTGTCCCGCCTCGCCGACCCGGACACCCTGCACCACACGCCGATCGGTGTCCTGCGCTCCGTCGACCGGCCCGTCTACGACACGCAGATGGCCGACCAGCTGGACCAGGCGATCGAGCAGCACGGCAAGGGCGACCTGGCGGCGCTGCTGGCGGGCGGCGACACCTGGACGGTCGTCGGCTGAGCATGCCCCTCGGGGACCGAGGCCCGGGACCGTCTCAGGACGCGGCCCGGGCCTCGTCGTACGCCCGGCGGGCCTTGTCCACGTCGTCCATGCGCCGGTGCGTCCACTGGGTGAGGGCCCGCACCTGCTCGGCGGCCTCGCGGCCGAGGTCGGTGAGGGAGTAGTCGACGCGGGGCGGGATCACGGGCTTGGCGTCGCGATGGACCAGGCCGTCACGCTCCAGGGTCTGGAGCGTCTGCGTGAGCATCTTCTCGCTGACGCCCCGGCCCCCGTAGTCGTTGATCGCCCGGCGCAGCTCGCTGAACCGGTGCGGGCGGTCCAGGAGCTCGATCAGCACGAGCACGCCCCACCGGCTGGTGACGTGCTCCAGCACCAGCCGGTACGGGCACAGGGCCTCGGCGTCGCCGTTACTTACTGCCATGCCAGTACCTTACTTCAAAGTGGGTACTTTCCAAGAGTTAGCGCCTCCCGTAGGGTTAGTGCCATCGCACCCCACAAGGAGAGTCGCCCTCATGAGCATCATCGTCACCGGAGCCACCGGAAACCTCGGCCGTCACGTCGTGGAGCAGCTGCTGGAGAAGGTCCCCGCCGAGCAGATCACCGCGGTCGTCCGCAACGCGGAGAAGGCCGCCGACTTCGCGGAGCGCGGTGTGAAGATCGCACTGGCCGACTACAACGCGCCCGCGTCCTTCGACGGACTGTTCTCCGCCGGTGACAAGGTGCTGCTGGTCTCCGGCAACGAGTTCGACAAGGGCCGCGTGCAGCAGCACAAGGTCGTCATCGACGCCGCCAAGGCGGCGGGTGTCGCCCTGCTCGCCTACACCAGCGCCCCGGGCACGCTGACCGCCGCGCTCGCCGACGACCACCGCGGCACCGAGGAGCTGCTCCTGGACTCCGGCGTGCCCTACACCCTGCTGCGCAACGGCTGGTACCACGAGAACTACACCGAGAACCTCGCCCCGGTGCTGGAGCACAACGCGGTCGTGGCCGCCGCCGGTGAGGGCAAGGTCTCCTCCGCCGCCCGCGCCGACTACGCCGCTGCCGCCGTCGCCGTGCTGACCGGCGAGGGGCATGAGAACAAGACGTACGAGCTGGGCGGCGACACCGCGTGGAGCTTCGCCGAGTACGCGGCCGAGCTGAGTCGTCAGACCGGCAAGGAGATCACCTACAACGCGGTCTCGACCGACGTGCTCACCGGGATCCTGACCGGCGCCGGCCTGCCCGAGCCTCTGGCGCAGACGCTCGCGGGCGTGGACGCCTCCATCGAGAAGGGCGAGCTGGTCGTCTCCACCGGCGACCTGTCCCGGCTGACCGGCCGCCCGACCACCCCGTTCTCCGATGCCATCGCCGCGGCGCTCAAGGGCTGAACTCCCCCGGCGGACACCCCCTTGAGCCGCCACCACCCCGGCTGTCATGACCGTATGCCGATACGGGCATGACAACCGGGGGCGCTCGGCGTTACCGTCGTGGACGCGGAGCACACGTACGGAGGAGGGGCCCGTGAGCGGCAAGCCGAGGGGTGAGCGGCACATAGGACTGCTGAACGGCTTCGCGGCCTACGGGATGTGGGGCCTCGTCCCGCTGTTCTGGCCCCTGCTGAAACCCGCCGGGGCGCTGGAGATCCTGGCCCACCGGATGGTGTGGTCGCTGGTCTTCGTGGGCGCCGCCCTGCTCGTGCTGCGCCGCTGGGCCTGGGCCGGTGAGCTGCTGCGGCAGCCGCGCAGGCTGGGTCTCGTCGCGGTCGCCGCGACGTTCATCACCCTCAACTGGGGCCTGTACATCTGGTCCGTGAACTCCGGGCACGTCGTCGAGGCCTCGCTCGGGTACTTCATCAACCCGCTGGTCACCATCGCGATGGGTGTGCTGCTGCTGAAGGAGCGGCTGCGGCCGGTGCAGTGGCTTGCGGTCGGGACCGGCGCCGCGGCGGTCGTCGTGCTGACCGTCGGCTTCGGCCGGCCCCCGTGGATCTCCCTCGGCCTCGCCTTCTCCTTCGCCACGTACGGGCTGGTGAAGAAGAAGCTGAACCTCGGCGGCGTGGAGTCGCTGGCCGCCGAGACCGTGGTGCAGTTCCTGCCCGCGCTCGGCTTCCTGGTGTGGCTGAGCGCGCGGGGCGAGTCCACCTTCGCCGCCGAGGGCGCGGGGCACGCGGCGCTGCTCGCCTCGGCCGGGATCGTCACCGCGCTGCCCCTGGTCTGCTTCGGCGCCGCCGCCATCCGCGTGCCCCTGTCCACGATCGGCCTGCTGCAGTACCTGACGCCGGTCTTCCAGTTCCTGCTCGGCGTCTTCTACTTCCACGAGGAGATGCCGCCCGAGCGCTGGGCCGGGTTCGCGCTGGTGTGGATGGCGCTGGCGCTGCTCACCTGGGACGCCCTGCGCACCGCCCGCCGGGCCTCCCGCGCACTCACCACCGAGATCAGCGCGCCCAGCACCACCAGGACCACCGGCACGATCAGCGCCACGCGGAACGCCGACAGCGTGGCCTCGGGGCCGGATCCGGTGGACGCCAGGCCATAGACCGCGGTCACCGCCGCGATGCCGATGGCGGAGCCGAACTGGGTGGCGGTGGTCAGCAGCCCGCCGGCCAGGCCCTGCTCCGACCCGGTGACCCCGTCCGTGGCCGCGATCGTCAGCGGCCCGTAGGCCAGGGCGAAGGCGAGGCCCGAGAGGAACAGGGTGGGGAACATCGCGGCGTAGGACCAGTCCATGCCGACCGGCAGGAACAGCCCGTACGCGATCACGGCCAGGACGAAGCCGCCGACGATCACCTGGGCGTTGCCGAAGCGGGCGACCAGCCTCGGGGTGAGCGTCGGGGCGAGGACGGCGTCGACGCCCATGACGATCAGGGCCACCGCCGTCATCAGGGGCGACCAGCCGCGCAGTTCCTGAAGGTAGAGCGTGACGATGAACTGGAAACCGAAGAAGGCGCCGAGGAAGAGCAGCGCTCCCAGGTCGGCGCGCACGACCGGGCCCTGGCGCAGGATCCCGAGGCGGACGAGCGGGTCCGGGCAGCGGCGTTCGAGCGCGACGAAGGCACCGGCCACGAGCAGAGCCGCGAGCCCCGAGACCAGGGTGAGCGGCCAGTCGTGCAGGCCGTGTTCCAGGCGTACGACGGTGTAGGCGGCCAGCAGCATGGCGCCGGCGGCGGTGATCGCGCCGGGCAGGTCGAAGGTGCGCCCCCGCGCGGGTGGGGCGTCCTGCCGGGGCACCAGGCGCACGGCCGCGACGAGCAGGGCGGCGGTCAGCAGTACGGGCGCGAAGAACACCCAGCGCCAGCCGAACTCGGTGAGCAGGCCGCCGATGACCAGGCCGAGGGAGAAGCCGGCCGCGCCGGTCCCGGCGAAGACCAGCAGGGCCTTGTTGCGCTTCGGCCCCTCCTCGTAGGACGTGGTGATCAGGGAGAGCGCGGCCGGGGTCATGAACGCGGCGGCGATACCGGTGACGAACCGGGCGACGATCAGCATCCAGCCGTCCGTCGCGAGGCCCCCGAGTCCGGAGAAGGCGAGGAAGACGGTCAGCCAGAGCAGGAACATCCGCCGCCGGCCGAGCAGGTCGGCGGCCCGGCCGCCGAGGAGGGTGAAGCCGGCATACCCGAGCACGTAGGCGCTCAGCACCCAGGCCGCCGTGCCGGTGGCAAGGCCCAGATCGGAGCGGATGGCCGGGATCGCCACCGCCATCATCGCGACGTCGGCACCCTCGAGGAAGATCGTCCCGCACAGGACGAGCAGCAACGCCCAGGCACGCGTGCCCATGAATCAACACTCCTCTGGTGAAGGTCGGTTACGCAAGCGAGGGTCGGTTCCCTCTTGTAACCACGACCACCCTGCGGCAGCATCGACAGACATGGAAGTAGGCACTTCGAAGTCACCGAGTAACTGCCAGAGCACCGTGGACCACGGCGACGCCGACCCCTTCCAGTGGGACACCCGCGAGGACTGCCAGGTCCGGCAGATCCTCGACCGGATCGCCGACAAGTGGTCGCTGCTCGTCATCGCGCTGCTGGAGAACCGGCGGCTGCGCTTCACCGAGCTGCGCCGGGAGATCGACGGTGTCAGCCAGCGGATGCTGACGGTGACCCTGCGGTCGCTGGAGCGGGACGGCCTGGTGAAGCGCACGGTGCACCCGGTGGTGCCGCCGCGGGTCGAGTACGAACTGACCTCCCTCGGCAGGACGCTGCACACCACCATCCAGTCCCTGGTGACCTGGACGGAGCGGCACCAGGAGGAGATCGCGGCGGCCCGCAGCGCGTACGACGCCCGCGAGGCGGAGGCTACGGCTCCCTAGACAGGGCCCGGGACCGGTGCGCCCGGGCCTTCTCACGGTTGCCGCAGTGCTCCATCGCGCACCAGCGGCGGCGGCCCGGGCGGGAGGTGTCCACGAAGAGCAGCCGGCAGTTGTGGGCGCCGCACTCACGGACGCGGTGGGCGTAGGGGCCGGTGAACAGGTCGATCGCGTCCCGGGCGACCGTGGAGAGCAGCTGGGCTCCGGTGGCGCCCGGGGCCCAGGCGCGGGTGCCGTCCGGCTCGATGCGGGCGACCAACGGGGGCCCGGCCGCGGCGGCGTTGACGACGTCCAGGCGGGCGGCCTGCAGCGGGCGGCCGTGGGCGCGGTCGGCGGCGAGGGGGAACACGGCGTCGCGCAGGGCGCGGACGCGCTCCAGCTCGTCCTCGGTGACGGTGACGTCCAGGCCGTCCGGGAGGCGGCTGCGGGCGGTCCAGGCGACCAGGTCGGCGGGCTCGTGCAGCACTTCGTACCGCGCGAACTCACCGGGGCCGCCCGTCGTCAGCAGTTCCAGGCACAGGGCGCCGGGGTCGAAGCGGAAGGCCTTCCCCTGGTACGAGACCAGCGTCAGGCCGGGCGTCCGGTCCGGCGTTTCCCCTGCGCGTCCACTCACCTAACCAGTATAAGTGGTTACATGACACAGACCCCGGCACCATCCGCCCCCGTGCACTGGAAGATCGTCATCGACGCGAACGATCCGCACGCGCAGGCCGACTTCTGGGCCGCCGCCCTCCGGTACGAGGCCGAGGACAACAGCGCCCTGATCGAGAAGCTGCTCGGCTTCGGGGCCCTGCCCGAGGAGGCCACGGTCGACTTCCACGGCCGGCGAGCCTTCCGGGACCTGGTCGCCGTGCGGCACCCCGAGGACCCGTTCGAGGAGGAGAGCGGGACGGGGCTGGGGCGACGGCTGCTGTTCCAGCGGGTGCCGGAGGCGAAGACGGTCAAGAACCGGCTCCACCTCGATCTGCACCCGGGCGAGGGGCGTCGCGAGGAGGAGGTCGCGCGGCTGGAGGGGCTCGGTGCGCGGGTGCTGCGGCGGGTGGCGGAGCAGGGCGGTGAGTGGGTCGTGATGGCGGACCCGGAGGGGAACGAGTTCTGCGTGCAATGACCCTGCCATGAGCGGCGGCGGTCCGGTGTCCGGCAACGCCCTGTCCCGATATGACCCTTGACGGAGAGTCAGTACCAGCTTCACCATCCAGGCACCCCATTCACTGTGGGCCGCCCGTGGACACCCCACGGGCTTCCCCATGGAATTCGGAGCCCCCACATGAAGCTCTCCGTTTCCGCGCGTGCCGTGGCGTCGGGTGTCGTGGCGACCGCCATGCTCCTGACCGGCGGTGCCGTGGCGGACGCCGCGTCGACTCCCCCGAGACCTGCCGCCGCGCCCGACATACCCCTGGCGGGCGTCAAGGCCCACCTGTCCCAGCTGCAGTCCATAGCCACCGCCAACGGCGGCAACCGCGCGCACGGCCGACCCGGTTACAAGGCCTCGGTCGACCACATCAAGGCGAAGCTGGACGCGGCCGGGTACACCACCACGGTCCAGCAGTTCACCGCCTCCGGCCGAACGGGCTACAACCTGATCGCCGACTGGCCCGGCGGTGACGCGAACCAGGTCGTGATGGCCGGCTCGCACCTCGACAGCGTCTCCTCCGGGCCCGGCATCAACGACAACGGGTCCGGCTCGGCCGCCGTCCTGGAGACCGCCCTCGCCGTGTCCCGGGCGCAGTACAAGCCCACCAAGCACCTGCGGTTCGCCTGGTGGGGGGCGGAGGAGCTCGGCCTGGTCGGGTCCCGCCACTACGTCAACCGGCTGGCCACCGGCGACCGTTCGAGGATCAGTGCCTATCTGAACTTCGACATGATCGGCTCCCCGAACCCCGGCTACTTCGTCTACGACGACGACCCGGCGATCGAGAAGACCTTCAAGGAGTACTTCAGCGGCCTCGGTGTCCCGACCGAGATCGAGACCGAGGGCGACGGCCGCTCCGACCACGCGCCCTTCAAGAGCGCGGGCGTGCCGGTGGGCGGCCTGTTCACCGGGGCGAGCAGGACGAAGACGGCGGCGCAGGCGGCCAAGTGGGGCGGTACGGCCGGGCGGGCCTTCGACCGCTGCTACCACTCCTCCTGCGACACCACCGCCAACATCGACGACACCGCCCTCGACCGCAACAGCGACGCCGTCGCGTACGCGGTGTGGGAGCTGTCGGAGTAGCGGCGCCTACTGGTTGCGGGCGCGTTCGGTCAGGCGGCCCATGCGGGCGCGGGCCGCCTCCAGTTGCTCGATCTCCTCGGCGGCGGGACCGTCCTCGGCGGCGAGTTCGGTCCACAGGCCGATCAGGTCCCGCCCCAGCTCCAGGCCGACCGCCGGGTCGCGCACGGCGCGCCAGGCGGTGGCCGCGCTCCGCACGTTGCCGTAGGCGGCCTCCGCGTCGCCCGAGCGGCGGCGGGCGCCGGCCAGGTCGAGCGAGAGGTGGAAGGCACGGAGCGGGTCGCCGGCCAAGTAGGAGATGTACGCGGTCAGTTCGCGCAGCCGGAGCACTTCGGGGTGCTCCGGCCCGAGCGTCCCCGACGCCTCCGCGACGGTCTGGTCCGCCAGCCCGGCGGCCGCGTCGATCCGGCCCTCCTTGACGGCCTCGTTGATCCGCGCGACCGGCTCCGCGAGGAGGGCGGGCGCGGCGGGGTCGCCCGGGGCGCCGAGGGGTTCGTCGCCGAGCACGGCCTCCGCGACGGCGTCGAAGCCCCGGGCGGGAGTCGGCTTGGCGTCGGCTTCGGCCGCGAGCAGCTCCGCTTCGGACATCGGCTCGGGTTCCCGCCTGCGGTGCGGGGCCGGGGTGGTTCCGGGGACGGGGAGCGGCTGGACGTCCATGAGCGGAGGCGGCCCGAACTCGCCGGTCGGGGGTGCGACGGTGCCGGGCGGGGTGTCCTCCGGCTCGGGGCGCGGCGCCTCCGGTACGGCTCGCAGCTCGAACGTCGGCGAGGGCTGATCGGCCGGCTGCGGCTCGGGTACCGCTCGCAGCGGGAACGTCGGGGCCGTGCCACGGGCGGGCTCCGGTACGGGGCGCAGGACGTGCGTGGCCCTGTCCTCCTGCGGGTGCTGCCGCTCCGGCGCGGGCGGCTCCGTCGCCGCCTCCACCGAGGGCGATCCTGCGGCGGTGACGGCGTCCTCCTGCGGGACCGTGCGGACCGGCTCGGCGGTGAAGCGGCTGGAGCCGTCCGGGTCGACCTGGAGCGGCACGACGTAGCCGATGCGCTCGTCGTGGATCGTGGCGAGGACGGGATGGCCGGTGGCCAGGGCGATGTGGTGAAGTCGGTTCAGGACGGCCTGCTGGATCTCCTCGCCGGGGGCCGCGAAGACGGGGACGCCGCCGACCGACGCGCCGTCGCAGACACCCCCCGCGCCGGCTCCCGGGACCGCTCCTGACGGGACGGCTCCTGACGGGACCCCTCCGGCCGGAGCCGCTCCCGCCGGGTCCGCTCCGGTCCCGGGGACACGGACGTCGATCGGCGCCGCCGGGGTCGCCGCGTGCGCGGCCTGCTTCTGTTCCCGCTTCTTCTCGCGGCTGAGTCGGGCCATCGTCCCCTCATTCGGCGTCGTCCTACTGTCGAGTGTGTCCGCTCGCTCCCGTTTCTCACGTCACCGCGGTGTCACAGGCTCGTCCCAAGGGTTCCAGGTCCCGGCATGGATCGTTCCGCTTGGCATGAGGATCGGGCGTACGAGGGAGGAGAGGGGCATGCAGACAGGCATGCGACAGGGGCCGGAGATCTGGATCCGCGGCCCGGTGACCAGCCAGGAGCCGGGGCCGCCGGAGCCCGCTCACGCCCATGCCGCGGCACGGCGTTTCTCCTGGGTCGGCACCCACGGCGGGGCGGGCGTCTCCACCCTCGCCGCGGTCTACGGCGGTCATGACAGCGGCCGCGTCTGGCCCGGCCCGGGCGATCCGGCGTCGGTGCTGCTGGTCGCGCGGACGCACGCGGCCGGGCTGGACACGGTCGCCGGTGCCGTGGAGATCTTCCGGCGCGGTCAGGCACCGCCCGGGCTCGACCTCGACGCCGTCGTCCTCGTGGCGGACGCCCCGGGCCGGCTGCCGCGTCCGCTCGCCCAGCGGGTCAAGTCGCTGGAGTCGGTCATCGACGTGTACCGGGTGCCGTGGGTGCCGGCCTGGCGGCTGGGCGAGCTGGGTCGCCCGCCGCGCGAGACCTCGGCCCTGGTCCGGCTGACGGGAGCGGCGCACTGACGGCGGTGCCCCTGTCGGCCGGGGAGATCGCGGCGGGCGTACGGGCCGGGGAGCTGCGCGCGGTCGAGGTGGTCGAGGCGGCGCTGGAGCGGATCGAGCGGGCCGATCCCGAGCTGTGCGCGTTCGTCGAGGTGTGGCGCGAGGAGGCGTTGCGGCGGGCGGGCGAGGTGGACGCGTGCCTCGGCCGGCGGGCCGGGGATGTCGCCCGAAAGGGGGAAGCGCTGTCGCTCGCCGGGGTGCCGATCGCCGTGAAGGGGCGGCACGGGCTGCGTGCGGCGGGGCCGCTGCTCGCGGCGGGCTGTGTCGCCGTGGGCGCGACCTCCGTGCCCGGGCCGGGAACGCCCTGGCAGACCTGGGGGCTGGGCGCCCGTGGCCGGACGGTCAACCCGTGGCGGGCGGACCGTACGCCGGGCGGCTCGTCGGCCGGGGCCGCGGTGGCGGTGGCGGCCGGGCTGGTCCCGCTGGCGACGGGCGGCGACGGTGCCGGGTCGGTGCGGATCCCGGCGGCGTGGTGCGGGGTGACCGGCCTGAAGACCACGGCCGGACGACTGCCCTCCGCCGACCGTACGGGACTCGCGGTCCCCGGTGTCCTCGCCCGCTCGGCGTCGGACGCGGCGGCCTGGTGGCGGGTGGTGTCCCAGGAGCAGGTGCCGACCGGCACGCCGCTCCCCGTCACCGCCGTCTGGTCGTCCGACCTGGGCTTCGCCAGGCCCGACCCGGAGCCCGTCACGCTCGCCCGGGCGGCGGTCGAACGGCTCGCGGCGGCGGGTGTCGTACGGCTCGTACGGCCGCGGGTGCCGTTGCGGCTCACGGACCCCGGGCCCGCCTGGCTCGCCCTGCGCACCCCCGGTGCCGATCCGGGCGAAGCCCACCGTGTCCGGGCGGAGAACGACCGGCGGCTGGCCGCGCTGTTCGCCGAGGCCGAGCTGCTGCTGACGCCGACCACGCCCACCCCGCCGCACGGTCACGACGGCCCGGGCGACCGCTACTCCACCTCTCTCACCTGGGCGTTCAACCTCAGCGGGCATCCGGCCCTGAGCCTGCCGGCGGGCTTCGGCGGCGACGGCTGCCCGGCCGGGCTGCAGCTGGTGGCGCCGCAGGGCCGGGAGGCACTGCTGCTGGCCGTGGCACGGGAGGCGGAGGTGCGCGTCGGGAGCCGAGGACACCCCTGGCGGATTTAGATGCGCACGCATATGATGCAAGCGCGTGTAATTGACCCGCACCTACTTTCTGGGGGACCCTCATGACCCGTCGTTTCCTCTTCGTCCTGGGCAGCGCCCGTGCCGACGGCAACACCGAGCTGCTGGCCCGCGCGGCCGCCGAGCAACTGCCCCCGGACGTCGAACAGCAGTGGATCGACCTCGCCGAGCATCCGGTGCCCGACTTCGAGGACCTGCGGCACGACAGCGACCACGTGCGCCCGACCGAGGGCAACGTGGCACTGCTGCTCGACGCCACCCTCGCGGCCACGGACATCGTGATCGCCTCGCCCCTGTACTGGTACTCGGTCTCCGCGCACACCAAGCGCTACCTGGACTACTGGTCGGGCTGGCTGCGCACGCCCGGCCTCGACTTCAAGGCGACCCTGGCCGGACGCACCCTGTGGGGAGTCACCGCGCTCGCGCACACGCAGCCCGAGGTGGCCGACCCGCTGGTCGGCACGCTCAACAACTCGGCCGCGTACATGGGGATGCGGTTCGGCGGGGTGCTGCTCGGCAACGGCAGCAAGCCCGGTGACGTACGGAACGACACCGAGGCAATGGCCCGGGCCAAGACGTTCTTCGCGCGGGAGGCGCCCCTGGCCCGGTTCGTGTACGAGGACTGAGGGCTACGAGGACTGAGGGCTACGAGAACTGAGTGCTACGAGAACCGAGGGCCAGGAGTACTGGCGCTACGCGGTGATGTCCTTCGTCGTGAAGCGCGCCCAGGCCGCCGAGCCGAACACCGCCGCGTACAGGGCCTGGAGGCCGAGGTTCTTCGCCAGGTCGTCCCAGTAGACGGGTTCGCGCATCAGGTCGGCGAAGGACAGCCAGTAGTGCGAGAAGAAGTAGGGCTGGAGGGCGTGCAGTTGCGGGATCTGGTCGAGGATCTGGACCGTGATCAGCAGGCCGACGGTGGTCGCCATCGCCGCGATGCCGCTGCCCGTGAGCGTCGAGACGAACAGTCCGAGCGCCGCCACGCCGATCAGTGACGCGGCGACGGCCAGGGCGATCAGCAGGGCTCTGCCCAGACCCTCGGCGAAGCTGATCTGCGTGCCGGAGATGGTGGTCAAGTCGCCGAGCGGGAACAGCAGCACGCCGACCGTCAGCGCCGAGACGGCCACGACGAGGGTGGCGGCCAGGCAGAAGATGACGACGGTCGCGTACTTGGTGAGCAGCAGGCGGGTGCGGCCGGCCGGGGCGACCAGCAGGTAGCGGAGCGTGCCGGCGTTCGACTCGCCGGCGATCGCGTCGCCCGCGACGACGCCGATCGCCATCGGCAGGAAGAACGGCAGGGTGGCGGCCAGCGCGGTGAAGACGAGGAACAGGCCGTTGTTCGTGATCTGCGAGATGAACGCCGGTCCCCCGCCGCCACCACCGCCCGGCGAGGAACCGTCGCTCGTCTCCATCTTGACGGCGATGCCGACCAGGACGGGCACGCCCGCCAGCACGGCCAGCAGTGCGAGGGTGCGCCAGCGCCGGAAGGTGGTGGTGAGCTCGCTGCGCAGCAGCCCGAAGGTCCACAGCGGGCTCACCGGCCGTACAGCCTTGGCCGCTTCAGCCTGCGACATCGAAACCCTCCCCGGTCAGCGCCACGAACGCGTCCTCCAGCGAGGCCCGTTCGACCGTGTAGCCGCGGACCCGCACCCCGGCCGTGACCAGCGCGGCGTTCACCTCGGCGAGGTCGCGCTCCGGCGGTTCGCCGGTCACCCGGTCGTCCGTGACGACGACGTCGCCGACGCCCTGCTCCTTCAGCACCCGGGCCGCCTCCGCCGGATCCGGCGTGGTCACCACCAGCCGGCCGCGCGCCCCGGCGGACAGCTCGGCGACCGGGCCCTGGGTGATCAGACGGCCCTGTGTCATCACGGCCGCGTGGGTGCAGACCTGCTCGATCTCGTCGAGCAGGTGGGAGGAGAGGAAGACGGTCGTGCCGTCCGAGGCCAGTTCCCGTATGAGCGTGCGGATCTCGCGCATGCCCTGCGGGTCGAGGCCGTTGGTCGGCTCGTCGAGCACGAGCAGCCGGCGCGGCTGGAGCAACGCCGCCGCCAGGCCCAGGCGTTGTTTCATGCCCAGTGAGTACGCCTTGGCCTTCTTGCCCGCGGCGGCCGTCAGGCCCACCCGGTCCAGCGCGGCGGCGACCCGGGCCTTCCGGGTGCGCGGATCTGCGGCCGGGTCGGCGGAGTCGTAGCGGACGAGGTTGTCGCGGCCGGAGAGGAAGCCGTACAGGGCCGGCCCCTCGATGAGGGCGCCGACGTGGGGCAGGACGGCGCGGGTGGCCCGGGGCATGGACTGCCCGAGCACCGTCGCCGTGCCGGAGGTGGGCTCGATGAGGCCCATCAGCATGCGGATGGTGGTGGTCTTGCCGGAGCCGTTGGGACCGAGGAAGCCGAAGACGCTGCCCGCCGGGACGGTCAGGTCGAGGCCGTCGACGGCGAGCTGTCCGCCGCGGTAGCGCTTGGTGAGCGCGCGCGTGGCGATGACCGGGTCCCCGGCCTGATCGCCCCGCTGCTCCGGCTCCGTGGCGGACGGTTCGCCCATCGGCTTCCTCGTTCTCTCCGAGTCCCGCGGGAGTTCGGGACTTACTTCCCGGCGTCGGCCGCCTTCACGAGCGCGTCCTTGGTGACGGCGCCCACGTAGACCTTGCCGTCGTCGGTGATCAGGGCGTTGATCAGGCGGGTCGAGAAGACCGTGCCCGAGCCGAACTTGCCGGTGACCTTGTCGCCGAGCGAGTCGATGAAGCCGCCGAACTCGCCGCCGGCCTTGCCCGAGGGCATGCCCTCGCCGCCGGTGTCGAAGGTGGCTATGGAGCTCCAGCCCTCGCCGATGGTCTTCATGCCGTCGTGGCCCTTGCCGGGGCCCTCCCCGGCCTTGGGGGCGTGCTCGCGCGCCCCGCCCTTGTCGAAGCCCTTGCCGAAGTGCTTGTCGGAGCCCTTGCCGAAGTCCTTGGCGGCGTCCTTCTCCTCAGTGACCTTCGCGCCCTTGGGCGGGGTGAAGTCGAAGGCCGAGGCGGCCGGCTTGGCGAAGCTGACCTGGGTGAAGCCCGCGTCGACGACGGCGGCGCCGCCGCTCGCCGGGGTCAGCGTGAACTTCAGCGGCATGCCGGTCTTCGCGTCCACGGCCACGGTGACCGCGCCGACGGTCGAGCCGGACTGCTTCGGCTTGATGACCAGCTTGTAGGCGTCCCGGCCGGCGACCTGGGCGGTGCCGTCCACGGTCACGGCGGTCGTGTCGTCGGTGGCCTTCAGCGCCTCCTCGGCGAAGTCCTTCGGCGCGGCCGGCGGCTGCTGGTCCTTCCCGCGCTCCGGGCTGTCGGAGGCGGTGCCGTGGTAGACCTCGTTCGACTTGCTGTCGTAGCCCCAGACGTCCTTGCCGTTGTGGACGATGCTGTACTCGGCGGCGTTCTCCAGCAGCGACAGCTTCTGCTTGTCCGGGCCGTCGGCCGCGACACGCAGGGTGTGCGTGCCGGAGGCCAGTTCCGTGAGCTTGGCCGTCGGGTCGGCGGAGGAGCCGCCCTGGCCCCGGCTCGCGGCACCGGACATCAGGCTGCTCTCCAGCCCGCCGAGGTCCGGCAGGCCGAGGTCCGTGCTGATCTTCACCGTGCCGGACAGCTGCTGGATGTCCGACTGGGCGATCTTCTCGATGAGCTGCTGTGCGGTGATCTTCGGGAGGTCGGGGTCACCGGAATCGGCGAGTGCGGGGACCAGCCCGATCGTCGCGGCCGCCACCCCCACCACCGTGACCGGGACGACGTACCGCGCGGCTTTGCGCCGCCCGGAGCGCTGCTCGTCGGCCTCCCCGGCGGTCGTGCTGTCGTCGGATGCGTACGGTGCCATGTGTGCCCTACCTCCGTGATCGGCGGCGGCTGTCCGTGTCGTGCACGCACTCGTCCCTGAGCCGCCATTCTCACCCGAACTGGTGAGGAGTGGTGCTTTCCGTGGTGACCATCTGACCAAATCGGCCGGCGAGATACGTCAGACCCCGGGCTCAACTCCACGTACTGCTGCGGTATGACACGAGAGGGCCGCATCTCCCCCGACCCGTAGGGGTCGTGGGGGAAAACGCGCTAACCGGCCCGGTGCACCACCGCGTCGGACAGCTCCACCAGCGCCGTCTTCGCGGTGCAGTCGGGCAGCGGCGCCAGCGCCGAGCGGGCGTCCTGGGCGTAGCGGACGGTGTCCCGCCGGGCCTGTTCCAGCGCCGGGTGGGCCCGCAGCAGGCGCAGGGCCTCGGCGTGCCGGTCGTCGTCGGTGAGGTCGGAGTCCAGCAGCTCGCACAGGGCGATGTCCTCCGCGAGTCCGAGCCGGGCCGCGCGCTCGCGCAGCCGCAGCACGGGGAGCGTGGGGATGCCCTCGCGCAGGTCGGTGCCGGGCGTCTTGCCGGACTCGTGGGAGTCGGAGGCGATGTCCAGGACGTCGTCCGCGAGCTGGAAGGCGACACCGAGCCGCTCGCCGTACTGGGTCAGCACGTCCACGACCGTGTCGTCGGCGCCGGACATCATCGCCCCGAACCGGCACGACACCGCCACCAGCGAGCCGGTCTTGCCGCCCAGCACGTCCAGGTAGTGCTCGACCGGGTCGCGGCCGTCCTGCGGTCCGGCCGTCTCCAGGATCTGCCCGGTCACCAGCCGCTCGAACGCCTCGGCCTGCACCCGCACCGCCTCCGGGCCGAGGTCGGCCAGGATGTGCGAGGCGCGGGCGAAGAGGAAGTCTCCGGTGAGGACCGCGACGGAGTTGCCCCAGCGGGCGTTCGCGCTCGCCACCCCGCGCCGCACCGTGGCCTCGTCCATCACGTCGTCGTGGTACAGCGTGGCGAGGTGGGTCAGCTCCACGACGACGGCCGAGGGCACGATCCCGGGCGCGTACCGGTCGCCGAACTGGGCGGCGAGCATCACGAGCAGCGGACGGAACCGCTTGCCACCGGCCCGGACCAGGTGCTGGGCGGCCTCCGTGATGAAGGGCACCTCACTCTTGGTGGCCTCGAGCAAGCCTTCCTCGACAGCCGCCATCCCGGCCTGGACATCGGCCTCCAGAGCCTGGTCCCGCACGCTCAGCCCGAACGGCCCGACGTCGGTCACGAGGGGTCTCCTGTCTGCTGGTGTCTGCCGGTGATTACGCGGTTTGTCGATAGGTCGCTGCCATCACTCGAGTCAGCGTATCCGGTCACGTTTCGATCACCGCCAGCGCCCAGGGTTACAGGCCGGGTGGTATCCGATCAGGACCGCAATGTTTTCGATCAGCTCATAAGAGCAGACATTTATCGACTTACCCGTCAATAGCGAGCTATGCACGATTTGCGGCGTTGGATAAGCGAATTCCCCTAAGTGCAAATCGCCCCACGGACTCGTGATCAGTGAGTTGAGTCACGTTATCCCCTGTGACATCCCACTCCGGCACCGACCCGTACCTCCTTCCGCCGCACGCAAGTTGAGCCTTGGCTTCAGCAAAGGATCAAGTGCCCCATACGCCCCTGACCAAGGTCAATCGCTCGATATGTGACTCCGGTGCTTGTTCCCGACATGTGCTCTCGCATACGTTCCGGGCCTGTCCGGCGGATCGCCGAATCCTGCCACCGCCCGGACACCCCACACGAACCCACTCACTCACGCAGGGCAGGAGCGGGGGACCCAGGTAAGTCGCCGGTCCGCGCAGCGGAACGGCTCGGGGTGAAGCCGCGTACGGCACACAGCGCCGTAGGCGGCCGGGCACCTCCCGGCCCGAACCCGACAGCTCACCTCGCAGGCGCCGGAGAGGAACATCCCCATGCCCCGAGGCAAGCACCGTCGTCCCAGAACCAGTCAGTTCACCCGTCGCGTCATGGCCGCCGGCACCGGCGGAGCGGCGCTCGTCCTGCCGCTGATCGGCGCGACGCAGGCCAGCGCCGCCCAGCCGGCCCAGAGCGCACCCACCGTCGCGCAGTCCGTGCCGCAGGCGGCCAAGACCGCCAAGTCCCTCACGTACACCGTCGCCAAGGGCGACTCGCTCGCCCGCATCGCGGACAAGTACGACGTGTCGGGCGGCTGGAAGCAGCTCTACAAGGACAACCGCGCCGCGGTCGGCGACAACCCGCAGCTGATCCACCCGGGTCTGAAGCTCACGGTGAAGACGGCCAAGGCGGACGCCGGGAAGAAGACGGCGACCAAGTCCTCCGCCCCCGCCAAGCCGGCCGCGAAGCCCGCCGGTGGCGTCGCCCAGGCCACCCAGGCCTCCGCGAAGACCTACGCGAACAACCTGGACGGCTGGATCCGCGAGGCGCTGGACATCATGGCGCAGAAGGGGATCCCGGGTTCGTACGACGGCATCTACCGCAACGTCATGCGCGAGTCGTCCGGCAACCCCCAGGCGATCAACAACTGGGACTCGAACGCCGCCAAGGGCACGCCGTCCAAGGGTCTGCTCCAGACCATCGACCCGACCTTCCAGGCCTACCACGTGGACGGCACGTCGTGGGACCCGTACGACCCGGTCGCCAACATCACGGCGGCCTGCAACTACGCGGCGGCGCGCTACGGCTCGATCGACAACGTCAACGGCCCGTACTGATCCGTCCCGCCCAGCAGCCGTTCGAGGACGACGGCGATGCCGTCGTCCTCGTTCGACAGGGTGACCTCGTCGGCCACGGCCTTGAGCTCGGGATGGGCGTTGGCCATGGCGACGCCGTGGGCGGCCCAGTCGAACATCGGGATGTCGTTGGGCATGTCACCGAAGGCGAGGGTGTCCGCCGGCCGCAGCCCCAGGTGCTCGGCGGCCAGCGCCAGGCCGGTGGCCTTGGTGATGCCGCACGGCTGGAGCTCGACCGTGCCGGGCCCCGACATCGTCACCGTCGCCAGTGAACCGACCACCGAGCGGGCCGTCGCCGCCAACTCGTCGTCCGACAGGTGGGGATGGCGCAGCAGCACCTTGCTGATGGGCTCGCCCCACAGGTCGTCGCGCCGGTCGACCCGCACCGCCGGCAGGGTCGGGTGCGGCATCAGGTAACCCGGCTCGATGAGCGTGAGGCCGTCGACCCCGTCCTGGTCGACCGCGGCGTACACCTGTCCCACCTCGGCCTCGATCTTCCCGAGGGCGGTCTCCGCCAGCTCCCGGTCCAGCGTGATGGACCACAGCAGCCGGTCCGCGCCGGCGTCGTACACCTGCGCGCCCTGTCCGCACACCGCGAGCCCCGTACAGCCGAGGTCGTCCAGGAGCGGCCGCACTCTCGGCGCCGGCCGGCCCGTCACCACGAGGTGCCGGGCACCGGCGTCCACCACCCGCGTGAGCGCGGCGAGGGACCGGTCGGACAGGGTGTCGTCGCCGCGCAGCAGCGTCCCGTCCAGGTCGGTGGCGATGAGTGAATACGCGAGGGGTGCGGCCATGATCAGAGAATACGGACAACGCGCCCCTTCGTTTCATCGCACGGCGCACGCCGATTGCCCGGTTGAAGGCCTCTGCACCAGTTGGCAACAACATGGTCCGCTACCTACCGTCGAGGCCGTCTCGGGCGGTACCTTCCAAGTGTCCAGGGGGACTTGATCGGGGGGTCGGGTTGAGCAGTGGGCGTGTTCGTGTGGGTGTGCCCGGGGAGCTCGGCGAGGGGGAGAAGGAGCGCTGGCGCGCGCTGCGCGCGGCGTCGGAGACACCGCGCAACCCCTTCATGGAACCGGAGTTCACCGAAGCCGTCGGCCTGGTGAAGCCGCAGGCGCGGGTAGCGGTGGTGTACGAGGGGCTGGAGCCGGCCGGCTTCCTGCCCCATGAACGGGGCCCGTTGGGGCAAGGACGGGCGATCGGCCTGGGCGTCTCGGACGCGCAGGGCGCGATCCTGCGGCCCGGCCTGCGTCTGGACACAGGCGAACTGCTGCGGGCCTGCTCGCTGTCGAGCTTCGCCTTCGACAACCTGGAGGCCGAGCAGCGGCTGTTCGTCCGGTACGCGGCCGAGGAGCACGCCACCTACGTCATCGACGTGGAGAAGGGCTACGAGACGTACGAGTCGGTGCTGCGCGCCCAGTCGCCTAAGTTCCTGAAGACCACCCTGGCCAAGGAGCGCAGGCTGGGCCGGCAGGTCGGCGAGCTGCGGTTCGTCTTCGACGAACGCGAGCCGGCCGCGCTGCGCACGCTCATGGAGTGGAAGTCGGCGCAGTACCGCAGGACGGGCCGCCGGGACCGGTTCGCCCGGGAGTGGATCACCCGGCTCGTGGGGCGGCTGGCCGAGACCCGGGCGCCCGAGTGCAGCGGCACGCTGTCCGTGCTGTACGCCGGCCGGCGCCCGCTGGCCGCGCACTTCGGACTGCGCTCGGCATCGGTCCTGGCCTGCTGGTTCCCGGCCTACGACCCGGAGTTCGCGAAGTACTCGCCGGGTCTGGTGCTGCACCTGCGCATGGCCGAGGCGGCGGCCGCCGAAGGCATCGGCATGCTCGACCTGGGACGGGGCGCGGCCGAGTACAAGGACGCGCTGAAGACGGGCGAACTGCCCGTGTACGAGGGTGCGGTGACGCGACCGGGGGCGGGCGCGGCACTGCACTGGCTGAGCCGCGAGCCGGCGCGCCGCGCGCACAGCTTCGTCCGCGGCAGGCCACGGCTCGCGGCGCTGGCCGCGCGGACCCTGAAGGGCGCGGCCCGGCTGCGCCGTACCTGACGACGATCCTGACGACGAGGGGGGAGGGGCCCATGGCCCGTTCGGGACATGCGCAGGAGGAGATACGGCGGTTCCTGGACATCGAGGCGGTACAGGTCGCCGAGCTGGACCTCGACGGTGACGAGGCGGTGCTCAGACCGGGCCCGGGGAGCCCGCCGGTGACGCACGGCGAGGTGTTCGTGCTGGTCAGACGGGTCGGGCGGCCCGTGGGGACGCTGCTCGGGCGGGTGCCGGAGGGGGCGGACCCGAGGGCGGTGCTCGCGGAGCGGGCGAAGGTCTTGCTCGCAGAGCGGGTGAAGACCGTGCTCGCGGAGCCGGAGAAGGCGCGGCAGGCTCCTGAGGCCGGTGAGCTGCCGTACACGAGTGTCGTCGTCGCCACCCGGGAGCGGGCCGGGCAGCTGGCCCGGGCGCTGGACTCGCTGCTGGCGCAGGACCATCCGCGGTTCGAGATCGTCGTCGTGGACAACGCTCCGGTGACGAGCGAGACGCGGGAGCTCATCGAGCGGAAGTACGCCGAGCGCGTGCGGTACGTCTGCGAGCGGGTGCCCGGCCTCGCGGTCGCGCACAACACGGGTCTCGCGGCCGCGCGCGGCGAGGTCGTCGCCTTCACGGACGACGACGTGGTCGCCGATCCACGCTGGCTGACCGAACTGACCGCGCCCTTCGCCGCCGACCCCGGACTGGGGTGCGGCACCGGGCTGATCCTGCCCGCGCGGCTGACCACCCCGGCCCAGGTGCTGCTGGAGAGCCACGGCGGCTTCGCGAAAGGCTTCACTCCAAGGACGTACGACCCGGCGCGGCCACCGGGTGACGAGCCGCTGTTCCCGTTCACGGCGGGGCGGTTCGGCTCCGGTGCGAACATGGCCTTCCGGACGGCCGTCCTGCGTTCCGTCGGCGGTTTCGACCCGGCCACCGGTGCCGGCACGGCCGCCCGGGGCGGCGACGACCTCTACGGCTTCGTCCGCGTCCTCGCCGAAGGCCACCGGCTGCGCTACACCCCGTCCGCACTGGTGTGGCACCACCACCGGGAGACCTGGCAGGACTTGGAGTCGCAGGCGTACGGCTACGGTGCCGGGCTCACCGCGTATCTCACCGCGGTGCTCGTGAACCGCCCCGCGCTGCTGCCCTCGTTCCTCGCGAGACTGCCCCGGGGCCTCGCCCACGCCCGCGCGCTGACCGCCGTACGCGAGACGGAGGGCGGCGGGGCGCCGGGCGACCACGACACGCGGACGCATCCCTGGCCGCGGCGGCTGTCGCGGTTGCAGCGCCGGGGGATGGTGTACGGGCCTGTCGGCTATCTGCGCGCGCGGCGGGCGCTGCGGGCGCGTGGTGAGGGGGCGAGATGAGGACGTCGGCACGTACGCGGGACGAGGGCCAGGGAGATGGCAGAGGCCGGACGGAGCGGGGTGCGCAGAAGGGTGAGGGGCCGATATCGGCACCGGGTGCGGCCGGCTCCCCGGCCGTCCCGGTCTTCCTGTACCACTCCGTGATGGACGATCCGCCTGCCTGGATCGCCGAGTTCACGGTCACGCCGAAGCAGTTCGCCGCGCATCTCGACGCCGTGGTCCGCAGCGGCCGCACCCCCGTCACGATCAGCGCGGTCGCCGACCATCTGGCCGGGCGTGCGCCCCTGCCGCCCCGGCCCGTGCTGCTCACCTTCGACGACGGCTTCGCCGATCTGCCCGGCCCCACCGCCGAGGCGCTGGCCGAGCGGGCGCTGCCCGCCACCGCCTATCTCACCACCGGCGCCATCGCCCCGGGCGGCCGCAGTCTGCTGCCGCCCGCGCCGATGATGACCCTGGACCGGGCGGCGGAGCTGGAACGTTACGGCATGGAGATCGGCAGCCACACGGTCACGCACGCGCAGCTCGACACCCTGTCCCGCGAGCACCTGGCGTACGAACTGCGCTCGTCGAAGGCCGTGCTGGAGGACGCCCTCGGGCACGAGATCCGCCACCTCGCCTATCCGCACGGCTACAACAGCCCGCGTGTGCGGGCGATGTCGGCCCGGGCCGGCTACGAGACGGCGACCGCCGTGCGGCACGCGCTCAGCTCCGACCGCGACGAGCGCTACCGCATCGCCCGGCTCATCGTCCGGCGCACCCACACCGTCGCCGACGTCGAGGCCTGGCTGGCGGGTGCGGGCGCCCGGGTCGCGCCCTACCGGGACGGGCCGAAGACGATCGCGTGGCGGTGGTACCGGCGGGCCCGCGCGGTGCTGCACGGGCCCGAGTTCGCGGGCTGATCCCTGCCCGGGTTACTTGAGCGGCTGGTTGAAGTAGGGGTCGGCGACCGCCTCGCGCAGGCTGTCCCAGGCCGCGTCGTTCGCCAGGGCCAGGTCGCAGTGCGGTCCGGGGTCGCGGTAGTTCCACTGGAGGGCCGCCTTCACGCCGTCCAGGCCCTTCAGCACCCCGGGCACCTGCACGTACCACTCGGCCTGCCGCTGCGGGCGGGACGGGTCCGCGGCGGTGCCGAACTCGGAGAGCATCAACGGCTTGTCGTCGGAGATGTTGTCACGGATCCAGTCGTGCACGGAGTGCTGCGTCTGCGCGAAGGTGCGCCAGCCCGTGTTGTGGCAGCGGTAGTAGTTGTACTGGTTGTAGCCGATCCAGTCGACGTACTCGTCGCCGGGATACATCGCCTTCATCTCGTCCGCGTGGTCGAGGTAGCCGGTCGTGATCCACGTCCACACCACGTTGTCGACGCCCAGGGCGCGGAACCGGTCGTGGATGTGCCGGTACGCCTTCACGTACTCGGCGGGGGTGCCGTTGGCCGGGGTGCGGGTGTCCATCTCCAGGTCGAAGGAGAGGAACACCTTCTTGCCGTAGTCCTTGACGCGCTCGGCCTGGACGTCGATGACGGTCCTGTCCAGCTCACCGGAGGCGATCTGCTTCCAGGTCGGCTGCTGCTCCTTCGTGCCGCCCCACCACTTGCTCTCCCAGGACAGCAGCAGCAGGCGGTCCTCACCGACGCGCCGCTCCTCCGGGGTGAGTAACTGGCCCTCCCGGCGCGTGCCTTGGGGCAGGGACATGTCGTGGTACGTGTACACGATGTCGAGCTCGCGGCCGACGCGCTTCTCGTAGGCGCGCACCTTCTCCGGCAGGTCGTCCCGCTCGTGGGGCACGAACGCCCCGAACCAGGCGCCGCAGGGCGGTTCCAGGAGGGCCGTGGGGCGGCAGTCCGCCGGGGAACCGGCGGCTCCGCTCTCATCCGGTCCGGAGGCGTTCCGGAGGGCGAGTACGCCGACCAGGACCGCGCTGACGACCGTCGCGGACGTGATCAGCAGTCGGCGCCGGCCCGATGTGAACGGGCCGGCGGACGGCTTCTCCTGGTGCGGCTGTGGCCTCCTGCGGTGCTGTCCGGTCGGGGTCGGGGTCGGGGCCGGCGTGCGGCGAAAGGGACGGTGGGGACGGTTGAACCTCACTGAGCAGAACCCTTCGGTGTCCTCGGTGTCGTCCTCGGCGGCGGGGAGGCGCGCAGCGGCGGACAGAACGCGGCGACGGTGGTCAGCAGCGTCAACGTCAGCAGCACCCGCTGCGCGCTGAAGGCGTGCGTGGCGATCAGGACGGTCGCGACGAGCATCACGGCGCCGATGCTCACGAAGAGCACCAGCATCAGCCGCTCCAGCAGGTCGGAATGGCGGGCGAAGTCCGGGTCGCGGCGCTCGACGGGGCCTTCTGCGGGCGGCTCCCCAAGCGCGGGAGCGCAGACTCTGACCATGGCCGCGCCCGGGCCCGCCGCCAGGAAGAGGGCGACGGCGGCGCCCCGCAGCGGCGATCCGCCGGGCAGCGCGAGGGCGGCGAGCGCGAGCCAGCCACTGAACGGCGGCAGCATCCGGGCCACGAGCTCCTGCGGTGTCATCGCTCCGCTCCTTGGGCCTGTTTCAGTACGTAGAGCCACCCGGCGCTGTTCTCCGCCACGAGCTGGAAGCGTGGTGAGGCGGCGACGGACTTCTGGATGCGGTCCAGCTGCGCCTCGTCGAGCTGTCCGTTCATCTCGGAGTTGGCCGACTGCCCCTGGGTGAGCAGGAAGTAGGCCCGGGCCGGCCGCTCCACGCCGGCCATGTCACTGGCGAGGGTGCCGGCCGGGTTCTCGACGATCCGGTCGACGTGGCTGCGGGCGTCGTCGAGGAACCAGTAGTGGTCGACGCTCCAGTAGGAGGCGTACGCGAGCGGGTAGTTGCGGTTGGCGGCCACGACGAGCGAGCCGTCGGGCGCCTGGTCGAAGAGCTGCCGTACGAGGGCCACTTCCTGCGGCGGGAAGTAGTTGATCCGGTCCTTGCCCGAGTAGGCCGGGACGAACGCCAGCGTCCCGCCGAGCAGTGCGGCCAGCCCCACCCACGTGCCGAGCCCTCGCCTGCGGGCTTGCACGGGGGCGGCCTGCCTGCTGCCGGCCTCCTTCGCGACGGCGTCGGCGGCCAGCGTGCCGACCTTGGGCAGCAGCGCGGCGGCGGCGAAGAACGCCGCTCCGGGCAGCATGAACAGCAGCACCCGGAAGATCATCTCGCTGCCGTAGCTGCTCGCCGCGAACATCGGCAGCGGGGCCGCCGCGAGCAGCAGCAGGGGCCGGGCCCGGTGCCGCAGCACCCTCTGGCGCAGGACGCCGACGGCCGCGAGCAGCAGGACGGAGGCGGACAGCAGCCGGGCGGCCCAGGAGGTGGCGATCGCTCCGGTGCCGGTCGGGGTGGCGCCGTACCCCGTCTCCACGTTGGCTCCGATGTCGCCGACGGAGCGGATCATGTCCGGCATCGCCGCGGACAGGAAGGGCAGCGCGGCCGTGAGGCACCAGGCCAGGAAGATCACGACGGTCGTGACCACCGGGACCCAGTCGCGGTAGCGGCGGCTCAGGCACAGGGCGAGCAGGCAGACGACCAGCATGCCCGGTGTGAGCTGGTGGGAGATGACGATCGCCACGACCATGACGACGAGCATCACCGTCCACACGGCCTGCCGGGGCCGCCCGCCCCGCACGGCGGACCGGCCGAAACGGCGCAGGACCAGGGCCAGGACGCCGACATGCAGCGCGTAGGCCACGGACTGGGGGGAGAAGTAGTCCTGCCCGACCCAGTTGGCGACGCAGAAGAGCCAGACCGCGGTCCAGATCAGCCGCCGGTCCTCCGTGAAGGTGCGGTAGATCAGCAGCAGCGGGAGCAGCAGCATCAGGCTGGAGACCAGGGGCCACCAGGCCATGAACATCGCCGCCGACTCCACGCCCAGCAGCCGCATCAGGGCGGCCTGTGCGGCGAAGAAGCCGGGCCACTGGTCGTACACCGCCATGTCGCCGACCTGGTCGGCCGTCTGCAGACCGCCCGCCGTCAGCAGGTGGTCGATGACCGCCTCGTGCTTCCACGCCCACGCGTACAGCGGGGTCGGGTAGACCACGGCCTGCGTGACCCGCTCCATCACCAGCAGCCCGAGGACGTACGCCAACGCCCAGGCGCCCGGCCGGCGCGGATCGCGGACCGTGAACCAGAAGCCGGTGGTGAGCACCGCGAGGCCGGCCCAGAAGGCCGGGTGCAGCGCCGTGACCAGCCCGTAGTCGTCGAGCCGCGAGACGTCGGTGTGCCGCACGGCGTACGCCCACAGGGCGAGCGCGACGAGCAGCGGAACGCCGGGCCAGGCCAGGGCGCGCCGCCCGGACCAGGCGGGGGGCAGGTCGGACAGGTCCGTCACGGGCTCGTGGGCCGGGCTCGACGACTCCGAGGACGAGGAACCGGAGGACTGGCCGGCGGTCTCGGGGCTGCCGCCGGGGGTGCTCGCGCCGTCCCCTGCCGGTGTGGGTTCTGGCGTGGATCTCTCCCTCGGAGTGACTGGCGGACGCACGGTGGTTTCCCCCTGGCGGTTCGGCTCTGTTCGGCTCTCTTCGGGCCCTGTTCGGCTCTTGGGCTTGATCAGGCGCTGGGTCGGCCGTTCGGACTTCTGCGGTGCGGTAGGGCCCTTCTGATGGATATCCGCAGGAGAAGGAGCGGCGTTCGGTGCGTGCGATCGGCGTGCGGTGCATGGGGGTGCCCCCGCTCGAGCGAAACCGAGAGTGGGGGAGTGCGTGCCGGGCGTCGTGACGCTGCGGAGATCCATCAGAAGAGCCCTCGCCCCAGGGCCGACGCGGCACGGCGGCAGAGCGGCAGAAGCAGGACGAGTGCGACGAGTACGGCGAGCAGGGGCGGCGCGACCGGTGCGAGCGCCTCACGCCATACCCAGCCGCCGACCGCGACGAGATACAGAACCCCCCAGCGCCCCGGCCACGGCAGCCGTCCGCCCGCGCTCGCGAGCAGCAGCCACAGAGGCACGAGACACAGCAGCTGGCAGACCGGCGGCGCCCAGCGAAGCAGCGGCTCGGGCCCGTCGAGCCCGACCGCGTCCGCGAGGAAGCCGGCCGTCTTCACATACAACGCCCCGTCCACCGGCCGCGGTTCCCGCCCGAGGGCGGCCGGTGCGGCGTACAGGGCGAGCAGGGCGGCACACAGCGTCGTACCGGGCAACCACGGGTCGCGCCGGGCGCACAGCGTCACGGCGGCGGCGAACACCACGAGCAGCAGGCCTCCCGCGGTGAGCGACGGCAGCGGCAGGCCCTCCAGCAACTGGCGCCCTGTCAGCGCCTCTTCGGTGGCGTGGTCGAGCCAGGGCAGATCGCGCAACGGCGCCCAGAAGAAGATGGTGGCGACGCCGAGCAGGCTCCACAGGGCGCCTCTCAGCCGCCGCTCCTGCGGCTCCTGGTCCGGTTCCGCGGACTCCTGGCGCGGTGGTTCCCTGGTCGGCCCTTCCGGCCGCACGATCAGCGCCAGCGTGTCCGCCTGGAGCGCCTCCCGTTCGTATCCGGGGCGCCCTATGAACAGCGTGACCGTGTCCTGGTCGCCGTCCGGGGGCTGGTAGGCGGCCCGGCGGGCCCAGGTCGTGCCGTACCCGGCGGTGGCGTTCAGCTTCGCCCAGCGCGTGCCGTAGGAGGAGTCGGCGGGCGTACGGGCCGCGGGCGCGCTCTCGTTGTGCCGCAGTGCCGCTCGCAGCCCGACCGTGGAGACGACGGCGATCAGCGTCATGCTCAGCAGCACCGCCCAGCCGGCGCCCGCGATCCCGGCCGGGGTGAACAGCACGGCCGCGCTGCCCAGCACCAGGGCGCACATGGCGCCTTGGAGCGCGGCGAGCACACCCGTGCGCCCCTGCACGCGCAGTACCCCGATGTACAGCTCCACCACGACCCGCGGCAGCGCGCCGAGGGCGAGCAGCCGCAGCACGGTCGAGCCGTGCTCGGCGTAGTCCGGGCTGAACGGCGTGAGGATGTACGGGGCGAAGAGGACCAGCACCAGCACGACCGGGACCAGCAGCAGCGTCATGCGCCGCAGGGCGCCCCGGACGCCGTCGGCGAGCTGCCGGGGGTCGTGTGAGGCGTGCGCGGTGAGGGACGAGGCCATGTTGATGGCCATGAACTCCATCGTGCCGCCGACGGTGTACGCCACGTAGAAGTAGCCGTTCTCCGCGGCGCTGAAGCGGACCGCGACCATCACCGGCAGCAGGTTGATCATCGCCAGGCTGAACAGCGCGCCCAGCGAGTCCCCGGCCAGGAAGCGGCCCATGTCGCGGAGTTTCGGAGGCTCTTTGTCGCGGTCGAGTTCGGCCTGGCGCGGGATGAGCCGGCGGAAGATCAGCCAGCCCAGCGGCAGGGTGGAGAACGCGATCGCCACCGCCCAGGAGACGAAGATGCCGAGGACGGGCAGCGTGCCGGCGAAGACGGCCAGCAGGGCCAGCTTCCCGACCGAGAACACCGCGTTCCCGGCCGGCACCCACTCCGCCTTGCGCAGTCCGGTGAGCACCCCGTCCTGCAGTGTGAGCAGCGCCCAGGCCACGGACGCCGCGACGAACACCGCGCCCGCCATGGGCGTGCCCAGCGGGGCGTACGACGCTCCCCACGCGTCGATCGTGAGCAGGAAGACCGCGGCGGCGAGCGCCACGACCAGCGAACTGGCCGCATACATGCCCCACACCAGGCGCCCGGTCTCCCGGCCCGCGCGCGGGACGAAACGTACGACGGCGCCGATCATCGTCGTCGCCGTGATGCTGGCGAGCAGCCGCATCGCCGCGATGGCGGCGGAGCCCTGGCCGACGGCCTCCTCTGAGTAGTAGCGGGCGGCCACCAGCCAGAAGCCCAGGCCCAGGACGGCGGACACGCCGGTGCTGAGCATGAGGAAGTAGGCGTTCTTGAACAGCGAGTCGTGCGTGTGCTCGTCGGCGGCAGGCTTCGGTCCGCCGCCGTCGGCGCGCGTGGTGGCGGGCTCGTGCACCTGGATCTCAGCCACGGGACTGACCCAGCCCTCCCGGTGCCGGCCTGCCGCGGGGTGGTTCTCCCGGTGCCCCGGCCGGCCGTGCCCCGGACCGCTCCAGCACCTCCACGACCGTCCGGGCCCGCAGCGGGTCCACGGGCAGCGCGTGCCGCGCGAACCAGCGGGCCGCCTCCGGGGCGGGTGAGAGGTCGGTGAACCTCTCGCCGGCGTAGTCGTCCAGCGGCGGGTCGTAGAGGTAGCCGACGACGATGCCCCGCCGTGCCAGTGCCGCGATCGCCGCGTCGCGGTCCGCCACGAACAGCGGGACGCGGAACAGCGGCTGGGTGCCGTGCCCGTCACGGGGCCTGGCCCAGGGTGTGGACAGCAGCAGTTCGGTGCCCGCCCGGCAGGCGTCCAGCACCTCGTCCAGCCGGTCGAGCTTGTGCCCGACGCGCCGCAGGCGCAGCCGGCCGGACTCCTGGCGGTAGTCGTGCATGTCGACGCGAACCCAGGGGTGGTGGGCGTCGAGCCCGGGCGCATGGCGGGCGGCCCGCGCGAGTTCGTCCGGGCGCAGCGGCATCCGGATCTCCTCGCGGTCCGCCAGCCCCAGCAGCCGGATCGCGGCCCAGGCGGCGCGCCGCAGCCGCAGCCCGCGCACCGTCGCCTCCGCGTACGGCCGGATCGCATAGGCCAGTTCGGAGCCCGGCCGGCGCGGCGTGAGCAGCTCCGCGCAGGTCTTCTCCACCGCGTCCCGCAGCCCCGGGTCGGCCAGGGAGAGCATGCCCCCGGCCTTGGCCCCGACGTGCTTGGACAGGCTGAACGCGGAGGCCTCGCCCCACGCCCCGACCGGCCGGTCCCCCACCCGGCTGCCGATGGCGTGCGCCGCGTCCTCGAACAGCGGGATCCCCAGCGCGTCGCACTTCTGCCTGAGACCCGGTGCCGGGTCAGGGTTCCCGTACAGGTTCGTCGTGAGCACGGCGGACACCGATCTCCACGTCTCGTCCGGCACGGCATCGATGTCGATGGACGCGTCGAGCGGGTTCAACGGCGCCTGCACCGGTCGCAGTCCGGCCGCGAGCACGACGAAGAAGATCACGTCGTCGTTGACCGGTGACATCAGCACCCGTCCGCCGGGCGGGCACCAGTGGCGCAGCGCCACGTACAGCCCGAAACGGCACGACGGTACATACACGCATTCCCGGCCGAGCCGCACGCGCATGGCCTCTTCCAGCCGCTTCGGCTGCACGCCATGCCGCACCGAGCCCGGACCGGCCTCCCCAATGGCCATCCGCCCCCCTGGTGTGCCATCGGAACGCCCCCTCCCCGAGGCCTTCCGGCACCCGCCCAGAGTCGCCCCGTTCGCACCGCTCCGTCAAGATTGCGTCGCGTCCTGTGGATAACTTCCGGCTCGTACGGATGTGCCGTCCCGTCCGCCGCGCCCGAGCCGCACCGCCCGGTCCCACCCGCGCCCACCTGCCCCGTTCGCCCGTATCCGCCTCCTCGGACACTGCCCAGGACGGGTGTGCCACCCGTAACGTGTGGCAGGACCACGAACACGTGGCGACGACACGGCACACCCGAAAGCGAGGCAGCACCCGATGCCCCCCTTCGATGTCCCCGAGGGTGACCCCTTCGGCCCGCACAACCTGCCGTACGGCGTGTTCTCCCTCCCCGGCTCCTCCCACCGGACCGTGGGCGTCCGGCTCGGCGACCACGTCCTGGACGCCGGCGCGGCGGCCCACGCCCTCGGCTCCCCGTACGCCTCCCTGCTCGCGCGGCCGACCCTCAACGCGCTGCTGGCCGCGGGCCGCACGGCCTGGTCGGACGTCCGCCGGGCGCTGACGGCGTGGGTGACCGTGCCGTCCCACCGCGAGACCGTCGCACCGATGTTCCACCCCCTGTCCTCGGTGACGCTGCACCTCCCCTTCGAGGTCGCGGACTACGTCGACTTCTACGCGTCCGAGAACCACGCCCGGAACGTCGGCCGGATCTTCCGCCCCGACGCCGAGGACTCCCTGACTCCCAACTGGAAGCACCTGCCGATCGGCTACCACGGCCGCTCCGGCACGGTCGTCGTCTCGGGCACGGACGTCGTACGCCCCTCCGGCCAGCGCAAGGCGCCGGCGGACCCGGCTCCGGTCTTCGGCCCGTCCGTGCGCCTGGACATCGAGGCGGAGGTCGGCTTCGTGGTCGGCGTGCCGTCCCGGATGGGCGCGCCGGTGTCCCTCGACGGCTTCCGCGAGCACGTCTTCGGCCTCTGCCTCCTCAACGACTGGTCCGCGCGTGACATCCAGGCCTGGGAGTACGTCCCGCTCGGCCCGTTCCTCGGCAAGTCCTTCGCCACGTCGGTGTCGGCCTGGATCACCCCGCTGGACGCCCTGGAGGAGGCCCGGGTGGCCCCGCCGGAGCGGACGCACGAGCTGCTGCCCTACCTGGACGACAGCGACGAGGAACCCGGCGGCTACGACCTGCGGATCAGCGTCGCCGTCAACGGCCACGTCGTCTCCGAGCCGCCCTTCTCCACCATGTACTGGACGGCCGCCCAGCAACTGGCCCACATGACCGTCAACGGCGCCTCCCTGCGCACCGGCGACCTCTACGGCTCGGGCACGGTCAGCGGCCCGGCGGACCGCGAACGCGGCTCCCTCCTCGAACTGACCTGGAACGGCCGCGACCCGCTTGAACTGCCCGACGGCAAGCGGACGTTCCTGGAGGACGGCGATGTGGTGACCCTGTCCGCCTGGGCCCCGGGGCCGGACGGGGTGCGGGTGGGGCTGGGCGAGGTGACGGGGCGGGTGGTGCCGGCCTGACGGCGCTCCAAGGGGCGTGCGCGACATCCCGCCGTGCGCCCGCGGGGCCGCCCGGATCTGGCCGACAGCGGCCCGGGTCTGGCCGACAGTCGCCCCTCCCGGCGCCTGTGATGCCGCTCGACTCCTGACTCACACCGCCCGGCACCGTCATACTGGGCTCGGGCGGTGTGCCCGCACGTGCGCGGTGCACGGCACGTTCGGGGCGCTCGCCGGTGTGCACGTGAGCCGCGTCACCGGTGCGTTCGGCAGCCGCCCTACCCCGCACGACCCGTAGCCGCCCCTCTTCCGACCAACCGGAGCCCGTGGCCATGACCGTCTGCCTGCTCCTGCTGAGCGTTGTCGCCGTGACGGCCGCCGTACCCGTTCCCCGTGCGCTGACCCGGGCCGACTGGCCCGAGCGGGAACCGGTGGTCGCGCTGTGGGTGTGGCAGTGCCTGGTCGCCACCGTCCTGCTGTGCTGCGTGACGGCACTCGCCCTGGGCGCAGCCGCCGTCTTCGGCACGGTCCGCGCCCAGCTCTTCGCCCCGGCCCCGCCCGCGGTGACGGCCGCGTACGACCTGTCCACCGCCCCGCCGGGGGCCGCCGCCCTCACCCTGCTGCTGGCCTGCGGTGCCGCCTGGACGACCGCGATGCTCGCGCGGGAACTCGTCGAGGCGCGCCGGCGCCGTGCCCAGGCCCGCGCACACCTCCGCGAACGCGCCCCCGACCTGCCGGCCGGACTGCCCGCCGCCCGCGGCCCCCTCCTGGTCCTGGAGGACGAATACCCCGACGCCTGGTGGATGCCCGGCAACCCGCCCCAGCTGATCGTCACCACGGGCGCCCTGCACCGCCTCACGGACCACCAGCTCGACGCCGTCCTCACCCACGAGCGCGGGCACGCCCGTGCCCGCCACGACTGGCTGCTGCACCTGTCCACCGCCCTGGCCACCGGTTTCCCCCGCATCCCGCTGTTCGCCCACTTCTGCGACCAGACGCACCGCCTGGTCGAACTGGCCGCCGACGACACGGCGTCCCGCCGCTGCGGCCACCTGACCACGGCCCTGGCCCTGATCGAGCTCAACCAGCACCGCGGCGTCCTGTCCTGCGCCTCCAGCCACCGCCTGCTGGGCGAGCGGGTCGACCGACTCCTGGAACCGCCGCCCCGGCTGGGCCGCCGGCACCGCGCCCTGACGACCACCACGGCCGCGCTGGTGCCGCTGCTGCCCCTGCTCATCGTGTTCGCGCCGGGTCTGACCGCCCTGTCGTAGCCGTACCGGGGCGGCGGCCGGTGGCGGATCTCCTGATCTGCACGCCGGAAGTCCAGCTCAGCAGCCCACCCGGTCGCGCTCCCGATGGCGCAACATTCCCGCAACACCACTTTTCCTATCGGGTAGGTATGGTCCGAGCCATGCCCAGCGACCGCATCCGAGACCACGCCGGCCAGGGAGCCGCGACCACCGTCGCCGCCCACCGCGCGCGGCGCCGGATGCGCGCCGACCGGGCCCGGCAACTGGCCGACCTGCTCCGCCGGCAACTGCTCACGGACGCCTTCCCCGACGGCACCCTCCCCCACGAGTCGGCCCTCGCCACCGACTACGGCACCAGCCGCAACACGGTCCGCGAGGCGCTCGACCTGCTGCGGGCCGAGGGCCTCGTGGCACGCCGGCCCGGCGTCGGCACCGTGGTCGTGGCCCAGAAGTACCCCCACGGCCTCGACCGTCTGATGGGTCTCGCGGAAACCCTCCGCGAACACGGCCGGGTCACCAACGAGGTCCGCACCATGGGCCCCGCCCCGGCACCCGCGCCCGTCGCCGGACGCCTCCACCTCGCGCCCGGCACCGACGTCCTCTACATCGAACGCCTGCGCCGCCTGAACGGCCTCCCCCTGTCCCTCGACCTCACCTACATCCCCCTCGACATCGGCACCGAACTGCTCGGCGCCGACCTGGAGAACACCGACGTCTTCCGCCTCCTGGAAGCCGTCACCGGCCGGCCCCTCGGCCACGCCGAGATCACCCTGGAAGCGGTCAGCGCGGACACCCACTCGGCCGCCGTGCTCGAGGCCCCGCGCGGTGCCGCCGTCCTCATGCTGGAACGCCTCACCCACCTCGCGGACGGCCGCCCGGTCGACCTGGAGTTCATCCGGTTCCGCGGCGACCGCATCACCATGAGCGGCCTGCTGCACCGGTCCGTCTGACCCACCCGTTCGCGCACACTCCTGGAGACAGCCATGCCCTTGGCGCCCCAGCGGGCCGACGTGCCCGTGACCATCGACGAGTCGAAGTGCATCGACGGCTGCACGCTCTGCGTGGACATGTGCCCGCTGGACTCCCTCGCCATCGACGAGCGCAACGGCAAGGCGTACATGCATGTCGACGAGTGCTGGTACTGCGGCCCGTGCGCGGCCCGCTGCCCCACCGGAGCCGTCACGGTCAACATGCCCTATCTGCTCCGGTGAGAGGCCCGAACCGCCATGAAACGCACAGCAGTCGCGATATCCGCCGTCGTCCTCCTGCTCCCGCTCAGCGCCTGCGGCGGTGACGCCGAGGCCGGCAGCGGCTCCACGGTCACCGTCACCGTCGGCTACCAGTCCAGGACGATCAACACCGTCACGGCGGGCACCCTCCTGCGCTCCCTCGGCTCCTTCGAGAAGCAGCTGAACTCCCTGCACGACGGCGTCCGGTACAAGGTGGACTGGCAGGACTACGCCACCGGCGCACCCATCACCGCCCAGATGACCGCCGGGAAGATCGACATCGGCTCGATGGGCGACTTCCCGCTGCTCATCAACGCGGCCCGCGGCAAGCAGCTGAACAGCCCGACCCGGCTGGTCTCGGTCACCGGCTACAACCTGCGCGGCGGCCTCAACACCATCGTCACCGCGCCCGGTTCGAAGCTGGGCTCGCTGAAGGACCTGAAGGGCAAGAAGGTCTCCACGAGCGTCGGCTCGGCCGCCGACGGCACCCTCGTACGGGCCCTCCAGCGCGCCGGCATCGACCCGGACAGCGGCATCGAGAAACTCAACCAGCAGCCCTCCGTCGGCGCCTCCGCCCTCGCGGCGGGCAGCACGAACGCGCTGTCGCAGTTCGTCGCCTGGCCGGGCCTGCTCACTTACCAGGGCAAGGCGAAGGCGATCTACGACGGCGCCCGGCTGGACCTGCCCACGTTCCACGGCGTCACCTCCCGCGAGGAGTTCGCGAAAGAGCGGCCGGCCGTGCTGGAGGCGTTCCTGAAGGCCCAGGCGGAGGCGACGGACTACCTGAACGACCACCCGGTGGACGCCGCCGAGAAGGTCGCGAAGGCGACGGGGCTGCCCGCCGAGGTCGTCTACCTCTACAACGGCGCTCACGGCATCGCCACCTTCGACCCGGCGATCAAGCCCCAGCTCGTCTCCGCGCTGAAGCAGGACGTCTCGGTCCTCAAGTCGGCGAAACTCACCGGCGACGTGGACGTCGACTCCTTCGTCGACGACCAGTACGTGAAGAAGGCCCTCGGGCCGACGGCGTACGCCGGGCGTCTCGCCACGAAGCCCGCACCGGCCGCGAGCGAGGCCTGGCCCAAGGGCGCCTCGAAGACCCTCACCTTCAACTCCCCCTCTCAGCTGCTGCGTTACGCGGCCGGGCACCGCGACGCCCTGCGCGCCGCCTACGTCCCCGACACCACCACCGGAACCCTCTGGTTCGCCGACAAGGCCGTGTGGGTGGCCGACGGCGACAAGCTGCTGCCCTTCGTCGCCCCCGACACCGCGCAGGCCTACGTCGCCGGGCACGGCGGGGCGCGGGTCGTCCCGTACGCCGACGCCCTGGAGCGGGCGTCGTGAGGCGCTCTGTGCTCCGCATGCTGTCGCTGGCCGCCGCCCTCGGCCTGTGGCAGGCGCTGACCAGCCTGAACATCGACCTGTGGCTGCGGTTCTCGCAGTTCCCGACGGTCACCGACGTGGCCCGGGCCTTCGCCGCCCGGCTGTCCGGGCCGGACTACTGGACGGACCTCACCGACAGCCTCACCCGGATCCTCACCGGCTTCCTGCTGGCCGCCGTCCTGGGCGTGGCCACGGGCGTGCTCGTGGCCCGCTCGCGTCTCGCCGAGGACCTGCTCGGCCCGCTGCTGGAGGTGGTCCGCCCGATCCCGGCCATCGCGCTCGTCCCCGTCGCGATCCTGCTCTTCCCCTCCAACGAACAGGGCATCGTCTTCATCACCTGTGCCGCCGCCTTCTTCCCGGTCCTGGTCTCGACCCGGCACGCGGTGCGCGCGCTGACCCCCACGTGGGAGGAGGCGGTGCGCACCATGGGCGGCGGCCGGTGGCGGATCCTCGGCTCCGTCGTCCTGCCGGGCGCGCTGCCCGGGGTGTTCGGCGGCCTGTCCGTCGGTATCGGTGTGTCCTGGATCTGCGTGATCTCCGCCGAGATGATCTCCGGCCAGTACGGCGTCGGCTACCGCACCTGGCAGGACTACACCGTCGTCGACTACCCGGGCGTGTTCGTCGGCATGGTCACCATCGGCTTGCTCGGCTGGGTCACCTCCACGGCCGTGGAACTGCTCGGCCGCCGCCTCACCCGCTGGCTGCCCCGCACCGCGTACGTCCCCGGCGTCCGGCCGCCCAGGCCCGCCCGGTCCGCCCTGCCCGTCCGGTCCGCGAAACCCGCGCCGGACGCCCCCGCCGCCGTAACGGGCGGGCCCGCATCCGAGGAGGCACGCGATGAGCACCTCGTCTGACACCGCCCTGAACACCTCGCCCGGAGCCGCCGCCGCGCCGGTCCGCGGCACCCGGCTCACCCTGTCCGGCGCCTCCCTCGGCCGCCCCGGCGCGCCCGCCCTGGACGGCGTCGACCTGGACATCGCCCCCGGCGGGATCCTCACCGTCGTGGGCCCCTCCGGCTGCGGCAAGTCGACCCTCCTGCGCACCCTGGCCGGCCTGCTGCCGCCGCTCGCCGGGGAGATCACCCAGGACGGGCACCCGCTGACCGGTCCCTCGGCCGACCGCGCCCTGGTCTTCCAGGAGGACGCCCTGCTCCCCTGGCGCACTCTGCGCGCCAACGTCGAACTCCCCCTCGCCATCCGCGGCGTGACCCGCGCCGAGCGCCGGGAACAGGCCCAGGCCTGGCTGGAGCGGGTCGGGCTCGGCACGCAGGCACGGCAGTTGCCGCACCGGGTCTCCGGTGGCCAGCGCCAGCGCGTCCAGCTGGCCCGCGCCCTGGCCGCCCGCCCCCGCGCCGTCCTGATGGACGAGCCGTTCGGCGCGCTCGACGCGCAGACCCGATCGGGCATGCAGGACCTGCTGGTCGAGGTGCTGCACGGCACCGGCGCGACCGTCGTCTTCGTCACCCACGACGTGGACGAGGCGCTCTTCCTCGGCGACCGCGTGGCCCTGCTCGGCGCGGGCGGCCTCGTCGCCGTACGGGACGTGCCACGCCCGCGCGAGCGCGGCGCGCACGACGACCCGGCGCGCCTGGCCCTGCGGCGCGACGTCCTCACCTCGCTCGGTACGTGAAAGGCACCCCGGTGACCACCTCCGTGAACCGCCCTGCGGACACTCCCCTGGCCGTCCCGTCCCTGAGCGACGCCGAGGAACTGACCTGCGACGTCCTCGTCATCGGCGGCGGCACCGCCGGCACCATGGCGGCCCTGACCGCCGCCGAGCACGGCGCGAACGTGCTGCTGCTGGAGAAGGCCCACGTCCGGCACTCCGGCGCGCTCGCCATGGGCATGGACGGCGTCAACAACGCGGTCATCCCGGGCCGCGCCGAGCCCGACGACTACGTCGCCGAGATCACCCGCGCCAACGACGGCATCGTCGACCAGTCCACCGTCCGCCGGACCGCCACGCGCGGCTTCGCCATGGTGCAGCGGCTGGAGTCGTACGGAGTGAAGTTCGAGAAGGACGAGCACGGCGACTACGCGGTCCGCCAGGTCCACCGCTCCGGCTCCTACGTCCTGCCGATGCCGGAGGGCAAGGACGTCAAGAAGGTCCTTTACCGGCAGCTGCGGCGGCGCGAGATGCGGGAGAGGATCCGCATCGAGAACCGGGTGATGCCGGTGCGCGTGCTCACGGCCGGGGGGCGGGCCGTGGGGGCGGCCGGCTTCAACACCCGTACAGGGCGGTTCGTCCAGGTCCGCGCGGGCGCGGTGATCCTCGCGACGGGCGCCTGCGGCCGCCTCGGCCTGCCCGCCTCCGGCTACCTCTACGGCACCTACGAGAACCCCACCAACGCGGGCGACGGCTACGCCATGGCCTACCACGCGGGCGCCGAGCTCACCGGCATCGAGTGCTTCCAGATCAACCCGCTGATCAAGGACTACAACGGGCCCGCCTGCGCCTATGTCGCCAACCCCTTCGGCGGCTACCAGGTCAACCGGCACGGTGAACGCTTCGTCGACTCCGACTACTGGT
This sequence comes from Streptomyces sp. NPDC050416, assembly GCF_044458845.1. Lineage (NCBI taxonomy): Bacteria > Bacillati > Actinomycetota > Actinomycetes > Kitasatosporales > Streptomycetaceae > Streptomyces > Streptomyces sp. NPDC050416. The sequence goes on from NZ_JBITII010000002.1 coordinate 793,187, forward strand.
CCGGCCAGATGATGGCCGAGTTCGCGGCGGAGGTGGCGTCCGACCGGGGCCCGGTCTACCTGAAGCTGAGCCATCTCCCCGAGGAGTCCGTCTCCGCCCTGGAGACGATCCTCCACTCGACCGAACGCCCGACCCGCGGCACCTTCCACTCCGGCCGCGGCCACGACTACCGCACCCACGACGTCGAGATGCACATCTCCGAGATCGGCCTGTGCGGCGGCCACTCCGCCTCCGGCGTCCGCGTGGACGACCACGCCCGCACGACCGTCCCCCGCCTGTACGCGGCCGGCGACCTGGCCTGCGTCCCGCACAACTACATGATCGGCGCGTTCGTCTTCGGCGACCTGGCCGGCGCGGACGCGTCCCAGTACTCCGCGTACGAAGGGGAGTTGCCCGATGAACAGCTCCGGGAGGCGCACGAGCTGATCTACCGCCCGCTGCGCAACCCCGACGGCCCGCCGCAGCCCCAGGTCGAGTACAAGCTGCGCCGCTTCGTGAACGACTACGTGGCCCCGCCGAAGTCCGGTGCCCGGCTGTCGCTGGCCCTGGAGGCGTTCGAGCGGATGCGCGCCGACATCGCCGCGATGGGCGCCCGCACCGCGCACGAGCTGATGCGCTGCGCGGAGGTCACCTTCATCCGCGACTGCGCGGAGATGGCCGCGCGGTCCTCCCTGGCCCGCACGGAGTCCCGCTGGGGTCTCTACCACGACCGCCTCGACCATCCCGCTCGCGACGACGCGTCCTGGTTCCACCATCTCGATCTGCACAAGTCCCCCTCTGGTGCGATGGAGTTCACGGCCCGTCCCGTGGCTCCCTATCTCGTCCCGGTCGACGGCTTCACCCCCGTCGGCGGCCAGTCCCGTTTCCTCGGCGAGGTCCACGCCGAGGACGTGGCGACGGCGGGATCGCGGGATCTGGCACCGGTGGCGGCGCGGGACGGGGCGGAAGGCGCTGAGCAGGAGGGGACCCCGGGTGAGCGGTGCGGGTCCTCCGATCCCGCCCTGGAGCAATCCTCCGATCCCACCCCGGGGCAGTCCTCCGCCCGCCTCCTCGAACTCGTCGCGCTCGCCGATGAGGAGCCCGAACTCGCCGCCCTCCAGCCCTACCTGACCGACCCCGTGCCCGCGGTCCGGCGTGAGGCGGTCGCCGTGCTCACCGAGACGCTGCCGCCGGGGACCGGCCCCGCCCTCGCCGCCGCCCTGCGCGACACCGCCGCCGAGGTCCGTGCCACCGCGGCCGCGTCACTGCGCGAGCTCGTCGAGACGCTCCCGCCCGAGCCCGACCTGCGCGACGGCCTCGCCGCCGCCCTGGCCGAGCCCGACCCGGTGGTCCGCGCCGCCGCACTGGACGTCCTGCGCGCCCTGCGCCTCGGCGACACCGCCCTGTTCGCCCACGCCCTGACCGACTCCGATATCGCCGTCCGCATCGAGGCCGTGCGCGCACTGGTGTCGGTCGACGCCGCCGGCGAACTGGCCCGAGCGGCGGCCACCGACCCGTCCCGCGAGATCCGGGTGGCGATCGCCAAGGGACTGGCCACGGTGGGTGCGGAGCGTCTGGCGGATGACCTCCCGTCGAGCGCCGACCCCGCCGCCGACGCGATCGCCACGGCCCTCACGGGCCTCCTCGACGACCCCGACGCCCTGGTCCGCGCAGCGGCCTACGGAGCACTGGGTGCCACCGGCTGCCCGGCACACCTCACCGCGCGCGCCCTGGCCGCCCTGTCCGAGCAGGCCTGGCAGGTGCGGGCCGGAGCGGCAACAGCCCTGTCCGTCGCCGACCCCGCGCCGGCCGTCCCCGCCCTCGCCAAGGCCCTCGCGGACGCCAACGCCGATGTCCGCAAGGCCGCCGTGCTGGCCCTGACCCGGCACCGCGCCACCGAGGAGGCCCACGCGGCCCTCGCCACGGCCACGACGGACTCCGACGCGGATGTCAGGGCGTACGCGGCACGGGCGTTGTGACCGGCCCGGCTCACCACTCCCTATGACGTGGCCGGAGCCCGGCTCTATATCCAGTCGTCGGGCTCAGGCTCCGCGTCCATCTCCGGCCAGTGATCCGGCTCCCCCGCGTCCTGACCGGCGGCGGCGCGAGCCGGAGCCCGGCCGGACGCCTGGGCCGAGGGTGAGTCGCCCGCGGGAGCGGAGCCTGCCGGCCCGCCCAGCGACGCGAGTACCTCCAGCACGCCCTCCCCGTACGTCGCGAGCTTCTTCTCCCCCACGCCGCTGATCCCGCCCAGTTCAGGCACCGAGCCCGGCCACACCGTGGCGATCTCCCTCAGCGTGGCGTCGTGGAAGATGACATACGCCGGGACGCCCTGCTCGCGAGCCTGCTCGGCCCGCCAGGCGCGCAGCGCCTCGAAGGCCGGCAGCAGTTCCTCGGGCAGCTCGGCGGCGACCGTCTTGCCCTTGCGCTCGCCCCGCCCCGGGCCCGAGGACGACGAGGACCCCGACCGGGAGGTCACCGGCTTCTTCGGCTCCTTGCGCAGCGGCACCTCCCGCTCCCGCCGCAGCACCGCCCCGCTCGCCTCGGTCAGCACCAGCGTGCCGTACTCGCCCTCCACCGCGAGCAGCCCCTGGGCCAGCAACTGCCGGATCACGCCCCGCCATTCGCCCTCGGTCAGATCGTCACCGATGCCGAACACCGACAGCTGGTCGTGGTCGAACTGGATGACCTTGCCGGTCCGCTTCCCCAGCAGGATGTCGACGATCTGCACCGCGCCGAACTTCTGCCCGCGCTCCCGCTGCAGCCGCACCACCGTCGAGAGCACCTTCTGTGCCGCGACCGTGCCGTCCCAGGTCTCCGGCGGGGTCAGGCAGGTGTCGCAGTTGCCGCAGGCAGGCTGGTCCGGGTCCTGGCCGAAGTAGGCGAGGAGCTGGCCCCGGCGGCACTGGGCCGTCTCGCACAGCGCCAGCATCGAGTCCAGGTGGGCCTGGGCCCGCCGCCGGAACGCCTCGTCGCCCTCGCCCGACTGGATCAGCTTGCGCTGCTGTATGACGTCGTTCAGTCCGTACGCCATCCAGGCCGTCGACGGCAGCCCGTCACGCCCGGCCCGGCCCGTCTCCTGGTAGTAGCCCTCGACCGACTTGGGCAGGTCGAGGTGGGCGACGAAACGTACGTCCGGCTTGTCGATACCCATGCCGAAGGCGATGGTCGCCACCACGACCAGGCCGTCCTCCCGCAGGAAGCGGGACTGGTGGGCCGCGCGCGTCCCCGCGTCCAGCCCCGCGTGGTACGGCACCGCCTCGATGCCGTTGCGGCTGAGGAACTCGGCGGTCTTGTCGACCGAATTGCGCGACAGGCAGTAGACGATGCCCGCGTCGCCCGCGTGCTCCTCGCGCAGGAAGCTCAGCAGCTGCTTCTTCGGGTCCGCCTTCGGCACGATCCGGTACTGGATGTTGGGCCGGTCGAAGCTGGCCACGAAGTGCCGGGCCGCCGGCATGTTCAGCCGCTCGGTGATCTCCTGGTGCGTCGCCCGCGTGGCCGTCGCCGTGAGCGCGATCCGCGGTACGTCCGGCCAGCGCTCCCCGAGCAGCGACAACGTCAGGTAGTCCGGCCGGAAGTCGTGGCCCCACTGGGACACGCAGTGCGCCTCGTCGATCGCGAAGACGGAGATCTTCCCGCGTGAGAGCAGGTCGAGCGTGTTCTCCAGACGCAGCCGCTCCGGCGCCAGGTACAGCAGGTCCAGCTCGCCGGCGAGGAACTCGGCCTCGACCATCCGCCGCTCGTCGAAGTCCTGCGTGGAGTTCATGAACCCGGCCCGCACGCCCAGGGCCCGCAGCGCGGTCACCTGGTCCTGCATGAGGGCGATGAGCGGGGAGACGACCACACCCGTACCGGGCCTGACCAGGGACGGGATCTGGTAGCACAACGACTTGCCGCCGCCGGTCGGCATGAGCACGACAGCGTCGCCACCCGCCACGACATGGTCGATGACGGCTTCCTGCTCACCGCGGAAGGCCTCATAGCCGAAGACCCGGCGCAGCGCGGCCACCGCCTCGCTCGCGTCGGCGCCGAGGGGCCCGGCGGGGCCGCCGCCCGCACCGATCCCGGTCCCGCTCCCGGTCACCGCGTCCAGTTCCGTCATCACACCGTCCCGCCCGTAGCGCCCATCGTTGCGTCCCCCGTGCGTCGCGCCTCGACCACTGCGTCCACCATAGGCGCCCGCACCGACAGCCCCGGAGTTATCCACAGGCCGCCCCGAACGCCTGCGTCAAGGACACGATCGTCGTTCACACGTTCGCGGGAGACCCCGCCCGTTTCCGCCCGATAGTCTGAAAGACCCGGCGAGACTCCGTCCCATGGGAGCACTGATGAGCGTCGCACCGAAGGCGTCCACGCCCACCTGGCCGACCCCGCCGGAAGGCGGCTGGACCGCCGACGACCTGGACCGCCTCCCGAATCTGCCTCCGCACACGGAACTGATCGACGGGAGCCTGGTCTTCGTGAGTCCGCAGACCCTGTTCCACTCGCGCGCTGTGAGTTTCTTCGAATGGCAGCTCCAGTCTCTGGCCCCCTCGGAATTCGAGGTCATTCGCGAATTCACCATCGATATCGACCGCCAGAACCGCCCCGGGCCGGATGTGATCGTGGTACGCGGCGACGTGGTGGAGGATCCCGAGCAGACCCGCTATCCGGCGGAGTCCGTCCTGCTCGCCATCGAGGTCGTCTCGGCGGACTCCGTCTCCCGGGACCGCGAGACCAAGCCGCTGAAGTACGCCCGGGCCGGTATCCCCCACTACTGGCGTGTGGAGAACGAGAAGGGCCTCGCCGCGGTGCACGCCTTCGAGCTGGAGCCCACCACAGGTGCGTACACCAGCACCGGGATCTTCCGTGAGCGGATGAAGGTCAGCGCCCCGTTCCCCGTGGATCTGGATCTCACCGGCATCAAACCGCGCCGCAAGAGCGGCGAGTAACCGCCACTACCCACATGTCAGCGGCCCGGCACCCCCTGAGGGGAACCGGGCCGCTGTCTCACAGCAAGCGGAGCGTCAGCGCACGAACACCCCCGCCTGCCCCGCCAGATCCAGGAAGTACTGCGGCGCCACACCGAGCACCAGCGTGACCGCCACACCGACCCCGATCGCCGTCATCGTCAGCGGCGACGGCACGGCCACCGTCGGCCCCTCCGGCCGCGGCTCGCTGAAGAACATCAGCACGATGACGCGGATGTAGAAGAACGCCGCGATCGCCGACGAGATCACACCGATCACGACGAGCGGGGCGGCCCCGCCCTCCGCCGCCGCCTTGAACACGGCGAACTTCCCGGCGAAGCCGGAGGTCAGCGGAATGCCCGCGAAGGCCAGCAGGAACACCGCGAACACGGCCGCCACCAGCGGCGAACGCCGGCCGAGCCCCGCCCACTTGGACAGGTGCGTCGCCTCGCCGCCCGCGTCGCGCACGAGCGTGACCACCGCGAAGGCGCCGATCGTCACGAACGAGTACGCGGCCAGGTAGAACAGCACCGACGAGACACCGTCGGGCGTGGTCGCGATGACACCCGCGAGGATGAACCCGGCGTGCGCGATCGACGAGTACGCCAGCAGCCGCTTGATGTCGGTCTGCGTGATCGCGACGATCGCACCGCCCAGCATGGTGACGATCGCCACGGCCCACATCACCGGCCGCCAGTCCCAGCGCAGGCCCGGCAGGACCACGTACAGCAACCGCAGCAACGCGCCGAACGCCGCCACCTTCGTCGCCGCCGCCATGAATCCGGTCACCGGCGTCGGCGCGCCCTGGTACACGTCCGGCGTCCACATGTGGAACGGCACCGCGCCCACCTTGAACAGCAGGCCCATCACCACCAGCGCGGCACCGATCAGCAGCAGCGCGTCGTTGCCCATGGTGTCCGCGAGCGCCGGGTTGACGTCCGCGACCGTACCGTCGACGACCCGCGCGATCGTCGCGTACGACATCGAGCCCGCGTAGCCGTACAGCAGGGCGATGCCGAACAGGGTGAACGCGGAGGCGAACGCGCCGAGCAGGAAGTACTTGACCGCCGCCTCCTGTGACATCAGCCGCTTGCGGCGGGCCAGCGCGCACAGCAGGTACAGCGGGAGCGAGAGGACCTCCAGCGCCACGAAGAGCGTCAGCAGGTCGTTGGCCGCCGGGAAGATCAGCATGCCGGCGACGGCGAACAGCAGCAGCGGGAACACCTCGGTGGTGGTGAACCCGGCCTTGACGGCCGCCTTCTCGCTCTCGCTGCCCGGCACGGACGCGGGCTGCGCGGCGAAGGAGTCGACCCGGTTGCCGTGCACCACCGGGTCGAGCCGCCGCTCGGCGAAGGTGAACAGGCCGACCAGGGCCGCCAGCAGGATCGTGCCCTGGAGGAAGAGGGCCGGTCCGTCGACGGCGATCGCGCCCATCGCCGCGATGCGCGCCTTGGTCGTGCCGTAGCCGTCGGCCGCGAGGGCGACGACCGCGGCGAAGGCGGCCGCGAGCGCGACGACGGACACGAACATCTGGACGTAATAACGCGATGTGCGCGGTACGAACGCCTCGACGAGGATCCCGACGATCGCCGCTCCGACGACGATCAGCGTGGGCGCCAGTTGTCCGTACTCGAACTTCGGCGCGTCGATCTTGGTGATCGGCTCGGCCGCGGTTGTCCACAGGCTGTGGACGGCTGTTGCGCTCACTTGGCCGCCTCCACCTCGGGCTGGGGGTCCTTCTTCTGTACGTCGGACATGGTCTGTTTGACCGCGGGGTTGACGATGTCCGTGACGGGCTTCGGGTAGACGCCCAGGAAGATCAGCAGTGCGACCAGCGGGGCGACGACCACGAGTTCACGCACCCTGAGGTCCGGCATCGCGCTGACCTCGGGTTTCACCGGCCCGGTCATCGTCCGCTGGTAGAGAACGAGGGTGTAGAGCGCGGCGAGGACGATGCCGAAGGTGGCGATGATGCCGATCACCGGGTAGCGCGTGAACGTGCCGACCAGGACCAGGAACTCGCTCACGAACGGCGCCAGTCCCGGCAGGGAGAGGGTCGCGAGGCTGCCGATCAGGAACGTGCCGGCCAGCACCGGAGCGACCTTCTGCACTCCGCCGTAGTCGGCGATGAGCCGCGAGCCGCGCCGGGAGATCAGGAAGCCCGCCACCAGCATCAGCGCGGCGGTCGAGATGCCGTGGTTGACCATGTAGAGCGTCGCACCGGACTGGCCCTGGCTGGTCATCGCGAAGATGCCCATGATGATGAAGCCGAAGTGGGAGATCGACGCGTAGGCGATCAGCCGCTTGATGTCCCGCTGGCCGACCGCGAGCAGCGCCCCGTAGATGATGCTGATCAGGGCCAGGACGAGGATCGCGGGCGTCGCCCACTTGCTGGCCTCCGGGAACAGCTGGAGGCAGAAGCGGAGCATCGCGAAGGTGCCGACCTTGTCGACGACCGCCGTGATCAGTACGGCGACCGGGGCGGTGGACTCCTGCATCGCGTTGGGCAGCCAGGTGTGCAGCGGCCACAGCGGCGCCTTCACCGCGAAGGCGAAGAAGAAGCCCAGGAACAGCCAGCGTTCGGTGTTGGTCGCCATGTCGAGCGAGCCGTTGGCGCGGGCGGCGGCGATCTCCTGGAGGGAGAAGTTCCCGGCGACCACGTACAGGCCGATCACCGCGGCCAGCATGATCAGGCCGCCGACCAGGTTGTAGAGGAGGAACTTCACCGCCGCGTACGACCGTTGTGTCGCCGCCGTCTTCTCGCCGTGCTCGTGGGCACGGTCCCCGAAGCCGCCGATGAGGAAGTACATCGGGATCAGCATGGCTTCGAAGAAGATGTAGAAGAGGAAGACGTCGGTGGCCTCGAAGGAGAGGATCACCATCGCCTCGACGGCGAGGATCAGGGCGAAGAAGCCCTGCGTGGGCCGCCACCGGGTGCTGCCGGTCTCCAGCGGGTCGGCGTCGTGCCAGCCCGCGAGGATGATGAACGGGATCAGCAGGGCCGTGAGCGCGATCAGCGCGACCGCGATGCCGTCCACGCCCAGTTCGTAGCGGACACCGAAGTCCGCGATCCAGGCATGGGACTCGGTGAGCTGGTAGCGGTCGCCGTCCGGGTCGAAGCGCACCAGGACGGTGATCGCCAGGACGAGCGTGGCGAGCGAGAAGAGCAGCGCCAGCCACTTGGCGGCGGTGCGCCGCGCGGCCGGTACGGCGGCCGCGGCGATCGCTCCGACGGCCGGGAGCGCCGCTGTCACTGTCAGCAGAGGAAAGGACATCGGTATCAGACCGCCCTCATCAGCAGGGTCGCGGCGACGATGACCGCCGCGCCGCCGAACATCGAGACCGCGTAGGAGCGGGCGAAGCCGTTCTGCAGCTTGCGCATCCGCCCGGAGAGGCCGCCGACCGAGGCCGCCGTGCCGTTGACGACGCCGTCGACCAGGGTGTGGTCGACGTAGACCAGGGACCGCGTGAGGTGCTCGCCGCCGCGGACCAGGACGACGTGGTTGAAGTCGTCCTGGAGCAGGTCGCGCCGGGCGGCCCGGGTGAGCAGCGAGCCGCGCGGGGCGACGGCCGGGACCGGGCGGCGGCCGTACTGCGCCCAGGCGAGGGCGACACCGATGATCATGCACGCGACGGTCGCGCCGGTGACCACACCCGCGCTGATCGGCGGGTTGCCGTGACTGTGCCCGGTGATCGGCTCCAGCCAGTGCAGGAAGCGGTCGCCGATGCTGAAGAACGCACCGCCGGCCACCGACCCGACGGCCAGCACGATCATGGGGATCGTCATGACCTTGGGCGACTCGTGCGGGTGCGGCGGGGTGTACTCGCCGCGGGTCTCGGCGGCGGGCTCCACGTCCGGTTCGGCCGGGGACGGCGTCGGGGCGTTGCGCCAGCGCTCCTCGCCGAAGAACGTCATCAGCATCACGCGCGTCATGTAGTACGCGGTGATGGCCGCGCCGAGCAGGGCGCAGGCGCCGAGGATCCAGCCCTCGGTGCCGCCCTTGGCGAACGCCGCCTCGATGATCTTGTCCTTGGAGAAGAAGCCGGACAGGCCCGGGAAGCCGATGATGGCCAGGTAACCGAGACCGAAGGTGACGAAGGTGACCGGCATGTACTTCCGCAGGCCACCGTACCTCCTCATGTCCACCTCGTCGTTCATGCCGTGCATGACCGAACCGGCACCGAGGAACAGCCCGGCCTTGAAGAAGCCGTGCGTCACGAGGTGCATGATCGCGAAGACGTAGCCGATGGGGCCGAGGCCCGCGGCGAGGATCATGTAGCCGATCTGCGACATGGTCGAACCGGCCAGGGCCTTCTTGATGTCGTCCTTCGCGCAACCGACGATCGCACCGAAGAGGAGCGTGACCGCGCCGACGATCGTGACGACGAGTTGCGCGTCCGGCGCGCCGTTGAAGACGGCCCCGGAGCGGACGATCAGATAGACGCCCGCCGTCACCATGGTCGCGGCGTGGATGAGGGCCGAGACCGGGGTCGGGCCCTCCATCGCGTCCCCGAGCCAGGACTGCAGCGGCACCTGGGCGGATTTGCCGCAGGCGGCGAGCAGCAGCATCAGCGCGATCGCGGTCAGCTTGTCCTCACCGGCGGCACCGGCGAGCCCGGCCTCCGCGTGGTCGCCGAGCACCGGCCCGAAGGCGAAGGTGCCGAACCACAGGAACATCAGCATGATCGCGATAGACAGGCCCATGTCGCCGACGCGGTTGACCAGGAAGGCCTTCTTCGCGGCCGTCGCGGCGCTGGGCTTGTGCTGCCAGAAGCCGATCAGCAGGTAGGAGGCGAGACCGACGCCCTCCCAGCCGACGTACAGCAGCAGGTAGTTGTCGGCGAGGACGAGCAGCAGCATCGCCGCGAGGAACAGGTTCAGGTAGCCGAAGAAGCGGCGGCGCCGCTCGTCGTGCTCCATGTACCCGACGGAGTAGAGGTGGATCAGCGATCCGACGCCCGTGATCAGCAGCACGAACGTCATGGACAACTGGTCGAGCTGGAAGGCGACGTCCGCCTGGAAGCCCTCGACGGGGATCCAGCTGAACAGGTGCTGGGACATGACGCGGTGTTCGGGGTCCTGGGCGAGCATGTCGCTGAACAGCACCAGGCCGAGCACGAAGGAGGCGGCCGCGAGCAGCGTGCCGAGCCAGTGGCCCACGGCGTCCAGCCGGCGTCCGCCGCACAGCAGGACCGCCGCTCCGAGCAGGGGCGCCACCACCAGCAGCGCGATGAGGTTCTCCACGATTCTTCCGACCCCTTACAGCTTCATCAGGCTGGCGTCGTCGACCGAGGCCGAGTGGCGGGCGCGGAACAGGGACACGATGATCGCGAGCCCGACCACGACCTCCGCGGCGGCGACGACCATCGTGAAGAAGGCGATGATCTGGCCGTCGAGGTTGCCGTGCATCCGGGAGAAGGCGACGAACGCGAGGTTGCAGGCGTTGAGCATGAGCTCGATGCACATGAACACGACGATCGCGTTGCGCCTGATCAGCACGCCGGTGGCACCGATCGTGAACAGCAGGGCCGCGAGATAGAGGTAGTTGACCGGGTTCACTTCGATGCCTCCTCGGGCCGCTTGAACGTGGCCGGCTCGATGGCCTTCCGCTCCAGGCGCTCCTCGGCACGCTGCTCCAGGGCCCGCAGGTCGTTGAGCGCCTCCTGCGACACGTCCCGGATCTGGCCCCGCTCCCGCAGCGTCTTGCTGACGGTGAGGTCGGAGGGCGTGCCGTCGGGCAGCAGGCCCGCGATGTCGACCGCGTTGTGCCGGGCGTACACACCGGGGGCCGGCAGGGGCGGCAGCTGCTTGCCTTCGCGGACCCGCTGCTCGGAGAGCTCGCGCTGCGTCTTGGCACGCTCGGTGCGCTCGCGGTGCGTGAGCACCATGGCGCCGACGGCGGCCGTGATGAGCAGGGCGCCGGTGATCTCGAACGCGAAAACGTACCTGGTGAACAGGAGGGCGGCGATGCCCTCCACGTTGCCCCCGGCGTTCGCCTGGCCGATGCCGTTGAACTCGCTGAGGGAGGCGTTGCCGATGCCGGCGATCAGCAGGACGCCGAAGCCGAGCCCGCACAGCAGGGCCAGCCAGCGCTGGCCCTTGATGGTCTCCTTCAGGGAGTCCGCCGCGGTGACGCCGACGAGCATCACCACGAACAGGAACAGCATCATGATCGCGCCGGTGTAGACGACGATCTGGACGACGCCCAGGAAGTAGGCGCCGTTGGCGAGGTAGAACACCGCCAGGATGATCATGGTCCCGGCGAGGCAGAGCGCGCTGTGCACGGCCCTCTTCATGAGGATGGTGCACAGGGCGCCGATCACCGCGATGGTGCCGAGGATCCAGAACTGGACGGCCTCTCCGGTGGAGGTGGAGTAGGCGGCGAGCTGGGTGGTCATCGGCCGATCACCTTCTTTGACGCCGGTTCCGTCCCGCCGAAGGTCGAGTCGGCCTCCTGGACGACCTCGCCCTTGGAGTGGGCGACCTGCCGCTCGGTGCCGGGCGCGGCTTCCGTCACCAGGCCCCGGTAGTAGTCCTGTTCGTCCATCCCCGGGTAGATGGCGTGGGGCGTGTCGACCATGCCCTCCTCCAGACCGGCGAGCAGCTGCTCCTTGGTGTAGATGAGGTTGGCCCGGCTGGAGTCGGCCAGCTCGAACTCGTTCGTCATCGTCAGCGCGCGTGTGGGGCACGCCTCGATGCACAGGCCGCACAGGATGCAGCGGGCGTAGTTGATCTGGTAGACGCGGCCGTACCGCTCGCCCGGCGAGTAGCGCTCCTCGTCGGTGTTGTCCGCGCCCTCGACGTAGATGGCGTCGGCGGGGCAGGCCCACGCGCACAGTTCGCAGCCGACGCACTTCTCCAGGCCGTCGGGATGGCGGTTGAGCTGGTGCCGTCCGTGGAAGCGCGGAGCCGTGGTCTTCTGCTGCTCCGGGTACTGCTCGGTCAGCCGCTTCTTGAACATGGCCTTGAAGGTCACGCCGAAGCCGGCCACCGGGTTCTGGAACCCGGGCTTGGTGTCCTTCGGTTCCTCAGCCATCGGACGCCTCCTTTCCATCCGTAGTTCCGCCCAGAGATCCGTCACTCTGAGTATCGGGCCCACCACTGACAATCAGCTCCCGCTCACTGCGCGAGCGGCGCCGCGGGACCGGTGGGAGTTCCTGCCCCGGCAAGGGCGGTACGGGGAATCCGCCCGCCATCGGGTCGAAGGCGGCCGGGGTCTCGGCCGGCTGCTCGGCCTCCTTCGCCTTCTCGCGGAACATGTCGACGACGAAGGAGAGCACCAGCAGGGCCAGCACGCCGCCGCCGACGTAGAGGGCGATGTCGGCGAAGTCGTAGCCCTCGTTCCTGAAGGCCCGCACGGTGGCGACGAGCATCAGCCAGACCAGCGAGACCGGGATGAGGACCTTCCAGCCGAGCTTCATCAGCTGGTCGTAGCGGACGCGTGGGAGCGTGCCGCGGATCCAGATGAACATGAACAGGAGCAACTGGACCTTGACCGTGAACCAGAGCATCGGCCACCAGCCGTGGTTCGCGCCCTCCCAGAAGGTGCTGACCGGCCAGGGGGCCCGCCAGCCGCCGAGGAACAGCGTCGTGGCGACGGCCGAGACGGTCACCATGTTGACGTATTCGGCGAGCATGAACATCGCGAACTTGATCGACGAGTACTCGGTGTTGAAGCCGCCGACCAGGTCGCCCTCGGACTCCGGCATGTCGAAGGGGGCGCGGTTGGTCTCGCCGACCATCGTCACGATGTAGAGGACGAAGGAGAGCGGCAGCAGCAGGATGTACCAGCGGTCGGCCTGCTGCTCCACGATCGTCGAGGTCGACATCGACCCCGAGTAGAGGAACACGGAGGCGAAGGCGGCGCCCATCGCGATCTCGTACGAGATCATCTGCGCGCAGGAGCGCAGGCCGCCCAGCAGCGGATAGGTGGATCCGGAGCTCCAGCCCGCCAGCACGATGCCGTAGATGCCGACGGAGGCGACCGCGAGGATGTAGAGCATCGCGATCGGCAGGTCGGTGAGCTGCATCGTGGTGCGGTGGCCGAAGATCGAGATCTCGTTGCCGGCCGGGCCGAAGGGGATCACCGCGATCGCCATGAAGGCCGGGATGGCCGCGACGATCGGCGCGAGGACGTACACGGCCTTGTCCGCGCGCTTGACGATGACGTCTTCCTTGAGCATCAGTTTGATGCCGTCGGCGAGCGACTGGAGCATGCCCCAGGGGCCGTGCCGGTTGGGGCCGATGCGCAGCTGCATCCAGGCCACGACCTTGCGCTCCATGACGATGGAGATCAGCACGGTCACCATCAGGAAGGCGAAGCAGAACACCGCCTTGATGACGACCAGCCACCACGGGTCGTGGCCGAACATCGAGAGGTCTTCAGCGGCGAAGTACGGGCTCATGCCTCCACCTCCTTGGGGGCCTCGCCGGCGAGCGTCGCCGGTCCGATGCGGACGAGGGAGCCGGGCCGCGCCCCGGTGTCGGAGGCGACGCCGCCGCCGGCGGAGTTCAGCGGGAGCCACACCACCCGGTCGGGCATCTCACTGATCTGGAGCGGCAGTTCGACCACTCCCTCGGGGCCGGTCACCGCGAGGAGGTCGCCGTCCTTGACGCCCGCCTCGGCGGCCGTCGCGGGCGACACGCGCGCGCGTGCGGCGTGCCGGGTGCCGGCGAGTGCCTCGTCGCCCTGCTGGAGGACGCCCTGGTCGAGCAGCAGCCGGTGCCCGGCGAGCACGGCCTCCCCGACGGCCGGACGGGGCAGGGCGCCCGCCGTCTCCAGGGGTTCGGTGGCTCGCGGGCCGTCCCAGGCACCGAGCCGGTCGATCTCCGCGCGCACGGTGCGCAGATCGGGCAGTCCGAGGTGGACGTCCATGGCGTCGGCCAGCATCTGCAGCACGCGCGCGTCGGTGGGCGCGAGGCGGCGGGTCATGTGGTCGGGCTTGAGCGCGGCCTCGAAGAAGCGGACCCGGCCTTCCCAGTTGAGGAAGGTGCCGGCCTTCTCGGCGACCGCGGCGACCGGCAGGACGACATCGGCCTTGCGGGTGATCTCGCTGGGCCGCAGTTCGAGCGAGACCACGAAGCCGGCCTCGTCGAGCGCCGCACGCGCGCGTGCGGGGTCGGGCAGGTCGGCGATCTCGACGCCCGCCACCAGCAGCGCCTGGAGTTCGCCGGTCGCGGCGGCCTCCACGATCTGGCCGGTGTCGCGGCCGTATCGGTGCGGGAGACCTGCGACGCCCCAGACGCCGGCGACCTCGTCACGCGCGCGTGGGTCGGTGGCAGGGCGCCCGCCCGGCAGCAGCGACGGCAGCGCGCCCGCCTCGACGGCGCCGCGTTCCCCGGCCCGGCGCGGGATCCACGCCAGCCGGGCTCCGGTCGCGGAGGCGATGCGTACGGCGGCGGTCAGCCCGCCGGCCACGGCGGCCAGCCGCTCACCGACGACGATCACGGCGCCCTCGGCGCGCAGCGCCTCGGCGGCCGCTGCGCCGTCGCCCTCCAGGTCGACGTTGCCCGCGAGCGCGTCCAGCCACTCGGTCTCGGTGCCGGGGGCGGCCGGCAGCAGCGTCCCGCCGGCCTTCTCCAGGCCGCGCGTGGCGTGCGTGGCCAGCGAGAAGACCTTCTGCCCGTGCTTGCGCCAGGCCTTGCGCAGCCGCAGGAAGACGCCGGGCGCCTCCTCCTCCGCCTCGAAACCGACCAACAGGACGGCCGGGGCCTTCTCCAGCGCGGTGTACGTGACGCCCGTGCCGTCGAGGTCCCGGCCGCGCCCGGCGACCTGGGCGGCGAGGAAGTCGGCCTCCTCGCCGCTGTGCACGCGCGCCCGGAAGTCGATGTCGTTGGTGTCGAGCGCCACGCGCGCGAACTTGCTGTACGCGTAGGCGTCCTCGACGGTGAGCCGGCCGCCGGTCAGCACGCCGGTGCGGCCCCGGGAGGCCAGCAGCCCCTGGGCCGCGATCTGGAGCGCTTCGGGCCAGGAGGCCGGTTCCAGCTCGCCCTCGGCGTTGCGCACCAGCGGGGTCTCCAGCCGGTCCCGCTGCTGCGCGTACCGGAACGCGAAGCGCCCCTTGTCGCAGATCCACTCCTCGTTGACCTCGGGGTCGTTGGCGGCGAGCCGCCGCATGACCTTGCCGCGCCGGTGGTCGGTGCGCGTGGCGCAGCCGCCGGAGCAGTGCTCGCACACCGACGGGGACGAGACCAGGTCGAAGGGGCGGGAGCGGAATCGGTACGCCGCCGAGGTCAGCGCGCCGACCGGGCAGATCTGGATGGTGTTGCCGGAGAAGTACGACTCGAACGGGTCGCCCTCGCCGGTGCCGACCTGCTGGAGCGCGCCCCGCTCGATCAGCTCGATCATCGGGTCGCCCGCGACCTGGTTGGAGAACCGGGTGCAGCGCGCGCACAGCACGCACCGCTCGCGGTCGAGCAGCACCTGCGTGGAGATGGGTACGGGCTTCTCGTAGGTCCGCTTGCGGCCCTCGAAGCGGGACTCGGCGTCGCCGTGCGACATCGCCTGGTTCTGCAGGGGACACTCGCCGCCCTTGTCGCAGACCGGGCAGTCCAGCGGGTGGTTGATGAGCAGGAGCTCCATCACACCCTTCTGGGCCTTCTCGGCGACCGGCGAGGTGAGGTGGGTCTTGACCACCATCCCGTCGGTGCAGGTGATGGTGCAGGACGCCATGGGCTTGCGCTGGCCCTCGACTTCGACGATGCACTGCCGGCAGGCGCCGGCCGGATCGAGGAGGGGGTGATCGCAGAACCGGGGGATCTCGATGCCGAGCTGTTCGGCGGCCCGGATGACCAGGGTGCCCTTGGGCACGCTGATCTCGATGCCGTCGATCGTCAGCGTCACGAGGTCCTCCGGCGGGACCGCCGCCTCTCCCCCACCGGAGGGAGAGCTGGTCGTCACGGTCATGCGTTCACCTCCGTGCGGTCGGCCCAGGCCGTCGACTTGGCCGGGTCGAAGGGGCAGCCCCGGCCCGTGATGTGCTGCTCGTACTCCTCGCGGAAGTACTTGAGCGAGGAGAAGATCGGCGAGGCGGCGCCGTCGCCGAGGGCGCAGAAGGACTTGCCGTTGATGTTGTCGGCGATGTCGTTCAGCTTGTCGAGGTCGGACATCCGTCCCTTGCCGGCCTCGATGTCGCGCAGCAGCTGCACGAGCCAGTAGGTCCCTTCGCGGCAGGGCGTGCACTTGCCGCAGGACTCGTGGGCGTAGAACTCGGTCCAGCGCGTCACGGCCCGCACCACGCAGGTCGTCTCGTCGAAGCACTGGAGAGCTTTTGTGCCGAGCATGGAACCCGCGGCGCCCACTCCCTCGTAATCAAGAGGGACGTCGAGATGCTCGTCGGTGAACATCGGGGTCGAGGAGCCGCCCGGCGTCCAGAACTTGAGGCGGTGCCCGGGGCGCATCCCGCCGCTCATGTCGAGGAGCTGGCGGAGCGTGATCCCGAGCGGCGCCTCGTACTGGCCGGGGCTGGCGACGTGGCCGGACAGGGAGTAGAGCGTGAAGCCGGGCGACTTCTCGCTCCCCATCGACCGGAACCATTCCTTGCCCCGGTGCATGATCGCGGGAACCGACGCGATCGACTCGACGTTGTTCACCACAGTCGGGCATGCGTAGAGGCCCGCGACGGCAGGGAAGGGGGGACGGAGCCGCGGTTGACCCCGGCGGCCTTCGAGCGAGTCCAGCAGTGCGGTCTCCTCACCGCAGATGTACGCGCCCGCGCCCGCGTGCACGGTGATGTCGAGGTCGAGTCCGCTGCCCAGGATGTTCTCGCCGAGGAAGCCCGCCTCGTAGGCCTCGCGGACGGCCGAGTGCAACCGCCGCAGCACTGGGACGACTTCACCACGCAGATAGATGAACGCATGCGAAGACCTGATGGCGTAACACGCGATGATCATGCCCTCGATGAGGCTGTGCGGGTTCGCGAAGAGGAGCGGGATGTCCTTGCACGTCCCCGGCTCCGACTCGTCGGCGTTGACAACCAGATAGTGCGGCTTTCCGTCTCCCTGGGGAATGAACTGCCACTTCATCCCCGTGGGGAAGCCCGCGCCGCCGCGCCCGCGCAGACCGGAGTCCTTGACGTACGCGATCACGTCGTCCGGTGACATGGCGAGCGCCTTGCGAAGCCCTTCGTACCCGTCGTGCCGCCGGTACACGTCCAGCGTCCAGGACCTGTCCTCGTCCCAGAAGGCCGACAGCACCGGTGCGAGCAGCTTCTCGGGGCTCATGTCTTTCAGCTCGGGTGCCAAGGTCATCACTCCCCCTCCTCGGCGGTGGGCCCGGCCGGGTGGGCCGGGTCGGAGGCCGACGTGTCCTGCGGCGCGTCGTGCGAGCTCAAGTGCTCCGTCGGTGACGGCTCGTGCGGCTTGTCGTCCCGGGGCGCCTCGCCGCGCGGATGCACCACGCGCGCGGGAGCGGACTCGCCCTTGGCGAGCTTCAGGCCGACCAGGGAGGCGGGTCCCGCGCTTCCCCCGGACTCGACGGCCCCGTCCCGCTCGTCGGGGAAACCGGCCAGGACCCGGGCGGTCTCCTTGAAGGTGCACATCGGTGCCCCGCGCGTAGGGGTGACCGGCCGGCCGGCGCGCAGGTCGTCGACGAGGCGTTTGGCGCTCGTCGGGGTCTGGTTGTCGAAGAACTCCCAGTTGACCATCACGACCGGCGCGAAGTCGCAGGCGGCGTTGCACTCGATGTGCTCCAGGGTGACCTTGCCGTCGCCGGTGGTCTCGCCGTTGCCGACGCCCAGGTGCTCCTGGAGCTCCTCGAAGATCGCGTCCCCGCCCATGACGGCGCACAGGGTGTTGGTGCACACACCGACTTGGTAGTCACCGCTCGGCTTGCGCCGGTACATGGTGTAGAAGGTGGCGACCGCGGTGACCTCCGCCGTGGTGAGGCCGAGCATGTCCGCGCAGAACTGCATGCCCGTGCGCGTGACATGGCCTTCCTCGGACTGCACGAGGTGCAGCAGCGGCAGGAGGGCGGACCGGGAGTCCGGGTAGCGGGCGATGATCTCGCGCGCGTCGGTCTCCAGGCGGGCCCGGACGTCGTCCGGGTAGGCGGGTGCGGGCAGTTCGGGCATGCCCAGGCTGACGCCCCGCTCGGAAGAAGAGGTGGTCACCGGTCGACGCCTCCCATCACGGGGTCGATGGACGCGACGGCGACGATGACGTCGGCGACCTGGCCGCCCTCGCACATCGCCGCCATGGCCTGCAGGTTGGTGAAGGACGGGTCGCGGAAGTGGACCCGGTAGGGGCGGGTGCCGCCGTCGGACACGACGTGCACCCCGAGTTCGCCCTTGGGTGACTCGACCGCCGCGTACGTCTGGCCCGGCGGGACGCGGAAGCCCTCGGTGACCAGCTTGAAGTGGTGGATCAGGGCCTCCATGGAGGTGCCCATGATCTTCTTGATGTGGTCGAGGGAGTTGCCGAGGCCGTCGGGCCCCAGGGCGAGCTGGGCCGGCCAGGCGATCTTCTTGTCGGCGACCATGACCGGGCCGGGCTGGAGCCGGTCGAGGCACTGCTCGACGATCCTGAGCGACTGGCGCATCTCCTCCAGGCGGATGAGGAAGCGGCCGTAGGCGTCGCAGGTGTCGGCGGTCGGGATGTCGAAGTCGTACGTCTCGTAGCCGCAGTACGGCTGCGCCTTGCGCAGGTCGTGGGGCAGGCCGGTGGAGCGCAGGATCGGGCCGGTGGCGCCGAGGGCCATGCAGCCGGCCAGGTCGAGGTAGCCGATGTCCTGCATGCGGGCCTTGAAGATGGGGTTCCCGGTGGCGAGCTTGTCGTACTCCGGGAGGTTCTTCTTCATCTTCTTCACGAACTCGCGGATCTGGTCCACCGCGCCGGGCGGCAGGTCCTGGGCGAGTCCGCCGGGGCGGATGTACGCGTGGTTCATCCGCAGGCCGGTGATCAGCTCGTAGATGTCGAGAATGAGTTCACGATCACGGAATCCGTAGATCATGATCGTGGTGGCGCCGAGTTCCATGCCGCCGGTGGCGATGCACACCAGGTGCGAGGACAACCGGTTCAGCTCCATGAGGAGCACGCGGATGATCGAGGCGCGGTCCGGGATCTGGTCCTCGATGCCGAGGAGCTTCTCGACGCCGAGGCAGTACGCCGTCTCGTTGAAGAACGGCGTCAGGTAGTCCATGCGCGTCACGAACGTGGTGCCCTGCGTCCACGTCCGGTACTCGAGGTTCTTCTCGATGCCGGTGTGGAGGTAGCCGATGCCGCAGCGGGCCTCGGTGACGGTCTCGCCGTCGATCTCCAGGATCAGACGGAGCACGCCGTGCGTGGACGGGTGCTGCGGGCCCATGTTGACGACGATGCGCTCGTCGTCGGCGCGGGCCGCGGACTGGACGACCTCGTCCCAGTCGCCGCCGGTGACCGTATATACGGTGCCCTCCGTGGTCTCCCGAGGAGAGGCGTGCGAAGTGCTCATGAGTACGACCTCCGCTGGTCCGGAGCCGGGATCTGGGCGCCCTTGTACTCGACGGGGATGCCGCCGAGGGGATAGTCCTTGCGCTGCGGAAAGCCCTGCCAGTCGTCCGGCATCATGATCCGCGTCAGGGCCGGGTGACCGTCGAAGACGATGCCGAAGAAGTCGTACGTCTCGCGCTCGTGCCAGTCGTTCGTCGGATAGACGGAGAACAGCGACGGGATGTGCGGGTCGCTGTCGGGGCAGCTGACCTCCAGGCGGATCAGCCGGTTGTGGGTGATCGAGCGCAGGTGGTAGACGGCGTGCAGCTCGCGGCCCTTGTCGTTCGGGTAGTGGACACCGCTGACGCCGGTGCACAGCTCGAAGCGCAGGGCCGGGTCGTCGCGCAGGGTGCGAGCGACCCGCACCAGGTGCTCGCGCTCGATGTAGAAGGTCAGCTCGTCGCGGTCGACGACCGTCTTCTCGATCGCGTTCTCGGGAAGCAGGCCCTGTTCCTCCAGGGCGCCCTCCAGTTCGTCGGCGACCTCGTCGAACCAGCCGCCGTAGGGGCGGGTCGCCGGTCCCGGGAGGCGGACCGAGCGGACCAGGCCGCCGTAGCCGGAGGTGTCGCCGCCGTTGTTCGCGCCGAACATGCCGCGCTGGACGCGGATCTCCTCGCCGCCCTGGCCGCGCTGGCCCGGGAGGTTCGACGCGCTGAGGTCCTTCTCGGGGTTGACCCCGTTGTCGCTGACGTCGCTCACCGCAGCAGCCCCTTCATCTCGATCGTGGGCAGGGCCTTGAGCGCCGCCTCCTCCGCCTCGCGGGCCGCCTCCTCGGCGTTCACGCCGAGCTTGGAGCTCTGGATCTTCTGGTGGAGCTTGAGGATGGCGTCCATCAGCATCTCCGGCCGTGGCGGGCAGCCGGGGAGGTAGATGTCGACCGGCACGATGTGGTCGACGCCCTGGACGATGGCGTAGTTGTTGAACATGCCGCCGGAGGAGGCGCAGACCCCCATGGAGATCACCCACTTGGGGTTCGGCATCTGGTCGTAGACCTGCCGCAGCACCGGCGCCATCTTCTGGCTGACCCGGCCGGCGACGATCATCAGGTCCGCCTGGCGCGGCGAGCCCCGGAAGACCTCCATGCCGAAGCGCGCCAGGTCGTAGCGGCCGGCGCCGGTGGTCATCATCTCGATGGCACAGCAGGCGAGGCCGAACGTGGCGGGGAAGACGGACGACTTGCGCACCCAGCCCGCGGCCTGCTCGACGGTGGTCAGCAGGAAGCCGCTCGGCAGCTTTTCTTCGAGTCCCATGACGTGTGGCCCCTCAGTCCCATTCCAGGCCGCCGCGCCGCCATACGTACGCGTACGCGACGAAGACGGTGAGCACGAAGAGCAGCATCTCCACGAGCCCGAAAATCCCCAGGGCGTCGAAGGTGACGGCCCAGGGGTAGAGGAAGACGATCTCGATATCGAAAATGATGAAGAGCATCGCCGTCAGGTAGTACTTGATCGGGAAGCGCCCGCCGCCGGCCGGCGTGGGGGTCGGCTCGATCCCGCATTCGTAGGCCTCGAGCTTGGCCCGGTTGTACCGCTTGGGCCCGATCAACGTGGCCATGACCACGGAGAAGATCGCAAAGCCTGCCCCGAGGGCTCCCAGTACGAGGATGGGCGCATAAGCGTTCACCGCTCCTCGCTCCTCTCAGTCGGCACTGACTGCTGGCGGTTTGCATCGGGCTCACTTCCGCCCCCCATGTCGCTCGAACCCCGCCTGCCCCGGCGAAGATCGGGAACATGTGAAGCATGTCACAAGCCCAACCGCGTGCATCTTATGCCCGACGCTCTGTGATCTGCGACACGGGGTATTGCACAAGCTTTGTGATCTCTACCACCTGACGATCGATCATGAAGTCGGATGAGCGGTGATCTTCACACGCGAAGCGTCCGAGTGATCACGAGAGGTGACATTTTGGCTCGTCAGTGCAGGCTGGAGGGGGCGTCTCAATATCAAGAGGGTTCCCTTGCATGCAAATTCGCGAGGGAGTCGATCTCTTGATAGAGGCGCGTTCACACATCGAGGGGCGTGCGGGGCGGGGTGTGGACGCGTGCATCCGTTCACGATCTTCGCGAGGTCGTGATCCGGGCGTGATCTCCCGCGTCGGACGCGTCCGTCCCGGCAGCCGTTCCGTGACCTCCGTCACACGCATGAGAGGTCCATGAGAACGGGGCTTGGCCAATCAACCCAACCGATGGTAGGTGCGGGGCAATTCGGGCGTATTGATCAAAGGCCGTGATCACAGGCCGGTTACGGTGAGCCCGCAATGTCCGTTACGGCGTCAATAAAGGGCGTCGCGAGGTGGTTTTGGGGGCCCGATTGAACAACTGTGGCGCAGCACACGTTTCTTGAAGATATGAAGGAGCCCCTGGTACCGGTTGTTCCCATGTCCCACACCGCTCACATACGCAGCCACCGGAAACCCCGCCGCAGCGCGACGTCTTCGATCGCCCTGCGTGCCGGAGTTGCCGGTGGCGTTCTCAGCATGGCAGCGGCGGGTGCGTCGGCCTCGGCGAACGCCGCCGAGCCGGTCACCCAGACCATCGAACTGCCCACCCTGACGGCCGATATGTCCGCTCAGGTCGCCCAGTCCGCCGCCGCCACCCAGCAGGCGGCCGCGAACTACGAACTGCGCGCCGAGCGTGACGCCGCCGCGGCCAAGGCCGCCGCGGAGGCCAAGAAGGACCTCGCCGAGGCCAAGAAGAAGGCGGAGGCCAAGAAGAAGGCCGCCGAGGCCGCCCGCAAGGCCGCCGCCGAGCGCGCCGCGCGCAGCGCCGAGCGCGCCACGCTCTCCACCTCCGCCTCCGCGTCCGCCTCCACGTCGGTGTCGGCGCCCTCCAGCGGCAGCGTCGCGACCGTCATCGCCTTCCTGAAGGCTCAGGTGGGCGACGCCTACGTCATGGGCGCCACCGGTCCCAACGCCTGGGACTGCTCCTCCCTCGTGCAGGCCGCGTACAAGCAGGTTGGTGTGGACCTGCCGCGCGTCTCGCAGGACCAGTCGATGGCCGGCACGGACGTGCCGCTGTCCGACGTCCAGGTCGGCGACATCCTGTACTGGGGCGGCAAGGGCTCCGCGTACCACGTGGGTGTCTACATCGGCGACGGCCAGTACCTGGACGCGGCCAACCCGTCCAAGGGCGTCGTCATCCAGGACCTGTCGGGCTACCCGGCGTCGGGCGCCGTACGCGTCCTCTGACCGCACGTATACGGGCTTGAGGGCCGTTGCCACTCGGGGGCAGCGGCCCTCCCGGCATGTCCGGAAGGAGAAGCGACGCGCCTGGCGGCCCCAGGAGGCCGCCGCGGCCCTCGCGAAGCCCGGCCCCTGGGCACGGGCCCCGGCGGCTCTCCTGGCGGCCGTGAGAGGCGTCTGCGGGCGCGGCCGGACGGCGCCTGGGACCGCCGTGGGTGATCTGCTGCGATGCCGTCACCGAATTCGGTCCGGACCTGGCCGCGCTGATCGATGACATGTTCCTGACGATGTACATCGCGGACGGTGCCGGACTCGCGGCGAACCAGGTCGGGGTCGACCTGCGGCTGTTCGTGTACGACTGCCCGGACGACGACGGGGTGCGGCACGTCGGGCACGTCGTGAGGGGAACGCAAGGACGCGCGCGGCAGATGGCGGACCGGGCCTTCGGTGCCGAAGGCCCGGGTGCCTGAGTACCCGAGTGCCCGGCCTGATCAGGCCTTCGGTGCCACCTTGCTCAGGCCGTTGATGATGCGGTCCATCGCGTCGCCGCCGGTCGGGTCGGTGAGGTTCGCGAGGAGCTTCAGCGTGAACCTCATCAGCATCGGGTGCGTGAGTCCGCGCTGGGCCGCGATCTGCATGACCTTCGGGTTGCCGATGAGCTTCACGAAGGCCCGGCCGAGCGTGTAGTAGCCGCCGTAGGTGTCCTTGAGGACGCGCGGGTAGCGCTGGAGGGCCATCTCACGGCCGGCCGGCGTCGCCCGCGCGTGCGCCTGCACGATGACGTCGGCGGCGAGCTGGCCGGACTCCATGGCGTAGGCGATGCCCTCGCCGTTGAAGGGGTTCACCAGGCCGCCGGCGTCGCCCACCAGCAACAGCCCCTTGGTGTAGTGGGGCTGGCGGTTGAAGGCCATGGGGAGGGCGGCGCCGCGGATGGGCCCGGTCATGTTGTCGGGGGTGTAGCCCCAGTCCTCCGGCATGGACGCGCACCAGGCCTTCAGGACCTCGCGCCAGTCCAGCTCCTTGAAGGAGTCGGAGGTGTTGAGGACGCCCAGACCGACGTTGGACGTGCCGTCGCCCATGCCGAAGATCCAGCCGTAGCCGGGCAGGAGACGGTCCACGGCGCCGCGGCGGTCCCACAGTTCCAGCCAGGACTCCAGGTAGTCGTCCTCGTGGCGCGGGCTGGTGAAGTACGTCCGTACGGCCACGCCCATCGGGCGGTCCTCGCGGCGGTGCAGGCCCATCGCGAGGGACAGGCGCGTGGAGTTGCCGTCGGCGGCCACCACGAGCGGGGCGCGGAAGGTGACCTCGCGCTTCTCCTCGCCGAGCTTGGCGTGCACGCCGGTGATACGGCCCGTGCGGTCGTCCAGGATCGGCGCGCCCACGTTGCAGCGCTCGAACAGCCGGGCGCCCGCCTTCTGGGCCTGCCGGGCGAGCTGCTCGTCGAAGTCGTCACGCTTGCGGACGAGGCCGTAGTCGGGGAAGGAGGCGAGATCCGGCCAGTCGAGCTGGAGCCGCACCCCGCCGCCGATGATGCGCAGGCCCTTGTTGCGCAGCCAGCCGGCTTCCTCCGAGATGTCGATGCCCATCGCCACCAGCTGCTTGACGGCGCGTGGGGTGAGGCCGTCGCCACAGACCTTCTCGCGCGGGAACTCGGTCTTCTCCAGGAGCAGTACGTCGAGTCCGGCCTTGGCGAGGTGGTACGCGGTGGTGGAGCCGGCTGGCCCCGCGCCGACGACGATGACATCGGCGGTGTTTTCGGAGAGGGGCTCGGTCACGGCGGGATCTCCCCAAGGTTCGAAATCTGCGTGCCGACCGGCACTGGACAGGGGCAGTCTATTCAGCGCTCTTGATCACCCCGCTGAAGGGCTGCCACACCGCACCCCATCGGTGACGTTCCGTAGCCGAGTGTCACAGAAAGACATCTGTCGCTTCCGGCCGGTGTGGAGCGGGAGTTACTCTTCCCCTACCGCTAGGGGTGACATCTGTGCACATATCCCGCAAAACACCCGGAGTGCGGGTACCGCGTCTGGTCGGCCTGATGGCCGTGGACGCGCGGGAGACGGCCCGGGCGCAGGGCCTGCTGCTCACCGCACCGGACCGGCCCGACCTCACGCGCGCCGTCGTCGACCACGTCGTACGCCAGTACCCGCGGCCCGGTGCCGAGGTGCCGCGGGACTCGATGGTCTACGTGTGGTTCGACTTCGGCCCCGGCGAGGGCGGCGGGGGCGTGCACGAGCCGCGGATGCCGAGGCCGCCCAGGGGCGGGCTCCAGCGCGAGCTGGACGAGCCCGGCGACCCGAGCATGGCTCACATGGCCCTCATCTCGCCGTAGGGATCGGCCCCGTAGAGATCGGCTCCCCGTAGGGATCAGCTCTCCTTGAAGCCCCGGTGCAGGGCGACGATGCCGCCGCTGAGGTTGCGCCAGGCCACCCGCGACCAGCCGGCCTTGCCCAGCCGCCCGGCCAGCGCGGGCTGGTCGGGCCAGGCCCGGATGGACTCGGCGAGGTAGACGTAGGCGTCGGGGCTGGAGGACACGGCCCGCGCCACCGGCGGCAGGGCGCGCATCAGGTACTCGGTGTAGACGGTACGCAGCGGCGCCCAGGTGGGATGCGAGAACTCGCAGATCACGACCCGCCCGCCGGGCCGGGTCACCCGGTACATCTCGCGCAGGGCGGCGTCCGTGTCCTGCACGTTTCGCAGCCCGAAGGAGATGGTGACGGCGTCGAAGGTGTCGTCCTTGAAGGGGAGCCGGGTCGCGTCCCCGGCCGTGTAGGGCAGCCAGGGCTGGCGCTGCTTGCCGACCCGGAGCATGCCCTGGGAGAAGTCGCACGGGACGACGTAGGCGCCGGTGCGGGCGAAGGGCAGCGAGGACGTGCCCGTGCCCGCCGCCAGGTCGAGGACCTTCTGCGCGGGGCGCGCGTCGACGGCCTTGGCGACCTCCTTGCGCCATCGCCGGTCCTGGCCGAGGGACAGCACGTCGTTGGTCAGGTCGTACCGTTCCGCCACGTCGTCGAACATCGAGGCGACTTCGTGCGGTTGCTTGTCCAGGGATGCGCGGGTCACGGGCCCATTGTTGCAGTACGCCCGTCCGGGAGAAGGCCCGCCCGGGAGAAGGCGCGGCGGCGGCCGTGACACGGTCTTCCCTGCCTCGGGAGACGTCCGCTGCCGGGAAACGTACTGGGTGTGTGTACCCCTGAGGGCTCAAGAGAACGGGAGCACACGTCATGAGGAGTTACCGGAAGCCTGCGGCGGTCGGACTGGGCTGCCTGACCGCCCTGGTCACCACGGGGTGCTCCGAACAGGCCGAACCGGTCGACCGGGCACGCCCGGCCCCCTCGGCGACAGCCGCCCCCGGCACCTCGCCCCCTGCCGGGGCCGGCACCGCCTACGCCCCGTACGTCAGCGCAACGGATGCCGCCGGCACCGACTCGGCCGGCTCCCCGACGACGTACAACCTGGCCTTCGTCCTGGCCGACGGCGACGACTGCGCCCCGCGCTGGGACGGCGGCCGTGCGATCGGCGACTCCGCGGTGAAGTCCCGCATAGCGCGGCTGATGAAGAACGGCGGCCAGGTCCGGGTCTCCTTCGGCGGCGCCTCCGGCAAGGAACTGGCGGCCGTGTGCGACAGCGCACCGGAACTGGCGGCGGCGTACGGCGCGGCCCTCGACGCGGCCGGTGCCACCCGGGCCGACTTCGACGTCGAGGGCGACGAGCTGGCCGACTCCGCTTCCGTCGCCCTGCGTTCGAAGGCGATCGCGCTGCTCCAGAAGGAACGTCCGGATCTGGAGGTCTCGTTCACGCTCCCCGTCATGCCCTCGGGCCTGGGCGAGGACAGCCTGGCGCTGCTCGGCTCCGCCGACGACAACGGCGTCCAGGTCGCCACGGTCAACCTGATGACGATGAACTACGGCACGTCGTTCGACGGCGACATGGGCGGCTACGCCCGCGCGGCCGCCAGGGCAGCGCACACCCAGCTGAAGAAGGTCTTCGGCACCTCGGACGCGGCGGCCTGGCAGGGCATGGCGCTCACCTCGATGATCGGCGTCAACGACGTCGACGGCGAGACCTTCACGCTCGCCGACGCGGCCGAGGTCCGGGCCTTCGCCGAGGAGAAGGGCATCGGGTGGGTGTCGATGTGGTCGGCCGCGCGGGACCGGCAGTGTGTGGACGGCTCGAAGCGGGACCGGCCGGCGACCGATTGCAGTGGTGTGCGGCAGAGTCCGGGGGCGTTCGCGGAAGCGTTCGCGGGCTGACGGATCACAGGGCTGATCGGCGAGGCCTGCTGATCAGCGAGGGTCGCTGATGAACAGGGGTCGCTGATGAGCAGGTGTCGCTGACCAACAGGGGGCGCTGATCAGCGCCGCCGGTGTACGAGCCGTCCCGCGCACACCGTCGCGACGCACTCCCCCGCGTCGTCGAAGACGGCGAGGTCGGCGCGGCCGGTCGGGACGATCGCGGTGCTGCGCGCACGCGGCAGGACGACGACGTCGTTGCGCTCGGCGGCGGACCGCAGTTCCGGCGAGTCGACGTACTCTTCCAGCACCGCGACCGCGCCGAGCTTCAGCACCTCGTGGACGCGTTCGCGCGGGCTCGGGGCGTCCGGCAGCGGGCCCTCGTGGACCCGGGCGGGACCGAGGGTCCCGGGCCACCTGCGGACCCGGGCCCGGGGGAACGCCTCACGTACGTCGTCGAGTGTGCCGACGGCACCGATCCGGTCCCGTCCGACGGCCACGGCACCGCCCTTGACGGGCTCGGAGTCCCAGGTGACGCGGACGGCGTCGGCCGTGTGAATGGTTTCCAACTACCTCTCCGGCGCCGCTCAGTTGGAGGCGAGCAGCTTCAGCTCGGGGTGAGCCGTGCCGCCCTCGATGGCCGTGGACGAGATGTGCGAGACCACGCGGTCGTCGACGGGGTCGTTCGCCGGGTCGTCGTGCACGACGAGGTGCTCGTACGTGGTCGACCGCTGCGCGGGCACCCGCCCGGCCTTGCGGATCAGGTCGATGATCTCCATCCGGTTGGACCGGTGCTTGGCGCCCGCGGAGGAGACGACGTTCTCCTCCAGCATGATCGAGCCGAGGTCGTCGGCGCCGTAGTGCAGGGAGAGCTGCCCGACCTCCTTGCCCGTGGTCAGCCACGAGCCCTGGATGTGGGCGATGTTGTCCATGAACAGCCGGGCGATCGCGATCATCCGCAGGTACTCGAAGAGGGTCGCCTGCGTGCGGCCCTTCAGGTGGTTGTTCTCGGGCTGGTAGGTGTACGGGATGAAGGCGCGGAAGCCGCCCGTGCGGTCCTGGACGTCCCGGATCATCCGCAGGTGCTCGATGCGCTCGGCGTTGGTCTCGCCGGTGCCCATGAGCATGGTGGAGGTGGACTCGACGCCCAGGTTGTGCGCGATCTCCATGATCTCCAGCCAGCGCTCGCCGGACTCCTTCAGCGGGGCGATGGCCTTGCGGGGCCGCTCGGGCAGCAGTTCGGCTCCGGCACCGGCGAAGGAGTCGAGCCCGGCGGCGTGGATGCGCCGGATGGCCTCCTCGACGCTCACCTTGGAGATCCGGGCCATGTGCTCGACCTCGGACGCCCCCAGGCTGTGGATGACCAGCTGCGGGAACTCCTTCTTGATGGCCGCGAAGTGCTTCTCGTAGTACTCGACGCCGTAGTCCGGGTGGTGTCCGCCCTGGAACATGATCTGGGTGCCGCCCAGCTCGACCGTCTCGGCGCACCGGCGCAGGATGTCGTCCAGGTCGCGGGTCCAGCCCTTGGCGGTGTCCTTGGGGGCGGCGTAGAAGGCGCAGAAGCGGCACGCCGTGACGCAGACGTTCGTGTAGTTGATGTTGCGCTCGATGATGTACGTCGCGATGTGCTCGGTGCCGGCGTACCTGCGGCGGCGTACGGCGTCGGCCGCGGCGCCCAGCGCGTGCAGGGGGGCGTCCCGGTACAGGGCGAGCGCCTCGTCGGGGGTGATCCGCCCACCGGCGGCTGCACGGTCGAGGATGGGCTGAAGGTCGGCCTTCTCGGTCACCGGGCGTCCCTTTCGTAAGGGTTGTGGACGGACCAGCCCAGCGTACGCCAGCCGTTCGGGCCGCTGGACGTCAGGCCTTCGGGCCTTCGCGCATTCGGACCTGCGGGCAATCGGGCCTGCGGGCAATCGGGCGTTGATGTCGTCAGGCCGCGTACGCCCCGGCCAGGAGTCCGAGGAAGGCCCCGGAGATCAGGAACGGCCCGAAGGGGATGGCCGTCTTGCGCCCGGCCCGCCGCGCGACCACGAGGGCACCGCCGTACAGCGCGCCCAGCAGGAACCCGGCGAAGGTGCCGAGCATCACCGTCGGCCAGCCGTACCAGCCGAGCACCGCCCCCGCGCCGAGGGCGAGCTTGACGTCGCCGAAGCCCATCCCCGCGGGGTTGATGAGGAACAGCACGAAGTAGCCGCCGCCCAGCGCGAGCGAGCCGAGCAGGGCGGTCGTCCACTGTCCCGCGTGCTCGGGCACGAGCGCGGTGAGGCCGAGCAGGACGAGCGCGGCCGCGGCAAAGGGGAGGGTGAGCGGGTCGGGCAGCCGCCGCACCCGGAAGTCGACGGCCGTCAGCAGCACCCCGACGGGCGCGAGCAGCAGCCAGACGCCGAGCTCGGGCCGGGTGCCGGTGGCGGCGGCGAGGGCGGCGCAGACGAGGGCGGTGGCGATCACCAGGGGTGTCGTACGCGGCCCGTATCCGGCCTCCTCGCGATCCTCGCATTCCGGGCAGGAGGCCCGTCCGAGCCAGCCCTTGAGCCAGCCCTTGAGGGTGTGGCCGCCGGGGCACCGCTCCCGCCACGGCTCCCCCGAGGGTGCCGAGAACCGGTAGGCCGCGCGCGGCAGGAACGCGCCCGCCGCCGCGCCCCACAGCGCGGCGGCGATGACCAGGACCCCGGTGTTCATCCCACCGCGGCGATCGCGTCGCGCCACGTCGGCAGCAGCTCGTCGAGCAGTGCCTCGGTACGCGGCGGCAGCCCGCGGGCCCCGCTGCGGCCGATGAGGTCGGTGGCGAGCGAGGTCAGCCGGGACGTGTCGCCGGTGGCGTGGGTGGCGCGCAGCAGCTCGTGCCACAGGCGTTCGTCGGCCGGGGCGGTGCGCAGGGCGGCGTTGAGGGCCTCGATGGCCTTCTCGGCGCGGTTCTTCTCCATGTGGAACTCGCACAGCGCGAGCCCGGTGTCCGCGACGAGCAGCGGCAGCTGGGCGTCGACGATCTCGTGGGTGAGCCACCGGTAGCGGCCCTCGGGCCGGTCGGCGAGCAGCGGCCCGCGCACCAGCACGAGCGCGTCGGTGAGCAGCCGCCCGCGCACGGCCCGGCTGCCGACGCCCTTGCCCTGCGTGGCCTCGTGGTAGAGGGACCGCAGCACGTCCAGGTCGGAGACGACGGACTTGGCGAGCGTGAGCCGGCCGCTGCCGTCGGTGCCGAGGCGGGGCGTGCCGTCGGGATCGGCGCCGAGCCAGTCGCGCAGCCGGTCCAGCAGCGCGCCCCGCACGTCGTCGGTGACGCCGCGCGGCCACAGCGCGGAGGACAGCACGCGCGGGTGCACGCCCTCGCGGTGCAGGAGCAGCAGGGCGAGCGCCTCGTGGAGGAGGGCGCTGCGGTCCCCGTCCGGGGTGCCGAGGCCGATGATCTCGTACGGCCCGACGAGCCGGGCGTAGACGGCCGGCCGGCCCTGCTCGCTGATGTCGACGAGGAACGGCGGGGTGTTCGCGGGCCTGTTGGATTCGCGCTCCGGGTCCGCGTCGACGAACAGCTCGACGACGGCCTGCTGTTGGGCAGCGGGCAGCATCTGGGCGTCGAGTTCGAGGCCGAGGAGGGGCGCGAGCAGCTTGCCCTGGCCGGTGATCTCCATCTCCCAGGCGGCGCCCGGCAGGTCGCCGGTCTCGGTGCCGACGAGGTAGCCGATGCCGAGCCGGCTGGCGTCGGCGGCGAGTTCGGCGAGCTTGACGGCGTCCTCGGCGGACGGCTGGGCGGCGAGCAGGACCAGGTGCGGGGCCCAGCGGGTGTGCTGGGCGGGCCCGGTGCGCCCGGTGAGGACGGAGTCGTGCCCGGCGGCGCCCAGCGCTCCGCGCCGCTGCCGCGTCTCGGCCTCCATGGTCTCGACGAGCGCTTCGACGTCCTCCAGGTGCCGGATCCGGTTGGGGGCGAGGGGGGTGAGGTCCTGCCCGAAGCCGACGAGCGTGATGGTCATGCGGTCGGACCAGCCGTTGGTCGCCAACTCGGCGGCGACGGACGCGAAGACGGCGGCCCGGTCGGCCTCCCGGCCGCTCAGCGACACGATGCCGGGGACGGCCTCCAGGTTGAGCAGCAGCCGCGAGTCGTCCATGGTGCCGAGGCTGACGAGTCCCGGGTAGGGCGCGGCCGTGTCGACGTCCTCGTAGCGCTCGGCGTCGGTCCGGGCCAGCATCCAGAAGGTCTGGTCCTGCCCCTGCTGCCAGGGGGCGGGCGGCTTCCCGGCGGGCTGGGCGAGCTGGAGGTGCAGGTCGCCGTTGCTCAGCCAGGCGGCGTACACGACCGGCAGCGCGCGCGACTCCTCGGCGAGGGAGGCGGCGAGACCGCGCAGCGACCGGTCGAGCAGCCGCACGCCCTCGGGGTCGGCGCCGACAAGCAGCGCGTCCTGGACGTCCTGCGCGTCCCCGCTCGGCGTGGGCGGCTCCATACCGCGCCGCCCGCCGACGGCCCCGAACGCCGACTGCCACAGCGCCTGCCGGCGCCGCCGCCCCAGGGCGCCGAGGAGACCGGCGGCGAGGAGGGGCGCGGTGAGCAGGGCCTCGGGCAGACCGAAGGAGCTGCCGGACTCGGCGTCGACGGAGGTGGCCTGCTGGTGACCGGAGTCGGGGGCGGGCCGCTGCTCGGGGACGGACACCTGGGTGGCGCCACCACCGGCGTGCTCGTGTCCACCGCCCTGGACGCCGGAGCCCCCTCCGCCCTGGGCGTGGTCCCCGGTCTGGGCGTAGTCGCTGATCTGCTGCTGCACGTCGGGCGACACGTTGGGCGCCTCATCGGGCATCTCCACGAGCTCGCCGCCGCGCGCGTCGCCCGGCATCTCCATGATCCATCCGGGCCGGATGAGACTGGCCTCGGAGAGCTTGGACCCGTCCGGCTGGACGCGGTCCTTGTTGAGCTCGAAGATCTCCTTGTAGCGACGCCCGTCACCGAGGTGCCGTTCCGCTATCTCCCACAGGGAGTCGTGGTGACGTCCCTCGGGCGGCTGGATCCGGTAGTACTTCGTGTCGCCCTGCTTGGCGGTGCTGCCGCCGGCGTCGGCGTGCGAGGCGGCGTGCGAGGCCTGCTCGGCGAGGGCGGCCGCGGTGCCGGCGGCCTGCTCCTGCTGCTGGGCGAAGAACCCCGGGGTCTGCTGGGCCGAGGCGACGGTCGGCTTCTGATGGGCGTCGTAGCCGCCCTGCCCGAGCTGCGACAGGCCGGGCGTGAAGCTGGCCGCGGTGGCGCCGACGAGCAGCAGCGCGGCGACGAGTTGCCGGGCGAGCAACTGACTGGGCCCGGCGCCGGGCACCCGCCCCGGCACCCCGACACCGGACAGCGCGGCCTTCATCTCCACCAGCACGCAGGCGGTGAACTGGGCCCACGCCAGCCACACCACGACGGTGAGGATGTTCAGGAACGTCTCGACGGTGATCTCTTGCTGGAGCCAGTCGAGGCTCGGCACCCCGCTCGGCAACGGCCACCCGATCTGCGTTGCCAGCGCGCCGGGCACGCCGACGAGGAGCACGGCCAGGGCGAGGAACGCGAAGAACGCCTTGACGAAGTCCCCGAACGACCGCCGCCGGATCCTCACCGGCTGCGGCGTCCGGTTCCTGGGAGCAGCCGTCGTTCCCGTCGTTCCCGACGTACTTCCCGTCGAGCTTGACGAGCTTGAGGTGCGGCGTCGCGGCATGGCGGGTGTCCTGGGGTCGTGTGTGAGCGCGGTGAGGCGAACTGGGGGCCGAGAGGTGTGCTGAGCCTACAGAGATCTTATTGACTCTTATTGAGGTCGTCGAAGGGCGCAGGGGGCGAGGGTCGTTGACGTCCGTTTTGCCCTCGCAGTGGCGTGCGCTTGCGGTCTGCGACGGGGCGGCAGGGTTCGCCCCCTTCGCGATTGCCATGCACGCTCCTCACATTCCCCACGCAATCCCCTACGGCCTCTCAAGGGCCCATTACCCGCCCCTGATAGCTTCGTTCCCTGCCGCATACACCGAACACCGGGGGAGACGAACCGTGGCACGCCGCGCCCTGACCACCACCGCCGCCGCACTCACCGCGACAGCGGCGCTTCTGCTCACCGCTTGCGGCGGAGGTGGCGGAGACTCTTCGGACGACATCGAGGGGGCGGACCAGGGGGCGAGGAGTCCGTCGGCTTCACCGTCGAAGGCCGCGGATGCGGACCGCCCGGATCTCAGCCTGCCGAAGGACCTGAAGATGGTCTTCGACTTCGACAAGCCGTCCGACAGCGATGAGGCGGCTGCGCTGGACGACTCCGCCAACTTCATCCGGGCGCTGAAGCACGCCGTCGTCGCCCAGGACCCGAACGACTCGGCTTACAGGTTCTACTCCCGAGCCGGAGCTGCCAAGTACGCGAAGTCACAGATCGAGGCGTGGGTGAAGGGCGGCTGGACCCCGACAGGCGAGGACCAGTACTACGACGCCGCTACGAGCAAGTCCGAGGACGCGAAAGCCGTCCTCGTCACCTTCTGCCGCAACCAGGCCAAGTCGTACAGCAAGGACATCAAGACCAACAAGATCCATTACACGAAGGAAAGCCTCGACAGTTACCTGAAGTACCGCATCTTGATGCAGCCCTCGGCCGACTCCCCCGGCATCTGGCAGGCGCAGCAGATCGAGGTCGCGGGCAAGGCCAAGGAGTGTCAGCAGTGACGGGGACCGGCCGAAGCGCAGCATGGACAGCCGCGCTGACCGCCACCGTGCTCTTGTGCTCGCCGGGCGCAGCCTTCGCCGACGAAGTACCGGCGCCCACGACGCCCAGTCAGCCTGCCGAGAAGCCCTCCGGTGACTCCGACGGTCGCACCCTGCTGGCGTCCGTCTCGCAATCCCGCATCCAGGTCAGCCACCCCGACGGCCGAACCGAACAAGATTCCATGGACGAACTGACGTCCGTCGACCCCGATTGGGAGCCCCCGGTCTGCTGGTACGAGCCGGTCTTCACTCCGGACGGGCTCAAATCCGCGGTCGAGGACTTGCAGAAGAACGGCGGGATGGGCGCCGTCAACGCCCACGAGTGGTGGACCTCGGGCATCTTCGTCGATCACTACGACAAGGGTGAACCGCAGGACAACTTCGATCTCAAGTCGCCCACGAACAGCACCGCCGAGGGGTACAACAACTACAACATCGGCAAGGAGGGCATGTTCTGGCGCAGTGTTGTCCGCAAGGGTCACGAGAACGACATCAAGGCCTGGGATTGCGGCCGGATCATGTTCTGGCAGGACGCCGGCACGATCCCGGACGACGAGCATGCGCCGACTCCTGAGACGCTTGCGGCTTACGCCTACGACAAGATCGAGGTGCCCCAGACCAAGATCGACGTCAAGCCCGAGGCCAAGTCCACGGTGAACCTGCCCACTTGGGTGTGGTTGGACAAGGGCACCTTCAAGGAGGTCAAGGTCCGAGCCGAACTGCCGAACACGGGGCTGTGGGCGGAGACGACGGCCAAGCCGGTGGCCCTGCACCTGGAACCGGGCACGGACGACGCCGAGACCTTCCCGGCCTCTGGTGACTGTGAGATCAACGAGGACGGCTCGATCGGAACGCCCTACGCCAAGGGCGACGCCGACAAGACCCCGCCTTGCGGTATCAGGTACCTGCGCGCCACGAACGGTGAGCCGTACCAGCTGAAGGCCAGCATCACCTGGCAGATTTCATGGGAAGGCACGGGCGGCGCGAACGGCGATCTCCCGGATGGCACCTTCGAGACGACCCAGGACATGAACGTCCAGGAGATCCAGTCGGTCAACCGCTGACTCTTCAACCAGCGCATTCGGACGCCTTTCGCGAGTCGTTCCATGGCCTCACGTTCTCCACACAACCCACCACAGCCTCTCAAGGCCCCATCCCGACCTCTAATAACTTCGTTCTCTGCCGCATACACCGAACACCGGGGGAGATGAACCGTGGCCCGCCGCCCCCTGACCTCCACTGCCG
Source organism: Streptomyces sp. NPDC050416 (assembly GCF_044458845.1). Taxonomy (NCBI): domain Bacteria; kingdom Bacillati; phylum Actinomycetota; class Actinomycetes; order Kitasatosporales; family Streptomycetaceae; genus Streptomyces; species Streptomyces sp. NPDC050416. The sequence continues at coordinate 827,925 of NZ_JBITII010000002.1, forward strand.
CCTTGCTGACCGTGACGGCGGCGCTGCTTCTGACCGCGTGCGGTAGTGGCGATTCGCCATCGGACGACATCAAGGGAGCGGGCAGCGGGTCGAGCAACCCGTCGGCCTCCGCTTCGGCGTCCTCTGCGGCGCCCGAGGCCAAGCGCCCTGTGATCAAGCTCCCCAGCACCTTCCGGCTGACCTTCGAGAACTGGACGAACAGCGACCCCGTCGAGCAGGCCGTGCTCAATGACGGCAAGGAGGAAATCCGGGCCGGGTACGCGGCGATCATCGAGAACGACCCCGACAGCGAGGCTGTCGCCTTGTACGACACAGAAGGGGTCCGCGGGCTGACCAAGAAGTGGATCAAGTCCTACACGGACAAGAACGTCACCGTCATCGGCAAACTGCCCGTCTTCAGTCCCAAGGTCAGCCTGGCGAAGAACGGCAAGGGAGCATCGCTCAGTTACTGCACGGACGAGAGCGCGGCGAAGACCAGGAGCCGCAAGACCGGCAAGGTCGAGGGGAACCCGGCAGGCACGGACCCCTACGTCCTCTACTCGGTCTCCCTGGCGAAGAACGAGCAGGGCGTGTGGCAGAACGCGTCGGTGCACTCCGAGCGAGGGGCATGCTCCAGGTGACCACACCCGCCGGCCGAAACCCGGATGCGGACTGTCTCCGCGGTGCTGTGTGATCAGGGCATGGCGATTGTGTTGGGCAAGCCGGGAGTTGACGGTCTGAGCGAGGCCGTGGGCGTGCTGCGCGACTGGCAGTACGAGGGGGCGCCGATGCAACTGCATCCGGGGGACCTGGGCTGGTTCTGGCGGTCCGGTGCGGAAGCGACCGCCGCCGCGGTGCGGACGTGGAGCCGGGACGGACGGATCCTCGCCGTCGGACTGCTGGACGGTCCAGGGCTGTTGCGGCTGACGATCGCGCCGGACGCTCACCAGGACGAGGAACTGGCGCAGCAGTTGGTTCGAGACGTGACCGAACCGGAGCGCGGCGTACTGCCCGAGGGGAACGTGAACATCGAGGCGCCGATGGGTGCGCTGCTCCAGGATCTGCTGTCCGAGGACGGCTGGAACACCGACGAGCCCTGGACGCCGCTACGCCGTGACCTCACGGTGCCGGTGCAGGACCCAGGCGTGCGGATCGTGGCGGTCGGGCCGGAGCGGGCGCACGAGTTTGTGGCCGTCCATCGGGCAGCGTGGGACGGGTCGAGGTTCACGGACGAGCGCTGGCACGCGATGGCGGCCGGACTGCCGTACGCCGACGCACGGTGTCTGGTCGCGTACGACGGCCAGGGCGACGCGGTGGCGGCGGTGACGGTGTGGTCCGCCGGTCCGGGTAAGCCCGGGTTGCTCGAACCGATGGGCGTGCACCGGAAACATCGCGGACACGGCTACGGCAAGGCCATCAGCGTCGCCGCGGCGGCCACGCTCCAGGAGCTGGGCTCGTCCAGCGCGATCGTCTGCACCCCGAGCTCCAATGCCGGCGCCGTCGCTACGTACGAGTCAGCCGGCTTCCGGCAACTCGCCGAGGTCCGGGACCGATACCGGGACGCCTTTCCGACGTCCTGTGGCAGTGAAGCTTGATCATCGCCGTCGAAGTACGGCCGGCAGGATGCCCTCATGGAAACTGGTTTGCCAGTACGGAGTACGTTACGTTTCATTGAACCGTCTGAACCTGCCGGGGGACTCCACATGGGCAACGGCAAGAGCGACCTCGCACTCCCGCTGAGCGAGCTGGAGGGTTACGGCCGCCGGCTGCGTTCCATCAAGACCCGTCTGAATCACACCAAGAAGCTCTTCGAGTCCTACAGGGACGACATCGGCGACGGCAGTGTCAATGACGCGCTCGGGGATTTCGAGTCCAACTGGGAGGACGGCCGCGAGGACATCACGCAGCAGCTCGATGCGCTGGCGAGTATGTCCGATGCCGTTGTCCGTGAGTTCAAGAAGCTTGATGACGAACTCGCCAAGCAGGTCAACGATGCCATGAAGACCGAGGACAAGCGGGGCGGGAAGAGCGGCAACGGGAACGGTGGCGGCGGCAAGTAAGGCCGTGTTCCTGACGTGAAAAGGCCCCGGACCCAGAGATCCGGGGCCTTTCGCGCGCCTGGGGTCAGGAAGCGACCGCGGCGTTGAGGTGCAGGTCCGCCGCGATGCCCTCGGGCGAGACGGCGAGGCCTACGCCGCCGCCGACACCGGCGTTGACGCCGACGGCCGAGGTCTCGACGTAGAGACCGGCTGCGGCGCCGGCACCCGCGGTGCCGCCCGCCTGGCCGCCGGCGATGGTGTCCAGCTCGGCGTCGGACATGGGGGCGGTCTGGATCTGCGGGGTGAAGGCCATGGAGGGCGGTTCCCTTCGTTTCAATAATTCGAAGTGCTTGAGCGCGACCGATCAAAGCACGCGGGGAGAAGGGTCGGCCAGTCAGTGGTTACCGGGGTGCGACGGAATTCGGTGACCGAAGTCATGAGTGTGAACCTTCGGTCACCGAAATACCCGTCACCTTCACATATTCCGCCACTGTGCGGTATCGGAGTGCAATACGGGATGGGGTGAGCGAGCGGTGCTCGGCTCCCGCTGTGCTTTCTCACGACCTCACGGTGAACGGTGTGCAGATCCGTCGAATGTTCCGGATCAGCGGTTCACCGACTGAATCTCCTGCACCGTCACGTCCTGGGTCGTACCGAATGTGCCGTCCGGGAGGTCGCCGCCCTCGCCGTTCGTGCTCGTCCAGCTGATCTTCCAGCGTACGGTGCGCCGATGTTGCCGTCCGCGTTGATCGCGCATTCGCCGGAGGCCGGGTACGTCTGGGCGTCGGCCGTGCCCGGTTCGATGTGCAGGGAGACAGGTTCGGCGGTGGTGGTCGCGGACAGTCCCGTGCCGGGCAGGCTCGCCGTCACCGAGAGCTTCTTGAACTTGGCCTTGTCGAGCCAGATCCAGGTGGGCAGGTTGACCGTCGGGGTCAGGGTTCCCGTGGAGGGTCGGGAACCGCCGTCGGTGGTGACCCGGATCTTGGTCTGGGCCCTGATCACACGGTCGTTCGCGGAGCCCTCCGCGCTGCCCTCGTAGCCGACCTTCTCACCGCCGCCACGACCGCCACCAGCCGTGGCCGTTGACGGCACAGCCGCCACGGCGAGGGCCAGAGCCTATGCCGCGACTGCGCGCGACAGAGTCGTACGCCGCATCACATGCACCTCTTGGCGGCCTCCGTGGACGAGACAGTGGTGGTCTGCCAGACGCCCTCGGCGCCGGCCTTGTGGAGGGTGACCTCGCGGTCGTAGTACCGAGTCTTGCCGGTGAAGCCCCGGTTCTCGTCACGGAAGGACATGATGTAGGAGGCCGCCGACACCAGCGCGTCGCCCTTGGAGTAGAACTTGAGGGCGGGGTACTTCTTGGCGTCGACGGTGATCGCCTCGTCGATGGAGTTGATACGCCGCTCGTTGTCCGCCAGCACCGCATCCTTCACCGGGTTCCCGGTCGTACCCCCTCGAAGACGTTCTCCACGTCGGACGACAGCTTGATCTCCGGCCGTTCGATGCCGTCACCCGGCGCGGACGCCGACGGCTTCGACGACCCCGAACCCGCATCCGCTCCCGCGATCTTGTCCGAGTCCTTCGGGTCCGACGAGTCCGAGCCGCCACAGCCCGTCAGCAGCAGCGCCACCGCCGCGGTCAGGGCGGTCGCGGCCGCCGTGGTCGTGCGTGTGCGCATGGAGTTGTACCTCCCGTGGGGGGAATCGTGCTCAGTGCTCCGTGTTCAGCGGAGCCGGGAGGGTCGGGAAACGGGCGCGGCGGGCATCAGCCGACCTCGTTCTCCGCCACCGCCTGCCCGTGGACCACCACGTCGCCGCCGTAGAACGTCCCCGTGAAGACCGGGGAGTAGGTGAGCTGCACCTCGACCTGCACCTGCTGGGCGTCCGCCGCCACGCAGTGGGTCGCCGCGATGTCCGCGCCCGTCATGTCCATCTCGCGGGCGAAGGTCTTCACGCGGGCGTTGCAGTTCTCGAAGTTGATCGGGGCGGGGCCGCCCTCGTTCTCGTAGAGGGCGTCGCGGTCGATGTCCTGGGCGGCGTAGCGGGCCGCCTGTTCCGCGATGTCGGCCGCCCGTTCCCGCTTGGAGATGGACAGGCCGCCGTCGATCACGAACGCGGAGAGGGAGAGGAAGACCAGCGCGAAGATGATGACCGCGCCGGCTCCGGAGCCTCGGTCGTCCAGGCGTGCGCGACGGGCCGCCCACCACGACCGCCCGTACGGCGGGAGGTGTCTCACGCCGACCTCCGGAAGGGGTCGAGCGGGGAGCTGAAGCTCGACGACAGCGTCGTCGGGACGTCGAGGCCGAGCGTGGCGAGGCCCCGCACCTGGCAGCTCACCTCGACCGTGAAGATGGTGTCGGGCTCGAAGCCCTGGCTCGTCTGGACGACGGACACGGGGCCGGAGCAGACGTCCCCCAGGTTGGCCTCCGCGGCCTTCTTGGCCTCGGCCATGGCGGTGGCGTGGTCCTTCTGGATCGAGCCCGCGCGGGCCGCGTCCCGGGCCGCTCCGTCGAGCGCCCCGCGGCCGTCGACGAGCTGGCCGAAGGCCACCAGGACGAGGATGAACAGGATCATCACCGGGGCGAGGATCACGACCTCGATCGTGGACAGGCCCCGGTCGTCCGCCCGTCGGTTGTCCGTCGACGGCGCCGCAGGAGAGAGAGTCATCAGTTCTCCTCCTGTACGAACCGCTCCACCGGGCCCGCCGACTGCGCGTGCACCGTCAGGTCCAGCCCCGGGAACACCGTCGGCACCCGCGCCGCGATCTCCACACCGACCGTGTTCCGGTCCGGCTGGAGCATCTTCACGTCCGGCGCCAGCACCAGTTGCGGGCCCAGCTGGCGGATGTAGCTGTCCACCACGTCCTGGGCCTCGCCCCGCCACGCGCCCGGCTGTTCGTCGGCCGTGGCACGCGCCTTGCGCGCTCCCGCCTGGGCCGCCGCCTGGGCGACGTGGTCCGCGAAGAAGTACAGGGCGAACTGCACGGTCGCGAAGATCATGAAGAACAGTACGGGAGTGAGCAGCACGAACTCGATCGCGGTCATGCCGGAGTCACCGCGGGCGGCCGCCGCTCTCCGCGCGGCCCGCACCCTGCGGCGTATCCGTCTGCTCACGTCTGCCGGCATCCCCGTGAACCCCGTTGTCCGTCGACTGTCCCTGTGACTGCCCTGCGACCGTCCCTGTGACGGATCAGCAGGTCTTGCCCGCGTCCGCGCCCTTGATGCAGTCGCCGACCTTGTTGGCGCCCTCGCTCAGCGCGGCGTTGATGATGGCGGCCACGACACCGACGATCGCCACGACGACCGCCGAGATGATGACCCACTCGACCGCGGAGGCGCCGCGGTCCAGCTCGCCGGAGCGGGCGCGCTCGGTACGGGCCTGGAGGAAGGTGACCAGGAAGTCCACGGCCGGGATGCCCGTGTGGAAGTTGCGTCCGATCATGACGACTTGTCCTTTCGAAATCAGTCCGGTCGAATCAGTCCGGGAAGTTCTGGAGTTGTGAAGGTCGGCTCACTGCACGGCTCATTGCACGGCGCCCTGCGCCGCTCACTGCACGGCTCACTGCACCTGGAACACCCGCATCGCCGCCGGAAAGATCAGGAACACCAGGAACCCGGCGCACAGCAGCAGCTGCGCCACGAGCATCGACTGGGACTTCTCACCCGCGCTGCCCTCGATCTCCGCGAGTTCGCGGTGCCGCATGGTCTCGGCCCGGGACGCGAGGGACTCGCGCACCTTCGCACCGTCGTCCGCGACCAGGGCCAGGGAGGCGGAGAGGTCCTTGAGTTCCTCCACGCCGATCTCCTCCCCGAGTTGGCCGAGCGCCTGCCACTGACTGACGCCGGTGATGCGTGCGTCCGACAGGGCGTTGCGGATGCGCTGGTTGGCCCAGCCGTCGGAGATCTCGGCCGCCGCCATCAGAGCCTCGGGCAGACCGCGTCCGCCGGCGAGGCTCATCGACACCAGGTCGAGGTACGCGCCGATCACCCGCCTGAGGTCGCGCCGCTTCTGGGCCGCGTCCCGCCGTACCTCCAGGTCGGGCAGGAAGAAGAAGATCACCGCGAAGAGCAGCGCCAGCCACACCGGGATGATCGGGCTGCGGCCGACCCCCAGCGTGTAGACGATGGCGAACAGGAACGGGCCGAAGAACAGGCCTGCCACACCCAGCAGCACCTTCGTCGCCAGGAACTTCTCCCAGCTGCGGTCCAGGACCGCCAGGTCCGCGCGCAGCGAGCGCTGCTCCCAGCCCTGCTGGAGGTAGAACTCGGAGACGCGCAGGCCGACTTCGGCCCGCAGCGAGCCGAAGCGGCCCTTGTCCCGTGCGGTGCGCGCCGACTCGTAGGCCGAACCGCGGGCCCGCATCGCGTCGATCCGCGCGACCTGCGAGATCGGGCTGCGCTTGCTGGGCATGAGGGCGCGTACGAGGGCGTAGACGCCCAGGCCGAGGACGGCGCCGACGACGAGCGGCATCGTGAGGTCCATCAGCGTGCCCCCTCTTCCTGCGGCAGTCGCTGCTGGGACTGCTGCTGCGACGGCGTCCTGGGACGCACGAACTGGACGGCTGCCTCGTCGCGGACCAGGAAGCGTTCGGGCGTCTCGATGGTGGACAGCTTGCGCAGCCACCAGAAGCCGAGCGCGAACAGGCCGCAGACACAGGCCAGGACGAGCTGGCCGACGGCGGTGCCGTACGGCTCGACGAAGTCACGGTTGAAGATCGACAGGCCGAGGACGAAGGCGATCGAGACCGCCACGACGATCTGCACGGACCGGCGGGTCGAGGCGCGCTGCGCCATCACCCGCTGCCGCATGTCCACTTCCTCGCGTGCTGACTTGGCCAGCGCGCCCAGCACCTGGCGCAGACCGGGTCCGCGCAGGCGGGCGTTGAGGATCAGGGCCGCGACGATGATGTCGGCGGAGGCGTCGTCGATCTCGTCGGCGAGGTGCTGGAGCGCCTCGGGCAGCGGGGTGCGGGCCCGCAGGCGGTCGACGAGGGCGTCGAGGTGGGGGCGCAGGACCGGGGCGGCGGCGCGGGCGGAGGCCGGGATGGCCTGCTCCAGGCCGACGGCGCCGGCGATGGTGTCGCGCAGGGACTCGGTCCAGGACGCCAGGGCCTCCACGCGGCGCATGGCGGCCCGCTCCTCGCCGGCGCCGCCGAACAGGCGGTCCCAGAAGAAGACGAGGACGCCGGCCGCGATGCCCGCGACCGCCCAGCGGGTGAGGACGAGGACGACCAGGCCGACGATGGCGGCGAGCGAGCCGCGCCGGCCGGCGAAGCGGATGAGTTCGCTCGCCCGCTCGGCGGCCTTCTGCTTCTCGTGGTCGGGCTTGACGGGCAGCCCGCGTACGGCGATGAGAAGGAGGGCGAGGCCGCCGCCGACGGCGACGCCGCTTCCTATCGAGTACAGGACGGTGGTGGAGAACAGGCCGCCCATGGAACCGAGGGAGCCGATCGCTGCGAGAGTCGTGTTCATCCCCGGCTCACCCCCAGGTCCCGGACGGCCGGTAGCCGTGTGCCATCAGTTCCTCCAGGCAGGCCAGTGGGGCGTGCGGCACGACCCGGCCGTCGGGGGCCTCGGCGAACACCTCGCTGGACAGGACGCGTCCGTCGACGCCGTTGACCTCACGGACGGAGGTGACCATGCGCTGGAGGCGGCCGCCGTTGCCGAAGTCGTTGCGCCGCTGGATGAAGACGACGAAGTTCACCGCGCCCGCGATCAGCAACTGGCTGGCCTCGATGGGCAGCCGCTCGGAGGCCTGCAACGCGTAGGTGGAAATACGGTTGAACACCTCGCTGGAGCTGTTGGCGTGGATCGTGGACAGCGAGCCGTCGTTGCCCTGCGACATCGCGTTGAGCATGGTGACGATCTCGTCGCCGAGGACCTCGCCGACGATGACGCGGGAGGGGTTCATACGGAGCGAGCGGCGCACCAGTTCCGCCATGGAGATGGCGCCCTGGCCCTCGGAGTTGGGCAGGCGCTCCTCGAAGGCGACGACGTTGGGGTGCAGGTCGGGGAAGGTGTCGAGCCCGAGCTCCAGGGCGCGCTCGACGGTGATGAGGCGCTCGTGCGGCGGGATCTCGTTGGCGAGGGCGCGCAGCAGCGTCGTCTTACCGGCGTTGGTGGCACCGGCGATCATGATGTTCTTGCGGGCGCGGACCGCGCAGGCCAGGAAGTGGGCGACCTCGGGGGTGAGCGTGCCGTTGCCGACGAGGTCCGAGATGAAGACCTTGCCCATGCGCGCGCGGCGGATGGACAGCGCGGGGCGCCGGGCGACGTCCATGACGGCCGACAGACGTGAACCGTCGGGCAGCCGCAGGTCGAGCTGCGGGTTGGCGGAGTCGAAGGGACGCGAGGACAGACCCGAGTAGGCGCCGAGGACCTGGATGAGCTCGATGAGCTCCTCGTCGGTCTCGGCGACCGGGTCGCCCTTGACCTCCCGCCCGTCGGCGTAGCCGACGAACACCTGGTCGCAGCCGTTGATGTCGATGTTCTCGACCTCGGGGTTGTCCAGCAGCGGCTGGAGCCGGCCGACGCCGAACAGCGCCGCGTGCACGGCGGCCGCGTACTGCTCCTCGGTCTCGGCGTCCAGCGGCGTACGGCCCGCGTTGATCTCGGCGCGGGCGTACTCCTCCAGGATCTGGGCTATGACGGCGCGTGCGTACTGCCGTTCGTCCTCCGTGGACATCGGAGTGACGTTGTTGATCTGGTCCTGCCGGCGCTGCTCGGCGATGCGGTCGCCGGCGTCCTGGCGGAACCGCTTGACCAACTGGTGGTCGACAGCGGTCATGTGCCGGCCCCCGCGTGGCCCTGCATCTGGCCCGGGTGCTCGTGCTGGACGTGGTGGGCCTGCTGAACGTGGTGGGCCTGGTTCGCCTGTGCGGAGGCGGCCCAGGCGGCGCCGTACTGCTGGTAGAGGTCGGCGGCGACCTTGCGGGCCGAACGGATCAGCAGCGACTTGTCGAGACGGCCGCGCCTGCGGCCGGCGAGCTGGTCGGCGCCGGCCGGGTCGTCGGCGATGGTGCCGACCACGCGGGCGCCGGTCTGGGCATGCACGAGCATGTCGTTGACCTGCGAGGCGAGCTTGCCGGCGGTGCCGGTGTCGGCGATCAGGACGACGCCGATCACCGGGTTGGCGAGGCTCGCGGCACCGCGCGGTCCGCCGTGCAGCTTCCCGGCGAGCGCCGCGGCGCGGTCACGCACCCGCGCGATCGCCTCCGGCTCGGTGCGGGAGAGCAGCAGCACGAGCGAGGCGTGCGGGAACAGCTCGAGAGCAGGGGTGTCCCCGCTGATGCGTCCGCAGTCGGCGATGACGTCGGCGGCGGCGTTCGGGGAGTCGGCGAGGGAGGCGAAGGCGTGCCCGAGGGTGGGCCACAGCCCCGCGAGCCCGGCGGCCTGCTCCGCGATGCCGAGTCCGACGAGCACCTCCAGTCCCCCACTCAGCGGCTGTACGTGGTCCCAGAGCTGGTCAGGCACGAGTCCGCGGCGCGCGGTGGCCGCGATGGACAGCATGCCGGTGTTGGGGTTGAGCGGTCCGCCGTGCGCGGCGGCACTGCGGTAGACGAGGTCACCGCCCGCCGGGTCCGTCTCGGCGAGCAGGACGCGCCGCGGCCAGACCGCCGCGAGGGCGACGGCCGCGGTGGTGACGCCGGGGGAACCCTTGTCGGCGGCGAGAGCGATGAGCGCCATGGGTCGGGTGCCGCCTTCTAGTTGCCGGGGACGTGCACGATGGCGACCTCGCCCGCGGCCGCCGCGGAGGCGAGCGCGGCCGCGTCGGCCTGGTCGACGAGGAGGGTGAGCGAGAGGTTGCCCGTGCTCACGGTGGCGTCGCTGTCGTCGTTGACGGCGTTCACGCGCGCGTTGTCGACGATGCCGCCGCCGGAGGACGAGGTGCCGCTCGAACCGGTGCTGTCGTCGGAGCTGTTCGAGCCGGCGCCGCTGGTGCCGACGCGGTAGGCGGAGACGACGTCACCGGCCTTGATGTCGGACGGGTACTGGCCCTCCTTGAGGGCGAGGCCGACGGCGGCCTTGCCGGCGGGGAGGCTGGCCTTCTTGGCGAACATCTGGCCCATCACGACCGTGTCCTTGTAGATCGTGGACTTGGCCTTGAGGGTCTTCAGCGTGCCCAGCTGCGACCACTTGATGTAGTTGATGCTGTCGTCGGCCGCGACCATCACCGAGGTCACGTTGTTACCGACGGACTCCCCGGCCTGGATGTCGTCCGTCACCTTGACGACCTCGATCCGGTCACCGGCCTGGAGCACGAGCATCGTCGCGCCCAGCGCACCCACCAGGATGAGCAGCACGGCGAGCGCCGCCAGTGCCGGTTTGCGCTCGCGAGGTGGTGTGGGAAGCCGGTCACCGACCGACGGCTGAGCCGGAGCGGCGGAACGACCGGCGCCCGCCCCCGTACGCTCTTGGATCTTCACGCAACCGCTCCCCGTACACCCAAGAAGTTATTTACCAAATAGGACACTTCGCACTTCTCGGCCCATTGGATTGGTGCCTGAGCTGGCCGAATAGCCAGCGCCGAAGTGAGTGTCAAGCCATGGCACCGTATCAGCCGTACATAAGCCCCTCAAGGCGCGTCCGAACTCGGAGAGCACACCACCCGCACCTTTATCCATCTGCAACTTCAGGCATGTGAAAGCCCGTTGAGTCAAGGAGCGAACTATCAGGTCAGGTGTGCTGCAGCGAACTCGCCGCGGCAGCGGGTGCGCACCCGCCCTGAGGCGGTCAACACCTCCCGGCCATCATGCCTGCACGATTCACACACAAGGCGGGAGGTTCCCAGTCGGGAGCGGACAGTGGGTTCAGTAGAGTGCGGCGGCGACCTCGTCTCGGTCACCATCCCCCCAGGAGGAATCCCCCCGTGAAGCGCGTCACCCTGGCAGCCGTCTCCCTCTTGGCCTTGGCCTCCGCACTGACCGCCTGCTCGGGCAGCGAGGACGCGCCCGCCAGTTCGCCGTCGGCGCCGAAGGCCAAGCCGGTCACCCCGGCGCAGCGGCTGGCGAAGGTCATGGTGACGAAGGACGACCTGCCCGGATACAACGTGTCCAAGCCCGACGCCCAGTACGCCTTCGCCAAGTCCTCGGACGAGGTCACGGTCGACAAGCCCGGCTGCACCCCGCTGGCCTACGCGATGAACCAACTCCCACTCGGTGAACCGCAGGCCGACCTCACGCGCAGTGCCGGGGCTGGTTACGGCAAGGAGATCACGTCCATCACTCTCGCCTCGTACGAGCCGGCGGCCAAGGCCGAGTCGGTGTTGGCCGGTTTGGCGAAGGCCGTGTCCGAGTGCGGCGACGGTTTCACCGCCAAGGCGGGCAAGAACACCTCGGCCTACGACTCGGTCACCGCCGAGAAGGGCACGACGACCGGTGCTGTCGCCTTCCGGTCGACGATGACGTTCCAGGGCGTCAGCCACACTCTGCGCACCGAAGCCGTCCGCCACGGTGACGTGCTCGCCGTCTACTTCTCGGCGAACGGCTTCGCCATCGCCGACGGCATCCGGCCCAGCGACGCCAAGATCCCCACGAACGTAGTGAAGGCGCAGAACGCGAAGCTGGGTTGAGGCCGCCGGTACGAGTCCTCGGGCACCAGTACCAGTCCCTCGCCCCCCTGGCGCCCCGGGGCCGGGCGAAGCCGCAACCAGCCGACCTGTAGCACTCGCGAAGCCCCGAGTAGAGTGCCGCGCGGACAGTGATCGGACCGCGGGGGGCCACACCGGTGAGGGCAGTCACGGCAAACGAGTCCTACGCAGGACAGACCTGGGCGAGAAGCGGTGGCGGGACGCGTGTCCTCTGGCTGTTTCTCGCCCTCTGGGCGCTGACGGCCGTCTTCGCAACCGCCACCCCGGCCCGAGCAGCGGACACGATCCCCGCCACCCAGGCCGCCTACCTCGCCGACCGCCTCCGCGAGAACCCGGTCCACGTCACCGACCAACTCCCCCGCGAGGTCCCCCGGTCCACCGCCCCCGACTTCGCCAGGCTCGCGAAGAAGACCGGCGTCCCGACCTACGTCCTGGTCCTGCCCATGCAGAGCAGCACGGACGGCAAGCAGCTGCTCGGCGCGGTGCACGACCGGCTCGGGCGAGATGGGCTGTACGTCCTGTTCGAGGGGACGGATCTCGCGGAGGCCACGGCTTACGGCGTCCGCGCCCCTGCGGACGCCGCCGCCACCGTCGCTCTGTACGAACTCCCCTACGACGCGGGCCCGTTGCGCAGCTTCGAGCGCTTCGTCGACGTCATCGCGCAGAGCGAGGAGAAGGCCACCACCCGTGCGGAGGCCGCTCGCCGGAAATACCAGGACGACGAACCCGCCGAGATGTACATCGGCCCGTCCGACCGCCGCAACCAGTCGTTCCTCACGGGGAGCCTGCTGACCGGCGTACCACTGCTGATCGTGCTGGGGGCCTGGTACGTGCGGCGCCGCCGTCGGCGTTCCGGGGCGGAGCGGCGCGTCCCCCGGTGGGTCGTACCCGGGGCGGCCGTCCTCACCGCCACGGCGATCGCCCTCACCGCTCCCGTCGTCTTCGACCAGACCAGGTCGAGCGCGGCAAAGCCGCCCACCCCCACCGATCTGACCGCCCGTGTGGAACGCGTCGCGTCGGGACTGAAGCAGGACCCGGTCTATGCGGACCCGGAGAGCCCTCGCGTACTCGACTCCCGCCAACTCGACCGGCTGCACGACCGGATCCGGGACTTCCGGCGCTCCGACGGCGGCGGCCCGGTGTACCTCTCCCTCGTGCCGCAGACGCCCGAGAGCGAGTCGGCCGGCGACTCGGGGCTGTTCGCCGCGGCGGTGCACGCCAAGGTGGGCGAGGACGGGGTGTACGTCGTCGCCGATCCGGACGACGGCACGATCGACGTCTACAACCACGGCCTGCGGCTGGACTCCACCCGCCTCTCCTTCGACCTGCCGGACTCCGTCACGTTGGGCGACAGCAGGGCGGACGAGGCCGACGACCACCTCCTCGGCGAGCGCCTCGACAAGCTCATGACGTTCATCGACAAGACCCCACGCACTGACCGGCCGCAATCCGAGTCCGCCCCGGCCCCCGCCCCGAGGGCCGCCGACGAGAACACCCTCCCTCCCCTGTTCGCCACCGACTTCTGGCCCGGCCTGTTCGTGGGCGCCTTCCTGGCTCTCCTGCTGTCCGGTGTGGTGGCCGGACTGACGTGGGGTTTCGGCGGCCTGCTGCGGTGGCGCTCTCCCGCCCCCGAGCCGACCCACCGCCTGCCCCTCACGGCCCCGACCGAGCCGTCGGTGTCCTACCTCCGGCGTACCGCCTACGCCGAACTCACCGCCCTCACCGAGGAATTCGCCGACCGGGACGAACGCGGTCGCGCCTGGGACCACCTCGACGCGGCGCTGCTCCTCGTCGACGGCGACCTCGACCGCGTCAGGGAGCCGGGCACCGACCCCGCGACCCTGGTCGCGGTCATCGTGCTCGCTCGAGCGGGCCGTGCCGCGCTCGCCGGCGACACGACGGACCTGTGCTGCGGCGTCAACCCCCTGCATGGGCCCGGCGTCAGCCGCCACCACGTCCGCGTCTCGACCGAGGGTGTCGCCCGCCGCCTGCTCCCCGTCTGCGAGTTCTGCCGCAACACGGCCATCGCCGACCCGAGCGGCATCCCGGGCAGTTTGCTGAAGCTGCCCGACCCGTCCTCGGGCAACAACCGCCTGCCGTACTACGCCGTGACCGACGGACCGCTGACCGCCCTGCCCCACGGAATCGCCCGGCTCGTCGACAAAGTGAGGGAGACCGCAGGTGTCCACTGACGTCAAGCGCCTGATCACCGTCCTCGCGGCGCTGCTGCTGGCGGCGCTCACCACGGCCACCGCCCGGGCGGCCGACGGCCACGGCCCGAGCGCCGGGCAGCGCATCGCGAGCGCGTTGCGCACCTCCCCCGTCTACGTCGACGACGCCTACACCGATGCCGTACCACCGTCCCGGCAGCGGCAGTTGGCGGACCGGATCCGCAGCACGGGCCTGCCCATCAAGGTCGTTCTCACACCGCTCACCAAGGGTGACGCGTTCGACGGCGACTCCGAGGTGCTGGCGGGAATCGTCCGTGACCGGTTCCCGGACCAGCGCGAACTCATCCTCATCACGACGGACAGCGACTTCCCCGACTCCCTGGAGGGCTACGAGTGGCCCGCCGACACCCACCAGGCGCATGATGCCGTGGCCACGACCGGATTCCTGGACGAGATGCGGAACGCGGGGCTGGCGGACTTGACCGCGAAGGCAGTTGACCTGGTGGCGGAGGGCAAGGGCCGGCAGCGGTACGAGGAGGCGATGAAGGAGCTGGACGGCTCGGCAGCACCCGATGCGCAGGCCTCCGGGTCACCGGCGTCCGAGTCGTCTGCGGACGGCACCGGGGGGTGGTGGCTCTGGCCGCTCATCGCCGTGCCCGCCCTGGCCCTGACCGCCCTCGCGACCCGCGCCCTGGTCCGTTCCCGCAGGACCCCCTCGGCCGTCCCCCAGCTCGTGTTCGCGACGGCCCGGGCCGCCGACGAGGCGAGGCTGCGGCGCCGGGCCGAGGCGGAGGTGCTGGCACTCGGCGAGGCGACCCAGGCCGCCGACGCCACCACGACACCCGATCTGCAGCGCGCCCTCGACGCCTACGCCGCCGCCGGCACGGTCCTCGACGAGGCCCGGGGCGTGCCGGACTTGGCGGGCGCCCTGGCCCTGGCGCAGGAGGGCCGCGACGCCCTCGCCGGCTCCCCGGGCCTTCCCCTCTGCTTCTTCAACCCCCTGCACGGCCGTGCCGCCCTCCGCACCGGCTGGCGTCCGCTGGGCCGCCGGGACCGGCTCGACGTGGTGGTGTGCCAGGACTGCGCGGACGCGCTGCGGGGCCGCCGAGCCCCGGAGGTGCTCACCGACCGGGCGGGGAACGGCCGTATCGTCCCCTACTTCGAGCTCCCGGCCGGGCGGAGCGTGTGGTCGGCGACGGGGTACGGGTCGCTGATGCCGCTGCTGGACGGCTTCACCTCCCGTCGCGCCAGGGCTCGTTGATCAGCCGGGCGGAGGGCTTGCTGGTCAGCCAGGTGGGAGTGCTCGCTGCTCAGCCGGACGGAGGGCTTGCTGGTCAGCCAGGTGGGCGGGCTCGCTGCACAGCCGGACGGAGGGCTCGTTGATCAGCCGGGCGGCCGGTCCTCGCGCAGGGCCGTGAACAGGGCCCGGGCACGCCGGTCGTCCCACTTCACCGCGCTGCCCTGGGGCGTACGCAGGTCCGGGTCGGCCACGGGCACGTTGAGCTGTCTGCCCCCGCCCGACGCGGCCTTGCGCATGGCCTCGAACAGCGACATGAGGTCGGGCAGCTCCGTGCTCTCGTCGACGATGAGCGTGTCGAGGCCGGCGCGCAGGGTCGGGAAGGACTTGGACGGGTCGGCGAGCGTGGAGGGGGTGGCCGCCTTGCGGGCGAGGGCGGCGAGGAACTTCTGCTGGTTGCGGGTGCGTCCCAGGTCCCCCTGCGCCTCCTGCTTGCGCTGCCGTACGAAGGCCAGCGCCTCGGCGCCGTCGAGGGTCTGGCAGCCGGCGGGCAGGTCGGCGCCGGAGTCCTCGTCCCGTACGGGCTTGTCCAGGCACAGGTCCACGCCGCCGACCGCGTCCACCACCCCCACGAAGCCGGCGAAGCCGATCTCCGCGTAGTGGTCGATGTGCACGCCGGTGTTGCGTTCCACGGTCCGTACGAGCAGGTCGGGGCCGCCCAGGGAGAACGCCGCGTTCAGTTTGTCCGGCTCGGCCCGGTAGCTGCGGCCGGTGTCGGGGTCGACGTAGGGCGGGAGGGTGACCCACGAGTCGCGCGGGAGACTGAGCATGGTGGTGCCGTTCGCCCCGGTGTGCAGCACGATCAGCGAGTCGGTACGGCGGCCGTCGGTCGAGCCGGTGTTCAGGTCCTTCCGGTCCTGCTGCGACAGTTCCCCGCCCCAACGGGCCCCCGCCTCAGCATCTACGCCTGCCAGGAGTGCGTCACCCACTACCCGTCCCTGCAAGGCGCAGTCGAACTCCTGGAATCCCCCCAACACCGCTCACGCATGACCCTCCACGTCTACAAGGTCAACGCGAAGGGCACCGTGACCGAGGACCACGGAAAGGTCGAAATCGTGACCGGCGGCCCCACCGAGCCCATGCCCTACACCTCCACATACCCGCCATGCGCCTGCCCTCGATGCAGGCCGACGCGATAGCAAAACACTCGACAACGCCGAACGCCCCGGACGCAGAACGAGCAAGCGTCCGGGGCGTTCGCCGATGAGACATGATCAGGACACGACCCACGCCACTACACCCCCATACGTCCTGAATGACCCGGCGCTCAGTCAAGTCGCCCTGGCGAAAGCGAGAACCTCACCGATAGCGTCTGTCTCCTGACCTCACATCTGTCTCACGGGGAGAATCCACTGTGAAGCGCCGCCCTTTGCCCGTTGCTGCCGCGCTGGCGGCAACTGCGGCCCTGCTGTTGACGGCCTGCGGTAGCGGGGACGACAAGCCCAGCGACAACGACAAGATCGCCGGCGCCGACCAGGGATCGGAGACGCCGAAGGAGTCGGCATCGCCGGGGGCACCGGCCGACGGCAAACCGGACGGCGTGGACGTGTCCCTGCCCAAGGACATGAACCTGGTCTTCGACTGGGACAAGCCGAAGGACAAGAACCAGGCGGCTGCGATGGATGACGCCGCCAACTTCGTCCGTGCCATCTACCGGGGCGTACACAAGCGCACGTCCAATGACGCTGCCGTGACCGCTTACTCGACGGGCGACGGTCTGCACTACGCAAAGACCCAGATCGATGGTCGGATCGACGGCGGCTGGACGGCCATCGGCACGCGGCGCCACTACCAGGCCACCACGCGCTCTGCCCCGAACGGCAAATCGGTCGAAGTCGCCTTCTGCGTGGACTCCAGCAAGTTCTACGGCAAAGAGGTCAAGACCGGAAAGGTCTTGAAGAGCAAGCCCAGCATCTCGGACTTCGACTACTTCAAGGTCGTGATGGTCAAGTTCCCCACGGGTGACAACCTGTGGCAGGCGTCCAAGGTGTTCGTGGAGACCAAGGTGGCGAAGTGCCAGTGAACCAGGCACCGCGTACCGCACTCCGCGCAAGCGCGTTCGCCCTGACACTGACCCTCGGCACTCTCAGCCTCACGGGCCCGGCCCACGCGGAGGAGCCGATGCCGAACGACCAGGGCGCCGGCACGGAACAGCAAGGCGGCGGAGACAGGACAGGCATCTACGCCGCCGCCCGCATCCAGTACTCCGGATCCGTCACCAAGGACGGCAGCACCGGGAACGTGGCGCCGGCGGACGTCAACTGGACGCCCCCGCCCTGCTGGTACGCCCCCTACCTCGGCGCCAAGGACTTCAAGAAGAAGATGTCCGAGGACCTTGAGCGCCAGCTGAACACACCCGGCATGGGCGGCACCGCGGGTTCGGCCCTGGGCCAGGCCAAGCGGCACTACGAGGACGAGTTTGGCTGGGATGGAAGCCCCGGCTACAAGGACTACAACGTCGAGAACGACGGCAAGGGCATGTTCTGGGCCGGCGTCGAGAACCCCAACGAGCCGGATTACCTCAAGCGGACCTCGTGCACCGACCTGCCCTTCTGGGTGGAAAACGGGGAGGCCCCGCCGGCCCGTTACGAAGAGGCCATCAAGCCGGAGATGCTCGCCGCGCTCGCCTACCAGCACATGCAGCTGCCCGACACGAAGGTCACTCTCGCGCCCGAGGCGGAGACCAAGGTGAACCTGCCGACCTGGGCCTGGCTCGACAAGGCCGTCTTCGACGAGGTCCAGGCCACCGCCGCCATCAACGTGCCCGGCTTCAACATCCAGGCCACCACCACCGCCAAGCCGGTGGCCCTCAAACTGGAGCCGGGCACCAAGGACGCGGAGACCTACCCGGCCTCCGGCGAGTGCGTCATCAACGCCGACGGCTCCATCGGCGAGCCGTACACCAAGGGCAAGGCCGACGAGACCCCGCCCTGTGGGCTCAAGTACCTGCGCTCCTCCGGCAACGGCACGTACAAGCTCCAAGCCACCATCACCTGGGACATCGCCTGGACAGGCACCGGCGGCACGGGCGGCGACCTCCCGAACGGCACGTTCGGGAGCGAGCAGGCGGTCACCGTCCAGGAGATCCAGTCCGTCAACAGGTGACGGGACTGAGAGCGAACAGAAAGGCTGGAAGGCTCGTCCAAATCCGAACGCCGCAATTCAACCGCTCTTTGTTGGACCTCACTCAATCCATGGGAGCGGTCGGCACCAGCCTGACAACGCGCCGCCGACTTGTTCAACGCCAGCCTGACAGGAGATCCTGCGAGGTGCCCGCTGCTACGTCAGCGCCCGCGCCTGCCGCCTGCAGGACTTCCGCTGAGTCAGAGTAAGTACAAACAGAGGGGCCCATGGGGGAGCACGAACGCCTGGTAGTCGACTACAAACTTCTGGAGTCTTCGAAGACAAATCTGAGGGACATCAACAAAGCCCTCAATGGCATCGACAAACACCGCGACGACATCCATGACATCTGGGGCCATGACAGCATCGCCGGCAAGATGGACCAGTTCGTCAGCAACTGGGACAACTATCGGCGTGAACTCCTTGAAAATGTCAAGGACTTGAGCCAGCACGTAGAGACCGCGCTCACGAGCTTCGAGAAGCTGGACCTCGATCTCAAGAACGCGAGCGAGAAGAAGCGCGGACAGAAAGGGGGAAAGTGACCGATGGCCGCAGGTAAGGGCAGGCGCCGACCGGTCGACTGGCATCCGCTGGCGGAGAAGGACCCGATTCCCGGCGATCCGGAAGACATCCGCGACGAGGTCCGTAGGATGAAGGACCTCGCCTCGACCCTCCGCGACCAGGCTGCGATCCTGCGCAAGGCCGCCGACGGCGACGCGCTGCAGGGCAAGTACGCCGACAAGATCCGCGAGAAGTCCGGCGAGCTCGAAAAGCGCTTCCGCGAGACGGCGGGCCGCTACGAACGTGTGGTCGGCGACCTCGGCAGTTGGGCCAACGAGCTGGAAGGCTTCCAGGAACGGGCCGACGGCGTCCTCCGAGCAGCGAAGCAGGCTGACGAGGAACACGCCGCCGAGGTGAAGAAGAAGGAAGCCGAGGTGAAGAAGGACGGCGAGAGGAAGGCGTCGGAGGAGTCCGACCCCAACAGCCACTTGGCGCCGTACCACAAGCAACTCAACCAGGTCATCTCCGACCGCAACTCCCGTGCCCAGCATTACGCCGAGAACATCGACAAGGATATCTCGGACATCATCAAGGACAGCAAGTGGGAGAACTTCAAGGACTGGGTGCACGAGCATGCGGAGACGATTAAAACCGTCGTTGAAATCCTGAGTTGGGCAGCGACCATCATCGGCGTTATCGCCCTCCTCTTCACGCCAGTCGGATGGCTGGCGACCCTCATCACGGTGACCACCCTCAGTCTCACGGCGCTCGTCGGCGTCGGGCACACGCTGCTGGCCCTCTCCGGTGACGGGAACTGGGCAGATGTCGCCATGGACGTCTTCGCTCTGGCGACGCTGGGATTCGGCAGCGTCGCGATGAAGGGCGTGAAGGCCGCAGCGACAACGCTCAAGACCGCTAGCCGGGCGGGACGGTTCCAGCGGTACTCGAATCTGCGCAAGCTGCTCGACAAGAACATCATGCGATACGGCACCGACTCGGCTCGCGGCGCGAAAGCAGTGCGCGCGAAGGATGCGCTGCGCCAGATCGGGGCGAAGGAAACACGGCCCGGGACGACCCGACTGGAACGCCTGCTGAGCGGTGAAGCGGAGGTCGCCAGTGCGAGCAAGTTCGCCAAGAGCATGCGCGCCGAGTTCGGTGGGAATCCCGATGTGGTGAAGGCGGCTGACGCAATGGATAAGGCTGCAAGGAATTTCCGCGCAAACTACCTGGCAGCCACCGCCGTGGACCTGGGAGACAAAGCCGGGGAAAAACTCGGCGGGGAGGCGTATGGAGACATCAAGGATGTTCTCACGCGTGAAGTCGGGAGCCGCTGGTGAAAAGCCCTGCGAAAGGCTCAACCGACAGTGATCAGGAACTGTAAAATTAGAATCTAACCTTTCTGGAGTGGGAGATAGTGGCAACAGTCCCAGCGAAGAGCCCAGAAGAGTCACGGGCCATAAAATTCCTTGCCTTTTTCACTTTGGCGCCGATCCTCTGTTTCGCCTTCCAAGACCTCGGAAGCAGGTATGGGGGGATGGACTGGCTCACCAAGGGTTACGCAGCTTGGCCGATGATGATTGCACCTGTTCTGATGCTGCTCCTGTTCATCAAGAACCGAGAGCTGATCCGTGACCCGCGGAGGGGTGCCAACTTCTCCCAGGTGATCAAGATGGTTTCCTGTCTGTTCCTGATCCCGAACGTTTTCGCGGCCATCGGCTACAGCTGGCTGGCCGTGATTTCGGTGCTCTCCTCCCTGACAATCCTGGTGGCCGACCGACAGCTCAAGAAGCAGGCCTCCGCGTGAGCACGTCCGATCTGGAGCAACAGCCACCTGTCGAGGTGACCGCTCCCCGCGGCTACGAGCTCGTGCTGCCACCCGGCTGGGTCCGCATCCCCCTACGCGAGGGCACGAAGGAAGCACTCGAGAACGTCCTCTTCTCACACATGGGGCAAGTCCCGGAGGGCATCCCCCGGGACGATGCAATGCGCTTCCGACTGGACATGCGTCGCCAGATGGAGAAGCAGGCCCGTGCGGCCAGGAGAAACGGCGGCCTTGACCTCTACCTTCCGGTGCTCCCGCGTGGGGGAATCTTCCTCATGGCCTCTTTCATCGTTGCCGAGATGCCGATCGGCCAAGGCCATGCGGTTCCTCCGCAGGCAGTGATCGCTCAACTGGCCAACGAGGACGTCCGTGGCGGAACGGCGACAAAGGTTGACGTGGCAGGGGCACCCGCGCTCCGCCGCGCCTACCACTCAACCCCTGACAAGGAAAAGCTGAGTTCCGCCCCCGAAGCCGTACAGCAGGTCGCCCTGCCGACGCGGCGGGTCGAGTATGTGCTCCCCGTGGCGGACGATCCCGGTCGCTGGATCAGCATCAACTTCTCCACACCGGGCGACGGCGATCTCGAAAGTGAATTCACCGGCGTGCTTGTCGAGTTGTTCGACGCGGTGGTCGGCACGTTCAGATGGAGTTATGAGTGAGCTGGCTCAACGTCAAGCATGCTATGGATCTGTCCCCTTGGATCCGCATCCCTCTCATGTGGCCGGAACCGGGTCTTGAGGGCGTCGAGGAGGCACAAACGCCTGAGGCGTGGGCACGCTACTTCGCCGAGCATCTCTGGGAGGATTTCGCGTCGGAGAAGCCAGAACCGGGCGAAGTCGACCTACTGACCAACATCCTGTTGATGTATGCCATCAGAGCCCCCGCAGCCTTCCCGGACTTCGAGGTCTTCCTCCATCTCCCGCACCCGCGGGAGATCCCGCTTCCCGCGTATGTCGACCTGGTGGAGATCGAGGAGGGCGAAGACCGGGAAACGGCGCTGCGTGAGCTGACCCATGCCGATGCGAGCTACGCCGTCGAGCCCCCCATCGTTGAGGACTTCGACTCCCCGTTCCTTGGAGTCGGCTTGCGGGTGCTGCGCTACTACCAGGACGAGGGCAGCAATGAGGTGCATGTCGGCCTCCGTTACGCCTGGCGCTACGAGAAGGACAGGGAAGCCGCGGACGTCCTGATCATCCTGGCTGATCCCGATGCCGGCCGGATCCTCCGGGCTCTCGACGATGTTGACGAATTCGCCCGCACCATCCGGATCAGCCCGGATGAGGAAGTAGATACCTGGAATTCCTCATGATCCTGGTCGGTGAGGCGTGGTGAAGGGCGAGAATGGCTTGCACTCAGTGTCCTGCGACGGTGAGCGCGTCGGTAATCCGCCGAAGACGCTTCCGGTCTCGCTGTAGCTGGCCTACTGGCGCTGCTGGTCGTCGTGTTGGGGCTGCCCGTGGTCGTACGCAAGCGCCACAGCGAGCAGACTCAACTCGCTTCCGCTGCGAGTTCCCTCGCCTCCGCCTTCACCGGCGGAGAAGTCGTGCATGCCGGAGTCGGGCTTCGAGGTCGTGTTACCGCTAACGCGCCGCCCGACTCTTCCCCTTGCCTTTTTTACGAAGCCTCCGCACCCGTTCCCGCTCCCGCGCCGCCTGTACCTTCACCCGCGCATTGGTCCAGCGGTGCAGGAGCCAGCCCACCAGCCCGGCACTGAGGACATAGGCCAGGAACGCGCTGCCGGTCCCGGGGATGTAAGCACAGCTCTCCGACCGGCAGTTCCTGCCGGGCAGTCCGCTCAGCAGCAGGAAGAACGGCCCGAACGCCGCCGCGCAGCAGACCGCCGTGCCGACGGCGTGCAGGCCTCGCGCCAGGCGGGTCCGGTCCGAGAGCCCGGAGGCACACTGCAGCCAGTCGGCCACCCCGAGCACGGTGACCACACCAAGGCCGCCACCGACCGTCCAGGCGCCCCCGGGCAGGTCCACCAACACCCGAACGGCCTCACGGGCGAATCGCTTCCCCAGGCCCATGACCAGCATGATCACGCCCGTTGTTGGAGCTCCGCGGGCACACATCGGCCCTCTGCCTGCCGATCCACGAAGGTCTTCAGCTGAGCGCGCCAGCGATCCTGCATCAGATCGATGCGGAACCACTCCCGCGGAACCAGCAGCTGGTAGTCCCTGGGCACCCCCACCGTCGGTGACGCATCGCCGGAAGTTCGCTCTGGTGAAAGCGGGAACCTCACCGATACCGTCGGTGCTCTTGACTGCACTTCTGTCTCACGGGGAGTCACTGTGAAGCGCCGCCCATTGCCCGTTGCTGCCGCACTGGTGGCGACGGCAGCACTGCTGTTGACGGCCTGCGGTAGCGGGGACGACAAGTCCAGCGACAATGACAAGATCGCCGGCGCCGACTCTGCAGAGTCCACATCGCCAACTCCGCCTAGCGCATCCGATGGCGACGCGAAGCCTCCGAGAATGAATCTCCCCAAGGACGTCAAGGAGACGTTCGAGGGCTGGACCACCGGAGACGCCGCCAAGGACGAAATCCTGGCGGACGCAGGACTAGCGCAATCAGCGGTGACCTATGCGGTCACGCAGGGTGATCCGGAGGCCCCTGTCCTGAGCTTCTATCAGGCGGACAGTGCCCTCGCAGGTAGCCGGGACTGGGTCAAGGGAATCGTGGATTCCGGGATCACCTACCACGGGGCGGTCCGTTACTACGCACCCGATATCAGCGTGTTCGACAAGAAGTCCGCAGGCGTCTCATATTGCGCAGATGAAAGTAAGGCGTTCAACAAGAATCGCAAGACCAACAAGATCGACAAGACACCCGCATCCGACGACTCCTTCGTGCTGTACAGCACACGTCTGGAGAAGAACAGCAGCGGCGTGTGGCAGACGACGAAGCTTGAGTCGGAACGGGGAAACAAGACGTGCCTGCGATAAGAGGTCAGCGTCGATGGATCGTTGCCACGACGATTGCCGGCGTTCTCGCTTTCACACCGGCCACTGCGTTCGCATGGGGCACGCCGGGTAAGTCCAACGGCCAGAAGGCCACCCCTAGCGGCGGTACAGACGGAACCAGCCTCGTCTCCAAGATCACCTTCAGCGGTTCGACGGCCGGCGAGTCAGGTGGCGGCACTGGCATCCTGCAACCAACCAGCCCACCAAGCCGACGCTGACGACATAGGCCAGGAGAGCGGTACCTGTGCCGGGGATGTAGGCACAGGTAGCCGAACGACAGTTCTTGCAGCCACGCGCTGCCGCCGGCCCGGCCCACTAGAGCACCGCCCCGAGGCCCACAAGCGCCAGAGGCACTCCGTGCACGAAGCCCGCCTTGAACATGTCCTCTTCGTCGAGATGCCGCCGGCGTAGCAACTCGAGTACCGCCTGGTCATCCAGAAAGTCGAACCGAAGCTCTCGTCGAGTTTCTTCCGCTGCCCGCTTCACCTCAGGCACGGCGGCGATCACCGAGCCGCCCACCAAGGTGACAACTGGCCCGGGCGATGGTCTAGCGGTCTACGCCGAGTGGCGGGGGTGTGGGGAAATGGCGGAAGTCAGGGGCGTCATCGCCCCCGGTCACTCCTGCACGGCCTCGTCGGGAGACGCCGCCTCGTCTCGGCTTCGGGAGCTGAAATGTTGTGGGGGTGCGCATGGGGCGAGAGTGTAGTTATGAGCTGCCGGTTGCATGGCCGTAACAGCAAACTCTCACAGGAACGCGGCGACGCTCAGCTTCCGGCCGTCAGCGTACCGGGCTGCTCTGGGAAGGGTCATCCTTCCTGCGCTTCACGCCCGGGAAAGGTGCTCGTGTCGATCCTGACTCGCTCGCCCGTGGCGAGAGTGAAGGCCACCACCTGGCCGTACGGAATTTCGAGGCTCCGCCCGTAGCCGGAATCGCGCGGCTCGGTCATCAGTGTGACCATCTTCCTGAAAGGGTCAGCGATCATGTAGAACTCGATCCCGTAGCGCCCGTACTTCCGAACGTTCCGCACGTAGTCCTTCTCGTCATCGGGCTCGGACGGCACCTCGACCACCGCCAGCACGTCGAGGCAGGAGTAACTGTTCCTCCGGCGCTCCGCATCGAAGCCGACGATCGTCAGGTCGGGCGCCGCGTCGTTCTCTCCGGGGAAGGTGATGAGAACATCACCGAAGACCCGCTCACGCGCAATCCCGGAGGCTTTGACCGCGTCCTTCACATCTGAGACGGTCCAGTCCTGCTCCGGACTCTGCGGGGTCATGATCACCCTTCCGTCGAAGACCTCGACCTTGTAGCCCTCGGGGATACCGCCCCGCTCGATCAGGTCACTCATGACGGACACGGCAAATCACCTCCTACCGGCATTATGACTGGCTACGAGGTCTTCGCGCGGCGACTCGACCACGGTGCCCGGGTGGGCGGTGGCCCTGATCGGCCTGCCGGTCCTGTTCGTGGTGGAGGGGTGCTTGAACAGCTACTGGGGCGCTGGGTACAGCTGAGGCAGATCGAACTGCCGAAGGGGGGCCATGGACAGAGGACGGGTGCTCACGCCGGACCACGGCGTCGGCCCACTCGCACACTACTCCCAGGGCAACGCGGTCACCCGCCCAGTTTCAACCAGGCCGGCGCAGCGCTATCCCCGCGACAAGCGGAACGACAAGTGGCGAAGTGGTCGGCGTATCCTCCGTGCGCTTGCCCGAGATGCAGGACACCGCACTAGCGAATCGAGACAGCTCGGCACCATGGCCCCGGAAGCCGCGGGACTGGCGTCCGGGGCCGCCCCCGTTCGCTCACGATCAGGACACAACCGCCGCCCGAGAGCCCCATACGCTCCGAATCGCCCCTGTTTTCGCGCAAGTTCGCTCTGGTGAAAGCGGGAACCTCACCGATACCGTGAGTGCACTTGACTGCACTTCTGTCTCACGGGGAGTCACTGTGAAGCGCCGCCCATTGCCCGTTGCTGCCGCACTGGTGGCGACGGCAGCACTGCTGTTGACGGCCTGCGGTAGCGGGGACGACAAGTCCAGCGACAACGACAAGATCGCCGGCGCCGACCAGGGAGCGGAGACGCCCAAGGAGTCTGCCGAACCGTCGGCGGCACAGGCTGAGGACAAGCCGGACGGCGTGGACGTGTCCCTGCCGAAGGACATGAACCTGGTCTTCGACTGGGACAAGCCGAAGGACAAGAACGAAGCTGCTGCGATGGACGACGCGGCGAACTACCTCCGTGCCATCTATCGGGGCGTCGACAAGCGCACGACCAAGGACGCGGCCGTGACCGTCTACGCCACCGGCGAGGGGCTCCACTACGCGCAGGTACAGATCAACGAATGGATCAAGGGCGGATGGACCGCCACCGGCACTCGCCGTCATTACGACGCCACCACGCGGTCCGCCCCGAACGGCAAATCCGTAGAGGTCGCGTTCTGCGCGGACACCGGGAAGTTCTATGGCAAAGAGGTCAAGACGGGGAAGATCCTGAAGACCGAACCAAGCCTCAAGGACTTCGGCTACTACAAGATCGTCATGGTCAAGTTCCCCACGGGTGATGACCTGTGGCAGGCATCCAAGGTGTTCGTCGAGACGGGGGCGGAGAAATGCCGCTGAACAGGTCGGGACGTACCGTCCTCGGCGCCGGCACTGCTGCCCTGACCTTTGCGGTCACCGCCCTCATCCTCACGGCGCCCAACGCCGCGGCGGAGCCGGTGGACTTCGGCAAAGGCGGCGGCAAGGAGCAGCAAGGTGGCGGCGACAAGACAGGCATCTACGCCGCCGCCCGCATCCAGTACTCCGGAGCCGTCACCAAGGACGGCAGCACCGGAAACGTGACGTCCTCGGACATCAACTGGACACCGCCACCCTGCTGGTACGCCCCCTACCTCGGCGCCAAGGACTTCAAGAAGAAGATGTCCGAGGACATCGAGCGTCAGCTGAACACCCCCGGCATGGGCGGGACGGCGGGTTCGGCGATTGGCCAGACCAAGCGCCACTACGAGGACGAGTTCGGCTGGGACGGCTCTCCCGGCTACAAGGACTACAACATCGAGAACGATGGCAAGGGCATGTTCTGGGCCGGCGTCGAGAACCCCAACGAGCCGGACTATCTCAAGCGGACGTCGTGCACGGACCTCCCCTTCTGGGTCGAAAACGGCGAGGCCCCGCCGCCCCGGTACGAAGAGGCCATCAGCCCGGAAATACTCGCCGCTCTCGCCTACCAACACATGGAGCTCCCAGACACCAAGGTCATCCTCGCTCCCGAGGCCAACACCAAGGTGAACCTGCCGACCTGGGCCTGGCTCGACAAGGCCGTCTTCGACGAAGTCCAGGCTACGGCGGCCCTCAACGTCCCCGGCTTCAACATCCAGGCCACCACCACCGCCAAGCCGGTCTCCCTCAAACTGGAGCCGGGCACCGAGGACGCCGAGACCTACCCGGCCTCCGGCGAGTGCACCATCAACGCCGACGGCTCCATCGGCGAGCCCTACGCCAAGGGCAAGGCCGACGAGACACCGCCGTGCGGGATCAAGTACCTCCGCTCTTCCGGCGACGGTACGTTCAAACTCCAGGCCACCATCACCTGGGAGATCGCCTGGACCGGCACCGGCGGCGCGGGCGGCGACCTCCCGAACGGCACCTTCGGCAGCAACCAGGCCATCACGGTCCAGGAGATCCAGTCCGTCAACCGCTGACAACCGTCTGTCCGCACAGAATCACGAGCCCGGCCGGAGAAGTAAGCGTGGCGAACGACTCAGATCTCAAGGTGAACGTCGACCTTCTTGTGGAGTCGGAGTCCCGGCTCCGAAAAATCAAGAAGGAGTTCAAAAACCTGGGCAATCATCGCGATGACATACGCGAGCACTGGGGCAGTGGTGACATCACGGGCGCCATGGATGAGTTCGTGGACAACTGGGATGACTACCGCGAAAGCCTGCTCACCCACATCGACACCGTAGGAAAGTTGATCAAGGCCACCATCGACGGGTTCACAGGCTTGGACGCCGAGCTTGCCAAGGAACTGCGCAAGAAGGAAAAGAAGAAGTGACGACGGCTCCCAAGGCCCGGCCCCGCGACTGGCATCCCCTCGCGGAGTCCGATCCCGTCCCAGGAGATCCGGAAGAGATACGTTCCGAAGTCAAGCGCATGAAGGGCGTTGCGAGCTCTCTGCGTGAGCAGGCTCGCCTGCTTCGCGGCATAGGCGACGACAACGAACTCAAGGGCAAGTACGCGAACTCCCTGCGGGACGAGTCCGAAGGGTTGGAGAAGAAGCTTCGAGAGGTAGCGGGACGCTACGAGAACGTACACGGCTATCTGACCAGCTGGGCCGGCGAGCTGGAGGACTTCCAGATTCAGGCCGACAAGGTTCTCGCCAACGCGAAGAAGGCCCAGGAAGAGGCGGACGCCGACAAGAAGAAGGCCACCACGAACAAACCGGGTCCGGGCGAGCCGAGCCCGTCCCCGAGCGGCACGGAACACGACCCGCTCATTGAGTATCGGCTACAGCTCAACCGCATCACGTCCGAGCGGGACGAGCGCGCCTCACACTATGCGGACAAGATCCGCGATGAACTCGACGACGCCATCGAGGACAGCTTCTGGGACGACACCAAGGGCTGGCTCCATGACAACGCCGACCTTCTGAAGACGATCGGCGACCTGGTCGGAGACCTGAGCGGCATCCTCGGCATGCTGGCCATCATCACGATGCCGTTCCCGCCCTTGGGAGCCATCTTCGCGACCGCTGCCGCAGTGACCAGCGGTATCGCCCTCATCAGCCACCTCCTGGCCAAGGCAGGCGGCGCCGACGTCAGTTGGTTCAGCATGGGACTCGAGGCGCTCGGAGCCATTCCGGGTATCACCGCCTTTGCCAAGGGAGTGAAGGTCGCGGACGGCGCGGTAGCAGCGGCACGGGCGACGCAGCTCGGCAGCGGATTCCGGGGTGTCACGACGATCGGACGAAATATCGTCGGCATAGGCGACAACGTCGCGGGAGCCGCGAGCTTCACCGTCAAGGGCAAGACCATCGGTTTGTGGGGTCTCAAGCACGGCGGTCTGATCAAGGCAGAAGGCCTCATGGGGCGGATGACGCTGGTCGCCGAGCAGACTGTCCACAATGGCCAGTGGCTCGGAACCCGCGGTCTCAGCTTGGCCAGCCGCGGCCGCTGGTCCATCGACCCCATGAGCAACCTGGGACGTGGTATCGACGCCGGTCTCAAGATCGCTCCTAAGCTGGTGTCGATTCCCACGCACATCGGCGAACTGATCAATCCCGGCGACCGCTTCCAGGAATCGGTCGCCTCCTGACGAGGACGGAAACCCTGTGAACTGGCAACCGCAGTCCGGTGAGGAGACACTGGCTCGTTTCCCGGCTTCGTTCGCGACCGGAACCGCAGCCTCCGTGGACGGTCGGCGTTCTTTCCGTGACCGTCAACGCAACGACATCGAGGCCGAGCTGCCTGGCTGGCCGGAGGGGGACTCCTTCGCTGTTCGCCGTCTGCCCGGCAGAATCGGTGTACGAGTGCGAACTGCCGCCTCCGGAGTGTTCGCCGTGGCGGGGGGCATTCTCTCCGACCTGCTGGGCGGAAGCACGATCAACCCAGAGCCGGGGCGTGGAAAGCTGGAGGAGCGAGAAAACGAGGTGGAGGATTTCCCCGTGATGTGGGCCGACGCCGGTGACATCGCACGCACTCTGCCTTGGCAGCTCGATCCTTCGCGACGTCCGCACGGATACGTCACCGAGATTGTGTTGACCACTCGGCGCCTGCTCGTAGTCGGGTCGGGTGAGGACCTGTGGGAGACACCTCGGGAAAACATCGCTGATGCTACGGTCAAGCGTTTCAGCATCGGCCGTAGGGACTTCCGAATCACTTTCCAGGATGGTTCATGGGCCAGGCTGACGACGAATGCTTCACACAGCACCACTGAACTGGTCGGCCTCCTCACAGGAAGTCACCGCCGTCTGTCCGAGTCCGAACTGTCGGCCGGGCAGCGTGAGCGATTCGCCAGCTTTGCAGCCTCCTTGCCGGCAGGGGCCACGCGCCCCGTCATCACGAAATTGCCAAGCGGACTGGTACGGGTCGAGACGACAACTCCCGGCCACGGACGGGGCGCCGTCTCCGAGTCGCGAGGTTTCGTGATGGATGACGCCGGCCAGGACGCGACACCAGCCCCCGGAGACATCGAACCGAGCAAGGCGTGAAGATGAGCACCAACCGCATGGAAACGTCCGGCATCCCGACCATCATCGAGGACCCGGCCATCCCTCCCCTCTGGTTCGTGGCACCGGAGGGTTTCCACGCCTTGCCTGTCGACGCTGAGCCAGGTGCCCGGCTGTCCGCCGCGGACCAGTTCACCCGTGAGCTCTTCCCCGAAGGTGACGCCCATCTGTGGGACTCGGCAGCGCCCTTTTACGCCGGACTCACCGAAGTCTTCGCGGACGCCGGGCTGGCGTATTCGGCGATGGGTGTGTTCAGCGACGACAACGGCGGTGTCGTGCACTTCTCCTTCACCGTGGGCGCGATCGAGTCCCCGTACGCAACCTCCGAAGAGGCTGCTGGCGCACTCGAGCAGTCCCTTCGCCGCGACCCGGGGAATGACAGCCGCCGCATCACGCTGCCTTGTGGGCCGGCTGTATCGAACATCACCGTCCGCGAGGTCACCGTCGGTGCGGAGCTCACCGCGACAGGTGAGGAGGCGAAGCTCCTAACCGGTCAGATCCAAGTGTTCATTCCCTTCCCCTCCAAGCCCTTCGTTGCGATCTTCACGGTGGACACCGCCGCCATGGAGTACTGGGGGGAAATCTGCGACATGACCGCCGCAGTGTTGGAAACAGTGTCCTTCGGGGACCCCTTTGGTGACGCCGTCCCGGTGAGCCGCACGTGATCTACTTCGAGTCCGAGGCCGACCCGACCGAGTGGTTTCCCCTGCCTCTGCACTGGACAGACAACGAAAAGAGATAGCGGAGTTCCACTCCGATCGCTTAGGCCGGGGGCTGCGATGCCTTCGCCACTTCGGCGACAAGAGCGTCAAGGACTCGCTCAACTACGGATGGTGGGTGACCTGCGGAGTGCGCCCCCAGGACATGCCTCCCACCGCCCTAACGTCCCTGGGCTGCCCGGCTCTTCCCCTTCCCTTTCTTGCGAAGGCGCCGTATCCGTTGCCGCTCCTGCGCCGCTCGCTCCTCTGCCCGCACCCGGCTCCAACGCCTGAGAGGCCAGCCCACGGCGCCGACGCTGATGACGTAGGCGAGTAGTGCGCTGCCGGTACCGGGGATGTAGGCACATCCAGCAGAATGACAGTTCCTCCCGGGCAGTCCACTCAGCATGAGGAAGAGCGGACCGAACGTGGCTGTGCAACAGACCGTCACACTCGCCGATCGCATACCTCGCACCAGCAGGCCCCCGCCGGAGATTCCGGACGCGCGGCGCATCCCGCCAACTGCCCCGAGCACAGTGATCGTCCCGAGGATGCCACCGGCCGTCCAAGGTCCACCGGGCAAGTCGACCAGCACCGGGACCGTTTCGCGGGCGATCCGTTTCCATAGGCCCAAGAACAGCAGGGTGGCGCCCATCCCGACGACCAGGCAGAGAATAACGCCACCGATACCCAAGCCGTCTCGAACCCCGAACCGGCCCTTGACGGACGTGGAGTCACCCGGGTTCTCCATCTGTCGCCCCTTGCAGAAAGCGGTAGCGGCCCCACTCGCAGGGTCGAAAGGTACAACTCGATGCCGCCGGCTTGGTAAGCGTCGTTCGCCGTCTTCTGCAACTCGCGCATCATCTGCTCCTTGAGCAGAGGAGCGTTGTCGATCCCCTGAAACTGCTGGTCCGCCAGGGCGATGATGCTGCGGTCGCGGTCCTCCGGATCGAGCGACAGCTTGAACCAACCGTCAGGGACGATCAGGTGGTAGTCCTTCGGAGGTGTGGTGGCGGACTCGTCCTTCCAGTGCTCAGGCATCAGGTGCGCCCTCAGCGATCGGATTTGCTGTATGTCTTCGCCGCAGCCAGCGCATACTCCGACAGAAACTTGAATTCTTCCTGAAGTTTGTCCCGATTAAGGTTCCAGTTCGACTCGAAGTCCTCGAATTTGTCGGACAGGCCATCGTGCCCGAAGTCTTCTCCGTACGACTCCACAATGTCCGGCAGGCCTTCGAATGCCTTGTGAATCCGTCCGAGGCCCTTGCCCATCTTCCGGATGACCTCAAGGTCGTCGATCCGCATGCGGTCAGCCACGAGCCACCATCGCAAGCGCGTTCATGTTCACGTTGATCCCCCGATTGCGCGGCCCTCCGCGCTCAGCAATGTGAAGTGCCCGAACTTAACTAATCGTTGGCGCTACGGGCCAACCGACGGCCGAACCCGGGAAGCAGTCACGACTCGCGCCACAGGTGGCCGTACCGGGGAGGCGCCCTCATCAGTCGGCCGGTGCGGCAAGGTGCCCCGCACCTCGCCGCACCGGCTCGCGACAGCCGGAAGCCGCCTACTTCCGAGCCTGCTTGGCCAGCTCCTCATCAATCTGCTCGAACTTGTCCGCAGCCATGGTCAGGTAGTCACCCATGCCGTCAAGGCCGTCCAGCGTGGTCTTCGTGCCCTGCACGAACTCGTCGAAGTTCTCGTCGAACGCCTTCGACGACGACTTCGTGACGTAGCCGGACTGCACGAGGTTGTTGATGTACTTGCGGAGGCCCTCGAGCTTCTCCTGGAGCTTTTCCTTCTCCTTCACGACATGCTTGGCAGCTTCCCGCATGTCCTGATATGTGATGTCAAGGTCCTTGGCCATGAAGCCGCTTCCTCTCACAACGCCGCAGGGCCAACCCCCGTGGCTCCCTGTTTGCGGACTCATCGGCCTCCCGGCCGAGTTGCCGATCGCACGTGGCAACCGGTGTGATCGTCCGCTCTTGCGTCAGCAGCTTACGGGTGTGGTCTGTGGTGCCACATCCCTGGCCTGTGAACGAGCCGTCATGAAGTCGTGTACGACGTTGCCATCGGGAACGTCACGGCACCTCCCCATTGCCTCGCCGCCGCACCGAACGGATATCGTCCCTTACGGCTGTGACCCGGGTGACTGACGCGGACGGGGCAGCCGCCACACAACCACCGCGGCCACACCGGCCCAGTGGCACGGGGAGGACTAGTCGTGCGCCTGACTCTGACCGTCGTCGACCCGTACGGCGGTGGTACCGCCGACGTGGTGCTCGATGCCGATCCTGAGTCCACCGTGGGGGACATCGCGCAGGAGCTCGCCAAGCAGGTGGGGCACAGCGGTGCGCAGGTCATCCCGCTGGGACAGCACCGCCAGGTGCCGGCCAACAACGCGCCCCTCGTGTACGTGGACGGGTACGCCGTCGATCCGAACGCCACCGTCGTCGGATCGCCCCTGCGCGACGGTGCCGTCGTCAGCCTCCAGGATCCTTCCGGGTGTCTGCCCGGTGAGCCCACCGGACTTGTCGAGCTCCGGGTCGTGGGCGGGCCCGCGGCCGGGTTCGTGCACCGGCTCGGCGTCGGGCGCTACGACATCGGAAGCGGGGCCGCCTCGTACATCCGTATCGACGATCCCGAGGTCGACGCCCGGGCCCTGACCCTCTCCGTCGCCACCGACGGGACCTGCCAGGTCGCCGTGCACATGGATGAGGACCTCGTCACCGTCGACGGCAAGTCCCTCGCCGAAGACGAAGACGACGACCAGAGCGAAAAGAAGAAGAGCGGCAAGAAGAAGGGGCAGGAGAAGAAGAAGGAGGAGAAGAAGAAGGGCGGGCCCACCGACTGGCCCCTCGGGGCTCAGATCGGGATCGGCAACACCCTCCTCGAACTCACCCGCTACACACCCCCCAACGCCGCCCTCAAGTGGTCCGACGACGGCATAGGCCTCGACTACAACCGCCCCCCGCGGCTGCGTCCGCCCGAGCGGCAGACCAACTTCCGGCTGCCCTCGGCGCCCCGTGAGTACGAGGCCCGGCCGCTGCCCTGGCTGATGGCGCTGACGCCGCTCGTCGGTGCCGTCGTGTCCGTGATGATCTTCCAGCGCTGGTACTACCTGATCATGGCCGCGCTGAGCCCGTTCCTGCTCTTCGCGAACTACTACAACGACAAGAAGCACGGGCGTAAGTCGCACGCCAAGCAGGTCCAGGAGTACGAGGAGCAGAAGGAGCGGATCGAGAAGGACGCACAGGACGCCCTCGTCGCCGAGCGGAACGATCGGCGGCACGCCATTCCCGACCCGGCGACCGTGCTCGCCCTCGGCACCGGGCCGCGTACCCGCCTCTGGGAGCGCCGGCGCACCGACCGCGATCATCTCCTGCTCCGGGTCGGGACGGGGCAGTTGCCCTCCGAGGTCGTGCTCGACGACCCCGAGCAGGACGACCACCGTCGCCAGGTCACCTGGAAGATCGAGGACGCCCCGGTCGCGCTGCACCTGCGCTCCCTCGGTGTCATCGGCATGGCCGGGCCCGGGGATTCCGCCCGCGCTCTCGGGCGGTGGGCCGTCGCGCAGGCCGCGGCGCTGCACAGCCCGATGGACGTGCAGTTCTACGTGCTGAGCGAGAACGCCGCGCAGGAGTCCTGGGACTGGGTGCGCTGGCTGCCGCACGCCCGGCCGTCCGGCGGGCAGGACGTCAACGTGCTCATCGGGACCGACGCCGAGACCGTCGGTGCCCGCATCGGCGAACTGACACAGATCCTCGACGCGCGCAAGAAGGCCGCCGAGCAGAACAAGTCGCAGGGTGGTTCGAGCTTCAGCGACCCCGACATCGTCGTCGTGTGGGACGGGTCGCGGCGGCTGCGGTCGCTCCCCGGTGTGGTGCGGCTGCTGCGCGAGGGCCCTTCCGTCTCCATGTTCGCCATCTGCCTCGACGCCGAGGAGCGGTTCCTGCCCGGCGAGTGCCAGGCGTACGTCGTCGCCGAGCCGAAGGCCGAGGAGTACGAGCAGGCCCAGCAGGTCCAGCAGCAGGCCCAGCAGGTCGCCGGTGCCTTCCCCTCCTTCCAGGCCTGGCACACCACCGACCAGCAGCCCGAACAGGCCGGCCGTACCGAGAAGTTGCGGCTGCGTGTGGAGGAGGCCGGTGCGGAGCGTCTGAAGGACGTACGGCCCGACTTCGTCACCCCGGCCTGGTGTCTGCGGCTCGCCCGGGCGCTGTCGCCGCTGCGGGACATCAGCGGTGAGACCGAGGACTCGGCCCTGCCGGGCTCCAGCCGGCTGCTGGACGTGCTGCAGCTGGAGCCGCCGACGAGTGACGCGATCGTGGCCCGGTGGCGGATGGGCGGGCAGTCGACGCTGGCCGTCATCGGTGAGTCGTACGACGGGCCGTTCGGCATCGACATCCGCAAGGACGGTCCGCACGGTCTGATCGCCGGTACGACCGGTTCGGGTAAGTCGGAGCTGCTGCAGACCATCGTGGCGGCGCTGGCCGTGGCGAACACGCCCGAGAACATGACGTTCGTGCTGGTCGACTACAAGGGTGGCGCAGCCTTCAAGGACTGTGTGCATCTGCCGCACACGGTCGGCATGGTGACCGACCTCGACGCCCATCTGGTGGAGCGGGCCCTGGAGTCGCTCGGTGCGGAACTGCACCGGCGCGAGCACATCCTGGCCGCCGCCGACGCCAAGGACATCGAGGACTACCAGGACCTGGTGCGCCGGGACCCCTCGCACCAGCCGGTGCCTCGGCTGCTCATCGTCATCGACGAGTTCGCCTCGATGGTGCGTGACCTGCCCGACTTCGTCACGGGGCTGGTCAACATCGCCCAGCGAGGCCGGTCCCTCGGTATTCACCTGCTGCTGGCGACGCAGCGGCCGTCGGGTGTCGTCTCTCCCGAGATCCGTGCCAACACCAACCTCCGTATCGCGCTGCGGGTGACGGACGGCGGTGAGTCGACCGACGTCATCGACTCGCCCGAGGCCGGGCACATCTCCAAGAACACCCCGGGCCGCGCCTACGCCCGGCTCGGGCACGCGTCGCTGGTGCCCTTCCAGTCCGGACGCGTCGGTGGCCGTCGGCCCGGTGCGGCCGACCCTGCCGTGCTGATGCCCTGGGTGGGGCCGCTGACCTGGGAGGATCTGGGCCGGGCGGCTCTGGCCAAGCCGAAGGCCGAGGCCCGTGAGGACGAGGAGATCACCGACCTGAAGGTCCTCGTCGACACCATCCGGGACGCCAACCGGTCGCTCGGCATCCCGCCCCAGCACAGCCCGTGGCTGCCCGCCCTCGACGAGACGCTGCTGCTGGACGAGATCGAGGTGCCCGCGTTCGCCGGGGGCGCCGGCACGCTGCCGCCGGCCCCGTACGGCATCGAGGACCTGCCCTCCAGCCAGTCCCGCCGCCCGGTCGTCGTGGACTTCTCGTCCTTCGGCCACCTGATGATCGGCGGTGCCCCACGCAGTGGCCGCTCCCAGGTGCTGCGCACCCTCGCAGGCTCCATCGCCCGCACCCACTCCGTCGCCGACGTGCATCTCTACGGCATCGACTGCGGCAACGGCGCGCTCAACGCGCTGACCCGGCTGCCGCACTGCGGCGCGGTCGTCGGCCGTAACCAGACCGAGCGGGTCGTGCGGCTCGTCAACCGGCTCAAGGGCGAGATGGGCCGCCGCCAGGACCTGCTGTCGGACAAGGGCTTCGCGGACATCGGCGAGCAGCGGGCCTCGGTCTCCGAGGACGAGCGGCTGCCGCACATCGTGGTGCTGCTGGACCGCTGGGAGGGCTGGGTGCCCACGCTCGGCGAGATCGACCACGGTTCGCTGACCGACGAGTTGCAGACGATGATGCGCGAGGGCGCGAGCGTCGGCATCCACCTGGTCCTCACCGGCGACCGGACCCTGCTGGTCGGCCGTATCGCGACCCTCACCGAGGACAAGTACGGTCTGCGGCTGGCCGACCGCAGCGACTTCTCGGCGCTCGGCATCCCGGTGCGCAAGGTGCCGGAGGAGATCCCGCCGGGGCGTGCGTTCCGCAACGAGTCCGGTACGGAGACGCAGTTCGCGCTGCTCGCCGAGGACACCAGCGGCCAGGGGCAGGCCGCGGCGCTGGCGGCGATCGGTGAGGCGGCCACGGCCCGCGACGCCGAAGTGCCCCGTCCGCGCCGCCCGTTCCGCGTCGACAGCCTGCCCAGCCGTATCTCCTTCCCGGAGGCCTGGGAGATGCGCGACCCGGACGCGTCCCGCTCGCGCCTGTGGGGTCTGGTCGGTATCGGCGGCGACGAGATCATCGGCTTCGGCCCCGATCTGGCCCAGGGCGTACCGGCGTTCGTCGTCGCGGGCCCGGCCAAGTCGGGCCGCTCGACGGTCCTGCTGAACTTCGCGCACTCCTTCCTGGCCCAGGGCACGCGCCTGGTCGTCGCGGCCCCGCGCCAGTCGCCGTTGCGCCAACTCGACGGCACGGAAGGCGTCCTGAAGGTCTTCACCGGCGACGACATCGACGAGGACGAGTTCGAGGAGCTCGTCGACCAGGCGTCCCTGGAGGAGCCGATCGCCGTGCTGATCGACGACGGCGAGATCCTGGAGGACTGCGACGCCGAGAGCCAGTTGAAGAAGCTCGTCTCGCGCGGCGCCGAGCGCGGCCTCGCCCTCGTCATCGCCGGTGACGAGGAGGACGTGTGCAGCGGCTTCTCCGGCTGGCAGGTCGACGCGAAGAAGGCCCGCCGCGGCATCCTGCTCTCCCCGCAGGAATCCTCCAGCGGCGACCTCATCGGCGTCCGCCTCAACCGCAGCATGGTCGGCGGCCAGGTCGCCCCCGGCAAGGGCATGCTCCACCTCGGTGACGGGGAGCTGCGCACGGTCGTCGTCCCGGGGTGAGGCGTTGAGCGTGGGTTCGGCGAAGCCGAAGCGGAGGAAGGCGGCGGGGGCCGCGGTGTGGTACGAGCACCGGCCCGGCCGGCCGCACGGTCGGCCGGGCCGGCCCCGCTGGTCTTCCTCCCCTGGGTGGCGCCGCTGACCCCTCCGCTACCGCACCCTCGACATCCGAGCCTGAGGCCGCCCCGACTCCTCACTCTCCGACCGGTACTGGAGGTCGTCACCCACCGGCGTGAGGCGCACGGTCGTGGGAGCCGGGTTGCAGCCGCCGTGGTTGGTCTTCGCGCCGACCGACGTCGCGACGAGCTCCTTCTTCGTCACCTGCTTCAGGGTCAGTACGTCGACACAGACGCCGCCGATCTGGTCGGTCTGGCGCAGGCGGCCCAACTCCTGGCCCACTGCGGCCCGTTCGACGGTGATCCGGAACGTGCCGAGGGGCAGCCTGCCGTCGAGGGCGGTGCCCTGGCCCTCCCAGGTGCCGACGTAGGCGGCGGGAACCGCACCGGAAGGGGCGGAACTCGCTGTCGCCGCGGGTGGGGAGCCGGGGCCCGCGCCGGAGTCGCTCGTGTCGTCGTCGGACGTCCGGTCCGGCAGGAGGTCGAAGACGAACACCGAGCAGATCGTCACGGCCGCCATCGCCCCCGCGACCGCCAGCGCCACGGTGCAGCTCAGCCTCCGCACCCGCCCTCCGTCCTCCGGCGTGGACGTCGCCGCCACGGAGACGGTCACCCTGCCGGGGCGCCGGCCGGCGGGCGACGGGGCGGCGGTGTCGTCCTGGGGACCGCCGTCTCGGGGTGCGGGTACGGGGGCTGGTGCGGCGGCCGGTACGGGGCCTGGTGCGGGGGCGGGTACGGCGGTGGGTACGGCCGGCGCGGGCATCACCGGCGGCGGCCCGAACACACCGACCGGACCCGCCTCCGCTGGCGTCGCCGTCTCACCCGACGGCACCGCACCAGTCGGCGGCACGCTATTCGCCGACGTCACGGTGTCCACCGGCGCCACCGTCCCACCCGGGGTCACGGTGTCCACCGGCAGCACAGCCCCACCCGACGCCACGCCATCCGCCGACGCCACGCCATCCGCCGGCGTCACGGCGTCCGCCTGCGTCACGGAGTCCACCGGCGTCCCCGTCTCCGCCGCGCCCACCGACGGGCTGCTGAAACCGACCGGCCCCGACAGCCCCACGGCCTGCGAATCCGTCGCCTCCAGGTTCAGCAGCCGTACGGCGCTGCGGCTCACCTGCTCCACCAATGCCCCCGGCAGCCACCCGCCCGCCACCAGCCGGGCCGCGCCCTCGGGCGCCAGCCGCCGGGCCACCTCCGCGGGGGCGGGCCGTGCGTCCGGGTCCTTCGTCAGGCAGGCCGCCGTGAGTTCGCGCAACTGCCCGTCCAGGCCGCCGAGTTCCGGCTCCTCGTGGACGACCTTGTAGAGCAGGGCCGCCGAGGAGTCCCCGGGGAAGGGCGGTTCGCCGGTCGCCGCGTACGCCAGGACCGCGCCGAGCGAGAAGACGTCCGCCGCGCCCGTGACGCCCTTGCCGAGGATCTGCTCGGGCGACATGTAGCCGGGCGAGCCGATCGACACGCCCGTGGAGGTCAGGGACGCCGTACCGTCCGTGGCCCGCGCGATGCCGAAGTCGATCAGCAGCGGGCCGTCGAGTGTGAGCAGGACGTTCGACGGCTTCACGTCCCGGTGCACCAGGCCCAGGTCGTGCACCGCGGCCAGCGCCTCGGCCAGCCCCGCTCCCAGCACCCGTACGGTGTGGGCGGGCAGCGCACCGCCCTCGGTGACCGCGGCCGACAGCGAGGGACCCGCCGCGTAGGCCGTCGCCACCCACGGCACTCGCGCGTCCGGGTCGGCGTCCAGGACGGGTGCCGTCCAGGCGCCGCCGACCCGGCGCGCGGCCTCGACCTCGCGGTGGAAGCGGGCCCGGAACTCCTCGTCCAGCGCGAAGTGCGGATGGACGATCTTCACCGCGACCGTACGGCCGCCGGCGCTGCGGCCCAGGTAGACCCGGCCCATGCCGCCGGAGCCCAGCCGGCCGAGCAGCCGGTAGGGCCCCACGACGGTGGGTTCGTCGACTTCGAGCGGCCGCATGGCGTCACCCCTCCCCCGTAGGCGCCCGCAGGCCCCCGCCGGACCCCGTACGCGCGCACTCCCCAGCAGAGTAGTGCGGGAGCGCGGGCCCGCTACGGCTGGAGCAGGTCCACCTTCACGTCCGCGGGGAAGCCGGTCGTGGGGCCGACCCGGCGGGCGAACTCGGCGACCGCCTCCAGCTGCGGGCCGCCGAAGCGGAAGTCGAGGGTCGTGAAGTAGCGGGCGAGGGTCTCCTCGTCGAAGGCCTCCCAGCGGGCGGCCTGCTCGGCGACCTTGCCGACCTCCTCCAGGGAGAGGTTGCGGGAGTCGAGGAAGGCCTCGTGCACCTTGCGGGTGATGGCCGGCTCGCGCTCCGCGTAGTCGCGGCGTGCCGCCCAGACCGCGAAGACGAACGGCAGGCCCGTCCACTCCTTCCACAGCGCGCCCAGGTCGTGCACGTCCAGGCCGAAGCGCGGGCCGTCGACCATGTTGGCCCGCAGGGCCGCGTCGCCGATGAGGACGGCGGCCTCGGCCTCCTGCATCATCAGGCTGAGGTCGGGCGGGCAGGTGTAGTAGTCCGGCTGGACGCCGTAGCGCTCGGCGAGGAGCAGCTGGGCGAGGCGGACGGAGGTGCGGGAGGTCGAGCCGAGGGCGACGCGGGCGCCGTCGAGCCGGTCCAGGGGGACCTGCGAGACGATCACGCAGGACATGACGGGGCCGTCGCAGCCGACGGCGATGTCGGGGAAGGCGACGAGGTCGTCGGCGTTCTTGAGGAACTCGACCAGGGTGATCGGACCGATGTCGAGATCACCCTGCACCAGCTTCTCGCTGAGCTTCTCAGGGGTGTCCTTGGTGAGCTCGAAGTCGAGGAGCGTGCCCGTTCTGGCGAGCCCCCAGTACAGGGGCAGGCAGTTCAGGAACTGGATGTGGCCGACGCGCGGCCGGGTGCGAGGATTGTCCACATCGTGAGGCTAGCCCTCATGGCGTACGGGCCCGCGCCCGGCCCCGCCGTGGGTCCGGGACCTGTCGCCGGCGCCCTCACCGCCAGTCGGCGGACGGTGTTCAAACATTCGGGTGACGTGATCTTGACCCCTATTGCATTCCGGGGCCTGCGTGCTAGGCTCGTCGCAAGTTGCAGTTTGGTTTCCCTTGCAGTACAGAGCCTGCGGAGCATGTGACCGCGGGCTCTCGTCATTCTCAGACGTATGCAGTTGTGCAGAATTCATCTTCACACTTGCTGGTTCTGGAGCAGGGCAACCCTTTTGAGCCCAAGGAGGGCTTATGGCTACCGGAACCGTGAAGTGGTTCAACGCCGAAAAGGGCTTTGGTTTCATCGCCCAGGAGGGCGGCGGCCCCGACGTCTTCGTCCACTACTCCGCGATCAACGCGAGCGGCTTCCGCTCTCTCGAGGAGAACCAGCAGGTGTCTTTCGACGTCACGCAGGGTCCGAAGGGCCCGCAGGCTGAGAACGTCACGCCGGTCTGATCAGTAGTACCCAAGGAGCCCCGCGCCGTAAGGCGGCGGGGCTCCTGCCTTTTGCGCCCCCTTGCCCTCCGATGAATTTCCGGCGAATTCTGGCCCCTGGCCCCGTGGCCCCTGATCCCCGTGGCCCCTGAGAGGATGCCCGGATGCAGAGAGACCCGGACCCGGAGCACAACGGGGAAGACAGCGGCACCCCCTCAGACAAGCGCCTGGCTTTGGGCCTGTGCCTCGGCTTGTCCCTCGGGACGGCGACAGGACTCGTCCTCGGCCTGACCGTCTTCGACAACATCGGCCTTGGCCTGGCCCTGGGCCTCGGCCTGGGCACGGCGATCGGCGCGGGTGCGGGCCTCGGAGCACGGCAGACGGACGAGGAGCGGTAGACCCGTACACCCGTACTCCCGTAGACCGGTAAGACGGCCGTGCGATGACGTTGACGCCGTAGAGGCCCCCGCGGTGTCAGTGCCCCGCCATAAGGTCGGAGGATGACTGACCTCGACTTTGTGGATGAGACCCGGGTCTTCTACGACGCCGTGGCGGAGGACTACGCCGTCCGCTTCAGTGAGCCGCGCGTGGCGATGCCATTGGATCTGGGGCTGCTGTACGGGTTCACGGAGCTCGTGGGTGAGGGGGGCGAGGTCGCCGACCTGGGGTGCGGGCCCGGGCGGGTGACCGCGTATCTGGCGTCGCGGGGGCTGTCCGTGTTCGGGGTGGACCTGTCGGAGTCCATGCTCGCCATCGCCCGGCGTGAGCATCCCGGCCTGCGGTTCGAGCAGGGCTCGATGCTGGAGCTGGACCTGCCCGACGGCTCGCTCGACGGGGTCGTGTCCTGGTACTCCACCATCCACACCCCGTTCGACCGGCTGCCGGCCGTCTTCGCCGAGTTCCTCCGCGTCCTGCGCCCCGGCGGGCATCTGCTCCTCGGTTTCCAGGCCGGTGACGAGCCCCGCCGCTACGAGGAGGCCTTCGGGCACCGGGTGGCGCTGACCT
Source organism: Streptomyces sp. NPDC050416 (assembly GCF_044458845.1). Classification (NCBI taxonomy): domain Bacteria; kingdom Bacillati; phylum Actinomycetota; class Actinomycetes; order Kitasatosporales; family Streptomycetaceae; genus Streptomyces; species Streptomyces sp. NPDC050416. The sequence continues at coordinate 869,738 of NZ_JBITII010000002.1, forward strand.
TCCTGCGGCGGCAGCCGCAGCGGATCGCCGCCCTGCTGGAAGCCGCCGGGTTCGTCGTGCGCTCCCGGACCGTCCGGGAGCCCGACGAGGCGCTCGGGGAGCCGGTCCGCCAGGCGTGCCTGGTCGCCCGCAGGCCCCCCGAGCCGGTGTCCTAAGGCCTGTCTGACAAATTCCCGCCCCTACAGCACCCCCGCGACATCCCTCGCCGCGATGTACCCGAAGGTCATCGCCGGCCCGATCGTGGAGCCCGCGCCCGCGTAACTGTGGCCCATCACCGCCGCGCTGGCGTTGCCCGCGGCGTACAGGCCCGGGATCACCGAGCCGTCGGGGCGCAGGACGCGGGCCCGGGCGTCCGTGCGCATGCCGCCCTTTGTGCCGAGGTCGCCGGGGACGATGCGGAAGGCGTGGAAGGGCGGCAGCCAGAGGGGTGCCAGGCAGGGGTTCGGGAGGACCGACGGGTCCGTGTAGTAGTGGTCGTAGGCGCTGTCGCCGCGGTGGAAGTCGGGGTCCTCGCCCCGCCGTGCCTGGGAGTTGAAGCGGTCGACGGTCGTGCGCAGGGCCGCCGCCGGGACGCCGATCGACGCGGCCAGGGCGTCCAGGGTCCAGGCCTTGTGCGCGGCGCCCGAGTCGTACCAGGCGCCGGGGAGGGGCAGGGCCGGCAGGACGTCCTTGAAGAGGTACCGGTTGCGGTAGTTCTGGTCGACGATCAGCCAGGACGGGATGGCCGGGTCGGTGTCGTGGACGTCGTACATGGTGTGGACGACGTCGCTGTAGGGCGCGGCCTCGTTGACGAAGCGCCTGCCCGATCCGTTCACCAGCAGCCCGCCGGGGAGGGTGCGTTCGGCGAGGCAGAAGTAGGGCTGGCCCGGGACCGGGATCGCCGGGCCCCACCACGCGTCGTCCATCAGGTCGAGTGCCGCGCCGAGCCGTTCCCCCGCCCGGATGCCGTCGCCGGTGTTCTCCTTCGCCCCGACCGTCCACTCCGTGCCGATGGGCCGGCGCTGGTACCGCTCGCGCATCACCGCGTTGTGCTCGAAGCCGCCGGAGCCGACGATGACGCCCCGGCGGGCGCGGATCAGGCCCGGGGCGCCGTCGCGGGTGACCACGGCTCCGGTAACCCTGCCGTTCTCGACGTGCAGGTCGCTCAGGGGCGTGTTCAGCCATACCGGTACGCCTGCGGAGCGCAGCCCCGCGCGCAGGCCCGCCGCCAGTGCCTGGCCCATCGTCAGGGGCTTCTGGCCGAGCGCCGCGGCCTTCGTGCCGCGGGCCAGGCACTGGGTGGCGACGGCTGCGCCGCGGGTGTTCACGGCGGCCAGGGCCAGCCACTTGTAGTCGGCGCCGAAGACCACCATGCCGGCGGGGACGTCCATGTACGGCGGGTTCAGACGGGCCAGTTCGGGGCCGAGAAGCCTGCCGTCGAGCTGGTCGGGCTCGATGGAGCGGCCGTTCGGCAGGCCGCCGGGCAGCTCTGGGTAGTAGTCGCTGTAGCCCTCCATCCAGCGGAAGCGCAGGGGGGTGTGGGCCATGACGTAGGAGATGGTCGCCGGGCCGTGGGCGAGGAAGGCGCGCTGCCGGTCCGCGGGGACCTCCGGGCCGACGACGGCGGCGAGGTAGGCGGCGGCCTTGGCCGGGGTGTCGGGGACACCCGCCGCGAGGATCACCGAATTGTTCGGGATCCAGATCCCGGCACCGGAGCGGGCGGTCGAGCCGCCGAAGGTCGGGGCCTTCTCCACGACGACGCAGCTCAGGCCCTGCCCGGCGGCGGTCAGCGCGGCGGTCATCCCGGCGGCGCCTGAGCCGATGACGACGACGTCGTACGTGCCGAGCGGGGGTAAGTCGGCGGCGTGGGCGCCCTGTTGCACTCCGGCGGCGACCGCGAGGCCGGTGCCCGCGGCACCGGCCAGTACTCGTCTTCGGGACGGGGAACCAGGGGGAGCAGCCGATGGTGCGGAGTTCATGTCAGTGGTCATGACGTCTCCAGCGCGACGGGACACCTCAAGGGGTGGGGAATGTCGCGCGGGCACCTCGCGAAGTCAAGAGCCATACGCCGACGGCCCGTTGGGGGTTCAGTCGAGGCCGATCGCCGCGCAGTCCGCCTTGTACTTCGCCGTGCAGATGTCCTTGACCGTGTAGACCCCGTCCGTGATCACCGTCTCCTTGATGTTGTCCTTGGTGAGGGCGACCACCGGCACCAGCATCGCCGGGATGTTCTTCTGCGTGGGGCTGTCGACCGTGTCCCGGGTCAGCGCGGCGAACTCGATGGAGCGTCCCTGGACCTTCGCGACGGCGATCTTCGCGGCGTTCGTCGCCTCCAGCAGGAACGACTTGTACACGGTCATGTACTGCTCCCCCGACACGATCCGCTGCACCGCGTCCAGGTTGGCGTCCTGCCCGGTCACCGGCGGGATCCTGGTCGCGCCCGCCTCCTTCAGCGCCTCGATGACGGCGCCCGCCATGCCGTCGTTGGCGGAGTAGACGGCGGCGATGTTGTCCAGCCCGACGGTCCGGATCGCCTTCTTCATGTTGGCCTTGGCGATCGAGGGCTTCCACTCCTTGGTGTCGTACTGCTGGACGATGTCGACCTGCCCCTGGAGCTCGCCGAGCGCGCCGTCCTTGAACCGTGCCGTGTTCGGGTCGGCGGGGTCGCCGTTCATCATGACGATCTTGCTGTTCTTGGCCTTGTCGCCGAGCTCCCCGACGATGGCGCGGCCCTGCACCTGCCCGACGAGTTCGTTGTCGTGGGAGACGTAGGCGTCGATCGGGCCCTCGGCGAGCCGGTCGTAGGCGATGACGGGGATGCCGGCGTCCTTGGCCTTCTGCACGTCCGACGCGATGGTCTTGGAGTTCAGCGCGTCCACCAGGATGACGTCGACCTTGTCGGCGATCATCTTCTGGAACTGCTCGCTCTGTCTGGACACGCTCGCCTCGGCGTTGGCGTACTCGACCTTGCCCTGGTTCTCGGTGAGCTCGGCGACCTCGCTCTTGATCAGGGGGTAGTCGAACTTCTCGAAGCGTGCAGTGTCCCGGTCGGGCAGCAGCAGTCCCACCGTGATGTCGTTGCCCTTCTTCACGCCCGCGGAGTCGTCGCTCCCGCTGCCGCCGCACGCGGCGAGGGACAGGGCCGACACGGTGACCGCCAGGGCTATGGAGAGGGGACGCACAGCGGGCTGACGGGTGGTACGCGCTTTCACTGGTGGTGCCTTCCGATGGGGGAGCATCGCGACGAGGTGGCAGAAAGCCAACGGGGAGACACCGTGCGTCGTCAAGGACCAGGTGTGAAGACCTCGCAAAGGCCGTGCGCGGCTCGCCGTTGGGCCTTTCTCAGGGAAGCCGGTCACTGAGGGGGCACAGCGACTCGGCCGCCGCCAGAGCACGCGCCGACGCGTCCCGTACGTCTTCCTCCTCGTCGGACTCGGCCCTCTCCCGCAGCAGTGGCAGGGTCTCCGGGTGGGCGGGCCAGCCGAAGGCGAGTGACTGCAGGGCGGCGATGCGGGGCTCGGGGTCGGGGTCGGCGACGGCCCTGTGGCGCAGGAACTCGGCAGCCGTGGCGTCCGTCTCGCACACGGCGTACCAGCGCAGGGCGTCGTCCCGGATCCCGGGATCGGCATCGGCGACCGCCCGGTCCCGGAGCACCTGGCGGGTCGCGGCGTCGTCGCCCCGGCCCGTGGCCAGCAGTGCCAGCGCCAGCTTTCTGACCGGGGCGGAGTCGTCGTCATGCACGCGGGCACGGATCGCGGCCCACTTGGCGGCCTCGTCACCCTCGTAGTGCCTCAGGCCACGCAGTGTCTCCGTGCGGACCCGGGGCTCGGGATCGTTGGCAAGTCGGTCCAGGGCCAGCTCCCATGTCCCGGCGTCGTCACCGCGGTGCCCGCACAGATGCTTCAGGGCCCCCGCCCGTACGACGCCGTCGGTGTCGCCGACGGCAAGCTCGCGGACGAGTTCCCAGGTGCTGGGCTCGTCAGCGTTCAAGCTCACCAGCCCGTAGAGCGCGTCCTCCCGAGCCTCCGGCTCGGGGTCCACGACAGCCCGCTCGCGCAGGAACTCCGCCGTGCCGGGCTGGGATCCCGCCGTCTGCCCCAGCACGATGCACGCCGTGCCGCGGGCTCTTTCGTCCGGGTCCTCAACTGCTCGGAGCCGGGCCAGCTCCCAGGTGGCGGGGTCGTCACCATGGATGTTCCGCAGACTGAACAGGGCGTTCGATCGGACGAACCAGTACGGGTCCTCGACGGCGAGTCTGCGCGCCAGGTCGGGCTCCCCCGAGTGACGGGTCAGGCGGGACAGGGCTGTATGCCGGACGCTGGCGTCCGGGTCCTCCACTGCCCGGCTGCGCATCAGCGCCGCTACGCGTTCGTCGTCCAGCAGACCACCGAGATGGCTCAGCGCCTGTCGCCGCACGTAGCTGTCGGGGTCCTCCACGGCCCGGCGGCAGAGCAGTTCCCTGACCTCGGGGTCGTCACTGCGGTACTTAGCCAGCGCGGACAACGCCTGGTGCCGCTGGTACTTGTCCCCTGCTGAGACGGCGAGGGCGGCGATGGGCGCCCACAGGCCTTTGTCCGACGCGCTGTCACCGCGGTGTGACAGCGCGAGGGCGCGGATCCGCAGCGAGGGGTCCGCGACCGAACGATCCGCGAGCAGCTCGTTGACGTCCTCCACATCCGTGCCGAGTTCGGCCAGCGCTTTCAGAGCCGTACTACGGACTTGCTCAGAGCGGCCGGCGACCGCACACGTGCGCAGCAGCTCGCGGACGTCCCGCTCGGTTCCCCAGCGGTCTGCCAGCTCTTCGACGAGGGCGGCCTGGACAGGACTGGCAAGGGTCCACCCGGCCATGATCCGTGGGATCACCGAGTCCTGGTAGAGCACGGACGCGTACGGGCCCGACAGCGACTGGGAGCCGAACTGGCCGCGCAGATGAAACCAGCGCAGGAACCGGGGCCGCCCTCTCCAGTGCGGGGGAAAAGTCCTGAGGGTGGCCAGAGTCTCTTCCATCCCGCCGATCGGCGAAAACGACGAATCTGTCTGCTCCATGACCGCGACGAGGGCGTCCACGACCGCCCTGCTCTGCCCCGCCAGCACACCGATCCTGCGGACCTCCGCCAATGCCCGTACAGCCAGCACCAACAGAGCCGTGTTCCAGTCGGGCTGGGCTCGCCGCCGATGCATCTCCAGCAACCGGTCGATCACCGCACCCGCTTCCCGCTCCCCGATCTGCCCGACCAGGAGCAGCAGGACCTCGTGCCAGGCCGGGTCCTGCGCGTGCCGGGCGAACACCTCCTCGACGAACTCCTCCCGGGTCCACTCCCGCTCCCGCGTGTAGCGCCGGTCGATGTCGACGGCCGCGAGGTATTCGAGGAAGGCCCGGTGCACGAAGCCGTACACCCCGCCCCCGTAGTGGCTGAGGATGAAGTTCCGTTCCCGGAACTGCCGCACCATCGTCCGGGCCGCCGACACGGCCTGCGCGACGGGCAGTTCGTACTGCTCGGACAGGTACTCCTTGAACGTGGCGAGCAGTTCGTCCTGGTGGATGTGGTTGCCGGCGATGCCGCCCTCGCCGTCCTGCATGTGCCGGGCGACGAGCCGGAGCAGTTCGTGCCGGTCCTCGTCCCCGAGGTAGGACAGTGCCTCCAGGTCCGTCGGCCCGCGCAGGTGCTTGGCGTGTTCGTCCCAGTGCGCCACCAGGACCGCGACGGCGTGCCGGTAGACGCCCTGCCGGTCCCGGGGCAGCTCCCTGCGGCGGCCGATGATGGCGAGGATGGTCAGCAGGAGGGGATTGCCGGCCAGTTCACCCACGGGCCGGGAGTGCCCGACCGCCTCGGTGAGCCGTCGGCACAGACGGGCGGCGCGCTCCTCGTCGTGCGGGTACGCGGTGGCGTACCACTGCCGGGCGAAGAGCTCTATCTGCTGCCTGCTCAGATCCTGGACCATGTAGTGGGCGAAACCGGCGCGCTCCAGGACGCCCCGCCGGTATCCGATGACGCGCGAGGTCACCACCACCCGGACGCCGGCCTGCTGGTAGCGGCCGGCGAAGTCGGCGATGCGGTGACCGACCTGTTCCCGTGCGGCGGGTTCGAAGAGTTCGTCCAGGCCGTCGAAGACGACCACCGCACGGCCCTCGGCCAGGATCCGCTCGGTGACCGGGTACGGGGGCGCCATGCCCTTCGTGGTGTGCAGGTGCTCGAGGAAGTCCTCGAACGTCCGCTCCCGCCACTCCCCCGCGGCGTACTCCCGTAGTTCGACGACGAGGGGTACGCGGCCGTCGAGGGCTGCCAGCGGGTCGTCCGGCCGGACCGCTCCGGTGAGGGTCAGCGCGAGATGGCGTGCGAGCGTGGACTTGCCCGCGCCGGGGTCGCCGAGCAGGACGAGACGGTCCTCGTGCGGGCCGGCCAGCACCTCCAGGACGTCCCGCGCGGGACGCTCCGCGTAGGCCTGCCGGGCGCGGTCCAGTGCCTCGCGTTCGAGGCCGGGCGGGAGACTCGACGGCCACTCACCGCAGTCCACGAGCCGCTGCCGGATGTCGCGGGGCAGTTCCACGGGCGGCGGGTCGGCCCGTACGGCGGGCGCGACGAACACCTCGTCCAGACCGACCGGAGGGTGCTCGCCCTCCTCGGTCGGGATCAGCACTTCCAGGTCCAGGCGGCCGTAGGTCTCGCGGATGCGTGTGGCGTAACGGCGCAGCGCCTGGTCCGTCTCCTCGGGGGAGGGGACCGTTTCCACCGTCTGCTGCACGTACTGGTTCTCGATGTGCACGGCCACGCCGTAGTCGCCGGTCGCGGCGGCCTTGACGTCACCTCCCGCCCCGACCGCCCGCTCCCCGCCCGCCTCGACCCGCTTCGGCTTCCACCCCATGACAGGGACCGTAGCCGCCCTGGATGGCGAGAGGAGGCCTGGTCGGGGAAACCGGCGCGGGCTCGGTGCCTCACCGCGTGTACAGGGCCTCCACTTGCGCCGCGAAGGAGCGCATCACGGCCTCGCGGCGGAGCTTCATCGACGGGGTCAGGTGGCCCGCCTCCTCGGTGAAGTCCTCGGGGAGGATCGCGAAGCGGCGGATGGACTCGGGGCGGGAGACCATCTTGTTGGCGTCGTCGACGGCGCGCTGGAGGACCGCGCGGAGTTCCTCGTCGTCGACGAGGAGTTTGGGCGGCACGGGGTGTTTGCCGTTCATCTGGCGCCAGTGGGTGATGCCGTCCGGGTCCAGGGTGATCAGGGCCGCGACGAAGGGGCGGCCGTCGCCCACGACCATGCACTGGGAGATCAGCGGGTGGGAGCGCAGCCAGTTCTCCAGGGGCGCCGGGGCGACGCTCTTGCCGCCCGCGGTGATCAGCAGTTCCTTCTTGCGGCCGGTGATCGTCAGGTAGCCCTCGTCGTCCAGTTCGCCGATGTCGCCCGTGGCGAGCCAGCCGTCGGGGGCGGCGGGTACGACGCCACCGGCCTGGGGGTCCCAGTAGCCGCGCAGGACGTGGTCGCCGGCGAGGAGGATCTCGCCGTCGGCGGCGATCCGGACGCGGGTGCCGGGCAGGGGCCAGCCGACCGTGCCCAGGCGCGGTTTGAGGGGCGGGGTGACGGTCGACGCGCCGGTGGTCTCCGTGAGGCCGTAGCCCTCGAAGATCTCGATGCCGGCTCCGGCGTAGAACGCGGCGAGGCGGCGGCCCAGGGGTGAGCCGCCGCAGATGGCGTAGCGGACCCTGCCGCCCATGGCGTTGCGGATCCGGCGGTAGACGAGGGGGTCGTAGAAGACGCGGGCCGTCCTCAGGGCGCGGGAGGGGCCGGGGCCGGTGCCGGTCTGCTGGGCCTCCATCGCCTCGCCGTAGCGCCGTGCCACCGCCACCGCGCGGTCGAAGGACGTCACCCGGCCGGCCGCCTCGGCCTTGGCGCGGGCCACGTTGAAGACCTTCTCCAGCATGTACGGGATGGCGAGCAGACAGGTCGGCCGGAAGCTCGCCAGGTCCGGCAGCAGGTTTTCCGCCTTGATACTCGGCGCGTGGCCGAGCCGTACACGGGCGCGGACGCAGGCGATCGCCACCATGCGCCCGAAGACGTGGGACATGGGCAGGAACAGCAGCACCGAGGCCTCTTCGCTGGTCTTGGCCCGGAAGACGGGGTAGAGCAGCTCGATGGCGTTGTCGACCTCGGCGAAGAAGTTGCCGTGGGTGAGGGCGCAGCCCTTGGGGCGGCCCGTGGTGCCGGAGGTGTAGACGAGGGTGGCGAGGGTTCCGGGGCCCAGCATGCCGCGCCGCACCTCGACCTCCTGGTCGCTGAGGTGTGCCCCGGCCTCCGTCAGCCGGTCCACGTGGCCCTTCTCCACGACCCACATGTGCTTCAGGTCGGGCAGGCGTTCGCGCTCCGGGCCGAGTGCGGCGGCCTGCCCGGCAAACTCGGTCACGAGGGCGACCGCGCCGGAGTCCTGGAGGATCCAGCGGGCCTGGAAGACCGAGGACGTGGGATAGATGGGGACGGTGACCAGACCGGCCGCCCAGGCCGCGAAGTCCAGGACCGTCCACTCGTAGATCGTGCGGGCCATCACGGCGATCCGGTCGCCGGGCATCAGCCCTTCGGCGATCAACCCTTTCGCCACGGCCAGCACCTGGCCGGCGAACTCCGCCGCCGTCACGTCGCTCCAGCGTCCGTCGGCGTCCTTGCGGCTGAGCGCCACGGCGTCCGGGTCCGCGCTCGCGTTGTCGAACGGCAGGTCGGCGAGGGACCCGTGGGTCCACGGCGGCGCCAGCGGCGGTACGGAGGCCTCCCGCACCGCCCCGTCGAGCCGCCGCGTCTCGGGCTCGACCAGGACCGGTCCGCCGTAGATGTCGCCGTAGGCGGAGGAGGGATGGACAGTGGACACGGGCGGCTCCTGGGGCGCGCAGCGGAGGAACTGCTTGCTGCGATACGTACGTGCCTCGCACGCCGAGGCGCTCAACCGGTTGAACCCCCAGAAAGGGGTTACTGGCGGTAGGAACGGGATCGTACGGGCCTCACGTGGCGGGTTTGTGCGGGTTAGGGAATGGTCCGGAGCCAGGCCTGTGCATTCTCGGGGGTTACGTGAGGGACCTTCAGGTTCGGTACTCCGTCGGTCTCAGGCCCGGTCCAGGATCGCCGTCACCCCCTGCCCGCCCGCCGCGCAGACGGAGATCAACCCGCGGGCGGGCGCGTCCCGTTCGGCGAGCAGCTTGGCCAGGGTCGCCACGATCCGGGCGCCGGTGGCGGCGAAGGGGTGGCCGGTGGCGAGGGACGAGCCCGCGACGTTCAGCCGGGCGCGGTCCACCGTGCCCAGGCCCCGCTTCTCCCAGGCGGCGAGCGTCGCCAGCACCTGGGAGGCGAAGGCCTCGTGGATCTCCACCAGGTCGAAGTCGGCCAGGCCGAGCCCGGCCCGCTCCAGCATGCGCGGCACGGCGTACGCGGGCGCCATGAGCAGCCCGTCCTCGCCGCCGGCGACGTCTGAGCCGACGAAGTCGACGGCCGCCGTCTCGCACGCGGTGAGATACGCCAGCGGCTCCAGGCCGCGCTCGCGGGCCCACTCCTCGCTCGCCAGCAGCACGGTCGCGGCCCCGTCCGTCAGCGGGGTCGAGTTCCCGGCCGTCATGGTCGGGTCGGGGTGGTCGAGGCCGAACACCGGCTTCAGGGAGGCGAGTTTCTCCACGGTCGAGCCGGGGCGCAGGTTCTGGTCGCGGGCCAGGCCCCGGAAGGGGATCACCAAGTCCTGGAAGAAGCCGCGTTCGTACGCCGCCGCCAGCCGCTGGTGACTGGCCGCCGCCAGTTCGTCCTGCGCCGCGCGGCCGATGCCCCAGGCGCGGGCGGTGACGGCGGCGTGTTCGCCCATGGACAGTCCGGTGCGCGGCTCGGCGTTGCGCGGGATGTCGGGGACGAGGTGGCCCGGGCGCACCTTCGCCAGGGCCTTCACGCGCCCGCCCAGCGACGTCGCCCGGCGCGCCTCCAGCAGGATGCGGCGCAGGCTGTCGTTGACGCCCAGGGGCGCGTCGCTCGCCGTGTCGGCGCCGCCCGCGACCGCCGACTCGGTCTGGCCGAGGGCGATCTTGTTGGCGGCGGCGATGACGGCCTGGAGTCCGGTGCCGCAGGCCTGCTGGATGTCGTAGGCGGGGGTGGTGGGGTGCAGACGGGAGCCGAGGACCGTCTCGCGGGCCAGGTTGAAGTCGCGGCTGTGCTTGAGGACCGCGCCGGCCACGAACTCGCCGACCGCGCCCGGCTCCTGGAGTCCGTACCGCTCGACCAGGCCGTCGAGGGCGGCGGTGAGCATCTGCTGGTTGGAGGCGGTGGCGTAGGGGCCGTCGGAGCGGGCGAACGGGATGCGCGCTCCGCCGACGACCGCCACACGCCGCACCGACATCTTCTGGGTGCTCATCTCGACCGCTCCTCGCCTGTGACGTAGCCTTACCTACGGTAACCTTACTCCAGAGTAAGCAAGTGTGAGCAGTCATCCGAGCTGGGAGTCGCCATGGCCGACCGCTATCTGAGCTTCACCGCCACCGGGCCCGGCCGCTTCCTCACCCGACGGCTCGGCCTGCCCCAGCCCGCGGCGCTGGCCCGCTGGTCCCCCGAGCGGCCGGCCCTCGACGGCGGCCTGCGCCACCTCACCGCCGGCAGGTCCGGCCTCGACCTGGCGCCGGTCCTCGCCCGTACGGGGATCGCCCCGGCCGGCTCCGACCGGGCGGCGGCCGTCGTCCTGGACGCGAGCGGGGTGCGGGACGTCGAGGGGCTCGCCGAGGTGCACGCGGCCCTGCACCCCGTCGTACGGTCGGTCGCGACGAGCGGCCGCGTGGTCCTGCTCGGCGCGCCGCTCGACCCCGCCGGCCATCACCAGGCCGCCGCGCAGCAGGCCCTGGAGGGTTTCACGCGCTCCCTGGGCAAGGAGATCGGCCGGGGCAGGACCGTGAACCTGGTGCGGCTCACGGACGCCTCGGCCGCCGAGTCCACGCTCCGGTTCCTGCTGTCGCCCAAGTCGGCGTATGTGAGCGGACAGGTGATCGAGGTCGGGGCGGGTGAGACGGGGCCGGGCGACGAGCCCTCCGCCCCCGTCGACTGGGACCGCCCCCTCACCGGCCGCACCGCCCTGGTCACCGGCGCCGCCCGCGGCATCGGCGAGGCCGTCGCCGAGACGCTCGCCCGAGACGGGGCCCGGGTCGTCGTCCTCGACGTACCGCAGGCCGAGCAGGACGCCCGGCGCGTCGCCGACCGGCTCGGCGGCACCGCGCTGCTCCTCGACATCACGGCCGCCGACGCGGGCACGCGGATCGCCGAGGCCCTGCCGGACGGCCTGGACCTGCTCATCCACAACGCGGGCATTACACGGGACCGGCGACTGGTCAACATGCCCGCCGAGCGCTGGATCCCGGTGCTGGAGGTCAACCTGGCGAGCGTGCTGCGCACGACGGACGCGCTGCTGAAGGCCGGGACGCTGAACCGGGGCGGCCGGATCGTGGCGACCGCCTCCATCGCGGGCATCGCCGGCAACGCGGGGCAGACCAACTACGGGGCGAGCAAGGCGGGCATCGTCGGTCTGGTCCGCTCCCTCGCGCCGCGGGCGCTCGCCGAGCACGGCGTGACGGTCAACGCGGTCGCGCCGGGCTTCATCGAGACGAAGATGACGGCCGCCGTCCCGCTGTTCATCCGCGAGGCGGGCCGCCGCATGAACTCCCTCGCGCAAGGAGGCCTTCCGGCCGATGTCGCCGAGACCACCGCCTGGCTCGCGCACCCGGCCTCGGGCGCGGTCAACGGGCAGGTCGTCCGCGTATGCGGCCAGAGCCTGCTGGGGGCGTGATGGCCGACGCCGCTCTCGTCCTCACCGGGTCCCCCTCCCTCGCGCCGCTCCTCGCGCGCGGCGCCCTGCTGTCCCCCTTCAAACGCCCGGCCTCCGACGCGGAGTTCCCGCACACCCGGCTCGTCCTGCCGGGCCTGCGCGTCGACCTCGCGCGGCTGGCGGCGTACGAGCGGGTCTGCGGGTTCCCGACCGGGGAGGACGCGCTGCCGCCGACCTATCCGCACGTGCTGGGATTCCCCCTCGCCATGCGGCTGATGAGCGGCCGGGACTTCCCGCTGCCGCTGCTGGGCCTCGTCCACACGTCGATCACGATGACCCGGCACCGGGCGATGCCGGCCACCGGCGCGTACGAACTCACGGTGTACATCGATGGGTTGGCGCCCCACCGGCGCGGCACCGAGGCGACCGTCGTCACCGAGGTGCGCGAGGACGGGGAGGCCGTCTGGGAGTCGAGGAGCACGTACCTCGCCCGGCACCGCACGCAGCGGCCCGCCGAGGCTCCCCGGGAAGAGGTACGGAAGCAGTTGCCTCCCGTCGCCGAGTGGCGGCTCGCCGAGGACGTCGGACGCCGGTACGCGGCGGCGTCCGGCGACCGCAACCCGATCCACCTCCACCCGCTCACGGCCCGCCTGTTCGGCTTCCCCCGGGCCATCGCCCACGGCATGTGGACCGTCGCCCGCTGCCTCGCCGCACACGGCACGCGGGAGTCCTGCCACGTGCGCGCGGAGTTCCGCGCACCGGTCCTGCTGCCCGGGACGGTGACATACGCGGCGGAGGACGGCCGGTTCGAACTCCGGGGCCGGGAGGACCGCCTCCACCTGACGGGGGACGTCTACTCCACCTGAGCCCTCGCCCGCTCGTCCACCTCAGTCCCCGCCCGCTCCCCCACCTAAGTGCCCGTCCGCTCCTCCGGCGGTGACCACGGCCGCCCCGCCATGAGGTCGCCCAGTCCCGCCCAGGCGAAGTTCATCATCGTGGCCGCGGCCTGGCGGGCGGTGACGCCTGGGGTGGCGTTGGCCCAGGCGGCGAGCGACTCGGCGGCGCCGACCAGGGCCTCGGCGAGGCCGGCGACCTCGCGTTCCGGGAGGTCGGGGTCGCGGTGTGCCTCGCGCGCGGCGGCGAGGATCAGCTGGGTCACGAACGTGACGATCTCCTCGCGCATCGCGGCGACCTCGGTGGCGAAGGGCTCGCCGTGCGTACGGGCCTGGAGGTGCAGGACCGACCAGGCGTCCGGGTTGCGCCCGGTGTGCGCGAAGAACGCCCCGAGCCCTTCCCAGAGTTGCCGGTCGGCGGGCAGGTCGCGCCGGACACCGGCGCGCACGGCCTCGACGAGTACCTTGGCCTCGCGGCGGATGCAGGCGGTGAAGAGGTCTTCCTTGGAGTTCAGGTACAGGTAGACCAACGGCTTGGAGACGCCCGCGAGTTCGGCTATCTCGTCCATCGACGCGGCCATGTACCCCCGTTGTCCGAAGATCTGCACGGCGGCGTCCAGCATCTGCTGTTCACGGACCGCACGCGGCATCCGCTTGGTCTTCACGGCACCCATACCGCTAGCGTACGGTCCCCCCGGCCGGCCCTCGGTCGGGAAACCGACGAGGACCGGCCACGGGCCGGCGTCGGCGCGTCAGGCCGCGGCGGGGACCTGCTCGGGCCGTGCGTCGCGCGGCTCGTCCAGGGAGGAGCCGTCGGCCGTGGCGTAGGCGTCGCGGTCGAGCAGGTTCTCGCGGGCGGAGACCAGGACCGGGATCAGGGCCTGGCCGGCGACGTTGGTCGCGGTGCGGATCATGTCCAGGATCGGGTCGATCGCGAGGAGCAGGCCCACGCCCTCCATCGGCAGGCCGAGGGTGGAGAGGGTGAGGGTCAGCATGACCGTCGCGCCGGTGAGACCGGCCGTGGCGGCGGAGCCGACCACCGAGACGAACGCGATCAGCAGGTAGTCGCCGACGCCCAGCTGGATGTCGAAGATCTGGGCGACGAAGATCGCGGCGATGGCCGGGTAGATCGCGGCGCAGCCGTCCATCTTGGTCGTCGCGCCGAACGGCACCGCGAAGGAGGCGTACTCCTTCGGCACGCCGAGCCGCTCGGTGACCTTCTGGGTCAGCGGCATCGTGCCCACGGACGAGCGGGAGACGAAGGCCAGCTGGATCGCGGGCCAGGCGCCCTTGAAGAACTGGACCGGGTTGGCCTTGGCGACGGTCGCCAGCAGCGCCGGGTAGACGCCGAACAGCACGATCAGGCAGCCGACGTAGATGTCGGCGGTGAACGTCGCGTACTTGCCGATCAGGTCCCAGCCGTAGGTGGCGATGGCGTTGCCGATGAGGCCGACGGTGCCGAGCGGGGCGAGCCGGATGACCCACCACAGCGCCTTCTGCAGCAGTTCGAGGACGGACTCGCTGAGGGTGAGGATCGGCTGGGCCCTCTCACCGAGCTGGAGGGCGGCGATACCGGCGACGGCGGCCATGAAGACGATCTGCAGCACGTTCAGCTCGGTGAACGGCGTGATGACGTCGGTCGGCACGATGCCGGTCAGGAAGTCGATCCACGAGCCGGTTTCCTTGGGCTTCGCACCGTCCTTGGGGGTGAGGCCGGTGCCGGCGCCCGGGTTGGTGAGCAGGCCGATGACCAGGCCGATGCTCACCGCGATCAGCGACGTGGCCATGAACCACAGAAGGGTGCGCGAGGCCAGGCGGGCCGCGTTGTTGACCTTCCGCAGGTTGGTGATCGAAACCAGGATCGCGAAGAAGACGAGCGGGGCGACGGCGAGCTTCAGCAGCCCGATGAAGGTGTCGCCGACCTTCTCCAGGGTCGTGACGAGCCAGGACAGGTCCTGGCTGCGGGCGAGCCAGCCGAGCAGCACACCCAGGACGAGACCGGCGATGATCTGGGCCCAGAAGGGCACCTTGAAGGACTTCGTGTGTGAGGACACGGAAGGGCTCCGTTGGGGACGCGTAGGGACTGACGTGGGAGACGACGGGGGTTGCGTTACGTCAGGGACTTCAGGTAGCGGACGCGCACCGACAGAGATCCACATGCAGGCGCGCCACGAGCAAAGCGCTCAGGGGCATGGGGGGCGCGACTGCTGACTTCATACCAGCGACCTTAACACCTGAACTTTGAGGACCTCAAAGCCTGGCTTTGACAGGCTGAAACACGACCCCACCCACACATGACAAAGCGCCCCGTTTCCGAGCAAGTACGGAAACGGGGCGCTGTACGCCGGTGCGGGGCCCTTACGAGGTCTGCCCCTGCGCCCGGGACGCGTCGTCGGCGGCGTCCTCCTGGTTGCGGTTGGCCTCAAGGTTGGCCTTCATCCGGTCCACCCGCTGCACGATCTGCACGGACGCCCGGTCCCGCTCCTTGCGCAGCACGACGAAGCTGATCGGCGCGGAGAGCAGCAGGGCGAGCATGACGATCCACAGGCCGTTGCTGGAGCCGAGGCCGCGCGGGGCGAGGCCGGAGTAGACGAGGCCCCAGACGACAACGAGGCAGCCTGCGAAGATGCCGAGGCGCATCAGCGTGTAGCGGAGCATCTCAATCCACTCTTCCGGTTCGAACGGCCAGAACGCACCCAAAGGGGCACCGTCCAGTGAAGCACGCCGGGCGGCCGATCTTGCGGGGGGGTACGGGGCCGCCGGGTTCAGTTCAGCGGCAGCAGCATGATGACGTCGTCCCGGTCGTCGCCGGGCGCCACCCGGATCGCGCCGGGGATGCGGCCGACCTCCTTGTAGCCGCAGGACTCGTAGAAGCGCTCCAGGCCGAGACCGCCCCGGCAGGTCAGGCGGATCGCCTCGATGCCGTCGAGGCTCCGGGCCGCGTCGGCGGCCGCCGCCAGCAGATCACGCCCGTACCCGTTGCCCTGATGGCGCGGATGCACCATCACCGTGTAGAGCCACAGCCAGTGCGTCATGAGGTGGTGCGTATTGAGGGTGAGGAACGCGGTCGCCGCGACGCGCCCCTCCTCGTCATGCCCGACGAGCAGCCTGACCTGCCCCTCCGCCATCGACGCGAAGTGCCGCGTCAGCCAGGGACGGATGTCCTCCGGCGTCACCGGCGGCACAAAACCGACGGCCCCGCCCGCGTTGGAGACGTCGGCCCACAGGTCGAGGATGCCGTCACGCAGCTCGGGCGTGACGGCAGGATCGAAGGTGAAGGTAAGGGGCATGCGCCGATTGTAGCTATTACCCCAGGGCTTGCGCCGCCACTTTCAGGTCCGACAGCAGCCCCCGGTACGCCGCCTCCCGGTCGTCCGCCCGCAGCACCGACGACGGATGCACCGTCGGCACCAGCCGCTCCGGCCGGCCATGGATCTCCTCCTCCAGCACCGTGCCCCGCACCTGCGTGACCCGGAAGGAGGACCCGAGCAGCGCCTTCCCGGCGGTCGCCCCGAGTACGACGATCAGCTCCGGCTCCACCACCGCGAGCTCGGCGGCCAGCCAGGGGCCGCACGCGGTCATCTCTCGCAGGCTGGGCGCCTTGTGGATCCGGCGCTTGCGCGGCTCGGCCTGGGTGAACTTGAAGTGCTTGACCGCGTTGGTGACGTAGGCCTCGGAAGGATCGATGCCCGCCTCCTCCAGGGCCCGGTCCAGAAGCCGCCCGGCGGGCCCGACGAACGGCTTCCCCTGCCGGTCCTCCTGGTCCCCGGGCTGCTCCCCCACGAGCATGACGCGAGCGTCCTTGTTCCCGTCCCCGAACACGGTCTGGGTGGCGTCCCGGTGCAAGGGACACCCCCGACACTCGGCAGCGGCCCGCCGCAGAGCAGCCAACCCACCGCGATCGGGAACGAACGGTTCAGCGGTATAGGCGTCCTCAGGCGCCTTGATGGCAACCATGCCCTCCGGGTACCCCACCTAGGGGCGCGGGACCCTGTCGAAATGCGGCTCCGCCGCGGGGCGCGACCAGCCCCCACGCACCCGCCCCCGAAATCACACCCGCATAGGCTGCGGCGACTCCCGCAGCTCCGGGTCGGGACCCTCGTACTCCCGAATGATCTCGTACCGCGTATTCCGCTCCACCGGCCGGAACCCCGCATCGCGAATGAGATCCAGCAGGTCCTCACGGGTCAGCTTGTTCGGCGTACCGAAGTTGTCCGCATCATGCGTGATCTTGTACTCGACGACGGACCCGTCCATGTCATCCGCACCGTGCTGCAACGCCAACTGCGCGGTCTGCACGCCATGCATGACCCAGAAGACCTTCACATGCGGCACGTTGTCGAACAGCAGCCGCGACACCGCGAAGGTCTTCAGCGCCTCCGCCCCCGTCGCCATCTGCGTCCGCGCCTGAAGGCGATTCCGCACCTTTCCGTCCTGCATGTCGACGAAGTCGTGCTGGTACCGCAGCGGAATGAAGACCTGGAAACCCCCGGTCTCGTCCTGCAGCTCACGCAGCCGCAGCACGTGATCCACCCGGTGCCGCGGCTCCTCGATGTGGCCGTACAGCATCGTGCAGGGGGTCTTCAGACCCTTCTCGTGCGCGAGCCGGTGAATGCGGGACCAGTCCTCCCAGTGGGTCCGGTGGTCCACGATGTGCTGCCGGACCTCCCAGTCGAAGATCTCCGCACCGCCGCCGGTCAGCGACTCGAGACCCGCGTCGATCAGCTCGTCCAGAATCTCGGACGCGCTCATCCCGGAGATGGTCTCGAAGTGGTGGATCTCCGTCGCCGTGAAGGCCTTCAGCGAGACGTGCGGCAGCGCGGCCTTCAGCTCCCGCAGGGAGCGCGGGTAGTAGCGCCACGGCAGGTTCGGGTGCAGCCCGTTGACGATGTGCAGCTCGGTGAGGTTCTCGCTCTCCATCGCCTTGGCGAGCTTGACGGCCTCCTCGATGCGCATCGTGTACGCGTCCTTCTCCCCCGGCTTGCGCTGGAAGGAGCAGTACGCACAGGAGGCCGTGCACACGTTGGTCATGTTGAGGTGACGGTTGACGTTGAAGTGCACGACGTCGCCGTTCTTGCGCGTACGCACCTCGTGGGCGAGGCCGCCGAGCCAGGCCAGGTCGTCCGACTCGTACAGCGCGATGCCGTCCTCACGGGTCAGCCGCTCACCGGAACGGACCTTTTCCTCCAGCTCGCGCTTGAGCCCGACGTCCATGTGCACACCTTTCTCCGACAGCCCGACCAACCGTACTCCCCCACCCTTCGGGCGGGGGGACCCCCAAACGGCGCTACGCGCCTACACCTCTTCCGGCAGCTCTCCGACCCGGTTCTCCCACTTCGTGGAGAGCACGATGGTCGTACGTGTACGCGACACGCCCTTCGTGCCGCTGAGCCGCCGGATGATCTTCTCCAGGCCGTCCACGTTCTCCGCCCGCACCTTGAGCATGTACGAGTCGTCGCCCGCGATGAACCAGCAGTCCTCGATCTCGGAGAGGTCCCGCAGCCGCTGGGCCACGTCCTCGTGGTCGGTGGCGTCGGAGAGCGAGATGCCGATGAGTGCGGTGACGCCGAGGCCGAGCGAGGCGGCGTCGACGGTGGCCCGGTAGCCCGTGATGACACCGGCCGCCTCCAGCCGGTTGATGCGGTCGGTGACGCTGGGTCCCGACAGTCCGACGAGGCGTCCCAGCTCCGCGTAGGAGGCCCGGCCGTTCTCCCTCAGGGCCTGGATGAGCTGCCTGTCCACCGCGTCCATTGCGATCGAAGCCTTCCGCTGAAGTTGTCTGAAAAGTCTGTGGTTGTGATGAGGTACAGGTGCCGTGCAGGGGGTGTGGCTCAGTCGGCGCGGTGTGATCCGCCGCCGAGCTCACCTTGCCAACGGCGGTAGAGCCGGTGCGGCACGCCCGCCGCGTCGAGTACGCGTCCGGCGACGAAGTCCACCAGGTCCTGGATGTGCGTCGCGCCCGCGTAGAAGGCGGGTGAGGCGGGCACGACGGTCGCGCCCGCGTCGTCGAGGGTGACCAGGTGCCGCAGGGTCTGGCCGTTCAGCGGGGTTTCGCGTACGGCCACGATCAGCTTGCGTCCCTCCTTCAGAGTCACGCTCGCCGCCCGTTGCAGCAGGTCCTTCGACAGCCCGAGCGCGACCCCGGCCACGCTCGCGGTCGAGGCGGGCACGATCAGCATGCCCTTGGTGGGGTACGACCCCGAGGAGGGCCCGGCGGCCAGGTCGCCGGCGCTCCAGTGCCGTACGGCGCCGATGTCCACGGAGAACGTGCCGGGCTTGCCGTCGGCGCCCCGGGACAGCCATTCGCGCAGGTCGTCCTGCCAGTGGGCGTCCCGGAAGGAGATCCCGGTCTCATCGAGCAGGGTGAGGCGGGAGGCCCGGGACACCACGAGGTCGACGCTCTCGCCGGCGGCGAGGAGCGCCCGCAGTACGGCAGCGGCATACGGGGTGCCGGAGGCGCCGGACACCCCTACGATCCAAGGCGTACGCGGTGTCTCGCCTGGCTTGACTGGGTTCACAACACCGAGCCTATCCGGCGTCGCAGGGTGGGAACCGGCCAAGGGGGGCGGGGCGTTCCCCGGAGGGACGAGCGAGCACTGGGGGTCGCCATGTCGGGTGCCGGAGCGGGTTGGTCGCGCGGCGACCGTGCGATGGCCGCGGGCAAGCTGATGCTGGCCTGGATCGCGCTGCTGTGGCTGCTGGAAGTGGTGGACGTGGTGAGCGGCCACGCGCTGGACGGCCTCGGCGTCACCCCGCGCAGCCCGTCCGAGCTGGTCGACGTCGTGCCGTCGGCGTTCATCCACTTCGGCTTCGCCCATCTGGCCGCGAACACGGTGCCGCTGCTGGTCCTCGGCTTCCTCGCCGCGCTGGCGGGCCTGCGGCGTTTCCTGCTGGTCTGCGCGCTGATCGTGCTCGTCGACGGCCTGGGCGTCTGGCTCATAGCCCCGGCCCACACCAACACGGCGGGCGCGTCCGGCCTGATCTTCGGCCTCTTCGGCTTCCTCCTGGTCAGCGGCTTCGTCGAGCGCCGCCCCTGGGGAGTCCTGGTCGGCATCCTGATCGCCGCGATCTGGGGCGGCTCGATCCTCTCGGGCCTGGCCCCCACCCAGACGGGCATCAGCTGGCAGGGCCACCTGCTGGGCCTGCTGGCGGGGGTGGCGGCGGCGTTCCTGCTCCGCCGCCCGACAGCGAGCCGAGCGCTCGCGCCTTAGGAACGCGCCTTCGGGTCCACCGGGAGCCGGGCGGTGGGGATCGACAGCTTGCCGAGCGGGGAGTCGACGGCCAGTTCGGGGCCGTACGAGATGGTGTCGCGACCTCGGTAGCCGTCGGGGCCGGGGTTCCACATGGTCACGACGTGGCCCTTGAGCGGAGCGAGCACGAGGTAGTTGGCGATGCCCCGCGAGGCGTACCACCGGGGCTTCATCTCGTAGTCGGCCGAAGGGGAACAAGACGTTGCTGACGACGTCCCACCCTGGCGGCAGCTGCGGCTCGACGATCGCCCACAGGCGCTGGACGGTCTCCCCGTCGAACGGCCTCACGGGGCTCGAGACGACGCTGCCTTCGACGATCTCCGTACGAAACCCCGGGAACGCGTCCTCGAAGCGGGCGAGCTGGGCACGGAGACGGCCCATGGGCGGCACCGTAACTACACGGTCAGGCCGCGAACCAAGAGATCCAGCAGCGCGCACACGAACAGGGCAATGCCGATGAAGCCGTTGACGCTGAAGAACGCGCGGTTCACTCGGGACAGGTCGTGGGGGCGGACAATGGTGTGTTCGTAGAGGAACGCGGCGGCGACGATCAACAGGCCCAGCCAGAAGAAGGCGCCGGCGCCGGTGGTGAGGGCGTACCAGACGAACAGGGCCGTCGTGAGGGCGTGGCAGACGCGGGCGCCCCAGATCGCCGCCGGGATGCCGAAGCGGGCCGGGACGGACATGACGCCGATCTCGCGGTCGGTCTCGACGTCCTGGCAGGCGTAGATCAGGTCGAAGCCGCCGATCCAGATGCCGACGGCGAGGCCGAGGATCACCGCGTCCCAGGACCAGGAACCCGTGACGGCCAGCCAGCCGCCGACCGGGCCCATCGACTGCGCGAGGCCCAGGATGGCCTGCGGGAAGTTCGTGAACCGCTTGCCGTACGGGTAGACCACCATCGGGATCACCGCGACGGGGGCCAGGGCCAGGCACAGCGGGTTGAGCAGGGCCGCCGCGCCGAGGAAGACGACCAGGGCGATCAGGGCCCCGGTCCAGGCATGCCGGACCGACATCGCGCCGGTCACCAGTTCGCGGTGCGCCGTGCGCGGGTTACGGGCGTCGATCTCGCGGTCGATGATCCGGTTGACCGCCATCGCGAAGGTCCGCAGCCCGACCATGCAGATGGTGACCAGCAGCAGCCGGCCCCAGTGGACGTTCTTGTCCCACTGGTACATCGCCGTGAGCGCGGCGATGTAGGCGAAGGGCAGCGCGAAGACCGAGTGCTCGATCATCACCAGCCGGAGGAACGCCTTCGTGCGTCCCGGCTGCGGGATCGCCGCGGAAGCGGAAGTCACAGCCCATACTCCTTCCAGCGGCGGTCCACCTTCGCCGCGGTCTCCGGATCGGACTCCACCATGTCGGGCCAGCCGCCGTCACGCGTGTAGCCCTCCTCGGGCCACTTCCTCGTCGCGTCGATACCGGCCTTGCCGCCCCAGAACTGCTGGTAGGAGGCGTGGTCGAGGTGGTCGACCGGCCCCTCGACGATGCTCAGGTCGCGGGCGTAGTCCGTGTTGCCGAGCGCCCGCCAGGCGACTTCGTGCAGGTCGTGGACGTCGCAGTCGGAGTCGACGACCACGATGAGCTTGGTCAGCGACATCATGTGCGCGCCCCAGATGGCGTGCATGACCTTCTGCGCGTGCTTGGGGTACTTCTTGTCGATCGAGACGATCGCGCAGTTGTGGAAACCGCCCGCCTCCGGCAGGTGGTAGTCCACGATGTCCGGGACGATGATCTTCAGCAGCGGCAGGAAGAAGCGTTCCGTCGCCCGGCCGAGCGGTCCGTCCTCCGTCGGCGGCCTGCCCACGACGATCGACTGCAGCAGGGGCCGCTTGCGCATCGTCACGCAGTCGATCTTCAGCGCGGGGAAGGGTTCCTGCGGCGTGTAGAAGCCGGTGTGGTCGCCGAAGGGCCCCTCGGGCAGCATCTCGCCCGGCTCCAGCCAGCCCTCGATGACGACCTCCGCCTGCGCCGGCACCTGGAGCGGCACGGTCTTGCAGTCGACCATCTCGATCCGCTTGCCCGCGAGGAACCCGGCGAACAGGTACTCGTCGATGTCCCCGGGCAGCGGGGCCGTGGAGGCGTACGTGACGGCGGGCGGGCATCCGAAGGCGATCGCGACCGGCAGCCGCTCCCCGCGCCGGGCCGCCACCTGGTAGTGGTTGCGGCTGTCCTTGTGGATCTGCCAGTGCATGCCGATCGTGCGCTGGTCGTGGCGCTGGAGGCGGTACAGCCCGAGGTTGCGGATGCCCGTCTCCGGGTCCTTGGTGTGGGTGAGCCCCAGGTTGAAGAAGGAGCCGCCGTCCTTGGGCCAGGTGAACAGGGCCGGCAGCTGGTCCAGGTCGACGTCGTCCCCGGTGAGGACGACCTCCTGCACCGGGCCCTCCTTCACCTTCTTCGGCGGTACGTGCGTCATCGCGCCGAGCTTCCCGAAGGCCTCGCGCACGCCGACGAACCCGTGCGGCAGCTCGGGCTTCAGCAGCCCGCCGATCCGCTCCGAGATCTCGCCGTACGACTTCAGGCCCAGCGCCTTCAGCAGGCGCCGGTCCGTGCCGTACACGTTCATCGCGAGCGGCATGCGCGACCCGCGTACGTTCTCGAAGAGCAGCGCGGGGCCGCCGGCCTTCTGCACCCGGTCGACGATCTCCCCGACCTCCAGATACGGGTCGACCTCGGCCTTGATGCGCTTGAGGTCGCCCTCGCGCTCCAGAGCCCTGAGCAGGGAGCGAAGATCGTCGTAAGCCATGCGGTCCAGTATCCCCGAGCCGCTACCCTGGCCCTGAACCGCCCACCCGCTTTGCTGAGAGGCCGCGCATGCTCCGGGTACTGATGTTCCTCGTACCGCTGGCGCTGAGCGTGTACGCGTTCATCGACTGCATCAGCACGAAGGACGACGAGATCCGGCACATGCCCAAGCCGCTGTGGGCGATCCTCGTGCTGCTGTTCCCGCTCGTCGGCTCGATCTCCTGGCTGATCGCCGGCAAGAAGCGCGGCGCCGCGGCGGGGGGCCGTCCGCGCCCCCGGCAGTGGGTGGCGCCCGACGACAACCCCGACTTCCTGAAGTCCCTCGACGACGAGGACAAGAGGGACGACCAGCCGTAGTCGTCAGAGAGCGCCGGTGAACGCCGACCAGGCGGACCGGGTGACGAGCAGGACCGGTCCGTCAGGGGTTTTGCTGTCGCGGATGGGGACGACGCCGGGGGTATCGAGGGCTATTTCGATGCAGTTGCCGCCGTTGCCGTCGCTGTAGCTGCTCTTGACCCAGGTCACTGTGCCGAGTTCGTTCCGGTCCATAGTGCCCGTACCTCTCCATCGCATGGTGGATCAGAGCGGCGGACTGGGGAGCTGACAGGGCGTCCGCCCTGAGCACATCATAGAACTGGTTATAACGCTCGTAGACAGCCGGATCGTTGGTGAAGTGACCACGGTTGAGTGACTCCGAGTAGAGCCACTGGCGCCCCTCAGGCAGCGTGATCAGCGACATGGAGCCACTGGGGCGGATGATCTCGAGGGGACCTGCGGGCGCGACCTGGACACGGATGTTGGGGCGCTGCGCGACGCTCAGTAGGTGCGCGCACTGGTCCCGCATGACAGCCGGACCACTGACCACGTTGCGCAGGCAGCTCTCGTCGAGGACGACGATGTACAGCGGACCGCCATCAGCGAGGAAGCGCTGCTGTCGGCTCATCCGGGCTCGGACGCGCTCCTCCAGCTCCACTCCGCTCACATAGCGCGAGGACAAGGCACGGGCGTAGTCCGGCGTCTGCAACAAGCCCGGGATGACACGCTCCTGGTACTCCCGCAAAGTGACGGCCTCCTCGTCCATCTCCGCCCGCCGCCGAAACCAGTCCGGATGCTCCACCTGCGGATACCAGTCGATCCGCCCCCACAACCGCAGCAACACCCCACCCGTGCCGAGAAGTTCGTCGCACTTCTTCGCAAACGCCTCCTGCGGAACCCTCGTGCCCGCCTCCACCCGCGCCACGTGCGAGCGGTCGCACGGGATCTGCCTCGCCAGACCCTCCTGCGTGAGCAGCGCCGCCTCGCGGAAATGCCGCAGCACCTCGCCGAACACGGCCGCCGTGCTCGCCCCCGACTCCGCCCCGCCGTTCCGTCGGCTCACGGCTTCCCCCTCCGTGACAGTGCACCGGTGTCACACGCCAAGCATTGAACCGGACCGTTCCCCTGCGCAACGCTCGGTACACCCAGAGTTACGGAGGTGCACGCAATGGAACCGGGAACGCTCGTCTACGACCCTGCGACGCGCAAGGTCGGCGAGTACCAGGACAGGACCGGCCCGTATGTGATGCTGCGCCCGGTCGGCGGCGGCCGGGAGTGGCAGGCGGACCCGGCACGGATCCGGGCGGCCACCCTGGAGGAACGGCTCAGTGCGGGCGTACGCGCGGCCAACGACCGTTCCAGGGAAGGGCTGTCGGCCGACCCGAGCCGGCCCCCCGTGCCCGTGCCCGGGTGCGCGGTGTGCGAGGAGCTGGCCGTCCGCCGGGACCAGGCGCGGGCCGCGTTCGACGGGAGTGCCGTGACGGACGCGAACGTGCTGCTGCGCCAGCACCAGCGCCAGGAGCACGGCGGGGAACCGGCGGGGCGCCGGATCTTCCGGTACGTGCCGTACTCGATCGTGCAGGACGCGTCGGCACTCCCGGAGTACCAGGCGTACTGCGTATCGGGAGAGGAGGAGGACTGCGGGGCGAGTTCGGGGCCGCGCCAGACCCCGGCCGAGGTGGAGGAGTGGCAGCGCAGGCACACCCAGGAGACCCGGCACCTGCGCTACCGCCGCAGCTTCGCCGACTACGCGGTGCTGGAGAGGCAGGGCTGACGGGGCAGGACTCCGCCGAGGAAGCGGGCGATCGCGAGAGCCCTGCGCAGGTCACTCAGCCAGAAACCCGCCGGTACGGGACGCCTGCACGGCCGCCACCTCCCGCGGGGTTCCCTCGGCCACCACCCGGCCCCCGCCGGCCCCGCCGACCGGCCCGAGGTCGATCAGCCAGTCCGACGCCCGCATGACGTCGACGTTGTGCTCGATGGTGATGACGGAGTGGCCCGAGTCCACCAGTCGTTGCAGCACCTCCAGCAGCCGCGCCGAGTCCGCCGCGTGCAGGCCGGTCGTCGGCTCGTCGAGGACGTAGAGGGTCCGGTCGGCCGCCCGGCGGCCCAGCTCCTTCGCCAGCTTGAGGCGCTGGGCCTCGCCCCCGGACAGCGTGGGCGCGGGTTGCCCCAGCGGGAGGTAGCCGAGGCCGACGTCCGCCATGCGCTGGAGTCGGGAGGCCACGGCCGGCACGTCCCGGAACACCCCGAGCGCCTCGTCCACCGTCGCCGCCAGCACCTCGGCGATGTCGTGCCCCTGGTACCGCACCGCCAGCACCTCGGGCCGGAAGCGGCGGCCCTGGCAGGCCGGGCAGCGCACCTCCACGGCCGGGAGGAAGTGCATCCGTACGGTGAGCACGCCCGCGCCCTCGCAGCGTTCGCAGCGTCCGCCGGGGACGTTGAACGAGAACCGGCCCGCTGTCAGGCGTCCTTCGCTGCTCGCGGCGAAGACCTCCCGGATGGGTGTGAAGACGTCCGAGTAGGTCGCCGCGTTGGAGCGCGGGACGCGGCTGATCGGCTCCTGGTCGATGAGGACCGCCTTGGACAGGTGCTCCCAGCCGTCGATGCCATCGTGTTCGGCCGGGAGTTCCCCCGCCCCGTGGAAGTGGCGGCGGGCGGCCCGGCCGAGGATGTCCAGCAGCAGCGTCGACTTGCCGGAGCCGGACGGGCCCGTGACCGTCACCAGGCGGTTCAGCGGGATCCGTACGGTGACGTCCTTGAGGTTGTGGGCCCGGGCCCCGCGGATCACGAGCGCCGCGGCGCTGTCGCCGCGGCCTCGGGACGCGGGCGCGGGCAGCCGGCCCGACAGATACGCGCCGGTCACCGAGGACTCGGCCCTCGCCACCTCCTGCGGTGTCCCGGCCGCCACGATCCGGCCGCCGTCCCGGCCCGCGCCCGGGCCGACGTCGATGACGTGGTCCGCCGCCCGCAGCACGTCCAGGTCGTGCTCGACGACCAGCACGGTGTTGCCCAGGTCGCGCAGGCGGCACAGGACGCCGATCAGGCGGGCGGTGTCCGAGGGGTGCAGGCCGATGGTCGGCTCGTCGAGGACGTACAGCACGCCGGTCAGGCCGGAGCCGAGCAGGGCGGCCAGCCGCAGCCGCTGGGTCTCCCCGGCGGACAGGCTCGGCGTGGACTGGTCCAGGCTGAGATAGCCGACCCCGACGTCCACCAGGCGCCGTACCCGCTCCTCCAGGTCGGCGACGACCGGCTCCGCGAGCAGCCACTCGTCCCCGGCCGAGCCGTCCTTCAGGCCGGCCAGCCAGCCGTCGAGGTCGGTGAGCGGCAGGCGTGCCGCCTCGACGATCGTCAGCCCGCGCACGGTCACCGCCCGGCTCTCGGGCCGCAGCCGGGTGCCCTCGCACTCCCCGCAGGGCTGCTTCACCAGGCCCTGTTTCTCGGCCCGTTCGCGGTACTCGGGATCGTCGGCGCGCTCGGTGTAGCGCCGTAGCAGCGCGGTCGCGATCCCTTCGAAGCGGCCCGCCGCCACGGTCGTCGGCGCCTCGACGGCCGGGAAGTGCCGCCGGAACTCGGGACTTTCGACGCCGTACACCAGCAGGTCCCGCTGTGGCTCGCCCAGTTCGTCGACCGGGAGGTCCGGGTCGAAGGTGAAGCCGTAGTGGCGGGCGGCGGCCCGCAGCGCGGTGAGGTTCCACTCGGTGAGCTTCGGGTTCCAGCCCCGTACCGCGCCCTGGGCCAGGGAGCGGGAGCCGTCGATCAGGCGCCGCACGTCGGGGCGGATGACCTCGCCGAGGCCGGTGCAGGACGGGCAGGCGCCGACGGGCTTGTTGAAGGAGAAGGAGCCCATCACCAGCTCGGGCACCAGGGTGCCGCAGTGCGGGCAGGGGATGTGCTCGCCCTCGGCGTCGTCGTCGGCCGCGCCGGCCTCGGCGACGTTGGCGTACGACGGCGGGATGCCCTTGCCACAGCCGGGGCAGGGGCGGGACCCGATCCGCGACCACAGCAGCCGCAGGTAGGTGAAGACCTCGGTGACCGTGCCGACCGTGGAGCGCGGGCTGCGGTTGGTGAGGTGCTGGTCGACGCTGATGGACGGGGACAGGCCGCTGATCGAGTCGACGGCGGGTTTGCTGACGAAGCCGGTGACCATGCCGAGCGACTCCAGGTACTGCCGCTGGCCCTCCTGGTGGAGGGTGTCGAAGGCGAGGGTGGACTTGCCGGAGCCGGACAGGCCGGTCAGGACGACCAGCTTGTTCTTCGGGAGGGAGAGGGAGACGTTCTTGAGGTTGTGGAGGCGGGCGCCGGTGACCCGGATGCTGTTGTCCATTCCTTCAAGTCTTCCATTGAACCCCGAAGTTGAGACTTTTCGGGCATGAGAGCTGGTGCCTCTGCCGTAACCTTCAAATCGATGACCAACGAACGCCGTCTCCGTCCCGTCGACCTCGCCCGGCTGGCCGGTGTCTCGACGCAGCAGATCCGCAACTACGAGGACGCCGGAGTGCTGCCGCCCGCCGAGCGCACCGCCTCCGGCTACCGCGTCTTCACCGATACGCACCGCGGCGCCCTGCTGGCGTACCGGGCCCTGATGCGGGGGTACGGGCCGCTGACGGCGACACGGATCATGCGCGCCCTGCACGAGGACGACGTGCCGGGCGCGCTCGCCCTGGTCGACGCCGCGCATGCCGCCCTGCACGAGGAGCGGGTCTCCCTGCGGGCCGCGAGCGAGGCCCTGGAACTGCTGGCGGCCGAGCCGCCCGCCCCGCTGCCGCGCTCCGGCGGGCTGCGCATCGGGGAGGTCGCCGCACTGCTGGGCGTGCGGACGTCCGCGCTGCGGGTGTGGGAGGAGGCCGGGCTGCTCACGCCGGGCCGCGAGCGCGGCACGGGATACCGCGTCTACGAACCCGCCGATGTGCGCGACGCCCGGCTCGTGCACACGCTGCGCCGCAGTCACTACCTCTTCGACCAGATCCGCCCGGTGCTTCAGGGGCTGCACCGGGAGGGCAGCAGCGACGCCCTGCGGGCGACGATCGCGGCGCGCGGGGCGGCCCTGACGGCCCGCACCCGGGGCATGGTCGAGGGCGCGGGCGCCCTCCACGCCTACCTGGACCGGCTCACCTCGGGTGCCGTCAACTGAGCACACCGCCCGGGCCGCGTATCGCCGTTCGAGAGGCCATCCGTTCCGTTGAAATCCGGCGACACCCCGTGTGGTCGGCAGCCGCCTCGCCATTGCCCTCATCGGGTCTGTCCAACTGCGAACGGAGACGCCCCGCGCGAACCACTGACATCCAGCGCTGCGAGGTCCGGCCTGGGCGACGCGTCGAATGGACGCTCAGCCCGGCGACCGCCGCGACGGCGAAGGACCTGCCGGAGGACTCCAGGCCACCCGCGTACATCCAGGAGTCGCACCTGAGGACGGCACGGTCCATGCGCGAGGACGGGCTGTCCGTGCCGACCTGGATCGGCGCGGCCTTCGGCCTCCCCGGCCGGGCCGACCTGGACGCGCTGCCTCTGGCAGGGACGCACCGCACATGGAAGACTGATGCGCCCATCAGCCAGCCGGCTGCGCGGCGGGACCGGTGTCCGAGGGGCGGTTTCAGGAGGCTACGTGGCTGCGGTCCCCGACATCGCCGAGATGCTCGACCACCTGGGCTCGGACGTGGCGCACGCAGTGCTCGATTGGGCCGAACTGAACGACCAGTCGGTCCGTCTGTTGCTGCCGTCCTGGCTGCCTTCCGGAACGGGATACACCGGCGCCGTGTTGGTCGCCCTGGAAACCGCACCGCCACCTCGGGTGATCGTCCTCAAGGTCCTGCCGGAGGGTCCGCACCGCACCGAACCGAGACGGCACTCTCAGGCGCTGCGCCTCTCGCCCCGGGAATTCGCATCCGACCACCTCGTCGAGCAGGCCTTTGCTCCCTACCCGCTGAAGAGCGGTGGCGCCTTGATGTTCCAGGCGATCGCCGGAGAAGGCCTGCGCGACGCCCTCACGCTGGGCGCGCTGGAGGGGGAAAACTTCGCGCGCACAGCCGCAGCCGTGGCCCGGGGCACACTGAGTGAGTGGAACCGGGACGTGACTGCCCCTTTACGGATGCGGAGTTCGGCGTTTTTACGCCGGGAGCTGCAGACCGCGGGGGTCACCGAGGGCTCCCTCGGTCCGTGGCGGCACCGAGCGGGCCTGGCCGGCACCTCGCGGCCGTGGTTCGAGGCGGCGGGCCGGCACCTCCCCAACCCCTATCTGATGATCGGCGGGCACACCGACCTCCCCGACCGGAACCTGTCGGTCCTGACGGGACTGACACACGGCGATCTCCATCCGGACAACATCGTCGTCCCGGTGCGGCGCGGTGTCCTGAACGAACGGGCCTACCGGCTCATCGATCTGGGCAGCTTCCGTGCGGACGGCGCGTTGAGCCGGGACATCGCCATGCTGGTTCTGTCCGGGCTCGCACCCGTTGTCCGACAGCCGCAGTCGGCGCAGCAGCGGCAGACACTGCTGGACTACCTCATCGACCCGCACCAGGATCACGTCGGCCTGCTCCCGGCGGACGCCGTTCGGCGGGTCGACTGCATCAGGGACACCGCTGCCGAGGTGATGGGCCAGTGGCGCGAACCCTGGCAGGACCAGCTGCTGCTGTCTCTCGTCGCGGGTGCTCTGGTCTTCACCACCTTCTCCGTGCTGCCCCCCGACGTCCGGGACTGGTACCAGCTTTTGGCCGCCCACGCAGGGGAAGCCTTTCTCCGGTCCGGCGGCACCGGTACTCCCACGGTTGTGCGGGCCCGGAGCAAACCGGCCTCCGAGTCTTCGATGCCCGAAGGCCCACACACTCCGCCTGCGGAACGGCCACGTGCCACCGGTCCGGCCGACTGCGAGGCCTCGGAACCGGCCCTGCGCAAGGCACTTGTGGAAGCACTGGAAGACCTGCCGGCAATAACTGATCCGGGCTCCAGGGAAGCCGTCCTGCGGCGGCTACCGCGACGGCTGGCGACCAGCATCCCGAGGTCGTCCGTTCTGCGCGTCGAACTGCTGGGTCTGATCGACACCTGCATCACCTTCCACGGCGGCCTGCGGGCGCTGTGGGAGGCCATCTCGTTCGTTGACACCGGCACCCGCGAACGGGACGTCCTTTTCGCTGTCTTGCTGAGGATGCCGGAGTTCTCGCAGCAACAGGACGGCAGCGGGACGTGAGGCCGGATTACGCGGCTCGGGGTTTCCGGTCATGCGGTGCTGGGACATCATGAAAACGCAGGGTCGGGCCGCGCGGCCCGGGACGGGGAGGGCCGCAGAACATGGATCACGCGAAATCCGTCATAGAGTCGGAACTGCTCGATCTTTCCCAACTCAAGCTGGAGGACGTGCGCACGCACCGTAACGGGCACGAGTGGCAGAGCATGGAGTGCCGGCTGCTGGGGGAGTTCGCAAACCCCTCCGTCTTCGCCGGCGACCCCAAGAGCAGTGCGGACCTGTAATACCGAGGCCCGGTCTGCGATCACGGAGGCCCATCAGTGAGTGGCTCCTTCAGCACTTCGGGACGACCGGCGGAAGGGCTCCCCCGGCATGGGCTTCCACCGCGGCACTTCGACTCACTGGCGGGCGGAGGAGGTGGCAGTGCGGTCATCGCCCACCTATGGGATTCCGAGCGCAGCCACCGACTGGTGCTCTTCGGTCTCCTGACCGCCACCGCGGGCCGACGTCCTGACGCCCTCGGGCCCCTGTCCGGCATCGAAGAAGCCTGGAGCCTACTCGTCGAAGCCGAACGCCACAGCAGCGCAATCGCCGACGAGATTCTCCTGCTGCCGGAGACAGGGCGCTGGCTGCGCCACTGCCTGCAGCGATTACAGCCGTCCGGCCGGATGTACAGATCCGGCCAGCCGCCTCTGTGGGTGGACGTGGGCCATCTCCACCTCCTGGCGGCTGCGGCGGCGGTGCGGGCCGGCCTGCCTTTCGAGCTGCGGGTGCCCGCCCGGAAGGGCCGGATATGGCTCCCCACCCTCGGATGCGCCACGCTGCACGGAAACCTGTCTCCATGGCAGCCCGCCGATGTCGCCTTCCGCGGCAATGCGATGACCTTCGTCCTTTCGGGCAGGGCGGGACACGGCCACGATCCTCTTCGGGTCGAGCACCCGCTCGGGAAGCCGACGCCCGGCTGGCAGGCACCGCGCGCCCTGCCCCTGGACCTGCCGGACGGCCCCCGGACCGTCGCGATGCACGAACTGGGCCCCTACCGCATGCAGATCGGTGCGGACGACACCCCGGCCGACCTGTTGCCCGAGGAGTCGATCCAGCGCTGGACCGATCTGCTGCGCAGCGCCTGGTCGCTGCTGTCACGCGTCGATCCCGGAGGGGCCGAGGACGTGAGCGCATGCCTGCGTTCCATCGAGCCGTTGCCGGCCGCCCGGCCCTTCCGCTGGCACAGCGCCACGATGGAGGACGGGATGGGAGGGATGGCGGCCTCGGAACCGACAGGGACCGAGGTCGCCGCCGCGGCTCAGTTCGCAGCCGTCCTCACCCACGAGGCCCAGCACAGCAAGCTCAGCGCCTTGCTGCACATGTACTCGCTGCACACACAGGATGCGGCACACCGTTTTTACGCACCCTGGCGTGACGACCCCCGCCCGCTGCGCGGCATGCTGCACGGTGTCTACGCGTTCACGGGAGTGGCCCGGTTCTGGCGCGGCCACCTGCTCAACGGATGCGCTGAGGAGGACGAAGCCCTGGTGGCGTTCGAATACGCGCTGCGCCGCGGCCAGCTTCTCCGGGTTCTGCCTACGCTGCTGGACGACGGCCGATTGACCGCACTCGGCCGCAGACTGGTCAGCCGGCTGCTCGAGACCGTGAGGGAGTGGCAGGACGAACCTGTTCGCCTCGACTGCCTCGAAGCGGCGAGGCGGGCACTTGAGGACCACTGGCTGAGCTGGCGCTCCCACCACCTCGTCCCTGACGCCCGCCTCGTCGTCGACCTTGCGCAGGAATGGCGTGCGGGACCACCGGATCCGGCCATGGAAGCAGCGTGGCGCTACCCGCAGCCACAGTTGCTGCGCGACCCGGCCGCACGGCACCTGGACGCCAGGACGGTCCTTGTGCGCATGAGATTGACCCGGACCACCGCTGTCCAAATGCGGACAACACCGAATCTCCGCCAGCTTGTCCTGGGCGCCCGACCGGCCGATGTCCACCTCCTCGACGGTGACCTGCCGACCGCGCAACGCATGTACGCCGAGGAGATCAGAGCCCAAGGCGGCTCCGCTGCGGAATCCGGGACCGTGTGGGCCGGCTTGGCCAGGGCACTACGGGGCTGCCCCGATCGGGAGGGTGCCGCGCGGGCCCTGACCCGGTACCCGGAGCTGGTGCGCCATGTGTACGGATCGATCAAGGCCAAGAGTGGCTCCGCGCCAGATCCCATCGCCGTCGCCGACTGGCTGGGCCGCACCCTGGTCGCGCTCTGACGAGCCCGGATGCGGCCCGAGCGGTCTACGGCATCGGGTCGGCGTCGCAATTGGAGCGCCGCCAGGCCTCGGCGTCGAGGCATCCGGGGTGATCGGCTCCAAGCTGTGCCCGCAGCCCTTCCACCGCGGCCGTGTGGATGGCCTCGGCTTCCTCTGTCCGTCGCAGTGCGCGCAGGTCACAGGCAATGTTGTTCATCAGGGCCAGCGCAGTGGGGTGCTCTTCACCCAAAGTGGCTTTCACCCGTTCCAGGGTGCTTTGGTCCAGCTCGAGAGCGCCGCTGGCGTCTCCCTGCGCGTACATGTCGCTGGCGAGGTTGGCGGCGCAGACCAGCACCGTGGGGTGGTCGTCGCCCAGTGCCCTGCGCGCCCTCTCCAGTGCGCTCTCGTTCAGGGAGCGAGCGGCCTCGACTTGATTGACCAGCCGCAGAGTGATGGCGAGGTCGATGTCTGCCGCAACCGTGTCCGGATGGTGGGAACCAAAGACCTCGACGTACAAGTCCCTGGTCTTCTCGCCGAGCTTCAAGGCGTTGTCGAGGTCGCCCATCTGTCGCAGGTCGACCGACAGATTGAGGGAGGCCACCAACGAGTCCGGGCTGCGCTCGCCGTAGCGGTCGATGAGCGCCTTGCTGGCCTGGCGGCTGAGCTCGTAGGCGGACTCGTGGTCACCGGCCTTCCGCCGCGACACAGCCAGCCGGGCCGCCGCCCGCAAGGTGTGCGGATTCGCCTCCCCGAACACGCTGCGGTACTTCTCCACGATCTCTTCGAACATCCGCACGCCGAGGGCGTAATCGCCGGCTTCACGGCGGTCGAGCGCCAGACCCATTTCGGACAGGAGGCTGTCGTATGCCTCCTCGCCGTAGATCAGCACGTTGCGGCGCCACGTCTCATCGTCCAGCTTCAGGGCCTCGCGGTAGTGCCCACAGGCCCTGAGGGCGACCGCCAGGTTGTGGGTGTGGTCCAGAGTCAGCGGATCTTCCTCGCCGTAAGCGCGCACGGCCCTCTCGTGGACCTCACGAGCCATCTGCAGGGCCCCGAGGAAGTCACCGTGCGAGCGGCGGTCGATCGCGACCGAGCCCATCGTCGACAGCAACTCCTCCTCCGCGTCGCCTTCGAGCTGCCGCACAGCGGCGAGCATGCGCTGGCTGAGCTCGGCAGCTTCTCCGTAACGGCCCATGCGCCACAGCACGTACCACA
Organism: Streptomyces sp. NPDC050416; assembly: GCF_044458845.1. NCBI lineage: Bacteria > Bacillati > Actinomycetota > Actinomycetes > Kitasatosporales > Streptomycetaceae > Streptomyces > Streptomyces sp. NPDC050416. Next base: position 903,322 of record NZ_JBITII010000002.1, read on the forward strand.
GGCCGCGGGAGAGGAGCAGTGTCTGCTGGTCGCCCTCGCCCCATTTCTCCGTCCAGCGCTCATAGGCCTTCTGGCCGAACTCGCGTGCGCTTTCGTGGTCACCCCAGTAGTAGAGGTATTCCGCCGTGTTGATGACGAGCTGTCGGACATTGCCGACTTCTGACTCGATCGCGCCGGACTCGACCACGTGAGGATAAAGATCGCCGAACCGTCCCCAGTGATCAGGGTCACGGGGGTCGCGGGGCGCATTGGCCGCGAGGAGCAGATGCGCCCCCTGACGCATGCGCTGGCGCTGTTCCTCCGTCATACGGGCGATGAGCACCGCCTGCACCAGCCGGTGCATCTGAATGCTGTTATTGCGGTGGTCGATCTTGGCCAGCGAATACCGGTTGATCTCCCGGATGGCACGGGCCAGCCGCAGGGGGTCGGTCAGGGCCCGGTCCAGATCGGGCGCAATGGGCTGCACCGGAGCCCCGGAGAAGAGCGAACGAGCGATCGGCTCGGGAGCGAAGTATGCGCAGATCTGCAGCAGTTGCAGCGCGGCCGGGTTCTTGCTCGCCAGATGGTCGAGCGAGACGTTCCAGGCGGTGGCGACCGTCTGCTCGTAGTGCGTGGGAGGGGAAACAGTCATCAGTTCTGCGCGTTTCTCTGCGAACAGGCGTAGGTACTCGGCCGCAGGCATTCCCGTCTCGGCTCGCCACGCCGAGGCCTGTTCGACCGCGAGTGGCAGATCGCCCAGGACGTGGGCGAGCTGATCCGCGTCCTCGTCGGACAGGTCCGGGTTGCGGCGTTGAAGCAGTTGAATACTCTCTTCACGCTCGAACACATCGACTTCGAGGGGCCGGGCGAGAGTGTTCCACTGTGGATTGCGTGAGGTGACGATGATCGAACCGTTGGGCCCGTTCTCCGAGCCGCTCGGGAAGAAGTCCTGCACCGCCTCGGGGCTCTCGGCATTATCGAAGACCAAAAGCCATTTGCTGTATGGATTTCCAGTGCGCAGTGCCTCCAGCACAGCCGGTACGGCGGTGATGGCCTCGCTGCTGACTGGAAGGTGCAGCCTGTGAGCCAGCTCCACCAGGGCCTGGGCGATCTGAGTGGGGCGCTCGGCCGGGATCCACCAGACGATGTCGTACTGGTTCGCCTGTCGATAGACGTATTCCTGCGCAAGCTGCGATTTCCCGACTCCGCCCAGGCCATGCAGCGCGTGAGGAAGAACGGCGGTGGGACCGCCCCGCAGTTCCCGCTCAAGTCGCTGCAACAGGTCTTCGCGTCCGGTGAACACAAGATTGCGGGGCGGCATATTCCCCCACACGGCGGGGCGCGCGGAAGCCGGCGTGGTGGCGCGGCCGAGATCAATACCTAGCCGCGACGCTGGGGCGGAGTAACCGGTGACCACTGTGGCGTCTCCTGAAAGGGGGCCGGCATCAGCCTGGCCGAGTTGCTCGGTGAGCACCGGCGCCTCGGGGGAGTTGGGTTCAGTCACTATGCCATAGCTTTCCGTGTCTGGGGCGGTTTGCCGGTCGCCGCGTGTCGATTTACTCATGTGCTGTTTCGATTCCTCATGAGCCCGAATGAGTTGCCCGATTAATTGGGCTCGCCGCGCATGCGCGCCGGAGAGCGATCTCAGCACCGTCTCTTCTATCTCCAGCAGGTGCCGGTCGGCGTCGGTGATTTGCGGGTCAGCAGTGCTTGTCCCATCCAGGTATGCCAGCATTTCCCGGGCTGCGCCACTGTGCGGAGCGAGCAGCTCGGCCGCCGCTTTTGTCACCTGTTCCGTGGTCCGCCGGTTGCTCGCGGCCAGTATTTCCGCGCGTACCCCGGGACGGAAGGAGAAAGATGTCTGACCCGCTGTCGGATCGGGCTCCACCAGGTCACTCATGAGGAACTCGGCCAGATGCTCCGGGCCGGTGCGGGGCATGGTCCGCGTTTGCAGCGCCGCCATGAGCGGCAGGTCGAGCGGCGCGGTGGCCAGTCGCGTGGCCAGCTCGAAGGAGTCGGGGGAGGACCAGACGCGGAACAGGGCGACCCGTTCGGCCGCGCTCTTGTCGCGGGGCTCAGCAGGTGGTACCGGTTCGGCCGGCCGCTGTGTCCCCCGATTCAGGACGAGGGCTGCCACCTCGGTCCATCGGGGCGTGTCGCCGGCAAGGAACTCGGTCCACGGCGACAGCCAGCCACCGGACAGTTCCAGTACGGGCACGACCGTGTGCTTGCCGCGTGGTTCGGCCCGGCCGGCCGAGTCGACGTATTCCCATGCGGGGCTGGCCTGCCAGGGCCCGGACGCGTGCAGCCTGACGCGCTGCACTTCTATGGCGGTGCGGTGCCACAGACGCTGGGGAAGCACCTGGAGGACGGTCGCCGGCTGATGCCGTCCCCAGGTGGCGAGCCGCGCCTGGACCGCACCCGATTGCCAGGCCGGTCCCAGACCGTCGGTGAGGACGAAGACCAACGTGCGTCCGCTGTGGTCGACCAGGCGTCGCGACGGCTGCTTCTCACCGGAACCCGGCAACCGAACGGTCGCGGCATCGGACGACGTGGTGTCGAGATGGAACACTCTGAAGTCACCGAAACCGGCGTACGTGCGGAACAGGTCGGCAGCCTGCTCGGCTGTTTCGCTCCACACGGCCATTCGGGGCGCCACGTCGAGAAGGAGGACCGCTTTCCACCGTGGCCCCGGCCCCGGGCAGAAGACCGGAGGCAGCCCCGCGGCAACGGCGAGGCGCTCGGCCGTGGCCTGAAGGTCGATCCGGGGCTCTTCAGGGTCCGGCACGGGCCGCCGCAGGGGCTGCAAAGCGCGTGCGAAGGAACGCGGCCGCAGAGCGGACACCTGTCGGCGTACGGACCTGACAGGTCGGGCGTCCTCGACGGCACCCAGGACCGACGCGTCGGCTGGGACGCCCTGGGCGAGGTGCACCAGGGGGATCGGCGGGGGCCCGTTCAGCCGGGAATCCGACGCGCGGCAGTCCGCGTGGTGGTGGTGGTCTCCGGCTAAGTCGCCGTCCTGCCGTCTGCCTGGGAAACGAGGAGCGGGGGAACCGTTCTCGGGCGATTCGAGAGGGGCGGGACCGGCCGTTCCGGGATCCGTCTGCGCCGCAGCCTGGTCCATGGTGCCGGGGGGGTGCCCGTCGGCGAGAGCGGGATGATTCGTCGCCAGCCAGAGTGCGTCCGCGACGTCCCGGGGGTGAAGGTCGCGGACGGGCATGCCGGAAACGTCCGCGGCGGGGGACGGACCATGTCGTCCGCCGGCCGCGGCGTGACCGTTGACCTCCGGCGATCGGTCAGGCACCCCAGTCCGCCCCATCTCCATTCAACGGGTGCCAAATGGCATCGAGGACGGCCTGCCACTCGGCACGATCCTCATCACGGTAGGAGTGGGCGCCGGACGTGACCAGGTGTGCCGCATTGAGCAATTGGTCCGCGGCCAGCCCATCGACCTGCGCACTGCGTGTCATGAAGTCCCGGACGAGCCTTCCCTGTTCGTCTCCGAGCGAGTCCCCGAAGTGTGCGGCCACCAGCTCGCCGAGCGCCTCTGGGCCGGGGTCCGGTATATCAAGACGCAGACACCGACGCATAAACGCCTCAGGGAACTCACGTTCACCATTCGAGGTCATGATCACGACCGGAAATGATCGAGTTTTGATGATTCCATTGTGGATCGATGCCGTTTGCCCCGGGTCTGCCGTATGGACGGTAACGGTCTCGATCTGCCGCTTCACTCGAACGAGAGGCTGCACGGCAAACCATCCGTCCTCGAACAAGGAGAGCAGGTCGTTCGGGAGGTCCGCATCGCCCTTGTCCAGCTCATCGATCAACAAGACCCGCGGCAGCCGGTGCGGCAGCAACGCCGTACCCAAGGGCCCGAGTTGAATGAAATCGCCGATGTCCAGAGCGGGTGTTGACGCACCGTTTCCGGAGGTTCCCTCCCGGGCGGCGCGTTCCTGTGCCGCGAACCAGGCCTGGCCTGCCTGAGCGCGCCCGAGAACGTCGTACTCGAACAGTCCCGAGGCCAAGGTCGTACGGCTGGTGACCGGCCATTGCAGGACGCGTCCCAGCCCCAACTCCCGAGCGATGCGGTAGGCGAGGGTCGACTTGCCGACCCCCGGCCGGCCGGTCACCAGCAGTGGACGCCTGAGCAGGATCGCGGCATTGACCATGCGAACCTCCGACGCCGGAGGCCGGCGACGGCGCGTGGGCGGACCCAGCCGTCGGTCCGCCTCCCCGTCCTCGGGTGGCTGAGGCTGCACCGGCCCCCCGTCGAACGTGCGCCAGCGCGGGCCGGGCGGCCAGACCCGCTCTTCGTAGGGAGTGTCGTCGGTGAAAGCACCACCGGTTCCGCTGTACAGCAGGTTTCCGGGCTCGTGGGCCTCGGACGGAAGCAGTCCTGTCTGAGCCGAACTCATTCAATCCCCCCTACAAAGGCGGCAGGCGCTCCCGCACCGCCGCTCAACAACTGGTCGGGGTCGTCCCAGACGACGCAGAGCTGCTGGGCGGTGTCATGGGAACTGCCGTGTGCGCGCGTTGCGGAATCGCTCTTCCACTGTCGTGCCTGAGATGGAAACCCCGCTAGACCGCCTTCGGACAGGCCGTCCCTGACCATGCTGTGGAACTGCTCGGACGTCACATCACGGTGGTGTATGAAGACAGGGATGCCCAGATCAATGCCCACGCGAACTTCCCCCAAGCCGGCCTCGTTCCCGGCCGTGGGCGGCTCGCTGAGCACCATCGCGACGACGTCCTGCCTGGCGCCTATCGTCGCGTCCAGCCACTGCAGGTACGTCGGCACGGCCTGTCCCTGCTGCTCGCACCAATGGACGGCGTTGTCGCCGTCCTGGGAGTCCTTCCAGCGTGCCCAACGCAGTCGCCAGACCTGATAGGCGTCACGCCGCTGTAATCGTTCCAAACTGTGCAGGACAATCTCCGGATACTTGCTGAACAGGGGGTTGGGGTAAGTGAGTGACGGGTCGCGGTCCCACCATTCGACCGGCTCATTGAGCAGTTCGGTCGGCAGGAAGAATTCCAGCACCACGTCCTCCGCCCGCGCGTGCCACAGCGAAGCCATGCGGGTCAGCAGGCCGGCCACCGCCGTCGGCACCTGCGACCGAGGAACGGGGAGCTGCGCCTCGCCCTCCTTGGCATGGTGCAGCTGCGAGGATTCCGCGTACTTCACGCGCGCGGAGATCCAGTAGCGCTGTCTCTTGCGGCTCTGCCGTCTGCCTGAGCCTTGGGTGGGCGTCAAATCCGGGGCAAGCTTGAAGTAGAGCCGGATGACCGGGCGCTGCTTGCCGTCAGGGGGGACCTGGACGGAAGGCGGCAGTGGCTGTGGCTGTGGATCGCCGGCAGGCACGGTGGCGATGGAACGTCTGCGTGCCAGCGAATTGCGCAGGTCGGTCAGCCCGCCTTCCTGATCGACCAGACTCCACAGCGCAGCGAAGTGATCGTTCCAGCCCTGCAACTCGCCCACGCACGAAGCCAGGTCCTCGTGCAGCGCGAGATGCTCCAGCAGCACCATGCCGGGAGGCAGCAGCGCATCCGGCATGGTGCCACGACCCGACAGGTGGAGGAACGCCCGCCAGACGTTGGTGCAATAGGCAGGCAATCGGATGCGGTCACCCGTGATCTTCGCGACCGTCGCATCAAGCTCCGGCAGCGTGATCAGCAGGGCACGGCGCAGTGCCGTCCAGTCACGGCCCTCGTACAACTGCAGGGCGTGCAACTCCTCCACCAAAGGGGCCAGATGGTGCTCCAGGGGCGGGGCCACCAGAACGGTCGCCTCCAGCAAGAGGGACAGGCCGTCCGCCCGTGCCTCACACACCCGCACGACCTCCAGGAACTCCTGGTGCGGGGTGGGTAACTCCGCCCACTGCTGGCCTCCCAGTAACTGCGCCAGCTCACGTCGCCACTGCTGCCTCCCCCGCGCGTCGGTGAGGGCGGCCGAATCGCCCAGGACCCCGACCACTTGGCGCAGGACGTACCGCCGCCGCTCGTCCTGCGCCGCGAGTTGTTGTGGCATGCGTGACTCCCCCCGTACCGCAGCCTACGCACGGCGCCTGTGCCGCAACTCAGGGTAGGCGGCCGAAGCGCTCCACCAAATACGTTCGGCGATATTCGTCAGGCCCGCGGGGAACGATTCGGCAGGGACGTCCGCGTAGTGTGCTGCGCACCCGAAGGGGACTAGGGGGAACTCCGTGAGCCATCCGTTGCCCGTGTCGATAACGCAACGTCAGAACAATGAGGCGTTACAGAAGATCCTCCGAGCCGGCGATTCGTCACACGCTCGGGCCCGGCAACTGGCCGCCCTGCACATGTCCATCTCTTTCCTGCTCGCCGCAGGTGCTGTGCTCGGCGTCTTCGTCACCTCGATCCAGGAGGCCCTCACCGTCGCCGGCTTCCTGTGGGCTCTCGTCTACTCCGCCGGAGCGAGTTCCTGGACGGAGCACGAGTTCCGCAGAGCCGCGCTGTTGCAGGAGGTCTTCGACACCCGGCTCTACGAGCTCCCTTGGAACGAGATCCTGGCCGGAAGTGCTCCATCCGCCGACGAGGTCAGCCGCCTTGCCCGGCGCTACAAAGGCTCCGCAGAGCGGCTCCGCGACTACTACGAGATCCCGGCCCTGCCCCGCCCGCTGGATGTGCTCTCCTGCATCCTGCAGAACCTCGCCTGGGGCGCCCGCGTACGACGCAGGTTCGCCGCCGCGGTCCAGGGCGCCGTCGTCATCTGGGTGACAGCAGGGGTGCTGGTGGGAGTGGTGACCGGGGCTTCCCTCCTCTCCGTCCTCGTGAACTGGTTCGTTCCCTCGCTGGGCATGCTCCTGCTCGGGGTCGACACCTACCGGACACAGCGCGACACCGCGGCCGTACGGGAACACGCGCGGTCGGTGATCCTGCCCCGCATGCGCGAGTACGCCGAAGCGGGGATGCCGCCCACAGCCATGAGGGACCTTCTCGTCCTCGCCAGGCAGGCACAGGACGTCCTGCTGCGGACACGGTTGCATCAGGCCCGCGTGCCCAACTGGTTCTTCAATGCCTACCTCGACAGTGACCGCGCCGACTTCGCTGCGGCGATGGACGAGGTGAGCGGCTGGTTGCCGCACCCTCCGGGGCGCGGGTGACACGAAGGCCGGTTCCCCTGACGTGGAATCGAGGAACCGGCCCGCCGCAGTGGAGGAGCCGGAGGGTCACACGCCCGCGTAGGAGTGCTTGCCGGAGACGAAGATGTTCACGCCGTAGTAGTTGAACAGCCAGCAGCCGAAGGCGATCAGGGCCAGGTAGGCGGCCTTGCGGCCCTTCCAGCCGGCGGTGGCGCGGGCGTGCAGGTAGCAGGCGTAGCCGACCCAGGTGATGAAGGACCAGGTCTCCTTCGGGTCCCAGCCCCAGTAGCGGCCCCAGGCGTCGCCGGCCCAGATGGCACCCGCGATGATCGTGAACGTCCACAGCGGGAAGACGGCCGCGTTGACGCGGTAGGAGAACTTGTCGAGGGAGGCGGAGGAGGGCAGCCGCTCCAGGACGGACGTCGCGAAGGTGCCCGGCGTGCCGCCGCTCGCGAGCTTGTTCTCGTAGGAGTCCTTGAAGAGGTACAGGATCGTGCCGACCGCGCCGACGTAGAACACCGCGCCGCAGAAGATCGCCGTGGAGACGTGGATGTACAGCCAGTACGAGTGCAGGGCCGGGACCAGCTGGTCGCTGGCGGTGTAGAGGACCGTCACCGCGAGGCCCAGGTCCAGCAGGACCGAGGTGATCAGGAACAGGCCCAGCCAGCGCACGTTCTTCTTCAGCGCCAGCAGTCCGAGGTACACGCCGACGGCGACCGTGGAGAACGTGATGTTGAACTCGTACATGTTGCCCCACGGGGCCCGCTCCACCGAGGCCGCGCGGGCGACGACGCCGCCCAGCTCGATCAGGAAGGCGAGCACGGTGAGGGAGATGGCGATCCGGCCGTACAGGTCGCCCTGTTCGTCACCGCCGTGCGCCCCGGGCCCGTCCGGCACGTCCCGCTGGCCTGCCGCTGCCCGCACGGTGACCTTGGGACGCTCCAGGACGGCGGTGCCGCCGGCCTGGTTCACGGTGACGGCGGGCGCCTTCTTCGCCTCGGCCTTCTCGGCGGTGAGCGCGGCGGCGGTCCGGGCGACCTTGCTCCGGCTGCCGAAGAGCCATTCGGCGATGTACGCGAAGAACGCCAGGGTGTAGACGGCCATCGCGGAGTAGATCAGCACATTGCTGATGTTCGCGAGGTTTTCGTTGGTGGCGGCGGCCAAATCCGTCGCGGCGGCGAGGGTCACCTCAGCACTCCTTCGGGTGAATATCCCGGCGACTTGCGGTCGGGCGGTGAGGTCTGCGACAAGCTTTCGGTCGTGTTACCGGGCTGGTTTCAACCCGGCTGGCGTTGATCGTGGAAGACCCGGAGGGCTGCTGGTCCGCCGGGCGGCGAGAGCCAGGAATCTCCCTTGTTCCGCGCGGGAGAGGATTCAATTCTCAGCCCCTTCGGCAGACGCGGCGCCGGAGTCGGACATCGCGTCCGGCTCCGCCTCCGTTCCCTCGGAGACCGCCGGTGTCCCGTCGTAGAGGATCCCGGCGAGATCGCCGAGCTCCTCGGGGACCTTGGCGGACTCGCTGCGGCCGAGGCCGGCCATCTCCACGACGGTGACGCCGTCGGCACCCTTGACCGCGCGCACCCAGACGCGGCGGCGCTGGATGAACAGGGAGGCGGCGAGGCCGCCGATGGCCGCGAGGGCCCCGGCGAGGGCCCAGCCGCCGCCGGGGTCCTGGACGACCTGGAAGCCGGCCCACTCCTTGACGTCCTTGCCGAAGGTGACCGAACCGGCGCCGTTCGGGAGCTTCATGGTCTCGCCGGGGCGCAGCAGCTTCTTGAACAGCTTGCCCTTGGAGTCCTTGAACTCCTTCATGTTGGTCTTGTCCATCTGGTACACGCTCTGCGGGATGCCGGAGTCGGCCCCCAGGTCGCCGTGGTAGGCGGACAGCGCGAGCACCGGGGAGTCCAGCGCGGGGAACTGCGACAGCATCGTGCCGCTGGCGGCGCCGCCGAAGGTCGGCACGAAGAACGCGTTGAAGCCGAGCTGTTCCTTCTTGCCCTCGGGGTTGCGGTAGCCGTCGAGGACCTTGATGGCGCCGGAGGAGGTGACGTTGGCGTCGAGCGGCAGCAGCGGTACGGCGTCGTCGTAGACGACGTTGCCCTTGCCGTCGCGGACGGTGATGACCGGGGCGTAGCCGTGGCTGACCAGGTAGACCTTGGCGTCGCCGATCTCCAGCGGGTGGTTGACCTTGACGGTGGTCTTCCGGTCCTTGCCGTAGGGACCGTCGCTGTAGGTGAGGTCGGCCTGGTAGAGACGCGGGGTGCCCTTGTTGGGGCCGCTGCGCTCGTAGGTGCCGGTGAACTTCTTCAGGTTGAAACTGAACGGCACGAGGTCGTCGGAGGTGAAGAGGCTGCCGGACTTGAAGTCGTCGTACTGGGTGAGCGTGTTGGAGAAGCCGTCGCCCTCGACGACCAGCTTGTTGCCCTCCGACTTGTACAGCTGGCCCCAGGCGAAGGCGACCAGCAGCACGATGAGGGCGATGTGGAAGGCGAGGTTGCCCAGTTCGCGCAGGTAGCCCTTCTCGGCGGCGACGGCGTCACCGGCGAGGTGGGCGCGGAAGCGGCGCTTCTTCAGCAGGGCCAGGGCGGCACTGTGGACCTGCTCGGGTTCGGCCGTGGTGCGCCAGGTGGTGTGGGCGGGCAGCCGGTTCAGCCGGCTGGGCGCGCGGGGCGGGCGGCCGCGCAGCTGGCCCACGAACTGCCAGGTGCGGGGGACGATGCAGCCGATGAGGGAGATGAACAGCAGGATGTAGACCGCGGAGAACCACACCGAGCTGTAGACGTGGAACAGGCCGAGCTTGTCGTAGACGTCCCCGAGGGTGGGGTTGGCCTTGCGGAAGTCGGCGACCTTCGTCTCGTCCTGGCCGGACTGCGGGATGAGCGAGCCGGGGATCGCGCCGAGGGAGAGCAGCAGGAGCAGCAGCAGCGCGACCCGCATGGAGGTCAGCTGCCGCCAGAACCAGCGGACCCAGCCGATGACGCCCAGGGAGGGCAGGTTGGGCGCGTCCTCCGTGGGGGCGGTGGACAGCTGGGAGCCGGCGTCGCCCAGCTCCTGGGTTTCGGCGGCGGTCGGGGCCGGGTCGGAGGCGGTGGTCTTGCTCATCGCGATCAGATCCCCACAGTGAAGCCGTTGGACCAGACCTGCATCTCCTGCACGATGCGGTCCCACGCGCCGGTCAGCAGCAGCAGACCGGTCACGATCATCATGGTGCCGCCGATCCGCATCACCCAGACGTAGTGGCGCTTGATCCAGCCGAAGGCGCCGAGGGCCTTACGGAAGGCGACCGCGGCGAGCACGAACGGCACGCCCAGGCCCAGACAGTACGCGACGGTGAGGGCGGCACCGCGTCCGGCGCTTCCCTGGTCGGAGGAGAGGACCAGCACGGAGGCGAGGGTGGGGCCGATGCAGGGCGTCCAGCCGATCCCGAACAGCGCTCCGAGCAGGGGCGCGCCGACCAGCCCGGCCACCGGCTTGCGGTGGAACCGGAACTCGCGCTGGGTGAACCAGGGCATCAGGCCCATGAAGAAGACGCCCATGAGGATCATGAGCACGCCGAGCACCTTGGACAGGACGTCCTTGTGCTCCTGGAGCGTGTCGCCGAAGAAACCGAACAGCGCCCCGGAGGAGACGAACACGGCGGTGAAGCCGAGCACGAACAGGGAGGCGCCCGCGACCATCCGGCCGCGCCGCGCCTCGGCGAGGTCGGTGCCGGCGACTCCGGTGACGTAGGAGAGGTAGCCGGGTACGAGCGGCAGCACGCAGGGCGAGAAGAAGGAGACGAGTCCGCCGAGCAGGGCGATGGGCAGGGCCACCAGCAGGGCGCCGTTGAGCACCGTGCCGTTGGGGTCCGCGACCGCGGCGAGGGCTGTGACTGCGGTCACGTCACTTCTCCGCGACGACCGGCTTGAGCATCTTCAGCAGCCGTTCCTCGCTGAGCGCGGACAGCGATCGCGCCGCGATCTTCCCTTCCCGGTCGAGGATCAGGGTGGAGGGGATCGCCTGCGGGTTGAGGGTGCCCTTGTCGAAGCGCAGCAGCAGCTTGCCGGTCGGGTCGTAGAGGCTGGGGTAGGTGATGTCCCAGTCCTTCTCGAAGGCGAGCGCGGCGCCGGTGGAGGTGTCGCGGGTGTTGATGCCGACGAACTGCACGCCCTTGCCGGCGTACTCCTTGGAGACCTTCGCGAAGTACTTGGCCTCGGCGCGGCAGGGGTTGCACCAGGACCCCCACACGTTGAGGACGACGACCTTGCCCTTGTAGTCGGCGACGTCGAGGGTCTTGCCGGCGATGGTCTTGCCGGACAGGTCGGGGGCCGGGGTGCGCTCGCTCTTGGCGGCCGTCGCGATGCCGTCGGTGCCGGTGACGAAGTTGGTGTTGCCGCCCCCGCCGGAGGTGCCGCCGGAGCCGCACGCGGTGACGAGCAGCGCCGCCACGGCGGCACCGGCGGTCAGGGCGGCGCGGCGACGGACCCGGTTCGCGGGAGCCGTGCGGATCGAGCGGTTCGAACGCAGGGGGGCGCGGCTGGCGGCACTCATGTGAAAAGTTTCGCATGTCCGTTCCGGGGCTCTCGCCCACCCCCCTTGCGGGCGGAAAACCGCATTTCAGGCGGCGTTCCCGGAGGGCGTCCCGGCGCCCTGCGGGGCCTTCTCGACGAACCCCTTCCACCCACCGGCCGGTTGCTGCCCGACCTCCAGCGTGCGGAGCTTTTCGAGCACCTCGGGCTTTTGCACGTCCAGCCAGTCGGTGAACTGCCGGAAGGAGACGAGACGCACATCCGCGCCCTTTTCCTTCTCCCGCGCGATGTACTTGAAGGCCTCCTCGACGGCGTCCATGTAGATGCCGCCGTTCCACTGCTCGAAGTGGTTGCCGATGAAGAGCGGTGCCCGATTCGTCTCGTACGCCCGCTTGAATCCCTGGATGTACGCCTGGGCCGACTGCTGCCGCCAGCCCGGGTAGTTGTGCGCCGGGGCCTTGGTGGTGCTGATCGACTGGTTCGCCAGCATGTTGTAGTCCATGGAGAGGACCTCGAAGCCCCGGCCGGGGAAAGGTATCTGCTGCAACGGCAGGTCCCAGATCCCCTGCCGCTTCACCGGCCAGACCTGACGGCCGCCGGGCGACGAGGCGTCGTAGCGCCAGCCCAGCTCGCGGGCGGTGGGCAGCAGGTTGTCCTGGCCGAGCAGACAGGGCGTACGGCCGCCTACCAGCTCCTTGTCGTAGTCGAACGGCAGCGACGGCATATCGGTCCAGCCGGTGTTGGTGCGCCACTCCTTCACGAAGGACTTCGCCTGGTCGATCTCGCTGCGCCACTGCCGGGGCGTCCAGTTCTTGACCGAGCCGTACGTCTCGCCGCAGAAGTGCCCGTTGAAGTGCGTGCCGATCTCGTGGCCCTCCAGCCAGGCCCGGCGGACGTTCTTCAGCGTCTCCTTGACGTGCTCGTCGGTGAGGTAACCGATGTCGGAGGCGCCGCGCGGGTTGTTCGGCGGGTCGTACAGGCGCTTCTTCGACTCGGGCAGCAGATACAGCCCGGACAGGAAGAAGGTCATGCTCGCGCCGTGCTCCTTGGCCAGGTCCAGGAAGCGCGGGAAGAGCCCGTTGCCGACCTCGCCCGCGCCGTCCCAGGAGAACACCACGAACTGCGGCGGGGTCTGCCCCGGCTCCAGCGGCTCGGGCTTGGCGGGCTGGTGGGGCTGCTTGCCGGTGTAGGCGGTGGAGCCGTCGCCGATGGGGCGGGCGGCGGGCTTCGGCTTCGATCCGCCTTGTGCGGATTCCCCGGAACCATCGGCATGGCCGGAGTCATCTGACCCGGTGAGTCCGCCGCACCCGGCGAGCGAGACGGCGGCCGCGGCCCCCGCGCCGATTCCGAGCATTCCCCTGCGGGAGTAAGGGCGCATTGCATCCCCGTTCATCACGTTCTCTGGTGGTCACCCAGTCAGAGGTGGTGATGAACGGGGAGGTTCCGTCGATATTTGCAGATTCCGTAACGAAGCCGTCAGAAGCGAACAGAAAGGGCTTGGGCCTATGCGCCGAACGCCTTGGCCTTCCCCTTCACCGGCTTGGCGCCGGCGAGGAGATGCGCCGGGACGAGATCGCGGGCCGGCTCGGAGTAGCCGACGGAAACGATCCTGTCGCCCCGGTACGTGAAGGTAGTCAGCGAGGCGAGCGTGCACTGCCGCTTGCGCGGATCGTGCCAGAGCCGCCGCCGCTCGACGTACGACCGGACGATCCAGATCGGCAGCTGGTGGCTGACCACGACGGCCTCGTGACCCCGGGCCCGGTCCTTCGCGGCGCTCAGCGCGTTCATCATCCGCACGACCTGGTCGACGTACGGCTCGCCCCAGGACGGCCGGAACGGGTTGACCAGGTGCTTCCAGTTGCCGGGCTTGCGCAGCGCCCCGTCCCCGACGCCGAACGTCTTGCCCTGGAAGATGTTGCCGGCCTCGATCAGCCGCTCGTCGGTGGCGAGGTCGAGACCGTGCGCCTTGGCGATCGGCTCCGCCGTCTCCTGCGCCCGCTCAAGCGGCGAGGCCACGACGTACGTCACATCGCGGGTCGCCAGGTGCTCGGCGACCCGGTCGGCCATGCGCCGGCCCAGCTCGGAGAGGTGGTAGCCGGGCAGCCGCCCGTAGAGGATGCCGTCCGGGTTGGCGACCTCGCCGTGCCGCATGACGTGGACGACGGTGATGTCGCCGTTCGTGTCGTGGGTCGTGTCGTTGCTCATGCCGTGGCCTCCGCTGCGGCTCGGGCCGCCGCCGGGAGGGCGTCGGCGATCCGCTGCACGGCCCGCTCGTCGTGCGCGGTGGAGACGAACCAGGACTCGAAGGACGACGGCGGCAGGTAGACGCCGTCGGCGAGCAGCGAGTGGAAGAAGGCGGTGAAGCGGAAGGACTCCTGCGCCTTGGCGTCCTCGTAGTTGCGCACGGGCCGGTCGGTGAAGAACACGGAGAACATGTTGGACGCGTTCTGGAGCCGGTGCGCGACGCCCTCCTTGGTCAGCGCCTCGGAGACGAGCCCCCGGATCTGCTGCGACACGGCGTCGACCTTGTCGTAGGCGGCGTCGTCGAGGAGGCGCAGCTGGGCGAGCCCGGCCGCGGTGGCCACCGGGTTCCCGGAGAGCGTGCCGGCCTGGTACACGGGCCCGGCCGGGGCGAGGTGCGCCATCACATCCGCACGCCCGCCGAAGGCCGCGGCCGGGAAGCCGCCGCCCATGACCTTGCCGAAGGTCATCAGGTCGGGCCGGACCCCGTCGACCCCGTACCACCCGGCCCGGCTGGTCCGGAACCCGGTCATGACCTCGTCGGAGATGTAGAGGGCGCCGTTCTCGGCGCACAGGTCCTTCAGGCCCTGGTTGAAGCCGTCCGCGGGCGGGACGACGCCCATGTTGCCCGGGGAGGCCTCGGTGATCACGCAGGCGATCTCGCCGGGGTGGGCGGCGAAGGCGGCGCGCACGGCGTCGAGGTCGTTGTAGGGCAGGACGATGGTGTCGCCGGCCTGGGCGCCGGTGACGCCGGGGGTGTCGGGCAGCGCGAAGGTCGCGACGCCGCTGCCGGCGGCGGCGAGCAGCGAGTCGACGTGCCCGTGGTAACACCCGGCGAACTTGATCACCTTGCTGCGCTGCGTGAACCCGCGGGCGAGCCGGATCGCGGACATGGTCGCCTCGGTCCCGCTGGACACGAGTCGCACCTGCTCGACCGGCTCCACGCGGGCGACGATCTCCTCGGCGAGCGCGACCTCGCCCTCACCGGGCGTGCCGAAGGACGTACCGCGGGCGACGGCGTCCTGGACGGCGGCGATGACCTCGGGGTGCGAGTGTCCGAGGATCATGGGCCCCCAGGAGCACACGAGGTCGACGTACTCCCGCCCGTCGGCATCGGTCAGGTACGGCCCCTTGCCGGACACCATGAACCGCGGTGTGCCGCCGACGGCGCGGAAGGCCCGCACCGGCGAGTTCACGCCACCGGGTGTGACGGCCGCCGCACGGTCGAACAGAGCCTGCGAGGCCGGTGCTTCATACGGATATGCCAGTTCGCTCATGACCTGCGACTTCTCCGACCTTCTCCGACACCGTCGGGATCCGGGTGCGTGTGACCTGTTCAGGGTAGGACAGTGCCCTGCAACCGGTCCCCGAACCTCTGTCGTCTGCGAGACTGGGGCGTGATACACACAGCTCAAACGGCCCAGGGTGGTCGGAGGCTGCGAAGATCCCGCGGGCAGATGTTTCAGCGCACGTTTCGGCGAGCGGCCGCGGGGGAGGTCACTGACACGATGATCGGGTTGCGCGGCGGGGGCGACGCGTCCTAGAAAAGCAGTCGGGTGGAGATATGCATCGCGGTGGCGGACTGGGCGAGGGGACTGATGACCTGGGTCCTCGACGTGCCCGGCGGGGAAGGCACCGGCGCGAAGCGGAGGACACGCAGGAAGCACGTCAGACGCAGGGGCTGCCGAGTGAACCGGACCGGCTTGACCGCCGTACTGAACGCCGAATGGACGATCTTCGGACGGGGAGCAGGAATGGTGGTCGGGTGGGGGTGACGTACAAGTACTTCGGCGCGCCCGACGGCGCGACCGCGGCCCGCGTCCCGATCTCGATGCGCCCCGAGGAACTCGGCGGCGACGAGCTCGGCATGAACGGCATGTTCACGAAGATCAAGCCGGAGACCATGGCGGCGATGGTCCTGACGGGCATCGAGGGCATTCCACTGCACAAGGTGCCGCCCCTGGAACTGGTCGTCCTGCACCCCGACTACGCGGTCGTGAAACTCCCGATGACCGTCGTCGACCCCCTGCGCGGCATCGGCGAGGAGTCGGTGGGCGCGGCGGCCTTCATCTGGTCGACGGTCCCGGACCGGGGCGGCCCTCGGGACGCGTTCAACGTGTACCAACTGCTGCACGAGTGGCAGGACTTCTCGCATCGGTTGCATGAGGCGGGGCATCAGCCCTACTGCCTTGTCTGGCCCTGAGCTGGGGTTTCGGTGGTTTTGGGGCGGGGTTTCCGACCCCGCCCTCGTCATGTGCTGAGGGGCCGTCAGGCGGCCAGATGAGGGCTGGTTGAGGGACCGCAGCTCGCGTCGCCCGAGGTGCTCGACGATGTGGTTGCGGACCGTCGCCTCATAGCGGAGGGCGGTCGTCGGACCGACGGAGTTGGCGTCGAGCCACTTCTGCGCGTAGGCGCCGAGCATCTGCTCGGTTCCCGTCCTGGCGGGACGCAAAGGCCGAGGCACTCGCGGCGTTCAGCTCGGCCTCGGCGGCACTGTGGCGGGAGATCGCCGAAGTGGACCCGACTCCATGCAGACAAGGCGACGCCGACGGGCGTATGCGGCCTGGACTTCCCGCCGGACGGGGCCGCCCGGCGCTTGCTATGGCCAGTGGCGCAGCAGCAGGCGCGGTGCATGTCGGGTGAGCCAGGCGCTGGCCAGGCCGATCGCGGCGCCCGCGGCGACATCGCTGGGGTAGTGGGCACCGCTTTGGACCCGCTCGGCGGCCACCATCGCTGCCTGCGCGGCGCAGAAGGCACCGGCCAGCGGCCACGATGGGGCGACGGCGGCGGTGAACGCCACGGCGGCCGCAGTGTGCCCGGACGGGAATGACGAGGAATCGGGACGGTCGTCGACCTCGCTGTGCGGGATCCACTCCTTGGGCGGCCGGGGCCGGTCGGCCAGCTGCTTGCCCACGGCGTTGGACGCCAGCTGCGCCACCGCCATCGCAGCCAAGCCCGCCGCCGCGGCCTTACGGCCTCGCCGGCCGCCCAGCCAGGCCATCACCGCGGCAGCGCCCCACCACAGCTTGGTGCCCTCTGCGGCTTCTCCCATGGCCGACAACGAGCGCGTGAGGCCGGGCGGGTCCCAGGCGGCCATCCGCTTCGTCAGGCGGCGATCACCGTTGTGCACTCCTGCCAGCAATCTCATGACCTGCAAGTATCCCGGGGTGGCTGGGCTCTCACACCATCATCGGGCCAGGCGTGTCGGTCAGGTGTCTCCCAGGCGGCGCCGGTCCTGCTCGTCCCACTTCCTGGTGTCGCGCGGCTGGGTGTACGGCTCCTTCTGCGGTGAGTGCCCGCCGGCGAGGCGCGGTGGCGGGCGATCATCAGGGAGAGCGCGCTCCGGATGGTGGGGAGTAGGTGCGGTGCGCGGGCGCCCGGGCGCGAGCCGTCGCTCTTCCCGTCCCGGGCGCCTGCGTGCGGGGGATCAGCGGCGGGGCCGCCGCTTGCCGGGCTTGTCGGTCCCCTCGGCCTCGATGCGTTCCTTGCGGACCTCACCGGTGACGGTTTCCTCCTCGGTGACCTCATCGGTGGTCAGGCGGACCCGTTCCTTGGGCACGGCCCTGGTTTCCACCACGGGCTCCTCCTCGTGGAGGGTGACCTCGTGTTCCGCCTCGGAGATGTCCGGCCCGGCCAGGGCATCGCCGCGATTCTCCCCGGTGATCGGCTCGCGCTCGACGCGGACCTCTTCGTGGCGCACGGGGATGGTCCGCTGCTCCTCCTCGGTGACGACGTATTTGCGCAGCCGCACGCGGCCGGCCTCGCGGCGTTCGGTGCCGACGTGCATCTCCTCCTCGGACCGCGTCATCGCGTCCTCGGGGGTGGCGGCGGTCCGGCCGGTGCCGGTCTGCGCCTGCTGCCAGGCAGCGTCCCAGTCGATCCCGTAGTACTCGTACAGGCGGTGTTCCTCCTGTTCGGAGAGGTGGCCGCCGGCATCGACATCGACGTTGGGCGCGTCCTTGACCTTGCCCTTGGCGTACGGCACCTCCAGGTGGTCCTCGACGACGGAGGCGTCGTGGATGGGGACGAAGGACTCGCTGGTGCCGAACAGGCCGGTCTTCACGCTGACCCATTCGGGCTCGCCGGTGACGTCGTCGAAGAAGACATGCCGGGCGTCGCCGATCTTGTTGCCCCTGGTGTCGTAGACCGGGTGGTCCAGCACGGCGGGGATCTGCTCTCGGGTGATCATTTGGGTTCTCCTTCGTTGATACGTGGATCCCCCCGGATGCGGAACCGGTGTCTGATCAGCGACCGGCACCGCCGTATCCGCCCCCATGGGCGCCCTGGGCACCGCGTGCGCTACGTGAGCGGGCCGCTGCGCTGGCGGCAAGGGCGAGCAGCAGGGCGATCACGCCCGTGATGACGTTGTTGGTGACGGTGCGGGTGGTGTCGACGTTGCCCGCCACCACCCAGGGCGCGATGATCGTCCATACGCCCAGGCCGCATGCGGCCCACGCCATGCTGTGTGTCCGGTCGTAGGCACGGCCGAAGCCGCCGCTCATCAGCAGCGCGTAGCCGATTCCCACGATCAGGTTGTTGATGGCGAGCCGGGAGAAGGTTCCGCCGGGGAACCCCGCGATCCACGGGGAGGCCGCGAGGTAGAGGCCCGTGAGCAGGGCGAGTGCCTCGATGGCTTGCGCCCGTGGGGTCGTCGCGGCGCGCTCGGCCAGCGTGTGGCGCTGGCGCATTTCGACGATGTCGGGGTGGGCTTCCATGGTCGACCCGGTCGACCCGTAGTTGGGTGACGTCCCTGCGATCACCTCCGGTGAGAGCAGCAGCGGGCGGTGTTCGGTCCGCCGGCCAAGGGACCGGCGTGGTGTGCGGGCGGGGTGGCGGCCTTGCCCGCAGGTCCGCTGGTGCGGTGTGCACGCCGCACGGGCGGTAGCTCGGTGGCCGGCCCGTGCAGCGGCGTCCCTACGGTCCGGGGCTGCGGGTCCGTCCGCGGGCTTCCTCGGCCGTGCTCTGTGCGGACTGGCGGGCCTGGTCGGTGACCTGTCCGGCTTGTTCCTGGGACTGTTCCTTGGTGGTGCGGGCGGCCTCCGCGGCGGTGTCCTTGACCTCCTGGGCCGCCTGCCGTCCGGCCTGGGCGGCGTCCTCCTTCAGCTGCTGCGCGGACTCCACCGCGGCCTGCTTGACCGGCTCGACGGCCTGGCCGGCCCGGTCCGCGATCTGGGTCGCCGCCTGCTGCTCGGCCTGGGAAGTGGGCACCAGCGACGCGGTCAGCAGTCCCGCGCCGAAGGCGATCAGTCCGGCCGCCAGCGGGTTGCCCTGGGTCTGCCGCACCGCCTGCTCGGGGGCCTGCCGCGCGGCCTCAGCGGCCTGCCCGGCGGCCTGTCGGGCGGTGTCGGTGACGCTCCCGGCCGCCTCACGTGCCGTGTCCGCGGCCTGCCCGGCAGTGTCCTGTACTGACTGGCCGGCCCTTCCCATGCGGTCGGTGACCTCGCCCGTGATCGGGGAGGCGCTGCCCATCACCCGCTCCCGCATCCCGGACAGCGCTCCACGGACCCGTCGGGCACGGCGTCGTGCCATCTGGCGGGGCCGGGCGCGATCGGCCAGCCGGGAAACGTCCTCGGACAGCCTCTCGCGGGTGGATTCGATATCGGCTCTTACCTGGTCGGGTGCCGTGCCCATTGCGCGTCCTCCTTCAGGGTCTCCAGGGTCTGCTCCGGTTTCGGCGACACGGTGCGCATCCGTTCACGGCCCCGGCGATACAGGACCGCTCCGATCACCGCCCACAGCGCGGTGACGATCAGCGCGGCCCAACCGAGGTCCATGACGTTGGCCAGGGCGAACATCGCCGCCAACGTCAGGAACACGGCCACCATGTAACCGGCGAAACCGGCGCCCCCGAACATCCCGGCAGCCTTGCCCGCCTTGGTCGCCTCCTGCTGGACCTCGGCCTTGGCCAGCTCCGCCTCCTGCCGGAGCAGCTGCTGCACATCCGAGGTCACCGTCGACAGCAGCTCGCCCACCGAGCTGTCCTGGCCGTCCCGCCCCCGTGACTGCGGGGACTGCGGCGAGACCGACGACATCTCACACCTCCCCCTCCGGCAGCTCCGGCCCTACGGCCTCTCCCGGCAGACTCCGCTCGACCGGATACGGGGTTCGAGCCGCTCGGCCCGGACCCGAGCCACCGGCCTTGCTGCCGGCCTTGGCAAGCCGCCCGACGGCGAATCCGGCCAGTACCGCCCCGCCCAGGAACGCGCCCGGCCGCCGGCGGGCAAAGTCCTGCAGGTCCTCGACCAGGCCCTTCACGCCCTGTTTGTCCAGGTAGTCGGCGGCATGGTGACCACGGTCGGCCGCCTGGGCCACCAGGCTCTTCGCGGGGGAATCACCGTCTGCCTTGTCCACAAGGCCGGCCAGGTCGTGCGACCACTGCCGCAGAGCCTCCGCCCCGCGCTGCACCTGGCTCTCGGCCTGTTCCGTCACCCGCTCCCGCAGATCACCAGCCACCGCGCCGACCTGTTCCCTGGCCTCGCCCGTGACGGACTTGACCTGCTCGGCGGCGGTGCCGACGACCTCACCGGCCGCCTGCTTGGCCTGACCGGCCGTCGCCGACGCCTCCTGCTTGGCTGTCTGCCGGGCCTGCTGAACACGCCCGGCACTCGCGTTCGCCATCTCGCTCATGGATCCCTCCTCCACTCGTCCCCACGACCCGCACCGCAGGGAACAACACCCGACTCGGTGCCTCCGCACACTCCCCTCGACTAACCACCACCCCACCAGCAAAACCGCTTAAATCACTGCAAAAGTGATTTATGCGGCAACAGGGATTGGTCATCCGTCTGCAGTGCCTCACCCGCAGAACTCACCGGATGCACCTGACCGTGCCGGGTGCCTGCGCGGCTCGGGTGGCTGCCGACCAGGCGGGGCCGGCCCTCTGTTCCCGCTCATCCGGCTCGAAGGAACCCGCTCAATGCGGCGCAGCGGCCGGTCAGTGGCGGTTTGCGGCACAGCGCGGCCAGGCGGAGCCTGAACCTATAACGCCTGCCCGATACCCCGTACCCAGGTCAGTCAAGGAGGGGGCCGGATATGAGCAGCATCGCCGACCGCATCACCACGTTGTTCCGGATCAAGGCGAACAAGGCGCTGGACGAGGCAGAAGACCCCCGAGAACTGCTGGACTACTCGTACACCCAGCAGATGGAACTGCTGGGCAAAGTGCGGCGCGGCGTGGCCGACGTAGCCACCAGCCGCAAGCGTGTAGAACTGCAGACGCATCAACTGCAGCAGTCCGCCGACAAGTTGCAGACACAGGCCCAACGGGCCCTGGCCGCAGGGCGCGAGGACCTCGCCCGGGAGGCGCTGACCCGGCGAACGGCCGTGACCTCCCAACTCACCGACCTGCAAGCTCAGCAGACATCGCTGCAGGCGGAAGAGGACAAACTCGCCCTCGCCTCACAACGCCTGCAGGGCAAGGTGGACGCGTTCCGCACCCGCAAAGAGACGATCAAAGCCACCTACACCGCTGCCCAGGCCCAGACCCGCATCACCGAGGCCGTCACCGGCATCAGCGAGGAAATGGGCGATGTCGGAATGGCCATGCAGCGCGCCCAGGACAAAACCGAACAGCTGCAGGCCCGCGCCGGCGCGCTCGACGAACTGATCTCATCCGGCGCACTGGACGACGCCACCCTCCCCGCCGGCCGCGACGACATCCAAGCCGAACTCGAGGCCATCACGGCCGGCACCGACGTGGACAGGGAACTGGCCCGGATGAAGGCCCAACTCCCCTCGTCCGCCACCCCACCGGCCGTCGAGAACCGCAGCCAGAACCGGCCGCCCGAACAGTGAAGGAGAAGCCGTGATCATCCGAATCCTCGGCGAGGGCCAGTACGACATCACCGACGACCAACTCGACGAACTCAACAAGCCGGACTCCGCTTTGCAGTCCGCAGCCGACGCCGACGACGAGGCGGCCTTCCACACAGCGTTGAACTCCCTCCTGGACGCCGTACGCAGACTGGGCACACCACTGCCGGACAACACCATCACACCTTCCGACCTCGTACTCCCCGACCAGGACACGAGCCTGCGCCAGGTGCAGGCGCTGCTGTCGGACGAGGGCCTCATCCCCGGGTGAACACCCCGCCGCCAAAGCGGGTGTCGTAGGGCAACCACGTCCGCCCCGGCGAGCTGCCCCTGCTCGACATGTACGTCACCGGCGTCACCCTGCGCGTCGCCCGCGGCAACGTGCGCGCCCACATCCCCGACGCCCTCACACCCGCCGCCTCCGGCAAGGTCGCCCCCGAACGGGTCGTCTCCCACGTCATCGACTGGGAGGACCTGCCGGCCGCACTGCCGGAGAAACACCTCAAGCCGGTCTTCGTCCGGGCAGATGTCTGACCGCCCCTGTTCCCCGGGGGCGGGAGGGCTTGTCTACGATCGGCCGCCATGGACTGGCTGGAGCGGATCGCGAACCTGAGGCAGTGGACCAGGAGCGGAACCCGCGCTCCGCACAAGCCGCTGCTGCTCCTGTACGCCCTCGGCCGGTTCCAGCGGGATGCGGAGGACGGCCTGCGATACAGCGCGGTGGAGCAGGATCTGCAGCGGCTCCTGACCGAGTACGGCCCGCCGAACAAGACGACTCCCGCCTACCCCTTCCACCACTTGGTCAGCGACGGCGTGTGGGAAGTGCGTACCGATCGCGGGCCCGGCAGCCCCGGAAGCGGGGTACGGGACCTTCGGGAGACCGGCGCCGTGGGGCAGTTGACGCCGGATCTGAGAGCGGCGCTGCGACGGGAACCGGAACTGCTGGGGAGGGTCGCGCGCTTACTGCTCGACCTGCACTTCCCGCCCTCTCTCCACAGCGAACTGTGTGAGGCCGTCGGCCTGGAACTGGAACCGGCCGAGAACCAGCAGCCGGCCGCGACGCGCCGGCAGCGGGACCCACGGATGCGGGAGCTGGTCCTGACCGCCTACGAGTACCGGTGTGCCTTCTGCGGTTACGACGGCAGGATCGGCGCGGTGCCGGTCGGGCTGGAGCCGCCCATGTGCGCTGGTGGGCGTTCGGCGGCCCCGACGAGATCGAGAACGGGTTGTGCCTGTGCTCGCTGCATCACAAGCTCTTCGACAAGGGCGTCCTCGGCGTGGGAGACGATCAGCGCATCCTGGTCTCACAGCGCTTCATCGGCCACAGCCCCGCCGCCCGCGACTACGTCGTAGCCCTCGCCGGCCGCCCACTCTTCGGCCCGCAGCCCGGCGTGCGCTCTGTCGCCGCAGCTCACCGCGCGTGGCACACCCACCAGGTCTTCCACGGCGAACCACGCCCCGCCACGGCCGCCTGAATCGACCAGGGCCCGGAAGGACGTCGCGTGCGTGGTCGCCACCCACAACCTCGCCATCGGCGTCGTCGTCGGCTCGGTCACCGCGATGGTCGTCTTCGCCAGGCGCGTCGCCCACCTCGCCGACGTCACCGCCGTCATCGACCCCGACGGTGCGACCGTCGTCTACCAGGTGACGGGCGAGCTGTTCTTCGCCTCCTCCAATGACCTCGTCGGCCGGTTCGGCTACGCCACCGACCCCGACAGGGTCGTCATCGACCTGTCCGCCGCGCACATCTGGGACGCCTCGTCCGTCGCCGCCCTGGACGCCATCGAGACCAAGTACGCCCAGCGCGGCAAGACCGTCGAGATCATCGGCCTGAACGAGCCCAGCGCCCGCATCCACGAGACGCTCAGCGGCGAACTGACCGGCAGCCACTGACCACGACCCCGGCCGTCGCCGCCTCAGGCCAGGAACTCCGCCAGCAGACGGTTGAGTTCGGCAGGCCGCTCGGTGGGGATGGAGTGATGGGAGGCGTCGGGCAGGGTGACGACACTCGCGTCGGGCAGGAGCCGGCGTGCGGCGGCCGCTACGCGCGGCACGTCGTGAGCCCGGCTGCGTTCGGCCAGGAGCACCAGGGCCGGGACGGTACAGGCCCTCACCCGCTGTGCGCTGGGGCGTCGCATGGCGACGACCTTCGACCGCCGGGCGGTGGCGGTGCTAACTCGGCATCGACCACTGCCCTGGTCGACCGGCTCGAGCGGCTGGGACTCGTGCGCCGGGAACGGGACACCCGCGACCGCCGGCGGGTGCTGCTGGTCGTCCAGGACGAGGCCGTCGACCTGGGCTGGTCGTTCTTCGGTCCGCTGATCCACGAGATGGTCGCCGGGATGCGGTCCTTCGAGGAGGAGGAGCTGGCCACGGTGCGGCGCTTTCTGCAGACCATGCGCGATGTGGCCGCCGCCCGGCGCCGGGGCCCGCAGGACGGCTCCGCCGGACGGTGAGAACACGGCGGGATGAGCCGGTCCCGGAAGGGCAGTACGTGTATACGTGTAGGGGGCGGGGCAACTCCCGCGCGCCACTGCCGACTTGGGGGGAATGGTCATGCGCGGCCTCACGGACTCGATCGAATCGGTGGAGCAGCTCGCCACGGTGTGGCGGGTCATGGTGCTCGACCGGGATCCGCAGGCGGACGTCCGCGATCTGCCGGGGGTCGCCGTCCGCTGGGCCGACTGCCGGTTCGCCTTCTGGAACTGCGTCACGCTGACCGAACCCGGCACCAACGCCGGGCTGCTGAAACAGCGGCTGGACGAGGTCGTGGAGGTCATGCGGGCGAAGAAGCACCCCGGTTTTCTGTGGGTCTTCGAGGATCTGCTGGACGACGAGGCACGCGCGGGGCTCGGGGACGCCGCCGAGCGCGCCGGGCTCGTGCACGCCTTCGCCGGGACGGGCATGGCGGGGGATCTGCTGCCCCTCCCCGAACCCGCCCACCCCGACCTGACCTTCGTACGCGTGACGACGGACGATCAGCTGCGCGCCTTCGCCGACATCAACTCCCGTGCCTACGGCTTTCCGCTGGAGGACGGCCGTGACGGTCTCGGCCGCTCCTCGCTGTGGAAGAGCCAGGTGTACGCCTACCTGGGCGTGCGCGCCGACGGCACTCCCGTCACCTGCGCCGCCACCGTCGAGGCCGACGGCCGTCTCTTCGTGCTGCTCGTCGCGACCGATCCGGCGTGGGAGCGCCGGGGGTACGGGGAAGCCGTGACGCGGAAGGCCCTGCACGAGGGCGGCCGGGCCACCGGACTGACCCGGGCGACCCTGCACGCCACCGCCGCCGGAGCGCCCGTGTACCCGCGCATCGGCTTCGAGGCGAACTCACCGATGCGGTTCTTCGCCCTCAAGAATTGATCAGCCGGTCCTTCCTAGGGTGCGCACGTCACTCGCGCACCTGCTCGCCGGCCCGCTCCCTCTCGTCCCGGGCCACCGGCGCGGTCGTGGCCCGCGGGATCACATACGTCGGCAGTACGACATGCCGCTCGTGATCCGCCCCGTCGTCGTCGATGAGCTTGAGCGCCAGCTCCCCTGCCGCCCGCCCCATGTCCGACGGTGACTGGGCGACCGTGGACAGGTCGAACCAGTCGGCCAGCGGCTGGTCGTCGAAGCCGAGCACGGAGATCCGCTCGGGTACGGCGATCCGTGTCTTGCGCAGGTTCCAGATGAGGGCGACGGCGACCTCGTCCTGCTCGGCGAAGACGGCGGTGGGCGGCTCGCGCAGGCTCAGCAGCATGCCGAGCACCTCGGCGGCGGCGCGCTTGTCGCCGGCCCGCGTGGAGACCACCAGGTCGTCGTCGAGCGGGACCCCCGCCTCGGTGAGCGCCTGCTGGTAGCCCAGCAGCCGTTCGTTGGAGCTGAAGGAGAAACCGCTCGCGCCCGCCGTCTGGACGAAGGCGATCCGGCGGTGGCCGAGGTTGAGCAGGTGCCGGGTGCCGTGCAGGGCACCGGCCACGTCGTCGACGTAGATGCTCGGGCGTCCTTCGACGTGCTGGCTGACGTAGATCACCGGCATGCCGAGGTCGTCCAGCCGGGCGGTCTCCTCGTCGGTGAGGTCGAAGGAGAACACCAGGAGCGCGTCGGCGTTGCGGCGTGCCGGGAGGTGCTCGAAGAACGCGGTGCGCTCGGCCAGGTCCGGGATCTCGTAGACGTTCAGCTGCATGCCGGCCGCCCGCAGCAGCGGGGCCAGGCTGGACAGGGCGGATCCCATGAACCAGGAGTTGAGCGTCGGGACCAGCACCGCAACCGTCCCGGTCCGGCCCGTGACCAGGCTTGCGGCCTGCCGGGACACGGCGAAGTTCAGCTCGCGCGCGGCCTTCTCGACGCGGGCCCGCACCTCCGGCGAGACCGTGGACAGGCCGCGCAGCGTGCGCGAGACGGTGGAGGTGGAGACCCCGGCCCGTTCGGCGACGTCGGCCATCGTGGGGTGCCGTTGAGCGGGAGGCATGAGCGGACGCTAGCACAGGGATTCGCTCTCCGGACCAGGAATGTGACAGCGCTTTCACAGAGATACGCCCCATACACGGCAGCGCATTACTCCCACGTAACGCAGTGTCTTCGCACAGCCCGCCCCTGGCTTGCAAGCGCTGTCCCGACGGGACCGGAGACACGGGCTTCCTGTGCCTGGTCAACCTCTCGACGGAGCCGTACGAGCTGCCCGCACCCTCCGAGCTCCTCTGACGACAGGGGCAGACTCCGTGGCACCCGAAACGCGTAGGCGGAACCGGCCCGGGTCAGTCCAGCCCCCCGCCCACCGTGAATCCGATCACCGCCCCGCCCCCGTCCCGGCGGAACGCGAAAGGTGCTCCGCCGTGTGCGAGGGCCACCTCGCGGACGATGGACAGGCCCAGGCCCGAGCCCGGCAGGGAGCGGGCGTCGGCGGCGCGGTAGAAGCGGTCGAAGATGCGGTCGAGGTCCTTGTCGGCGATGCCGGGGCCGCGGTCGAGGACCTCGACGCGGATCGTGCCCGGGCGGGCGGGCCCGGCCACGACGATCTCGATGGGGGCCGTGCCGCCCTGGTCGAACTTCACCGCGTTCTCGACGAGGTTGGACAGCGCCCGGGTCAGCATCCCGGGCCGCCCGTCCGTGGTGGTGTCGCCGCTCGCGCGGAGCAGGATCCGCCGGCCGCTGCGGCGCCGGGCGAGGCCGGCCACCTCCTCCGCGATGTCGGCGACGTCCACCCGCCGCGGCGGCTCGGTGTCGGACTGCCCGGCCGCGAGGTCGACGAGCTCGTTGACCAGGTCGGTCAGCTCGCGGGCCTCCTGGCCGAGATCGGCGACCAGTTCCTCACGGGTCCGGGGCGGGAGTTCGTCGATCCGGCGAAGCAGGGAGATGTTCGTGCGCAGGGAGGTCAGGGGCGTACGGAGCTCGTGGCCCGCGTCCTGGACCAGGCGGCGCTGGTCCTCCTCGGACTGGGCGAGCCGCCCCAGCATGCGGTCGAAGGCCCGGCCCAGCCGGCCCACCTCGTCGTGCCCGGTGACGGGCACCTGGATGCCGAGCCGGCGCGTGCGGGCGACGTCCTCGGCGGCGTCGGTCAGAACGACCAGGCGGCGCGTGATCCGCCGGGCCAGCCACCAGCCGAACAGGCCGGCGGCGATCACCACGGCCGCCATCAGCAGCAGCGTCCGCCGCTGCAGCGCCCGCAGCAGGTCCTCGACGTCACTGAACTCCTGCGCGACCTGCACCGCGCCCCGGCCGCCGCCGAGGGAGACGGTCGCGACGCGGTAGACGTCGTCGCCCACGTCGACGTCCTTGTGCTCGGCCACCCGCCCGGACGTCACGGCCCCGGCGATCCGTACGTCGGCGCCGGTGACCGGCAGTCCGGGGCTGCCCGGGTCGACGACATGTCCGTCCGGGCCGAGCACCTGCACATCCGTCCGGGCGGGCCGGACCAGGTCGTGGCCCGGCGCGGCGGACGAGAAGTCGCCGGGCGTCATGTGGTTCTGCCGCACCTCGTCCCGCAGGTCCTGCACGACCTCGTCGAACACGGTCTGCTGGTCCACCCGCACCAGCCGAGCCGCCGCGCTGTACGACAGGATGCCGACCAGGATCGTCACGGCCGCCGTCACCGCCGCGAACGACACGGCGAACGTGGTGCGCAGCGAGACCAGCTTCGGCCGCCGCCCGCCCAGCATCCGGCCGAGGCGGCCCACTCAGTCCTCCCGCAGCACGTAACCCACGCCACGCACCGTGTGGATCAGCAGCGGCCCGTCCGGCTCGTCGAGCTTGCGCCGCAGATAGCCGACGTAGACGGCGAGGTTCTTCGAGCCGGGGCCGAAGTCGTAACCCCAGATGCGGTCGTAGATCGTCGAGTGGTCGAGGACGATGCCCGCGTTGCGGACCAGCAGCTCCAGCAGTTCGAACTCGGTGCGGGTCAGCTCCAGCTCGCGGGCGCCGCGCCAGGCCCGGCGCGCCTGCGGGTCCATGCGGATGCCGGCCGCCTCGATGAACCGCTCGGGGACGGGCCGGGGCGCTTCGGCCGCGGGTGCGCCGCCGACGCCCACCGGGCTGGTGCGGCGCAGCAGGGCGCGCAGCCGGGCGAAGACCTCCTCCACGTCGAAGGGCTTCACCACGTAGTCGTCGGCGCCCGCGTCCAGGCCGGCGATCCGGTCGGCGGTCTCCACGAGGGCGGTCAGCATCAGGATCGGCGTACGGTCGCCCTCGGCGCGCAGCACGCGGCACACCTGGAGCCCGTCGATGCCGGGCATCATCACGTCCAGGACGAGGACGTCCGGACGGTTGCGGTGGGCCTGCGCCAGTGCCTCGACACCGTCGGCGACCGCCATGACCTGGTAACCCTCCAGGGTCAGGGCGCGCTCCAGGGCGTTGCGGATGGCGCGGTCGTCTTCGGCGAGCAGCACTGTTTGGGACACGCGTCCAGTGTGCCCCGCCGCCGGGTCCGCGGGACCGGATGAGCTGCGCCGGAGCGTCCTTCTTACTGCCCTCTCACCAGGGACGCGCAACCGCGGGGCCGGTGACTACCATCCTTTCACCCTCGGGCCGCGGCGAGCCGGGCCGCGTGCGTCGGGGCGTCCGGCACGTGAGCCGGGCGGCCCTTGGCGAACTCCTCGCGCAGCACCGGTACGACCTCCTCGCCCAGCAGGTCGATCTGCTCCAGCACGGTCTTCAGCGGCAGCCCGGCGTGGTCGACCAGGAACAGCTGGCGCTGGTAGTCGCCGGCGTACTCGCGGAAGGCCAGCGTCTTCTCGATCACCTGCTGCGGGGATCCGACGGTCAGCGGCGTCTGCGCCATGAAGTCCTCCAGCGACGGCCCGTGCCCGTACACCGGCGCGACGTCGAAGTACGGCCGGAACTCACGGACGGCGTCCTGCGAGTTCCGCCGCATGAACACGTGCCCGCCGAGCCCGACGATCGCCTGCTCGGGCGTGCCGTGCCCGTGGTGCGCGTACCGCGTCCGGTACAGCTCGACCATGCGCCGGGTGTGCTCGGCCGGCCAGAAGATGTTGTTGTGGAAGAAGCCGTCGCCGTAGTACGCGGCCTGCTCGGCGATCTCCGGCGAGCGGATCGACCCGTGCCAGACGAACGGCGGTATGCCGTCCAGCGGGCGGGGCGTGGCGGTGAAGCCCTGCAGCGGCGTACGGAACTTCCCCTCCCAGTCGACGGCCTCCTCGCGCCACAGCCGGTGGAGGAGGGCGTAGTTCTCGATCGCGAGGGGGATGCCCTGCCGGATGTCCTGGCCGAACCAGGGGTAGACGGGGGCGGTGTTGCCGCGGCCCAGCATCAGATCCACCCGGCCGTCGGCCAGGTGCTGGAGCATCGCGAAGTCCTCGGCGATCTTCACCGGGTCGTTGGTGGTGATGAGGGTGGTGGCGGTGGAGAGGATCAGCCGCTCGGTGCGGGCGGCGATGTGGCCGAGCATGGTGGTCGGGGACGACGGCACGAACGGCGGGTTGTGGTGCTCGCCGGTTGCGAAGACGTCGAGCCCGGCCTCCTCGGCCTTAAGCGCGATGGCGACCATGGCCTTGATGCGCTCGCGTTCGGTCGGCGTCCGGCCGGTGGTCGGGTCGGGCGTGACGTCGCCGACGCTGAAGATCCCGAACTGCATGGTCGCTCACCCTCCAGGTTGTTTACCCTTCAACCATACCTGGGGGCAACAGGCAGGTCGTCACGTCCGGTACGGGTCCCTGCCGGTCTGCGCGAGCAGCCGCTCGAAGGCCGACGCCCCCTCCGCCAGCGGCACCGGCTCCGCGAACACACCGGTCGACCGGGCCGTCGGGGCCAGCTCGGCGACCGTGCCGGCGAGTTGCTCCAGGACCGGTTCCAACGCGTCGTCCGCCCCGTACTCCTGGCCCGTGGCCCGGGCCAGGTCCCACGCGTGCACGGTCAGATCGAGCAACGCCATCGCCCCGACCAGCCGCGCGGGCATCTGCCACGCCCCTGCCGTGCCCTCCTCGGCACCAGGCGCCGACCAGGCCGCCACCAGCCTGTCCGTCTCCTCGGCGAACCGCTCCCTCCAGTCCGGCCCCGCACCGACCCGGTCGGGCGTCGTGGAGAAGTCCGACTCACCCTTGGCGGCCAGTTTCTGGAACTCCACGACCACCTGGAAGAGGTGGTTGACCAGGGCCTTCACGTCGTAGTCGGCACACGGTGTGGGGGCGGAGAGCGCCTCGTCGGGAACCGCCCGGACCACGGGCACGGCCCGCTCACGCGCCACCGCCAGAAGATCGCCCAGGGTGTGGCTCTTCGCTTCTCTGCGCTTGGTGTCCATACAGCGACCGTAGGGACACCCGGGGCCGCCCCTCTTGAAGAAACGCGACGTACGATCCGGCCATGGAGGCACCCCGCCACGACACCCGCGGGATCGTCGACCCGTCCGGGCTGCTGAACCGCGTGCGATTCCGCCGCCACGAGCCCGCCGAGCCGCTGCGCCGGTACGTCGAGTGGTACTGGCTCATCGACTGGGACCTGCCCGCGCCCTACGCCTCCCACATCGTCCCGCACCCCGCCGTCAACCTCACCTTCCAGTGGGACGGGGCCGACGAGAAGGACGCACCCTACGGCGAGATCACCGGCGTCGCGCTCGGCCTGTACACCAGGAAGCTGTCGGGTCGGGGCCGGGTCTGCGGGGCGAAGTTCCGGCCCGGCGGCTTCCGGCCGTACGCCCCCGGGGTGCCGGTTTCCCGATGGACGGGCCGCACGCTGCCCGCCCAGGAGGTTTTCCCGCAGGCCACCGGCGACACCGCCCGCTCGGTCGTCACCCCCGCGGACGACCGCGCCCGGGTGGCCGCCCTCGATGCCTTCCTGCTCTCCCTGCCCTGCGTCCCGGATCCGCAGGCAGATCTCGCGATCGACCTCGTCCGACGCATCCAGGCGGACCGCGCCGTACGCCGCGTCGGCGACTTCGCCCACGCGCGAGGACTGTCGGTACGGGCGCTGCAACGGCTCTTCTCGACCCATGTCGGCGTCAGCCCCAAGTGGGTCATCCTCCGCTACCGCATCCACGAGGCCCTGGAGCAGGCCGACAGCCGCAGCGACGTCGACTGGGCCGCCCTCGCCGCCGACCTCGGCTACGCCGACCAGGCCCATCTGGTACGGGACTTCACGACGACGGTGGGAGTACCCCCGGCGGCGTACGCCGCCGGAGCCCGAGCCGGGCGGTAGGGAGCCGTCACGCCGAGGCGGAGGCCAGGGCGCGGGCATGCGAAGCTGACCACCATGCTCGTGCTCCGCTCCGCGGCCCTCTTCGTCGTCGCCGCCCTCTTCGAGATCGGCGGCGCGTGGCTGGTCTGGCAGGGCGTGCGCGAGAGCAGGGGCTGGCTGTGGGCGGCCGGCGGCGTCCTCGCGCTCGGCGCGTACGGCTTCGTCGCCACGTTCCAGCCCGACGCCCACTTCGGCCGCGTCCTCGCCGCGTACGGCGGGATCTTCGTCGCCGGTTCGATCCTGTGGGGCGTGGTCGCGGACGGCTACCGCCCGGACCGCTGGGACATCACGGGCGCGCTCGTCTGCCTCGCGGGCATGGCAGTGATCATGTACGCCCCGCGAGGAAACTGACCGGTCTTGAGGAAACCGACCGGCCGGGGACTCAGAACGGCTCGTCGGGCAGCAGCCCCAGCTGCCCCATGAAGTCCATCTCGTCGAAATACAGGCGGTAGTCGACGATCCGGCCGTCCTTCACGGTGGCGATGTCCACCCCGCGGATCCTGATCTCCTTCTGCGTCGGGGGCAGCGTCTCGCCGTTGGGCAGCTCCAGCGGCCCGGTGTTCCGCCCGCTGAAGATCCCCTCGTCGATGGCCGTGTCACCGACCTCGTAGGAGTGCAGCGACTGGAACGTCGCCTCGGGGACCGCCTCCGTCATCGTCCGCCAGTACTCGACGATGCTGTCGCGCCCGCGCAGCTCACCCTCGTCGGGAGTGAAGGCGACCGCGTCCTCGGCGTACAGCTCGCCGATGACCTTCAGATCGGCGTGCGTGGTGACCGCGTCGGTGAGCCGGTCCATGACCTCACGTGCCTCGCCCATGATCCACCTCCGGAACCTGTCAGGGGATCACCCGCCCTCATTCTCCCACCGCGGGGCCCGCCTATCCTGGCCGGAAGCCTCAGGCCGACGCCGGCCCGGCACCGCACACCACGTCCGAGGAGCTCCCATGGCCACCGCCGCCCCGTCCGCAGCCTCCCGCATCGCCGTCGTCACCGGTGCGAGCAGCGGAATCGGCGCCGCCACGGCCAGGCAGCTCGCCGCCGCGGGCTACCGCGTCGTCCTCACCGCCCGCCGCAAGGACCGCATCGAGGCGCTGGCGGAGGAGATCACCAAGGCGGGCCACCAGGCCACGGCGTACGCCCTCGACGTCACCGACCGCGCGGCGGTCGACGAGTTCGCCACGGCCTTCAAGACGATCGGCGTGCTGGTCAACAACGCGGGCGGCGCGCTCGGCGCCGACCCGGTCGCGACCGGCGACCCGGCCGACTGGCGCCAGATGTACGAGACGAACGTCATCGGCACGCTCAACCTCACCCAGGCCCTGCTGCCCAAGCTGATCGCGAGCGGCGACGGCACGGTCGTGGTCGTCTCCTCCACCGCGGGCCACGGCACCTACGAGGGCGGCGCGGGCTACGTCGCCGCCAAGCACGGCGCGCACGTCCTCGCCGAGACGCTGCGCCTGGAGATCGTGGGCCAGCCGGTCCGCGTCATCGAGATCGCCCCCGGCATGGTCAAGACGGACGAGTTCGCCCTGACCCGCTTCGGCGGCGACGAGGACAAGGCGGCCAAGGTCTACGAGGGCGTCGCCGAGCCCCTCACGGCCGACGACGTCGCCGACACGATCACCTGGGCGGTCACCCGCCCCAGCCACGTCAACGTCGACCTCCTCGTCCTGCGCCCCCGCGCCCAGGCCTCCAACACGAAAGTCCACCGGGACCTGTGATGCCGGACGCCGGAGGGGACCCGGAACAGCAACGGGACCGGGAACAACAGCGCCTCACCCAGGAGACGAAGAACGAGCGCCACATGTGGTGGTGGCTCGCCTACTTCCTCTTCGGCATCCACATCGTGGCGTTCGTCATGGTCTACGCGGTGCTGCACGCCCCGAAATAGGACCGGTCAACCCTTCACACAGACGACCTGCTTCAGCTTGGCCACGACCTCCACCAGATCCCGCTGCTGGTCGATGACCTGCTCGATCGGCTTGTAGGCGCCCGGGATCTCGTCCACGACGCCGGAGTCCTTACGGCACTCCACGCCCCGCGT
Source organism: Streptomyces sp. NPDC050416 (assembly GCF_044458845.1). Taxonomy (NCBI): domain Bacteria; kingdom Bacillati; phylum Actinomycetota; class Actinomycetes; order Kitasatosporales; family Streptomycetaceae; genus Streptomyces; species Streptomyces sp. NPDC050416. The sequence continues at coordinate 936,672 of NZ_JBITII010000002.1, forward strand.
CTGCTCCTCCAGGTCCTTCGTCGAGAACCGGCGCTTGGCCGCGTTACGGCTCATGCGCCGGCCCGCGCCGTGCGAGGCCGAGTTGAAGGACTTGGCGTTGCCGAGGCCCTTCACGATGTAGGAACCCGTGCCCATGGAACCCGGGATGATCCCGTAGTCGCCGGAGCCGGCCCGGATCGCGCCCTTGCGGGTCACGAGCAGGTCCATCCCGTCGTAGCGCTCCTCGGCCACGTAGTTGTGATGACAGGAGATCTCCGGCTCGAACGTCGGCTTGGCCTTCTTGAACTCCTTGCGGATCACGTCCTTCAGGAGCGCCATCATGATCGAGCGGTTGTACTTCGCGTATTCCTGCGCCCAGAACAGATCGTTGCGGTACGCCGTCATCTGCGGGGTGTCCGCGACGAAGACGGCGAGGTCACGGTCGACCAGGCCCTGGTTGTGCGGGAGCCTCTGGGCCACGCCGATGTGGTGCTCGGCCAGCTCCTTGCCGATGTTGCGGGAACCGGAGTGGAGCATGAGCCACACAGACCCCTGCGTATCTATGCACACTTCGACAAAGTGATTCCCGGATCCGAGCGTTCCCATCTGCTTCGTGGCACGTTCCTGACGGAACTTGACCGCCTCCGCCACCCCGTCGAACCGCCCCCAGAAGTCCTCCCACCCGGCGGTGGCCAGCCCGTGGAAGCGCCCGGGGTCGACGGGATCGTCATGCATCCCGCGCCCCACCGGGATCACCTGCTCGACCCGCGACCGCAGCCGCGACAGGTCCCCGGGCAGGTCGTTCGCCGTCAGGGACGTCTTCACCGCCGACATTCCGCAGCCGATGTCGACACCCACCGCCGCCGGGCACACCGCGCCCTTCATGGCGATGACCGAGCCGACCGTCGCACCCTTGCCGTAGTGCACGTCGGGCATGACGGCCAGGCCCTTGATCCAGGGCAGCGTGGCTACGTTCTGGAGCTGCTGGAGTGCGGAGCCCTCGACCGTGGCCGGGTCGGTCCACATCCGGATCGGTACTTTCGCACCAGGCATCTCTACATACGACATAGCGTCCTCAATCCCCCGTAAACGAACAGAAGTCCTCAACAGCAAATACCGGAGCCAAGGTCGACGAAAGGGAATCCGGACCGGCGTCCACGGCAGTGCGTGCGATAGACATTGTGTTCATCGGCCGCCCCACGGCGGCAAGCAGATTTCCGCGTCGAGAGGGGCCACCACGTGCAACGGAAGGCGTACGCACCCGGTATCGCCGCGCTCCTCGCGGCCCTGCTGGCCGGCTGCACCGGCAACTCCGGCGACGGCGGCGCGACGGACGACTCCAACCCGGGCGACACGGGCACGGCCTCGACCGTCGCCGAGCCGGGCAAGTACCGCACGCTGCCCGAGCCCTGCGGCGCCGTCGGCCAGAGCTCCCTCGACGAACTCCTGCCCGGGATCCGGCAGATCACTGACGAGGAGCAGCGCGAGAAGGCGTACGAGGGCGAGGCTACGGTCACGTACGACACCGACCGCAAGGTCGGCTGCCAGTGGAAGGTCGATGCGCAGCAGGCCACCGACCATCTGCTCGTCGACTTCGAACGGGTCGTCTCCTACGACAACGCGGTCAGCGACGACAGCCTGGCCGAGCAGCTCTTCGCGGAGAAGGAGGCGGCGGCCCACCTGCCCGAGCCGACCGCCACCGAGTCGGCGACCCCGGGCAGCACGCCCGGCAGCACGCCGGCCGGGGGTGCCACCCCCGCGCCGAGCGGCTCCCCGTCCCCGTCCGGCAGTTCCTCGCCGCCGGCGTCCGCCTCCGCCACCCCGACCGACCTCCAGCCGCGCGTCCTGGAGGAGGTCGGCGACGAGGCCTTCCTCGACGACGAGCTGAGCAGCTCCGGTTCGACGGCCAAGCAGCGGACGGTGACTGTGGCATTCCGCACGTCGAACGTCATCGTGACCATCGAGTACGCCGAGCAGCCGGCCACCGTCGGCGTCGTCCCGGACAGCAAGGAAATGCAGGACAGGGCCCGGAAACTGGCCTCGCAGCTGGCCGATTCGCTGAGCGGCTGAGGCCCCTTCACGCCCCCTTCACGCGCACCCGCAAAGCACCCGAAGGAAGAACACACCGCTGCCTCACCGCGTACCGTGACCACTCGGACCCGTTCCGACCGCAGGAACCACGAGCGTCATGAGTGAAGGAACCATGCAGCGACGAGCACAGCGAGAGCAGCGAGAACAGCGAGCGAAGCGACTCCACCGCGTCCTTGTCTGCGCGGCCGCCGTCCCCGTGATGCTGGTCGCCGCCGGCTGCTCTTCGGACTCCGGCTCCGGCGACAGCACGGACAAGGCCGCCAAGGCCGCCGCCTCGGCGTCCGCGAGCCCCTCGCCGACCGTGGAGGCGGCGGCGTACGGCAAGCTCCCGGAGCCCTGCAAGACGCTGTCGAAGAAGACGCTGAAGGACCTCGTACCGGAGGGCAAGTCCGGCAAGGAGGGCAAGTCGGACGACATCTCGACCCGTGCCAACTGCTCCTGGAACAGCCTCGACAACAACGGCGTCAAGGGCTCGCAGTTCCGCTGGCTGAACGTGTCGATGCTGCGCTTCGAGTCGGACGTCACCCGCGGCCCGGCCGACAAGCTGGCCCAGGAGTACTTCGAGAAGCAGGTCCAGGACGCTCAGGCCGTGGCGGGTGCCAAGAGCACCAAGTCGGAGCCGGTGCCCGGGACCGGCGACGAGGCGACGGCCGTGCGCTACGAGCTGAAGAAGAAGGAAGGCACCTTCAAGCAGCAGACGGTCGTGGCACGCGTCGAGAACGTCGTCGTCACCCTCGATTACAACGGCGCGGGCCTGGCCGGCGACAAGAGCCCGAGCGCCGACGACCTGATGAAGGACGCCGAGAAGGCCGCCAAGGAGGCCGTGGCGGCGGTGTCCGAGGCGAACGGCGCGGGCGGCGGCAAGGCGAGCGGCGCCGCGTCCAAGACCCCCTCCAAGGCCCCGTCGAAGTCGGCGTCCAAGTCGCCGTCGAAGTCGGCCTCCTCGGACGCGTCCGAGGAGCCCGCGAAGGACGCCTCGACGTCGCCGTCGAAGAAGCCGGCGTCGAAGAGCTGAACAGCCCCGACCGGAACCGGCCACCCGTCCTCCGCACACATGTGCCACCCTGTTGCGCGCAACAACACGCAAGGGGAGGGGAGTACGGGTGGCCGCGCCACTACAGCTGACTCGGATGCACCGCGTTCTCATCGGTGTGGTCGTGGCCGGCGCCGTGATCATCGCCGGCATCGGCTTCGCCGGTTCGTACGCGGCCGTCCGCGAATTGGCCCTGAAGAAGGGCTTCGGGAACTTCTCCTACGTCTTCCCGATCGGTATCGACGCGGGCATCTGCGTCCTGCTGGCCCTGGACCTGCTCCTCACCTGGATCAGGATCCCCTTCCCGCTGCTGCGCCAGACGGCCTGGCTCCTGACGGCGGCGACGATCGCCTTCAACGGCGCGGCGGCCTGGCCGGATCCGCTCGGTGTCGGCATGCACGCGGTGATCCCGATCCTGTTCGTCGTCTCGGTCGAAGCGGCACGTCACGCGATCGGCCGGATCGCCGACATCACGGCCGACAAGCACATGGAGGGCGTCCGCCTCACCCGCTGGCTGCTCTCCCCCGTCCCGACGTTCCTCCTGTGGCGCCGCATGAAGCTCTGGGAGCTCCGCTCCTACGAGCAGGTCATCAAGCTGGAGCAGGAACGTCTCGTCTACCAGGCCCGGCTGCGTTCCCGCTTCGGCCGGGCGTGGCGCAGGAAGGCCCCGGTGGAGTCGCTGATGCCCCTGCGCCTGGCCCGCTACGGCGTCCCCCTGGCGGAAACGGCCCCGGCGGGGCTGGCAGCGGCAGGCATAGAACCGGCACTGATTCCCCCGCCACCGCAAACGGACCCGGCTGCGGGCAGTCGTGCCGCTGGGGCGGCGCCCGTCCCACAGAGAGCGGCACCTCCCAGCGAGCAGCGCCCGCAACTCGAGAGCAATCAAGACGCCGAGCAACCGGCCAACCCCCCGGAGCCAGACCAGAGCCCCTGGTTCAACACCCCCCGAGAGGTCGAATACCAGGGCGGCTACGACCCCAACTACGATCCCGCCGAGCAGTACGCCCAGTGGATCGCGGAACAACAAGAAGCCGAGCAGTACCAGACCCAGTACGAGCAGGAACCCACCCCGGAGGACACCGGCAGCTTCCCCATCCCGGTGGGCCCGAACCGCACGCGCGAACTCGGCGAGGGCGGCGGCACGCCCCCGGCCCCCGAGCCGGACGAAGAGGCGTACTACCAGGTGTTCCGCCAGTCGATAGACGGCAGCTACCCCACCCCCCGCGCGCTGGGTGACAACATCCAGGCCACCTACGGCACGACGCTGAGCCCCGGTGAGCTGAAGTCCCTCGTGGAGCGCTTCCAGAAACGCCACTCGGCGCAACTGGAAGAGGACCACATCGCCTGACCCGCCGGCACGAAGAAGGGGCCCCCGGAGAAAACCGGGGGCCCCTTCTCAGTGCCTGTTCACTCCCCGAGCAGGGCCCGCACCCGCTCCTGCCCCACCGCCAGCAGCAGCGTCGGCAGCCGCGGCCCCGTGTCCCGCCCGACCAGCAGGTGGTACAGCAGGGCGAAGAAGGACCGCTGCGCGGTCTTGATCTCCGGCGGCAGCTCCTTCGGCGTGGCGTCGGCCGGGAATCCGGCCTGCACCTTCGGCACGCCGTACACGAGGTGCGTCAGGCCGTCGAGCGACCAGTGGTCGGCCAGCCCGTCGAGCAGCAGCCGCAGCGACTCCCGCCCCTGCTCGTCGAGCGACTTCAGCAGCTCCGCGTCCGGCTCGTCGCGCACGATCGTCCGCTGTTCGGCCGGCACATGGGTGTTGATCCAGGCCTCGGCCTTGTCGTACCGCGGACGCGCCTCGTCGAGGGAGGTCAGCGGCTGCTCCGGGTCCAGCTCGCTCAGGATCCGCAGCGCCTGGTCCTCGTGCCCGGCGGTGATGTCCGCGACGGACGCCAGCGTCCGGTACGGCAGCGGCCGAGGCGTGCGCGGCAGCTCACCGGCGGCCGTACGCACCGCACGCGAGTGGGCGGCGACGTCGGCGGGCAGGGCGCTGCCGTCGGCGACCTTGGCGTCGAGCCGGTCCCACTCGTCGTAGAGCCGCTGGATCTCCTGGTCGAAGGCGACCTTGAAGGACTGGTTGGGCCTGCGCCGGGCGTACAGCCAGCGCAGCAGCTGCGGCTCCATGATCTTCAGGGCGTCGGCGGGGGTGGGCACGCCGCCCCGCGAGGAGGACATCTTGGCCATGCCGGAGATGCCGACGAAGGCGTACATCGGGCCGATCGGCTGCTTGCCGCCGAAGATTCCGACGATCTGCCCGCCGACCTGGAAGGAGGACCCCGGGGAGGAGTGGTCGACGCCGGAGGGCTCGAACACGACGCCCTCGTAGGCCCACCGCATCGGCCAGTCGACCTTCCAGACCAGCTTGCCGCGGTTGAACTCGCTCAGCCGGACCGTCTCGGAGAAGCCGCACGCGGTGCAGGCGTACGTCAGCTCGGTGGAGTCGTCGTCGTAGGACGTGACGGTGGTGAGGTCCTTCTCGCAGTTGCCGCAGTACGGCTTGTACGGGAAGTACCCGGCGGAGCCGGAGCTGCCGTCGTCCTCGGCGGCCGCGCCGGAGCCCTCGGCGGCCTCCAGCTCGGCCTCGTCGACCGGCTTCTGCCCCTGCTGCTTCTTCGCGGGGGCCTTCTTCGTGCGGTACTGGTCGAGGATCGCGTCGATGTCGCCGCGGTGCTTCATGGCGTGCAGGATCTGCTCGCGGTACACGCCGGAGGTGTACTGCGCGGTCTGGCTGATCCCGTCGAACTCCACGCCCAGCTCGCCCAGCGACTCGATCATCGCGGCCTTGAAGTGCTCGGCCCAGTTGGCGTGCGTCGAGCCCTTGGGCGCCGGGACGGACGTCAGCGGCTTGCCGATGTGCTCGGCCCACGACTCGTCGACGCCGGCGATGCCCGCCGGCACCTTCCGGTACCGGTCGTAGTCGTCCCAGGAGATCAGGTGCCGCACCTGGTGGCCCCGGCGGCGGATCTCGTCGGCGACGAGATGCGGGGTCATGACCTCGCGGAGGTTCCCGAGGTGGATGGGGCCGGACGGTGAGAGGCCGGACGCGACGACGACGGGTTTGCCCGGGGCCCGACGCTCCGACTCCTCGATGACCTCATCCGCGAAACGGGAGACCCAGTCGGTGGTCTCGGTGCTCTGAGCCACGATCGGCACGTCCTTCTTTCTGCATCGGGCAGCCGGTACGGTCGCACGGCTGACCGCACCATTGTCCCAGACCGCCTCGCGCCCGGAAAAACGGCTTTACCTCGCATGGGATACTGGCCGTGTCTATCGATTCCCTCGAGGAGAACGGCACCCTTTCCTATGGCCTCGGTCACGTCCCTCAGCGACTCCGTCCACCAGCGCCTCGCGGCTGCCCTGTCGGCGGCCGTGCCGCAGGCCGGCTCCGCGGACCCGCTGCTGCGACGAAGCGACCGGGCGGACTTCCAGGCCAACGGGATCCTGGCCCTCGCGAAGAAGGAGAAGGCGAACCCGCGGGAGCTGGCGGCGCAGGTCGTCTCCCGGGTCGAGTCGGGTGACGTGATCAAGGACGTCGAGGTCTCCGGCCCCGGCTTCCTGAACATCACGATCACCGACCGGGCGATCACGCAGAACCTCGCCGCGCGCTACGCGGACGACACCGGCCGCCTCGGCGTGCCGCAGTCCGAGCAGCCGGGCACCACGGTCATCGACTACGCCCAGCCGAACGTGGCGAAGGAGATGCACGTCGGTCACCTGCGCTCCGCGGTGATCGGTGACTCGGTGGCGCAGCTGCTGGAGTTCACCGGCGAAAGCGTGGTGCGGCGTCACCACATCGGCGACTGGGGCACCCAGTTCGGCATGCTCATCCAGTATCTGGAGGAGCACCCGCACGAGCTGGACCACAAGGCCGGCGAGGTCTCCGGCGAGGAGGCGATGTCGAATCTCGACCGCCTCTACAAGGCGGCCCGCAAGGTCTTCGACGCGGACGAGGAGTTCAAGACGCGGGCCCGCCGCCGGGTGGTCGACCTCCAGGCGGGCGACCCGCAGACCCTCGCCATGTGGCAGAAGTTCGTGGACGAGTCGAAGATCTACTTCTTCTCCGTCTTCGAGAAGCTGGACATGGAGATCCAGGACGCGGACATCGTCGGGGAGTCCGGCTACAACGACATGCTCGCGGAGACCTGCCGCCTGCTGGAGGAGTCGGGCGTCGCGGTCCGCTCCGAGGGCGCGCTGTGTGTCTTCTTCGACGACATCAAGGGCCCGGACGGCAAGCCGGTCCCGCTGATCGTGCAGAAGTCGGACGGCGGCTACGGCTACGCGGCGACCGACCTGTCGGCGATCCGCGACCGCGTCTTCAACCTCAAGGCGAACACGCTGCTGTACGTGGTGGACGCCCGCCAGTCGCTGCACTTCAAGATGGTCTTCGAGACGGCCCGCCGGGCGGGCTGGCTGAACGAGGACGTGCACGCGGTGCAGCTGGCCTTCGGCACGGTCCTCGGCAAGGACGGCAAGCCGTTCAAGACCCGTGAGGGCGAGACGGTCCGGCTGGTGGACCTGCTGGACGAGGCGATCGACCGTGCCTCGGCGGTGGTCCGGGAGAAGGCGCAGGACCTCTCCGAGGAGGAGATCGCCGAGCGGGGCACGCAGGTCGGCATCGGCGCGGTGAAGTACGCGGACCTGTCGACGTCGGCGAACCGCGACTACAAGTTCGACCTGGACCAGATGGTCTCGCTGAACGGCGACACGTCCGTCTACCTCCAGTACGCCTACGCCCGTATCCGGTCGATCCTGCGCAAGGCCGGCGAGGCCCGTCCGGTCGCGCACCCGGAGCTGGGTCTGCAGGAGGCGGAGCGCGCGCTGGGTCTGCACGCGGACTCGTTCGCGGCGACGGTGGCGGAGGCGGCGGCGGAGTACGCCCCGCACAAGCTGACGGCGTACCTGTACCAGCTGGCGTCGCTGTACACGACGTTCTACGACAAGTGCCCGGTCCTGAAGGCCGAGTCGCCCGAGCAGACCGAGAACCGCCTGTTCCTCTGCGACATCACGGCCCGCACGCTGCACCAGGGCATGGCCCTGCTGGGCATCCGGACGCCCGAGCGGCTGTGAGCCCGGACCGGGACGCACGGACCGAGGGCGGCACTCCCCCGTGAGTGCCGCCCTCGGCGTATCAGGAGCCGTGGATCACTTGCAGTTGACCCACGTGTTGGACTTCATGTAGCGGCTCACGCTGCCGGTCTCCTTGTAGCCCCTCGGGACGATGCCGCTGGACCCGCGGTGGTTCTTCTCCGAGAACCACTTGAAGTCGCAGGACGCGCCGTGGTTGTACCAGGACTTGAAGTTCTGGAACACGGCGTACTGGGTCAGGTCGTTGTTGGTCCCGGCGACCTTCTGCATGCGGCCGGTGTAGTTCTGCCCGGCCCAGACGCAGAACCAGCCGGACGGACAGTCCGAGGCGGCCTGCGGCGCGGCCTGTGCGGCACCGGCCGTTCCCGCGCCGCCGGCGAGCAGTCCCCCGGTCAGCGCGAGGCCCCCGGTCATGACGGCGAGCTTCCTGGTCATACGCATGCTGTCTCCCCCTTCGTGGGCGGGCCGACCGCACCGGCCGGCTCGGCAACGAGACTGCGGCCCGGGGACCCGGGTCCGCCACGGTCGCCTCCGAAGTGACGTACTCGCGGGACGTCCCGGGCGCTGACCTGCGGCGACGCCGTCGGCCGGGACGGTGCGGCGGGACGGTCGCCGCGGGGTGTGGCCGAATCGGTAGGGGGCGGCGGGGAGAGCGGGAACCGATGTATGGGGCACCGCGTGGATGCTGATGCAGAATGCGGCGGTGACGGGACCGCTGACCACGGTCCACGAACGCGAGTGGGGGGAACATGTCGCGTTGGAAAGGGCTGCCCGAAGAACTCGACCCGTGCATACGGCAGTTGGTGGTGCGATTACGGCGGGTGAAGGATCACAGCGGACTGAGCCTGCGCCAGCTCGCGGCCAAGACGGGCTACAGCACGTCGTCCTGGGAGCGCTACCTGGCCGGCAGGTCGCTCCCGCCCAGGGAGGCCGTCGAGGCGATGGCCCGGCTCGGCGGTGACGACCCGACCCGCCTCCTCGCCCTGCACGAGGTCGCCACCGAGGCGTGGGGGAAGGGGACGAACCCGGCGGATCGGGTGGACGGAGCGCGCCGGACAGACCTGGCGGACTCGGCGGACCAGGCGGACGGAACGAACCGGACGGACACGGCGGACCTGGCGGATCGACAGGGCGAGACGGCCGGGTCCGAGCCGAGAAACATGCCCCGGACCGAGCGCGGGACCGAGCCCGGATCCGGGCCGGAAACCGAGCCCGGGTCCGAGCCGGGATCCGGCGCACCCCACCCCCACGGCCGGGCGCTGCGCATCACGCTCACCGCCGGATCGGTGGCCCTGGTGCTGGCCGTGGCCGCCTCGGTCCTGCTGGCCGTGCGGCTCACGGACGGCGAGGACAGAGCGGCGGCGGCCGGCCTCACCGCCACCGCCACCGCCATGACGGCACCGGGGTCACCCGGGGAGTCGGACCGGCCCCGGTACACCTGCCGGGCGGAGCGGATCGAGGGCCGCTGGTACGCGGGCAACAGCCGCACCATGAAGGCCGTCCTGGCCGAGGGGCACGCCGGGCCGGAGGTGGCCGAGGCACAGTGTCTGCTGCGCGAGGCGGGCCTCTCGCCGGGCGCCGTGGACGGCATCTTCGGCCCGCACACGAAACGCGCGGTCAGGGACCTGCAGAAGCGGGCGCACCTGGTCGTGGACGGCATCATCGGCCCGCACACCTGGAAGGCCCTGCGGGAATGACGCGCACTTCGCCCGGCCCGCTGCCGCCCGAACGGGCCCGGCTCGCCTCGGCGCTGCGGGAGCTGAGGGCGGGCACGGGCCTGAGCCTGGCGGCCCTCGCGGCGAAGACCACCTTCAGCAAGTCGTCCTGGGAGCGCTACCTCAACGGCAGGACGCTCCCGCCGCGTGAGGCGGTGCAGGAGCTGTGCCGCCTCGCCGGGGAACCGGAGGGCCGGTGTCTGGCCCTGTGGGAACTGGCGGAGTCGGAGTGGAGCGGCCGGGCGGCACCGACGACACCAACGGCGACGGCACCGACGGCACCCACGGACCCACCCGCACCCCCGGAGGCGGACGCGGAGGCCCGAAGGCCTGCCGCCGCCGGCAGGGGCGCGCTCCTGGCCGTCCTCGCGTCGGTGTGCGCGACAGCGGCCGGCGGCCTGTCCGTGGCTCTGATCCTCCTCGCGGGCCAGTCCGGCGACCCCCGGCCGGCCGCCCCGCCGCCGCCGTCCGCCCCGGCACCCCGGTGCCGTGGTGCCACGTGCGAGGGCAAGAGCCCGATGCAGATGAGATGCGGCCAGGCCCCGCTCACTCTCGCCTCGCACCGCACGTCCACCGGCGCCCACCTCGAACTGCGCTACAGCGACAAGTGCGAGGCCGGCTGGGCCCGGATGTGGGGCACGCGGATCGGCGACCGGCTGGAGCTGAACAGGACCGACGGAGGCCGCCGTCCGCACGCCGCCGAGGTCACGGACGACATCGCCGCCCAGTCCTACGTCTATACGCCCATGACCGAAGCCCGCCCCGGCACGACCGTCCGGGCCTGCTTCCGCCCGGTGACGGGAGGCACCCGCGAGTGCTTCGACGCCCGCGTCTGACGCGCCCGCGTCTGACGGACCGCCGGGTCAGCGCTGGGCCGTGGTGCTGGCCCCGTCGAGTGTCTCCCGGACGATGTCCGCGTGCCCGGCGTGCTGGGCGGTCTCCCTGATCAGGTGCAGCAGGATCCGCCGCGCCGACCAGTACTGGGGCTCCGGCGGCGACCACGGAGTCGTCGGCAGCAGCACCCTGTGCCCCAGGTCCGGCAGCCCGGCCACGGCCTCGTCGGTCGTCCGGGCGGCCGCCTCGTACCGCTCCACCAGCCCGGCGATCGTGTCGCCCTCGGCCATCCGGTACTGCCCCAGGTCCAGCATGCCGTCGGGCAGTTCACCGTTCCCGTTGACCATGATCCGCGTCCACGCCTCCTCGCCCTGGGCGAGATGCTTCACGATCCCGCCCAGGGTCAGCTCGCTGACGGTCGTACGCTGCGCGGCCTGCGCGTCGGTGAGTCCGCGCACGGTGATCAGCAGCAACTCCCGCTGCTCCGCGAGCGCCTGCGACAGGTCCGTCTTCTCCGGGGAAGTGGTCATGGGAGAACCGTAGGGAGCAATTAGGCCAGTTCCTGTCCTCAGGAGACCTGGAGGAGCGTCATCCCCTCCGGCGCGGTGATGCCGAACTCCTCCTCCAGGAGCCGCCGCGCCTCCGCCTCACCGGTCACCTCCCGCTCGGTGACCGTGCCGTCGGAGCGGGTCTCCGTCAGGAGCCGGCCGTCGAGCAGGAGGTGCCGGGTTGTGCTGAGGTGCTGGACGTAGAGGCGCTGGGAGAACGGCGAGCGCGGGTGGGTCGCGATGTGCCAGTTGATGACGTCGAAGTCGGGCTTCTCGAAGGGCTCCAGGGTGAAGGCGTACTGGCTGATCCAGTCGCCTTTCCCCGCGTCGTGGGCCTGGAGCAGCCACATCTCCAGGGGGCCGTCGTGCGGCGCGTGCACGAGGCGGTGCCGCCGCCCGGCCGCGGCGAATTCGACGTCGGCGACCAGCGGCACCGGCTCCGGCAGCGCGCCGATCGCCCCGAAGCCGACGTCGGCGAGGTACGGCCGTGCTTCGCCGGGGACCTCGGCCAGCAACGCCATGTGGGTGCGCGGCCGGCTCGCGATGCTGTCGGCGCCGATGACCACCCGCGCGCAAAGCAGGGTCACCCGGAAGCCCAGCGCCTCCAGGGCGCAGGCGAACAGGGTGTTGTGCTCGTAGCAGTAGCCGCCGCGCCGGCTGTGGACCAGCTTGGCCACCAGGTCGGCCGGATCGAGGGAGGGGGCCGTGCCGCGCAGCGCGTCGAGGTTCTCGAACGGAATGGCCCGCATGTGGGCCAGATGCACTCCGCGCAGGGTGGCGACGTCGGCCCGCCGCTCCCCCTCCCATCCGATCCGACGGAGATACACGTCGAGATCGAACGGTATGGACTCGGACATGGCGTCACCGTAATCACACCCGACCCGCCCCGTCGGCGGCCCACAGCCCGAACTGCCGCTCCGCCGTCGGTCCTAGATCCCGCCGGCCCGGCCCCCCGGCGTGCCGGTCCGCAGCCCCTTGCCCAGCCTCCGCAGCCCTTCCTGGATCTCCTCCGGCGTCTGCGTCACGAAGCACAGCCGCAGGGTCGTGCGGTCGGGCGTGCCGGCGTAGAAGGGAGCGCCGGGGACGTAGGCCACGTCGTGCCGCACGACCTGGGGCAGCAGGGCCGTCGTGTCGTACGGCTCCGGCAGGCGCGCCCAGAGGAACATGCCGCCCTCGGGCCGGTTCCAGACCGACCCCTCGGGCAGCGCACCGGGCAGCGACGCGAGCATGGCGTCCCGGCGTTCGCGGTACACGCCGGCGACGCGCGTGACGTGGGCGTCCAGGTCGTGGTCGGCGAGGTACCGGGCCGCGGCGAGCTGGTTGACGGTCGGCGTGTGCAGGTCGGCGGCCTGCTTGGCGACGGCACAGGCGCGCCGCAGCTCGCCGGGCGCGCGCAGCCAGCCCAGCCGCAGACCGGGCGCCATCACCTTGGAGAAACTGCCGAGCAGGACCGTACGGTCCTCGGCGCCCGGGTGGGAGGCGATCCACGGCACGCGCTCACCGTCGTAGCGCAACTCCCCGTAGGGGTCGTCCTCGACGATCCACAGCCCGCGCCGGGCGGCGACCGCGGCCACGGCGGCGCGCCGCTCGGCGGGCAGCGTGCGGCCGGTGGGGTTCTGGAAGGTGGGCACGGTGTAGAACAGCTTGGGCCGCTCGCGCACCACGAGCTCCTCCAGCGCCTCGGGATCGACGCCCTGCTCGTCGCCGGGCACGGGCACGACCCGGGCTCCGGCGAAGCCGAACGCCTGCAGGGCCGCCAGATAGCAGGGGTTCTCGACGAGGACGGTGTCCCCGGGTTCGAGCAGCGCGGTGGCGAGGAGGGAGAGGGCCTGCTGGGAGCCGGTGGTGACGAGGAGGTCGTCGGGGCCGGTCGGCAGTCCGCGTGCCGTGGTGCGCTCGGCGAGCGCGGCCCGCAGCGTGGGCTCGCCCTCGGTCGTGGAGTACTGCAACGCCCGCGCGGGTTCCTCGGCGAGCACGGCCCGGTACGTGGCCGCGATGCCCTCCGCGTCGAACAGCTCCGGCGCCGGCAGCCCGCCCGCGAAGTTGATCACCTCGGGGCGGGCGGTGACGGCGAGGATGTCCCGCACGGGAGAACCGCCGACCGACCGCGCCCGCGCGGCGAGCGGCGGCACGGGAGAGTGGGCGGTCGCGGGCTCGGTGACGGTCATGGCAGGGCTCCTTCGACTGCGGTGACGGCTGGTGCGCCGCAGCCTAGGGAAGTGTGTGCCGCCTACAAGCACCTTTCCGCGATCCGGACGCCGGAGGGGGACGGTCCGGTAAGACACGGGAGCCGCTGCTCAGCCCTTGGCGCCCAGCCCCGCGTACACGTTGATGTCCGCGTCCGTGACGTCGTTGATGTCGCGGTAGCGGACCTTCTCGATGTCGTCGAGACCGGCGAGGTACGACTCCTCCGGCTGGTCGGGGACGGGAGCCGCGCCGTCGGGCCGCCAGCGGTGCGCCGGGACGATCCCCGGGTCGGCGATCTCCAGGGCGTTGTCCGTGAAGAACTTCTCCACCTCCGCCCGGGAGCGCAGCACGAAGGTGAACCCCCGCTCGGTGTATGTCCGCTGGACCGCGCGGATGTTCTCGGGGTTGAGGTCCTCGGTGAGGTGACTGAGCACCAGCCGGCTGCCGACGGGCAGCGCGTCCAGCAGCTCGCGCACCAGCGGATACGCCTCCTCGTCCGCGACGAAGTGGAGGATGGCGACCAGGCAGAGAGCGACCGGCCGGTCGAAGTCCAGGGTCTTGGCGGCCTGTTCCAGGATGCGGCCCGGATCCCGCAGATCGGCGTCGATGTAGTCCGTGCGCCCCTCGGGCCCGCTCGTCAGCAGGGCCCGCGCGTGCGCGAGCACGACGGGGTCGTTGTCGACGTACACGACACGCGAGTCGGGCGCGATGCGCTGCGCGATCTGGTGCACGTTCTCGGCGGTCGGCAGTCCCGTGCCGATGTCGAGGAACTGCCGGATGCCGTCCTGCTCCACCAGGGTGGTGACCGCGCGGCGCAGGAAGTCGCGGTTGTGCCGTACGTCGAGGTACCCGCGCGGGTTGGCGGCGAGCGCGGCGGCGGCCGCGTCCCGATCGGCCGGGTAGTGGTCCTTGCCGCCGAGGAAGACGTCGTAGACCCGGGCCGGGTGCGCCTTGCTGCTGTCGATCCTCCTCTGCGGCTCGGCGGGATCCTGACTGAGGGCGTCACCGGTCATGGACGTCTCCCTGGGAAGAGTAGGTGGTTCAATCAGCAACCACTCTGACGGTCAACAACCTAACGGTTCAGCTGATTTGATGGTGCCCATGCCGACCGACCCGCCGCCGACGACGACCCTGTGGCGCCCCACCGGCCCCAAGGAACTGGACCTGGTGCGGGAGCTCGACTGGCGCGCCTGGCCGCCCCGGCTCCCGGAACAGCCGATCTTCTACCCGGTCCTCAACGAGGACTACGCCATCAGGATCGCGCGGGACTGGAACGTCAAGCACGACGGCGCCGGCTTCGTCACCCGGTTCGAGGTCGACTCCGCCTTCCTGCGCCGGTACCCGGTCCAGCAGGCGGGCGGGAAGACGATCCTCGAACTGTGGGTACCGGCCGAGGAACTCGACGAGTTCAACGCCCATATCGTCGGCAGGATCGAGCTGGTCCACGAGTTCCGCTGAGTCAGTCGGTGGTCCCGGCCGGGACCCACTTGTCGCCGCCCAGCGGGAACTCGTACGCCGGGCGCCCGTTGTTGCCGCTCGTGCGGAAGGGCCGGCCCCGGTCGTCCACCTTCAGCGTGCCGCTCCGGCCGCCGCTGGACCAGCTCAGCTCCAGGTACCAGCTGACGTCGTACGCGGAGGCGTCGGCCCGGATGTGGAAGATCTCCGGGTCGGACTCGCTCACCTTGAACGGGAAGTCGTCATGCCCCGCCTCCGGGACGACGGCGGGACGCATGGCGTCGAGAGCGACCGTGAAGGAACGGGTCGGCACGTTGCCGCCGCAGCCGACGCCCGGATAGCCCATGGCGTAGTCGTTCCACGCGAGCGGCGCACGCTTGCCGGCCATCCGGACCGCCAGCCGGTCGACGACCACCGTCTCCTTCCCCGTGCCCTGCACGGTGAGCTTCAGATACTGCCGCCCCGACGGCACGGCACCCAGCGCCCCCACCCAGGCGGGCGCGTCCTGCTCCGGCGGCGGCGGTCCCACCCGCCCCGGCGGCCGGTTCACCAGATAACGCTGGGAACAGGGGTTCTCCCAGGCGTGCGGCTCGGTGCGCACGGTGAGGGGCGCGGGGCCGGCGGGCACTGCGGCCTCACGCCCGGGGCGGGCGGCACCGGTGCCGCCACCGGTGGCGGATGCGGATGCGGACGAGGCGGACGTCGCGGAGGCGGCGTCCTTGCCGTCGTCCTTCTTCCGGTCGCTGCCGGAGGAGGAACCGACCGAGGGCGACACCGACGAGGCCGGGCCGCCGTCCGGCTGCTGCCGGGGCCCCTCGGAGACCGCCGCCGAGCCACGACGCCCGTCGTCGTCCTCCCCGCCGGAGGGCAGGGCCACGGCGAGCCCGACCCCGCCCAGGACGACGGCGACGACGGCAGCGGCGAGCAGGGCGGGACGGCGCGGGCGGGACGGGCGGTGCGGACGGCGGTCCACCGGCCCCCCTGGCACAACGTCATCCGGCTCCTCCGCAGCGCCCCCGCCCGGCTCGTCGGCAACGCTCTGCCCCGGCCCCTGGGCAATGCTCTGCCCCGGCCCCGCCATAACGCTGTCGCCCGGCTCCTCGGCAACACTCCCGGCTGTCTCCTCGGCAGGACTCCCGGCCTGCCCCTCGGCAACACCCCCGGCCGAAGGGGCGCCAGCCCCTTTACGCCCCCGCCCGGCATCCGCCAGCACCCACCGCCGATGCAGCTCGACAAGCTCCTCCGACGACGCCTTGCACAGCCGGGCGAGCCGCTCCACCGGCGCGTAGTCGGTGGGTACGGCATCCCCGTTGCAGTACCGGTGCAGCGTCGACGTACTCATGTGGAGCCGCTTGGCGAGCACCCCGTAGCTCAGCCCGGACCGTTCCTTCAACTCCCCCAGCAACGCGGCGAAGTCCGCCGCGGCCGTGCCTTCCGACACCCTTCCTCCATCCCCCATGTCCCGTTCCCCCGTTCCAGGAGAAGGTCGTTTCCCCTGGTCAAAGCCGGTGCGTGCGTTCCAGCGTCCCTGATCGTCCGCCGACTGTGGCGCCCGGGACGGATCGCCGCACAAGCTCTGGTCATCCAAGCACGCCGCTCCCGGCCGACCGGTAGAGCGGCTCGCACAGGACCCCTTGCCAACGACGTTTGTCCGAAAGGGAACCACCCATGCGCAAGTACCACGCCCTCCCCGCCGCCCTCCTGGCCGCCCTCGCTCTCACGGCATGCCAGGACGGCACGGGCACGCAGGACGAGGGCGCAGCCAAGCCGCAGCTGACGGCGACGGCGACCACCACGCCCACGAAGGCGGCCGCCGACAAGGCGAGCACCACGACTGCCGACAAGGGCACGAACGCGAAGGCCACAAAGCCCGGAACAGCCACCGCCCCCGCCGCCCGAGTCTCCTGCAACGGCACCAACACCACCGTCACGGCCAAGCCGGTCTCCCGCCCCCTCAACCACATGCTGATCACGGTCGAGAACACCGGCTCGAAGACGTGCGACCTCACCTACTTCCCGGTGCTGCGCTTCGACGAGATGCAGTGGGCCCCGCAGCCGATGGAGGAGTCCAAGCCGCAGGCGGTGACGACCCTGGCCCCCGGCGAGTCCGGCTACGCGGGCGTGCTGCTGTCGGCGGCCGACGGCAGCGGCGAGGGCGGCACCACCGGCCGCAAGCTCACGGTCGGCTTCCAGGGCCCCACGCCGAACAGCAGCGGCGGCCCCTCGGCGATCCCGCGGCTGCCCGCCGAGGGCGTGTACTACGACAGCTCGCTGACCGCCACGTACTGGCTGCCGGACATGGAGCAGGCGCTGTCCTACTGATCCCCGTCCTACTGATCACTGCCCTACTGATCCTTGAGCCGCTGGGCCACTTCGGTGGCCCAGTAGGTGAGGATGTTCCGGGCGCCCGCCCGCCGGATACCGGTCAGGGTCTCCATGATCGCGCGCTCCCGGTCGATCCAGCCCTTCTCGGCGGCGGCCTCGATCATCGAGTACTCGCCGGAGATCTGGTAGGCGGCGACGGGCACGTCCACGGCGTCCGCGACCCGGGCGAGGATGTCCAGGTAGGGACCGGCGGGCTTGACCATGACCATGTCGGCGCCCTCCTCGACATCGAGGGCGAGCTCACGCAGGGACTCACGCGCGTTCGCCGGATCCTGCTGATACGTCTTCCGGTCCCCCTGCAGGGACGAGCCGACGGCCTCCCGGAACGGCCCGTAGAAGGCGGAAGCGTACTTCGCGGTGTAGGCGAGGATGGCGACGTCCTCCCGCCCGATCTGGTCGAGGGCGTCACGGACGACGCCGATCTGCCCGTCCATCATCCCGCTGGGCCCGACCACATGGGCGCCGGCATCCGCCTGCACCTGGGCCATCTCGGCGTACCGCTCCAGGGTCGCGTCGTTGTCGACCCGCCCCTGGGCGTCCAGCACCCCGCAGTGCCCGTGATCGGTGGTCTCGTCGAGACACAGATCGGACATGACGAGCAGGTCGTCACCGACCTCCGCCCGCACGTCCCGGATGGCGACCTGAAGAATCCCGTCCGGGTCGGTCCCGGCCGTCCCGAGGGCGTCCTTCTTCGACTCCTCCGGCACACCGAACAGCATGATCCCGGAGATCCCCGCCGCGACGGCCTCGGCGGCGGCCTTCTTCAGCGTGTCCCGGGTGTGCTGCACGACCCCCGGCATGGCCGCGATCGGCACCGGCTCGCTGACGCCCTCCCGCACGAAGGCCGGAAGGATGAGATCGGCAGGGTGCAACCGGGTCTCGGCGACCATCCGACGCATGACGGGAATGCTCCGCAAACGCCGCGGCCGCGTACCGGGAAAAGATCCGTACGTCGTCATGTCACCTACGCTACGCCCGCCCCATACCTCCCGATGCCGACGCGATGTCGGACCCAGCTGCGGGCATCCCTGCCGCCAGGGGCGGCACGGATGGGCGCAGCAGCACCCCGCTCCGCCGGCCTGCGCACCCACCCCCCAGCCCTCACGCCGAGCACCCCGAAACCCACGGCGCCCGCATGCGCCCCGCAACCCCCAGGTCCATCCTGAAGACACCAGGAACAACAAGGACCCCGACGGCCAGCTGCCACCCCCGCCGCCGCCGTCCCTCCGTACGCCCCCCACGGAGGACGCGATGACCGCCCCCCACCGCACACCCGACCTCTTCGCCCTCTCGGAAATCCACGGCCCGGTCCTGCGCCCAGGAGACCCCGCCTACGCCGACGAGGTCACCGGCTTCAACCTGGCCGCCCTCCACACCCCCGACGTGGTCGTCGGAGCGACCTCCCCCGACGACATCGTCACCGCCATGCGCTGGGCGAAAGCCACCAACACCCCCGTCGCCGTCCAGGCCACCGGCCACGGCGCCAACTTCCCCATCGAGAAGGGCCTGTTGATCAACACGGCCCGCATGACCGACGTCCGGATAGACCCCGCCACCCGCACGGCCACCATCGCCGCGGGCGCGAAGTGGAAACACGTCATGGCCGCGGCCGCCCCGCACGGCCTCGCCGGCCTCAGCGGCACCTCCACGGACGCGGGCGTCATCGGCTACACCCTCGGCGGCGGACTCCCCGTGCTCGGCCGTGCCTACGGCTACGCCGCCGACCTGGTCCGCTCCTTCCAGGTCGTCACCCCGGACGGCCGGCTGCGCGAAACGGACCCCCAGCACGAACCGGAACTGTTCTGGGCCCTGCGCGGCGGCAAGGGCAACGTAGGCGTCGTCACCTCGCTCGTCACCGAACTGCTCCCCCTGCCCCGCATCTACGGCGGCGGCATCTACTGCCGCGGCGAGCACACCGAGAACCTGCTCCAGGCCTGGGCGGACTGGACCCGCACCGTCCCGGACCAGATGTGCAGCACGTTCACGATCCTGCGCCTGCCACCCATCCCCCAGATCCCGGAGCCCCTGCGCGGCGGCTTCTGGGCCCGGGTGGCGATCGCCTGGCCGGGCCTCCCGGCCGAGGGCGAGGCACTGATCGCTCCTCTGCGTGCAGCCGCCCCCGTGGCCGTTGACACGGTCGAGGTGATGGACCACGCGGCCCTGGACCGCATCCACATGGAACCGCAGGACCCGCTCCCCGGCAGGGAGTCCTGCCTGCTCCTGCGCGACCTGCCCCCCGACGCCATCCGCACGTTCCTGGACCAGGCCGGCCCCGCGGCCGGAGCCGACCACCCGCTGCTGATGGTCGAGATACGCCACATGGGCGGCGCGCTGTCCCGCCCGTCCGCCGTCGAGGACGCCGTCTGCGCCCGCGACGCCCGGTACTTCGTCGACTCGGTCGGCATCATGGCCGCGCCACCCGCCGCCGAGGCCATCGAGCAGGCGACGCAGCGGCTCTACACGGCCATGGCCCCCTACGGCACGGGCCGCACCATGGTCAACATCCACGGCACCCCGGGCGACGAACAGGACCGCGCCCGCGCCTGGACCCCGGAGGTCTACGAACGCCTACGCCACGACAAGGCCGTCTACGACCCGGCCAACCTGCTCCGCTACGGCCACGCGGTGACTCCCGCGTAGCCGCAGCGCATACAGTCGATCCGCTTACGTCGTCGAACGCCGCCGCCGAGCCCCCGGCCGCCGCTCGCTCGGCCGCGTCACCGGATCCCCGGCCTCTAGAGCGGCAACTCTGCGCTTCGCGCCGAAGTCGGCCAGGGCCTCCGCCAGCTTGTGCACGGACGGCTCCGGAGCCATGACGTCCACCCGGAGCCCGTGCTCCTCGGCCGTCTTGGCGGTGGCGGGGCCGATACACGCGATCACGGTCACGTTGTGCGGCTTGCCGGCGATACCGACCAGGTTCCGCACGGTCGACGACGACGTGAACAGAACGGCGTCGAACCCGCCGCCCTTGATCGCCTCGCGCGTCTCCGCCGGCGGCGGCGAGGCCCGCACTGTCCGGTAGGCCGTGACGTCGTCGACCTCCCAGCCCAGCTCGATCAGCCCGGCGACCAGCGTCTCCGTGGCGATGTCGGCCCGCGGCAGGAACACCCGGTCGATCGGGTCGAAGACCGGGTCGTAGGGCGGCCAGTCCTCCAGCAGCCCGGCGGCCGACTGCTCGCCGCTCGGCACCAGGTCCGGCTTCACGCCGAAGGCGATCAGCGCCTTGGCGGTCTGCTCGCCCACGGCCGCGACCTTGATGCCCGCGAAGGCACGCGCGTCGAGCCCGTACTCCTCGAACTTCTCCCGCACGGCCTTGACCGCGTTCACCGAGGTGAAGGCGATCCACTCGTAGCGGCCCGTGACGAGACCCTTGACCGCCCGCTCCATCTGCTGGGGCGTGCGCGGCGGCTCGACGGCGATGGTCGGCACCTCGTGCGGCACGGCCCCGTACGACCGCAGCTGGTCGGAGAGCGACGCCGCCTGCTCCTTGGTGCGCGGCACGAGCACCTTCCAGCCGAACAGCGGCTTGGACTCGAACCACGCGAGCTGGTCGCGCTGGGCGGCGGCGGAACGCTCACCGACCACGGCTATCACCGGCCGGCCGCCCTCGGGCGAGGGCAGCACCTTGGCCTGCTTCAGCGTCTGCGCGATCGTGCCGAGCGTGGCGGTCCAGGTGCGCTGCCGGGTGGTCGTACCGGCGACGGTGACCGTCATCGGGGTGTCCGGCTTGCGCCCGGCGGAGACGAGCTCGCCGGCCGCCGCGGAGACGGAGTCCAGCGTGGTGGACACCACGACCGTGCCGTCCGACGCCCCCACCTCCGTCCAGCACCGGTCCGACGCCGTGCGCGCGTCGACGAACCGCACGTCCGCGCCCTGCGCGTCCCGCAGCGGCACACCGGCGTACGCGGGCACACCGACGGCGCTCGCGATGCCGGGGACGACCTCGAAGGGCACCCCGGCGGCGGCGCACGCCAGCATCTCCTCGGCGGCGTACGTGTCGAGTCCGGGGTCCCCGGACACCGCACGCACGACCCGCCTGCCGCCCCGCGCGGCCTCCATGACAAGATGTGCGGCATCCCGCACCGCGGGGGTGGCTGCGGCGGTTGACGTACCGTCAACAACCGTCAGCTGGGGCGCTCCTGTGCCCGGAGCCGGATCCTGGGAAGGATCCGAGTCCGTGTTCACTTCGGAGACGCCCTGCCTGGCGTGCTGACGTACGACGTCGAGCACTTCGTGCTCGGCGACGAGGACGTCCGCGTTCGCCAGCGCCTCCACGGCGCGCAGAGTCAGTAGTCCCGGATCTCCGGGTCCGGCACCCAGGAAGGTGACGTGCCCGTGTTCAGGACCGGCGGAAAGGGTGGTGGGGCTCAATGTGCTCGCTCCCCCATCAGACCGGCCGCGCCCTGGGCGAGCATCTCGGCCGCGAGTTCGCGACCGAGCGCCGTTGCCCGGTCGTGCGTATCGGGCACGGGACCGGTGGTGGACAGCTGCACCATCCGCGTGCCGTCGGTGGTCCCGACGACGCCGCGCAGGCGCATTTCCTTGACAATCTGCCGGTCGGCCTGGGGGTCCCCCCGCTCGAGCGGAGCCGAGAGTGGGGGAAGGTCGGCCAGCGCGCCCACAGGGGCGCTGCAACCGGCCTCCAGGGCGGCGAGCAGTGACCGCTCGGCCGTGACGGCGACCCGCGTGAACGGGTCGTCGAGTTCGGCGAGCGCGGCGACGAGGTCCGCGTTGCCCGCGGCACATTCGATCGCCAGTGCCCCCTGGCCGGGGGCGGGCAAAACCGTGTCGACCGACAGGAAGTCGGTCACTTCGTCACCGCGTCCGATCCGGTTCAGTCCGGCGGCGGCCAGCACGACCGCGTCGAGCTCACCGGAGCGTACGTATCCGATCCGGGTGTCGACGTTGCCGCGGATCGGGACGGTCGCTATGTCCAGGCCGTGGCTGCGCGCGTACGCGTTGAGCTGGGCCATGCGGCGCGGCGAACCGGTACCGATGCGGGCCCCGCTCGGCAGGTCGGTGAACTTCAGCGCGTCCCGGGCGACGATCACGTCCCGCGGGTCCTCCCGCACGGGCACGGCCGCCACGACCAGTTCGTCGGGCTGCGTGGTCGGCAGGTCCTTCAGCGAGTGCACCGCGAAGTCGACCTCGCCCTTGAGCAGCGCGTCGCGCAGGGCGGTCACGAACACACCCGTGCCGCCGATCTGGGCGAGCTGCTCACGCGAGACATCGCCGTACGTGGTGATCTCGACGAGCTCCACGGGCCGCCCGGTCACCCGGCTCACGGCCTCGGCCACCTGGCCGGACTGGGCCATGGCGAGCCTGCTCCGCCGGGTACCGAGCCTCAGCGCGTTGTCGTTCATGCCGGCCCTCGGTCTTTCTCTGTGCTGTCCTCGGCCCGGGAGACGGCGGCAACCGCCTCCGGGTCGAGGTCGAACAGGGTCCGCAGCGCGTCCGCGTACCCGGCGCCGCCGGGCTCGGCCGCGAGTTGCTTGACCCGTACGGTCGGCGCGTGCAGCAGCTTGTCCACCACGCGCCGCACGGTCTGGGTGATCTCCGCGCGGTGCTTGTCGTCGAGGCCGGGAAGCCGTCCGTCCAGGCGGGCGATCTCGCTGGCCACGACATCGGCGGCCATGGTGCGCAGGGCGACCACGGTCGGCGTGATGTGCGCGGCCCGCAGTGCTGCCCCGAAGGCCGCGACCTCGTCGGAGACGATACGCCGGACCTGGTCCACATCGGCAGCCATCGGAGCGCCCGCGGATGCTTCCGCCAGCGACTCGATGTCCACCAGCCGCACCCCGGTCAGCCGGTGTGCGGCCGCGTCTATGTCCCGCGGCATCGCCAGGTCGAGCAGGAAGAGCACGGGCTCGGGCCGCGGCGGCTCGTCGGCCGGCTCGGGCCGGCGCCGCTCGGGGATGCGGCCCACGGTGGCCACGGTCGCGGCGAGCGCGGCGATGGCGTCGGCGTCCGGGGCGGGGTCGAGCGGGCCGGCCGTCCCCGGCCTGGCCGCGCGCTGGGCGCCGCCCACCGTGCCGTTGTCCACCCAGGCGGCGTGCTGTTCCAGGTCAGCGGCGGCCATACCGGCCACGGCCGCCTCGCCGAGCACGGAGAACCCGGCGGTGCCCTGCACCGCGGGCAGGTCGAGCGGACAGCCGTCCTCACCGCCGAGTCCGGTGGCCGCCGGGTTGCCCCGCTCGGCGCCCGTGGCCGCTGTCCGGCCGTGCTCACCGTCCGGCGTTCCGTCGTCCACGGCCGCCGGCGTGGCCGTACGGCCCTCCACCGCGGCGGCGACCGACCCGGCCGTCAGGACCAGGCCCGTCGCGCCGGTGCAGGAGACGGCGACATCGGCACGTGTCAGCTCGTACGGCACCGACTCCATCGGGACCGCGCGGGCCAGCACGTCCGTGTCGTCGCCCTCGGTCAGGATCTGCGCGAGGCGCTCGGCGCGGTCGAAGGTGCGGTTGGCGACGACGACCTCGGCGACCCCGGCCCGCGCGAGCGTCGCCGCGGCCAGGGAGGACATCGACCCGGCGCCGATGACCAGGGCCTTCTTGCCCCGGGCCCAGGTCTGCACCTCGCCGCCCGCGGCGAGCTGTTCCAGGCCGAAGGTGACCAGGGACTGGCCCGCGCGGTCGATGCCGGTCTCGGAGTGGGCGCGCTTACCGACCCGCAGGGCCTGCTGGAACAGGTCGTTCAGCAGCCGGCCCGCGGAGTTCAGCTCCTGGGCGCGGGCCAGGGAGTCCTTTATCTGGCCGAGGATCTGCCCCTCGCCGACGACCATCGAGTCCAGGCCGCAGGCCACCGAGAACAGGTGGTGGACGGCCCGGTCCTCGTAGTGCACGTAGAGATAGGGAGTGAGCTCCTCCAGGCCGACCCCGCTGTGCTGGGCGAGCAGCGTGGACAGCTCGGCGACACCGGCGTGGAACTTGTCCACGTCGGCGTAGAGCTCGATGCGGTTGCAGGTGGCGAGCAGCGCGGCCTCGGCGGCCGGTTCGGCGGCGACCGTGTCCTGGAGCAGCTTGACCTGCGCGTCCGCGTTGAGCGAGGCCCGCTCCAGCACGCTGACCGGGGCGCTGCGGTGGCTGAGTCCGACGACGAGGAGGCTCATGCCGGCATCACGGCGGGCATGTCCCCGTCGGGTCCCTGGTCGGCGGAGTCGCTGCGCGCGGCGGCGGCCGGGACGCCGCCGTCGGAGGCGGCGGCCTCCTCGCCGGCCTTGCGCTGCTCGTGGAAGGCGAGGATCTGCAGCTCGATGGAGAGGTCGACCTTGCGCACGTCGACGCCGTCCGGGACGGACAGCACGGTCGGCGCGAAGTTCAGGATGGAGGTGACACCGGCGGCCACGAGCCGGTCGCAGACCTGCTGGGCGGCACCGGCGGGGGTGGCGATGACACCGATCGACACGCCGTTGTCCTGGATGATCTTCTCCAGGTCGTCGGAGTGCTGCACGGGGATCCCGGCGACGGGCTTGCCCGCCATGGCCGGGTCGGCGTCGATCAGCGCGGCGACCCGGAAGCCGCGGGAGGCGAACCCGCCGTAGTTGGCGAGGGCGGCGCCGAGGTTACCGATACCGACGATCACGACGGGCCAGTCCTGGGTGAGGCCCAGCTCGCGGGAGATCTGGTAGACGAGATACTCGACGTCGTAGCCGACGCCCCGGGTCCCGTAGGAGCCGAGGTAGGAGAAGTCCTTGCGCAGCTTCGCGGAGTTGACCCCCGCCGCGGCCGCGAGCTCCTCGGAGGAGACCGTGGGCACCGAGCGTTCCGACAGCGCGGTCAGAGCGCGGAGGTACAGCGGAAGCCGGGCGACGGTGGCCTCGGGAATCCCTCGGCTGCGGGTCGCCGGTCGGTGAGTTCGGCCAGTTGCCACGGTGCTCCTGCGGGTAGAGCGGGGCTGTAGGCGGTCATACGTCCCTACATGACCGCCCCGTCGAAAGCAGGCTATGTCTTTGTGAACGCGTGCACAAAGATGGTGTCCGATTTGCCCGGCCAACGTGACCGGGGTCACGCGCCCCCGGCGCACTCGTACGGAACCGGCGCATGCGCACCACGGTTCCTTTGCTTCTGGGGGCAAAACCGCACACTCTCCTCTGTGTATCCCGCCCCCGAGACCAGCCACCGACGATCCTAAGCGACCTGGCGGGCCCTTTGGACTGCCCGGTCAGTTCCGGGACCGGGCGGGATCAGTCGGTCAGCGCCTTGCGCAGGCGGCCCTCGTTCACACGCCAGAACGTGTGCTGCCTGCCGTCGACCAGCACAACGGGGATCTGCTCCCAGTACTGGTCGTGCAGTTCCCGGTCCTCGGTGATGTCCTTCTGCTCCCAGGGGACTCCCAGATCACCGCACACCTTCTCCACAACGACCTGTGCGTCATCACACAGATGACAGCCGGGCTTGCGGATCAGGGTGACGAGCCGGTCCCGAGGGGGCCTGCGACGAAAGAGGGAACTCATGTCGGCCATTGTCGCGCGCCCGTGAACGAGGGGAACCCCCGCGAAAGCGCCAGGGGACGCGCCGGCCGCGCCCGTCCCGGCCGACACCTGTGACGACACACTCGCCGAGAGTTCACACGCTCCAAACCTCTCGACTCCGGAACCCCCGAACAAACTGGCTATGCTCACGCCATGGCCGCTCTCGGATGGCTCACTCCCCGTAGGCGCTCCGCCACGGCGCGGAGCGTTTTGGCAGGCGAGGCCTCGGCGGAGGCTGCCCGCAAGTCCTCACAGGAGGCCGCCGGCACGACCGAGGAACAGCAGTTCCCGGTCCACGGCGACGACCGGGCCGCCGCCTTCTTCGACCTGGACAACACCGTCATGCAGGGCGCCGCCCTCTTCCACTTCGGACGGGGCCTGTACAAGCGGAAGTTCTTCGA
Source organism: Streptomyces sp. NPDC050416 (assembly GCF_044458845.1). Lineage (NCBI taxonomy): Bacteria > Bacillati > Actinomycetota > Actinomycetes > Kitasatosporales > Streptomycetaceae > Streptomyces > Streptomyces sp. NPDC050416. The sequence continues at coordinate 962,855 of NZ_JBITII010000002.1, forward strand.
GACACGCGAGCTCGCCCGGTTCGCCTGGCAGCAGGCCTGGTTCCGGCTGGCCGGCGTCGAGGACCCCGAACACATGCAGGAGGCCCGCGACTCGGCCCTGTCCATCGTCAAGGGCCACCGCGTCGCCGAGCTCCAGTCGATCGGCGAGGAGATCTACGACGAGTACATGGCCGAGCGCATCTGGCCCGGGACCCGCGCCCTGGCTCAGGCGCACCTGGACGCCGGCCAGAAGGTCTGGCTCGTCACGGCGGCCCCCGTCGAGATCGCCCAGGTCATCGCACGCCGCCTGGGCCTGACCGGAGCCCTGGGGACCGTCGCCGAGTCGGTCGACGGCGTCTACACCGGCAAGCTCGTCGGCGAACCGCTGCACGGCCCGGCGAAGGCCGAGGCGGTCCGCGCGCTGGCCGCGGCCGAGGGCCTGGACCTGAGCCGCTGCGCCGCCTACAGCGACTCGCACAACGACATCCCGATGCTCTCCCTGGTCGGCCACCCCTACGCCATCAACCCGGACTCCAAGCTGCGCAAGCACGCCCGCGAGCTGGACTGGCGCCTGCGCGACTACCGCACCGGCCGCAAGGCGGCCAAGGTCGGCATCCCGGCCGCGGCCGGCGTGGGCGCGGTGGCCGGCGGCACGGCGGCGGCGATCGCCCTGCACCGCCGCCGCCGCTGACGACCGATCAGCCCGACGACCGATCAATCCGGGACACCTTCGTTTACGGGATGACAAGCCGCGTAAATCCAACTGGCGTACCCCCACAACCTCGTATCCAGTCCTCTTGGCTGGACACGGCCACAACACGCCCTGGACTGAGCCCCAATCCGAACCTTTCCGATCAGCAACCGTTCAGCCTCTGACACTTGATCCGGTGTCAATCGGTTACGGAAGCGACGTAATCGATGATTTGAGCAACTTGGTGTAGCAGGGCCTACACGAAGCGTTATTCTCCTCAGACGCAAACCGGTACCCCTCCGTCGCTACGACGGGTGAAAGGTCCCGCACTGCACGTGATAGAAGCTCTGCCTCTGGGAGTCCCGTGTACCCACACGTCGGGGTTGACGCCTCGGGCCTGGCTACGCTGCGCGCAACGGTCCTCGACCTGTTGCGCGGCTTCGTCCCCACCGCGTACGCCGGCCCCGCATTCGCCACCGCCGCGCCCGTCGGCCCGTGCTATGCACTGGCCGACGGCAGCGCCGCGGTCGGCAGACGAGGGCGCCCGTCCGGCGCGGCCACCGCCCGACGGCCGGCGGCGGACAGCGACAGCGCCCGCATGATGGACCTCGTGGAGCGTGCCCAGGCCGGCGAGGCCGACGCCTTCGGCCGTCTCTACGACCAATACAGCGACACCGTCTACCGATACATCTACTACCGGGTCGGAGGAAAGGCGACTGCCGAGGACCTCACCAGCGAGACCTTTCTGCGCGCCCTGCGCCGCATCGGCACGTTCACCTGGCAGGGCCGCGACTTCGGCGCCTGGCTGGTCACCATCGCCCGCAACCTCGTCGCGGACCACTTCAAGTCCAGCCGCTTCCGCCTCGAGGTCACCACCGGCGAGATGCTCGACGCCAACGAGGTCGAGCGCTCCCCCGAGGACTCCGTCCTGGAGTCCCTCTCCAACGCCGCCCTGCTCGACGCGGTGCGGCGGCTCAACCCCCAGCAGCAGGAGTGCGTGACACTCCGCTTCCTCCAGGGCCTCTCCGTCGCGGAGACCGCCCGTGTCATGGGCAAGAACGAGGGCGCCATCAAGACCCTCCAGTACCGGGCCGTCCGCACCCTCGCCCGGCTCCTCCCGGAAGACGCCCGCTGACCGGGCCGTACGCTCGGCGACAGTCAACTCACTTTCCGTGAAAGTCCGTTGACTTCGGCATCCGATCATCCGGCGTCCGTAACCCAAGTGCCGCGCCACTCGTTGTGCGGGATGCAGGCTCCCTGTGGTCACCCCCTCACCGGCTCCGATCACTCGATCGTGTGGTCGCGCTCAGGGTGTGCAACCCTCAGGACCCCCTGGGGAGTCGACCGTCATGACGAGAGGAGGTGCCGCCAGTGATCGCGAACGTATCGGCGCACCGGCGGGCGAACGCCTTCGCCCAGGCCCTTCAGGAGCAGTCCGAGCAGGGCACGGCGGCCGAGCAGACCGAAGGATCGGCACCGGCCCCGGCCGCTGCGGAGCCGACCGAACAGGCACGCCTGCTGGCGTTCGCCTCCGGTCTCGGCGCGCTGCCCAAACCGGAGCTCGACCCGGAGGTCAAGGTCGTCCAGCGAGCCCAGCTGGTGGCCGCGTTCGAGGCCATGCTCCAGGAGGGCACCGCGGGAGGCGGGGCGACGGACGGCGCGGTCCCCGAGCAGCGCTCCCCCAGAGCCCGTGGCGCCCATCGGGCGGGCCCACTGAAGAAGTTCCGGCCCCGCTCCCGCCTCGCCAAGGGCCTCACCGCGGGCGGGCTCAGCGTGGGCGTGGCCGCGAGCGCCTTCGGCGGAGTCGCCGCCGCCAGCTCCGACGCCCTGCCCGGCGACTCGCTCTACGGCCTCAAGCGCGGCATCGAGGACGTCAAACTCGGCCTCGCCGACAGCGTCGACGAGCGCGGCCGGGTCTACCTCGACAACGCCTCCACCCGGCTGAGCGAAGCCCGCCGCTTGATGGAGCGGGGCCGCAGCGGCCCGCTGGACCACGAATCCCTGGGCGAGATCCGCCGCGCCCTGTCCGGCATGCGGCACGACGCGTCGGAAGGCCACCGGCTGCTGAGCGAGGCGTACGCGCGCGACCCGGACTCCCTGGGCCCCATCCAGGCCCTGTCCGCGTTCTCCCGCTCCCACCGCGAGGCCTGGGGCGAACTGCGCGCGAAGCTCCCCGTCCAGCTCGGGGACGTCAGCGACCAGGTGTCGTCGGTGTTCGACGCCATAGAGGAAGACGTCGCCCCGCTGCGATCCCTGCTGCCCGAGCTCCCGTCCCGAAACGGCGGCGAAGGCAACCGGCAGGGCGCCTCCGAGTCGGCCTCCAGCGGCTCCTCGGCCACCGACCGGTCGGCCCGGCCCAGTGACAGCGGCCGCGGTCAGTCCGACAAGGGCAGCACCGGCAGCAGCAGCCCCAGCCGCTCGGCCGGCTCCGCCAGCGACAACGACGGCCTGCTCGGCGGCAACACGGGCGGCCTGCTCGACCCGCCGCAGCAGGACAGCGACGCGAGCACCTCGCCACCGGCGCAGGACAACCCGCCCGTCCCCGAGCCGGACGTGACGCTCCCGCCGCTCCTGCCCGATCTCCTGCCCGGACTGGGCATCGACGGCGAGGACGCCGACTAGCCGGCGGTACGACAGTGGGGGCGCCCCTCGGAAGGGGCGCCCCCATCGTCGTAAGCCCTGTTTCAGAAGAAGACCGACCGGCGCTGCACCAGCAGCTTGTACAACGTGTGCTGGATCTGCTCCCTGACCTGGTCGGTCAGGTTGAACATCAGCATCGGGTCCTCGGCGGCCTCCGGCGGATAGCCGTCCGTGAGGATCGGCTCGCCGAACTGGATCGTCCACTTGGTCGGCAGCGGAACCGCCCCGAGCGGCCCGAGCCACGGGAAGGTCGGCGTGATCGGGAAGTACGGGAAACCCAGCAGCCGCGCGACCGTCTTGGCGTTGCCGATCATCGGGTAGATCTCCTCCGCCCCGACGATCGAGCAGGGAATGATCGGCGTCCCGGCGCGCAGGGCGGTGGAGACGAAGCCGCCGCGGCCGAAGCGCTGGAGCTTGTAGCGGTCCGCGAAGGGCTTCCCTAGGCCCTTGAAGCCCTCCGGCATCACCCCGACCAGTTCCCCCTGCTCCAGCAGCCGGGACGCGTCCTCGGCGCAGGCCAGGGTGTGTCCGAGCTTGCGGGCCAGCTCGTTGACCACCGGCAGCATGAAGACCAGGTCCGCGGCGAGCAGCCGCAGATGCCGGCCGGCCGGGTGGTTGTCGTGCACGGCGACCTGCATCATCAGGCCGTCCATCGGCAGCGTCCCGGAGTGGTTGGCGACGATCAGGGCGCCACCCTCGGACGGGATGTTCTCCACGCCCTTCACCTCGACCCGGAAGTACTTCTCGTACAACGGGCGCAGCAGGGACATCAGGACCTGGTCGGTCAGTTCCTCGTCGTAGCCGAAGTCGTCGACCTCGTAGTCCCCGGTGAGGCGGCGGCGCAGGAAGGCCAGGCCGCCCGCGATACGCCGCTCCAGGCCGCCCTCGCCGCCCTGGGGCCCCTCCGGGGCTTGTTCCTCAGACGTCACAGGAACATCATCCTGCGGAACGGCCCTGGTGGGCAGGGGCTGCACCTCACGGACCGGCACGGATTCCGTGCCCGGGCGACGGTTGCCCGCACTCCGGCGCCGCTGCGGACGCTGCACGGCGCCCCCGCGGGACCGGTCGTCGTCGAACGGAATGACCTTGGCATCCGCCATCGTTGATGCGCTCCTCAGTTGGCGCTCTGCGTCGGGGGGTGGCCGCCGCCCGCGAGAGGCAGCGCGGCGATCCGGTCGACGGCCCCCGCAAGGGCCTCCGGCGGAAGAAGTCCGGGACCTTGGCTGCGTGCGAAGTCCGCGAACGTCTCCGCGGTCGTGTACTTGGGCTGGAAGCCCAGCGTCTCGCGCATCTGGCCCGTGGCCACGACCCGGCCGTGGGTGAGCAGCCTGATCTGCTCGGGCGAGAAGTCCGTCATGCCCAGCGTACGCACCAGCGACCCCGCCCAGGTGACCGCCGGGAGCAGCAGGGGAACGGTCGGGCGCCCGAGGCGACGGGAGCACTGGGAGAGCAGCAGTACGCCGTCACCGGCGATGTTGAAGGTGCCGCTGTTGAGCGTGCCCCGCCGCGGCTCGTGCGAGGCGATGCGCAGCACCTCGATCACGTCGTCCTCGTGCACGAACTGCAGCCGTGGGTCGTAGCCGAACACGGTCGGCAGGACCGGCAGCGCGAAGTACGAGGCGAGCGGAGTGTCCGCGGTCGGGCCCAGGATGTTGGCGAACCGCAGCACACACACGGCCACGTCGGGCCGGCGCCGAGCGAAGCCGCGGACATAGCCCTCGACCTCCACCGTGTCCTTGGCGAAGCCGCCGCTGGGCAGGGACTTGGGCGGGGTCGTCTCGGTGAAGACGGCCGGATCGCGGGGCGCGGACCCGTAGACGTTGGTGCTGGACTTCACGACCAGCCGCCGTACGTTCGGGGACTTCTGGCAGGCACCGAGCAGCTGCATGGTGCCGATGACGTTGGTCTCCTTCAAGGAGGCCCGGTTGCCGCTGCCCAGCGGCGTGCCCGTCACGTCCAGGTGGACGACCGTGTCGGCGCCCGTCTCCGCGAGCACCCGCGCGATTCCGGGCTGCCGGATGTCGGCCTGGACGAAGTCCGCGCCGCCCAGATGGTGCTCGGGCGGCACCGCGTCCACGGCGACGACCCGGTCCACGTCGGGATCACGCTGGATCCGCCGTACGAACCGGCCCCCCAACTGGCGGGCCACACCGGTCACGAGCACGACCTTGCCCAAGATCAGCGCCTTCCTTCCAGAAAACCTCTTGCCCCGCCGCGTTCCCCCGTGGGGCCAACTTAGCGGGTCGGGGTTGCGCTGTGATGACCCCCCGATGCGCGAAGTGACGACAAGCAGCCGGACGCAGGAGCCGGAACGCGTGTGGCCCCCCACCGGTGGGTGGGGGGCCACAGCAACGCTCTCGCGGCGTCCGCGTCGCGAACTTACTTCTTGTTGCGACGCTGGACGCGCGTGCGCTTGAGCAGCTTGCGGTGCTTCTTCTTGGCCATCCGCTTGCGCCGCTTCTTGATAACAGAGCCCACGACTACCCTCGCTCACTTCTCATCACTCGGTTGTTTGGGCGCCATGGGCCCACACGACCTACGAGGGGCTAGCCTACCCGCCCGAGCGCTGAGGTCGTAATCGAGGAGGCCAGGGTGATCCCGAGTGCCCTGTGAGGGATCACCCCGCCCCAGCCGTCAGGCGGTTTCCACCCCCACGTAGCTCTCGCGGAGGTACTCGTGAACCGCTTGCTCCGGGACGCGGAAGGACCGCCCCACACGGATCGCGGGCAGATGACCGCTGTGCACCAACCGGTACACGGTCATCTTCGACACTCGCATCACCGAGGCGACTTCCGCCACGGTAAGGAACTGAACCTCGTTCAGAGGCCTCTCGCCAGCTGCAGCCATGACACACCTGAACCTTCCGCACTCGACGGCCACCGGCTTCCCCTTCCGGTGACTCTTCGTCGCTGCGTGCTCACTCCCCAATGTAGGGGCGGGTGATGCGAGTGGGGAAGAGGTGCACCCATCGGCGGCCTACTGTGACAGACACGCCCGATTGAGTACGTAGCGGGTAAGCGGCAGGTAGTAATCAGACCGCACACCGTCATCAAGTGGAACGACGACGGAGACGCACCCCTCCGCCTCACCGACGAACGGGGCGGGGTCGTCCGTATCGGCCGCCCCGATGGCCTCGAACCCCAGCTGACCTGCTCCGCAGACCCACCCGTGGTCCCCGATGACCAGCTCGGGAAGGGGTCCGCCGGCCTCCGCGGCAGCGGCCAACACGGTACGAACCGGGAGAGGTGAGTGCGTATGTGCGCCGGGCTCACAACCGGGGCGTTCCCCGCCGGATCTCCGCACCAGCGCGACTCCTCGTACGTAGTCGAGGTTGTACGTACGTAGGCCGAACCGGGTCGTTATGTCGACACAGCGACCCTGCGCCGGGGTGAGGACGGCACACCCCGCCGCCGACAGCGCGTCTGCGACAGCGGCGTAGAAACCGAGCAGCCGGTGGGGGTGCCCGGTGCCGAGGAGCACGGGCCCGCTCCGCCGGGCGGCCTCGGCGAGACGCTCAGCGAAGGCGTCCAGTGCGGCCAGGGTGCGCTCCGGAGCGATCACGTCCTGACCGGAAGTCCGACGGGGATCGGCCGAGACCCCGCACCGGTCCGCCATCAGCTCGATCACCTCCCGCTGGCTCCAGGCGCCTTCGGGATCGAGCCCGAGCAGCACGCGGGGATCCCGGGCGGCGAACAGCCGGTAACTCCGCAGGCTCTCCTCACGGGTCGTGGCCACGGTCCCGGCGAGGCGTGCGCCCACCAGGTGCGCACGAAGGGCTTCGGGGGTCAGCACGAGGAGATCGTGCGCGACACGGGCCCCACGTGTCCCGGGAACGGGCGAACACCGCACGGTCGGCCTACCAGCCCCCGGCGGCCGTGGGTCGGGACAGCACGGCCATGGGTCAGGCCAGCAGCCCCCGCAGCGGGAACACCGCCCGCCGGGTCGCCAGCACCGCCTGGTCCAGCCGGTCCGCGGGGTCGTAGCCCTCCTCCCAGCCGGGGAAGGCCACGGGCCAGCGCCCGTCCGTCATACGCGCCGGGGCCAACTGCCGCGTCCGGGCGAACACTTCCTGCCGCCAGCCCTCGGGAATCATCGCCTCGGGCTCCACCGGGCGGCCTGCGGCGATCCCGACCAGGTGCGTCCACGACCGCGGTACGACGTCCACCACGGCATAGCCGCCCCCGCCCAGCGCCACCCACCGCCCGTCGGCGTACTCGTGCGCCAGGTCGTGACAGGCCACCTGCACCGCCCGCTGCGCGTCCAGCGACACCGCCAGATGCGCCAGCGGATCCTCGAAGTGCGTGTCGGCCCCGTGCTGCGTCACCAGCACCTGCGGCCGGAAGTCCGCGATCAGCTCCGGCACGACCGCGTGGAACGCCCGCAGCCAGCCCGCGTCCCCCGTCCCGGCCGGCAGCGCCACGTTCACCGCCGACCCCTCCGCGCTGTCGGCGCCCGTCTCCTCCGGCCACCCGGTCTGCGGGAACAGCGTCCGGGGATGCTCGTGCAGCGAGATCGTCAGCACCCGCGGGTCCTCCCAGAACGCCGCCTGCACCCCGTCCCCGTGATGCACGTCCACGTCGACGTACGCCACCCGCTCCGCCCCCAGCTCCAGCAGCCGGGCGATGGCGAGCGACGCGTCGTTGTAGATGCAGAACCCCGACGCACCGCCGGGCATCGCGTGGTGCAGCCCGCCCGCGAAGTTCACCGCGTGCTGCGCCTCACCGCGCCACACCGCCTCCGCGGCCGCCACCGACTGTCCCGCGATCAGCGCCGACACCTCGTGCATTCCGGCGAACGCCGGATCGTCCATCGTCCCCAGCCCGTACGACTGGTCCGCCGCCCCCGGCTCCTCCGACGCAGCCTTCACGGCCTCGATGTAGTCCACCCGGTGGACGAGCCGCAACGTCGACTCCCCGGCCGCCTTGGCGGCGACCACGTCCACCTCCCGGTCCAGCCCGAAGGCGTCGACCAGCCTCCGGGTCAGGGCCAGCCGGACCGGGTCCATCGGATGGCCCGGGCCGAAGTCATAGCCCGTTACTGCCTCGTCCCACATCAGCTGTGCGCGGCCGCTCATGTCCGCCACCGTATCGGTCCGGTTGAGGGGCGAACGACCGGGCGTACACGAGCGTCACCAGCACCAACACCATCGGCACGAGCATGGCCCCGCGGTAGCTCCACAGGTCCCCGAGCGCACCGACCAACGGCGAACCGATCAAAAACCCCACATAGTTGAAGACATTCAGCCGCGCGACGGCAGCGTCCGAAGCCCCCGGGAACAACCGGCCGGCCGCCGCGAACGTCTGCGGCACCAGCACACACAACCCCAGCCCCAGCAGCGTGAACCCCAGCATCCCCACCCAGGCCCCCGGCGCCCCCGCCACCACGGCGAACCCGCCCGCCGCCACGAGCGCCCCCGCCCGCACGACGGCGACGGCCCCGAACCGCCGCACCCCGAGATCCCCGATCGCCCGCCCCAGCAGCGTGGTGACCATGTACACGTTGTACGGCACCGTCGCCATCTGCTCGGAGCTCCCCAGCACGTCCTGGAGGTACTTCGCGCTCCAGTTGGAGACCGTGGAGTCCCCGATGTACGCCACGGTCATCACCAGACACAACGGCAGCAGCCACTTGAACACGACGACCTGGCCCTCGCCCGGCGCCTTCCCCTCCGCCGCCTCCTCCCCCACCGACGACGCCGCATCCCCGTCGTCGACGTACCACCGACTCCCCACCAGCACAGCCGGCAGCAGCACCGCCACGACCGGCAGATACGACACCCACAGCGCCAGCTCCCAGTGCGCCCCCACCCACGCCAGCGAGGCCCCCACGATCCCGCCCAGGCTGTAGGCCGCGTGGAAGCTGAGCATGATGCTGCGCCCGTACGACCGCTGCAGACTCACCCCGAGCATGTTCATCGACGCGTCCAGCACCCCGACGGCGAGCCCGAACGCCGCGAGCGCGACGCCCAGTTCCACCATCCGCTCCCCGGCCCCGACCCCGAGCAGCGCCAGCAGCACCACGGGCTGGGACCACCGCAGCAGCCGGCTCGGCGCCACCCGCTTCACCAGCCGCTCGGTGCTCACGCTCCCGACCCCGGCGAGGATCGGCACAGCCGCCAGGAAAGCGGGCAGCAGCGCGTCGGAGACCCCGTACCGGTCCTGGATGGCCGGAATCCGCGTCACGAGCAGAGCGAAGGCGACCCCCTGCACCAAGAAGCTGAACGCCAACGAGGCCCTGCCGCGCCGCAGCACATCAGTCATGGCCGCGAGCGTAGGGCCCAGGCTTACTCATGGGTAGATCCAGCCAAAGGTGAATTTGACTCAGCTTCCATGCCTCACATGAGCAGTTCCGTCAGCTCCCTCATGTCGAAGAAGAGCCGCCCGGCCCCGGAGAGCCGCTCCGCCGGCGTCATGGCGGTGAACCCGTACACGTCCATTCCCGCCGCGACCGCCGCCTGGACCCCCAGCGGACTGTCCTCGACGACGACACACCGCTCCGGCGCGACCCCCATCCGCTCGGCCGCGTACAAAAACAGATCGGGAGCCGGCTTCCCCCTGCCCACATCCTCCGAGCTGAAGATCCGCCCCTCGTCGAACCACCGGTCGAGCCCGGTCGTCCGATGCCCCACCCGGATCCGCTCATGACTCCCGGACGACGCCACGCAGTACGGCACGGAGTCGGCGGCGAGCTTCTGCAGCACCTCCTCGACGCCGGCCACGGGCTTCAAGTCCCGCTCGAAAGCGGCGAAGACACGCGCGTGGAACACGTCATCGAAGTCGACCGGCAGCCGCTGCCCGGTCTGCTCCTCCACCAGGTCGTGTACGCGGTGCATGGCGGAGCCCATGTAGTCCCGGATGGAATCCTCGTACGACGTGGGGTGGCCCAGCTCGGTCAGATAGGCGGCCAGGAGCCGGTTGGAAATGGGCTCACTGTCGACGAGGACACCGTCGTTGTCGAAGATCACGAGGTCATAGCGCATGGCTTAGACCCTAAACGCAGAAAACCCCCGCATCCGAAGATGCGGGGGCTTTCCCAAAAATTGTTCGGCGGCGTCCTACTCTCCCACAGGGTCCCCCCTGCAGTACCATCGGCGCTGTAAGGCTTAGCTTCCGGGTTCGGAATGTAACCGGGCGTTTCCCCTACGCTATAACCACCGAAACACTATGAAACTGTCCAGCCGCACCACACCCGTGACCCGGGCATGGGGCTGTTCGTGGTTTCAGAACCAACACAGTGGACGCGAGCAACTGAGGACAAGCCCTCGGCCTATTAGTACCGGTCAACTCCACCAGTTACCTGGCTTCCATATCCGGCCTATCAAC